>AQYM01000001.1 GCA_000380705.1 Crenarchaeota archaeon SCGC AAA471-B05
TACAGGAGGAATTCCAGAAATATTAGATAACGCAGGCATATTGATTAAGGTTAGTTCAGAAGAATTAAAAGATGCCTTAGAATTGTTAATTTCCGATAATGAATTAAGGAAAAAATATTCTAAGTTAGCAATAGAAAGAGCAAAAATTTTTGATTGGTCTAGTATTGCTCAAAAGTATTGTAATTATTTGTTATGATAGATTATCTTAAACTATCAGTATTAATTCATCTAAAAGATTTGGTAGATAAAGTTGAGTACTTTACATTTGATCCTATATTTTATAACCCACTTTATTTGGAAAATTATTTGAAAAAAATTAAAAGAAATATTGTTGGTTTAAGTGCTGAAGATATTATTTTCTTGATTGCTAAGATCAGGAATATCGTAAAAGAAGAATATGGATTAAGCAGCAATGAAATGCCTAAATTTATATTAACTTTATTAATTTCAGATAAATTTAAAAATATTGAAATTAGTAAAAATATAATAAAATTTTATATTAATGCTAATTATCTTTTAAGAAATAAATATTTAATATTAAATAGTTATCAATTAAAGGATAAACTTATTAAAGTATCATTCGAAGATAAATGCAAAAAATTTCCATTAACGCCTTTAATTAGTTCGAGTAGTATAATAATTAGATACTTTAGAAAAAGCTTTGGATCACCGCAAGAAATTAATGAATTTCTTGAAAAAATTAAGAAGATAAAAGAAAGAATAGTTATTCCTCTTGCTTGTATTATTAGAGACGAAAACGATTTGTTGAATTTTGAAAACATTTATGAGAAAATTAAGAACAATTTGTTTGATTTTAATGAAATAAATCAATTAGAGAAATATGCTATAAAAACAAATAAAACGATCTTATTGATTAACCAATTACCCAAATCACCAATCCCAAGCAGATATGAAAAGATGGCATTTGCGCTAGCAAAATATCAAAAGATCTCAATTGCTAAGTATTCAATAAATTCTAGTAGACCTTTACGATTGCTTTTTAATGCAAAATACGATGCAATAATAGCTGGCGATATAATTGATTTTGCTTTAGGATATGTTATAAGTAAATTAAGAAAAATACCGAACTTCAATGATGTAAGGGATCCATATCTGGATTTTTTCACGCGTTCATTAATGTTAAATAAACTTCTCCTTTCTATTTTTATCAATAAAGCAAAGAAAGTGTTTCATGCCTACGAATATTTAAAACATGAATATCATATAGATAAAAATAAAGCAATTTATTTACCCAATGCAACATTCCTGGAATGGATAACAATAATAAATGACAGAAAATACAATTACGATTTATGTTATGTTGGAGGATTATTTTCTTCCGTTATATTTAATCTAAATAATATTTTTATTTTAATTAAAAATTTGCAAAAAGAACTTGGTTATAAAATATCTATGCTTTGGATAGGATTAAATAAAGAAGAAAAAATAAAAATACAAAAGATTATCGAAGAAAAAGGTATGAATGACTCTATTAAAATTATAGAAGCTGTTCCTCACAGCCAATTGAGGTATTATATCTCTCAATGTAAAATTGGTTTAAGTTTAAAAACAACAATAGGAGGTGGAGGAAAGGAATACGATTATGCAGCGCTTGGCTTACCTTGCATAAGATTAATAAAAAAAGGTAGAGAAGGGGATGATCTTCCTTGGGTGATAAAAGTAAGCAATTTTGAAGAGATGAAACAAGCGATAAAAAGATTGCTTCAGGATGAAAATTATTATAAAGATCTATCATTAAAAGCCACAGAAAGTATAAAAAATTTTTACAACCTAGAGAAAATCTCAAAGATTCTTGTTGAAGAAATATATGAGAAATGCTAAACGTTGCCCTTATAGGTTTAGGTTATTGGGGAAAGAATTATTTGAGAGTTTTGCAAAACATCAAAGGGATCGAATTAAAATATGTTTGTGATAGCAATCCTG
>AQYM01000002.1 GCA_000380705.1 Crenarchaeota archaeon SCGC AAA471-B05
AGTTTTGCAGCTTTATGGACTGGTGATAATCAGGCTGATTGGGCTCATCTAGAAATTAGCATTCCTCAACTGTTGAACTTAGGCTTATCAGGAATACCTTTTATAGGAGCAGATGTGGGAGGGTTTTTGGATGATACTGATCCTGAACTTCTTATTAGATGGTATCAGCTGGGTGTTTTCTATCCTTTTTTTAGAAATCATGGTGATATTAATTCAAGAAGAAAAGAACCTTGGTGCTTTGGTAAAGAAGTTGAAGAAATAATTAAAGAATTTATAAGTCTTAGATACAAATTGCTTCCTTATTTATATAAATTGTTTGTAGATTCCCATAGAGAAGGAACTCCAATAATGAGACCTCTTTTCCTTGAATTTCCTTCAGATGAAATATGCTACGATATCGATGATGAATTTATGCTAGGTGATTCACTATTGATAGCTCCAATATTAAGTCCTGGATCTAAAGCAAGGGCTGTTTATTTGCCTAAAGTAAAATGGTTAAACATTTGGAATAAGAAAATTTATAAAAAAGGATGGAATTTGGTAGAAGCAAATATTAAAACTATACCAGTATTTCTTAAGGAAAATTCAGCTATAATTACAACCGAAGTAAAGGATAACGCTGAAGAGAATTGGGATGAGTTAATAATCGAAGCTTTCTTAACTAAAAGGATAAAAGTAAGAATCTATGATGATGATGGAAAAACTTTTAATTATAAAAAAGGAGAATTTTTTGAAATTGAATTAAATATTTTAAAAGATAAAAATAAATTAAAAATTTATACAAAAATTTTAAATAATAATTTCATACCTTCTTTTAATAAAATAAAAATAAATATTCTAAATAAAATTAATATAGAAAATGTATTATTAAATAATAAAAAATATGATTTTAAAATAATTAAAGATTTTATATCTTTCGATTTATATATAAAAGATTTGTTGAAATAAATTTATAAAATTTAAATTTTTAAACATCTGGTATGATGATCATCGCTAAAGTTAAGAATATTTTATCGACCGAAAATTTTAAATTATGGAAAAATTAAAGGGTTCGATTGTACCTTTAGTAACTCCTTATAACGAGGATTTAAGTGTAGATTTCAATACTTTCAGAAAACTAATACGGTGGCAAATGGAAAAGGGTAGTCATGGAATTTCTGTTGCAGGAAGTACAGGTGAAATGACTTTATTAAGTAATGAAGAAAAGGAAAAATTGTTTGAAATAGCTGTCCAAGAAGTCTCGGGTAAAATTCCTGTTGTAGCTAGCACAGGTTCTTCAAATCTTAATGAAACGATCAATTTAAGTAAAAGAGCTGAAAAAATTGGCTGTGACGCATTACTAATCGCAGTTCCATATTATTCAAGACCAAATCAAGAAGGAATATTTGAATATTTTAGAAAAGTTGCGGAAAATGTTTCTATACCTATAATTATTTATAACATTCCAGCTCGAACTGGTACAAACATTGAACCTAAAACGTTAAAAAGATTGAAAGAAAAATGTAAGAATATCGTAGGGGTCAAAGAAGCAAATCCAAATTTTGAACAAATGAGTAAAGATATTCTTGAATGTGGAGAAGATTTTCTGGTTTACTCTGGAATAGAAACACTTTGTTATCCTTTATTAGCCATAGGAGGCTCAGGCTATTTCAGTGCTACTGCTAACTTACTTCCAAAGGAATTGGCAAATCTTTATGAACTGGTTAAAGAAGGAAAATGGAAAGAAGCAAAAAATCTTCATTATAAACTGTTACCTATAAATGAAGTTCTTTTTATAGATACAAATCCGATTCCTTTGAAAACAGCCATGGGTTTATTAGGAATGATTAAGCCATTTTTCAGACCTCCTTTAACTCCTTTATCTGAAGATAAAAAGGCTAAACTTATTGAAGTTCTAAAACAATATTTTAACATATGAAAATTGCAAGATTGAAAATAGGGGAAAAGATTTATTCAGGATTTTTAGAAGGTGATTATTTAATTACAAATGAAGGAGCTGTAAAGGTAAAGCATGCCAAATGGCTTCCTCCTTGTGAGCCAACA
>AQYM01000003.1 GCA_000380705.1 Crenarchaeota archaeon SCGC AAA471-B05
TAATTCAACCTCTTTCAACTTAGATAATACTGCATGAACGTCTTTCCTTATAGTTTCTTTATCCAAATCAACCATATCGGAAATCAAATCAACTAATATATTTCAATTTCCTATAGTTTTGATTAAATGTAATAAGAATCATGAATTTAAAGTTGATGATGTGGAAATTATTAGCTATCCAATTTATAAATTAGGTAAGAATATCACTTATTATTCTAAATTGAGCAGAATATTATATAATACAATATTAAAACTGAATTTTGAAAAAAATTTAACTGGTATAATTTTCTCATATGTAATAGGGATAAGTGGTTCTAAGCATTTCTTTCCGTTAATAATTAAAAAAGATGAAGAGTTGATAGCTGCAGTAGAAATTGTTTTGTATGCAAGCGAGTTGAATGACATTATATTAAGAACCATAGTAAAATCGTTGGATATAAACAGTAAAATTCTCCTTATAACAATTAAGGGTCAACCAGATCTAAAATTCGCTTCGATTCTAAATCCTGATAGAATTAAAATTATAAATGTAGATTCAGAAGAGGAAATATCACAAAAAATATTAGAAAATATATAAATTAATGAATAAAAAAAGACTTTTCTTTTTTCTTTCTTTTTTAATTTTTATTGCATTATTGATAATTTTCTATCAAAGACCATTCTTTATTTTTCTGGCTTGGTTTATAACATTATTTTACATCATTTGGGGGATTTTCCATATCATTGTTATTTTTTTTGGTGTAAAAGAACCATTTAATCCTAAGCTTAATCTTAAATATTATCCAACAATATCTGTAATTATTCCAGCAAGAAACGAGACTATTTTAAGTAGAACAATAGACTGTGTAATCAATCATGTTAATTATCCATTAGAGAAGAAAGAAATAATAGTTGTTACTGAAGATGAAACGAGCGAAAGAATAGCTTTTTGGCTTTCTCAAAAATATCCTGGTGTTATTTTAGTAAGAAGAAAGAAATATTTTCTTACCAAACCTTCTGCTCTTAATGATGTCTTTCAATTGGCTAAAGGCGAAATCATTGGAATTGTTGATGTCGAAGATATATTAGACAGAGATATTTTTATCAAAGTAGCTTCCTCAATAACTCAGCATGGATATGATTATGTTCAAACAATACTGCGTATAAGTAATATTGATGATTCTTGGATTACAAAAATCTTCGCAATGGAATATGCTGGATGGTTTAGAATATTGTTAAATGGTAGAAGTCATTTGGGTCTTTTTACACCACTTGGAGGAACAGGTAATTATTTTAGGAAATCTTTAATAAAAGAAGTAGGTGGCTGGGATTCTTTGAATTTAACAGAAGATGCAGAGTTAACTGTTAGATTTAATATTGCAAAAGCTAAGTTTAAAGTTATTAATGCAAGACAATGGGAAGAAGCACCAATCAATTTTAAGGCTTGGCTAAGACAAAGAACCAGATGGTTTAGGGGTTGGATGCAAACTTTATGGAAATATCTTCCGATTTTCTTAAAACCTTATGCGATAAAAAGAATTGGTATTAAAAATTTAATAAGTACAATATTAATGTTAATAGCTCCATTTGCAGTAATATTAAATTGGGTTGCATATGCTTTAACATTCTTATGGATACTAGAATATTACCATCTTATTCCATACAAAATATTAGCAGATACGTTTCCTGTTTTTGCAATTGTTCCTTTAATTTTTAACATTGTTTATTACTACGCTTGGATAAAAGGCGCTTTAATAGAAAGGATTGGTAAAAAGCATTATAAGTACATTCCACTGATGGCAATATACATGAATATTTTAATGCCAATTGCAGCTCTAAGGGCTCTTTATCAAGAAATAACAAAACCAGTATTTTGGGAAAAAACCGAACATCCAGGAAGGGGTGTAAAAGGTTTTGTTAATGAAAATTTCAATAATGAGAAAATTAATAAAATTTAAAATTTTTTACAATTTGTTAATTATTTCATAAGTTTTACTTCTTTGTTTAAGTTTATTATATAAACCAAAATATAATTCATTGGAAAGCGATATTATAATTAAAGGTAAGGATGTAACTAAAATTTATAGAAAAATTGTTAATTTAGGACTAGTG
>AQYM01000004.1 GCA_000380705.1 Crenarchaeota archaeon SCGC AAA471-B05
ATAGATGTTATACTTAGATTGATAGATGTTTATAAGCAAGAGCGTAAAGATGGTGAGTCATTTGCCTCATGGATAGATAGAGTTCTTAAGGGCGAAGGTAATGTTAATGTTAAGGATATTCATGCATTGAAGACAATAATAGATGAGGCAGCAAGGTTACCAGAGCCTGATAAGGAGCCAGAGGCTTACATGGACTATGGTAGTGATAACAGGTTTATAGTAAAGACTGCAAAGGGTGAGTGTGCTGCATGATGCTTGCAAGGAGATATCCAGTGCTAGTTGAGCCAGAGGAGTTATATAAGCGTATAAAGGATAAGGACCCAAGTATATTTGTAATTGATGTTAGGAGAGAGGAGGAGTATACTAGAGAGCATATACCAAGTGCTGTATCATTACCCTTAGCAAAGGTTATAGAGAGTTTGGATGCATCAGCATTAGCAGGTTTATTCTCTAGTATAGGTTTAGATATAAGCAGTAATACTAAGCATGTAATAGTATATGATGATACATTTGGTGCACTAGCAGCAAGGGTTGCATGGACGCTAGAGTATCTAGGGTATGAGAGGGTATCACTATTATCAGTAACTTATAACATGTGGAAGGAGTTAGGCTTTGATGTTGAGCATGGTAAGAGCAGTAGTTCAATAATAACTAGCAATAGTAATCTTAGCATAAGTGTTAATTCTAGCATACTAGCAGATTATGAGTATATAAAGAATATAGTTAATAGCAAGAGTAGTAAGAGTAGGTTATTGGATGTTAGAGAGAGGCTTAATTACCTTGATCATCATATACCAAATGCCATAAATATACCATGGAAGGCATTCTCTGCTGAGGATAGGATACTTAAGAGTAAAGATGAGATAGCAAGGATTCTAAGGAACCGTAAGATAAGCATGGATGATGAGGTTGTAGTCTACTGTGGGAGTGTTGGTACCCTATCTGGGTTATCATACTATGCGCTAAGGTTAGTAGGGCATAGTAATGTTAGATTGTATGCAAAATCATTAAAGGAGTGGAGATCATTGAATCTACCATTGGAAGGGTTTAAGAATGCACACTACTGGGATCTATCTGCTGAGTAGTTAATAATAATATTAGTTAGTAGGTTGTTATAATAATAATCTATTATTTATTTACATTATTATTTTTTAGGATGAATACTTCTTCTCAAGCATCTTTAACTCATCTAGCCCAACAAGTTTATTGAACTCATTAAAAGTTAGCAGTCTATGCATTATACTCCTAGTATCCCTCCTAGCCTTTAGCAGTGAGAGTGCATCCATAACAGCATAAGCAGATGCAAATACAGCTGTTAATGGGAATAGTATAAGTCTATAACCTAACCTCTCCAACTCATCTATGCTAAGCAATGGTGTCCTACCTCCCTCTATCATATTTGCTACAGTTGGAGCCTTAACCTCTCTGCATATCCTTGCCATCTCATCTATACTCTTAGGAGCCTCTATGAATACAAGATCTGCTCCTACTCTAGCATACTCATTTGCCCTCTCTATAGCCTCATCCAAGCCTAAAGGCTCTAATGCATCTGTTCTAGCAACAACTATGAACTCACTGCTCCTTCTAGCATCTAACGCAGCCTTAAGTTTCTGTATATACTCATCCCTAGCAATAACCTGCTTCCCTTGCATATGGCCACACCTCTTAGGCCATACTTGATCCTCAAGGAATACACCCTTTACACCAGCATCCTCAAGTTCCCTAACAACTCTTCTTACGGTTAAGGCATTGCCATATCCAGTATCTATATCAACTATCAATGGTATACTTATAGCCCTTGCTATCCTCCTTGCCTGCTCTATAACCTCGTTAGCATTAAGCAACCCATAGTCTGGTAAACCTAACATGCTTGCAGATACACTATACCCAGACTGGAATACAGCCTCAAAGCCCAGATGCTCTGCTATCTTTGCGCTTAGGGCATCGTAAACCCCTGGTACAACTATTGCACTATTACCATTTCTTATCCTATCTATTAAAGATAGACCTGAGTCTTTTGCCATCCTATAGTATTGCATAAATAGTATAATAAAAATTAATTCATGTATGAGCATAGATATGCTTATAAGAGATGTTAAGGTTGTAATACCTAGCATAGGTATAGTAGAGAGGAATATTGTTATAGATGATGGTAAGATCAAGGGTTTGAGTGTAGATGAGTATGATGCAAGTGTTAAGATAAATGCTTCTAACCTATACGCAATACCAGGGCTTATAGATCCTCATGTCCACTACGGTGTATTTACCCCAATAGACCTTGCTGCAGAGAGTGAGTCAAGGAGTGCAGCAGTAGGAGGTGTAACTACAATGATGAGGATGCTTAGACTTTATGCTAAATATACAGATAAACTTGAAGCGCATCTTAATGCAAGTAAAGGCTCCCATTATGTGGATTATGCTTACCATGCATCAATACTCATGTATGAGCATCTTGAGGATAAGGAGTTAGAGTATTGTATAAGGAATGGGATAACATCCTTTAAACTTTACATGAACCTAAAGGGTGAGTTAGGAGGCATATACATGGATATAGACCCTTACACAAGTAGGCTCGAGTATGCCAAGGTTAATACTACTGAAGATATGATAGAGAGGGCAATAAGCAAGGTATCTAGGCTAAAATGTTTAACTCTAGTCCATGCGGAGGATGCAGATATATGCTATGTTGAGATGTTAAAGTGTAAGGAGCAATTGTTAGATGGCCTTAAGGCATGGAGTGATGCTAGACCAAGCATAGCAGAGTACAATGCTATTATGCATATAGCAGATCTTTTAAGCAAGTATGATGCAAGAGCATACATAGTTCATGTAGGCTCCTCTCTAGCATTGGATGCTATTGCAAGTGCAAAGGCTAAGGGTTTAAAGATATATGCTGAGACATGCCCCCATTATCTTACACATACATATGAGTTTGATTTAAGGGGGAAGGTTGTACCTCCTCTAAGGAGTAAGGAGGATAATGCTAGATTATGGGATGCCTTGGCCTCTGGCTTAATAGACTGCATGGGAACAGACCATGTTGCCAATAGGCTTGAGATGAAGATAGCAGATAACAGTGTATGGAATGCTTTAGCAGGGTTCCCAGGGCTAGCAACAATGCTACCAGTGCTTCTTAGTGAAGGTGTTAACAAAGGCAGGATAACATTAGAGCAATTGGTTAGGATTACAAGCCTCAATACTGCTAAGATATTTGGGTTAAGTACCAAAGGTAGGTTAGAGCAAGGTTATGATGCTGATATAGTACTTATAGATATAAAGAAGGAGCAGAGGGTTGATCATGAGAGGTTATTATCGTACTCTAATTACTCCATATATGATGGCATGCTTCTTAAGGGATGGCCTGTATACACTATAGTTAGAGGCAATATAGTTATGGAACATGGTAATATTATAGGTAAGAAAGGGTATGGGCTTTATATTGCAAGAGATGTTAATTAATAATCATAATATAAAAATAAATATAAAAATAAGATATATCAATATTTTATTATCTCAATATCATTATTCTTCATAATCTTATAATAGACATTAGCATGCTTTGTGAACAAGCCTACCTCTATGACTCCTGCTATACATTTTATCTCATGTTCTAATTCAACAAGTTTATTCTTACCATTATCATAATAATACTTGCTGATATCAATTGCAGTATCAAGTATTATATT
>AQYM01000005.1 GCA_000380705.1 Crenarchaeota archaeon SCGC AAA471-B05
TCATTTTTTCTCATATAACCAACATGCAACATAATGATCCTTTTCGATTTCTATTAACTGAGGTTCTTTTTCTTTACATATACTCATTGCAAAGGGACATCTTGGATGGAATCTACAACCTTTGGGAGGATTTATTAGGCTTGGTACAAATCCAGGAATAGGTTCAAGCTTTTCTATTTTTTTAAGAGGATTAGGAATGGATTTTAGTAACATTTGAAGGTAAGGATGTAAAGGATTATTAAAAATTTGCTCAGTTTTACCAGTTTCAACAATTTTCCCTGCATACATTACAGATAACCTATCTACATATTCAGCTACGATACCTAGGTTATGTGTTATTAATATAATGCTCATTTTTCTTTCATCCATTATTTGTTTAAATATATCAAGTATTTGAGCTTGAACTGTAACATCTAAATTTGTAGTAGGTTCATCGGCTATTAAAAGTTTAGGATTATTTATAAGAGCAAGAGATATTACAACTCTTTGACGCATACCTCCGCTTAATTCGTGAGGAAAAGATTTGTATCTCATTTCAGGTGAAGGAATTAAGACTTTTTTAAGAATATTTATAGCCTCCTTTTCAATGGATTTTTTATTAGCTTCATAATGAGCTAATACCGTTTCTTCAAAATGACTCTTTACATTGTAAAGAGGATCGAGAGCAGAAGTAGGATCTTGAAAAACATAGGATATTTCATTTCCTCTTATTTCTCTTAATTCTTTTTCGCTTATTTTTAATAAATCTATTATTTTACCATCTTTTCTTTTAAATAATACTTCTCCTCCTAATATTTTTCCAGGAGGATTAATTAACCTTGTTATAGCCCTTGTTGTTACTGTTTTACCACACCCAGTTTCTCCTACTAGAGCATAAAATTCATTTTCCTTAACGTTAAATGAAACATTGGATACAGCTTGTACTTCACCTGCATATGTATAGAATCGAACTTCTAAATTTTTGACTTCCAGAACGTTATCTTCGTTCATTTTTTACCAACCTTAAACTCCATAGCTCTTCTTGTTCGTGGATCAAGAACATCTCTTAATGAGTCGCCCAAGAGGTTCCAGCCTAAAGCTAATAAAAATAAAACTGTACCTACACTGATTACTATCCACCAACTTCTTTCAGGAAAATATGAGCCTGAATAGGATATTAATCTTCCTAATTCTGGAACTGGTTCCGTAGGTCCTAATCCAAGGAACGATAAAGCAGCAGCCAATAAAGGAACCGTTCCTAGATCAAACGTTATTAAAACAAGAACTGGAGCTATTATGTTCGGTAAAATATGCTTAAAAAGTATTTTGGTTTTAGATAAACCTAAACTTTTGGCAGCTTCTATAAAGACTTGCTCAGAAATACTCAAAGTGGATGCTCTTACTATTCTTGCATATCCTGGCCACCAAACCAAAGCCAAAGCAATCATTAAAGAAAAAATAGCTGCCAAATGTGGAGAATGTTCGGGTTCAAGAGCAAAAATCCATAACCAAAAATCCCTTATGTATGGGTTTGATTCAAGGAACTCATAAATTCTTGAAGGAAGGACCGATGCAAAAGCTATAGCAAGTATTAGTCCAGGAAAGGCTAGGAAAATGTCAGTTAATCTCATAATAAATTCATCAAAATGACCTTTAAGATACCCTGATAATAAACCTAAAATTATTCCCAAGGGAACCCCAAGAATTATTACAATGAAAGATATAACAACGGATATTCTTATTCCGTAAAATATCATGTTTAAAATATCTCTACCCATCCAATCAGTACCTAAAATGAATCTTTTTCCTTCCAATTCACTGTTGGGAGGTAATAACTTATAATCTGGATTATCAACTACAGGAAAATAATCGTACTTTGCATAAGCTAACAAAGGACCTATTATTGCAAGAATTACAAATAATGTTACTAAAAGTCCGCCAAATACTCCTATTTTTGATTGGCTAAACGCAAAAGCCATAAGTTTCCATTCAGAAATTTTCGAAGAATTTTTTAAAGGCCATTCTTCGTTAATTTTACTCCTTATGAAAACATATAGTTCTATAAACGAGGTTAAAACAAAATAGATGGGATTCATGTATATCTAATCCTAGGGTCTATTATTCCATAGAATATATCTATAATTAAGTTAACTATTATATATACTAAACCAAAAAGAAAAGTTACTCCTATAATTCCTGGAAAATTAAGATTTATTATTGATTCAAAAGCATATCTGCCTATTCCAGGTATGTTAAAAACAGTTTCAGCTATAACAGCTCCTGTTAATAAAGAACCAAAGTTTATGCCCAAAACTGTTACTACAGGTATTAATGAATTTTTAAAAGCATGATACCATATACGAAGATTTGGTAATCCTCTTGCTTTTGTATAAAGAATATATTCAGAACTTAAAGCATCAAGTAAAGAATTTCTTAAAATTCTTGCTATAAAACCACCGCTCAATAAACCTAAGGATAAAGCAGGTAACCATAATCTAAAAAAAGTTTCATAGACAACATTTAATTCTCCACAGAAGGTAGCACCAAACATGGGCACTTTCCCAATGTAAACTATGATATAGCTAAGATAATTTAACGGTATAGGTAAAGTTGAAGGTAAACCGTCAATATAATTTATGCAAGAAACTGAAGGATTTGGAATACCAGCTAAATATGTGGATTTGGTTGCTACAAAAAATGCAAGAATTAAAAAATAATAAAGAATAAAGGAAGGCATAGAACTACCGAATAAAGCTAAAAATCTAACTACAAAATCTATTATTGTATCTTTAAATCTTGCAGCTAAAATTCCCAAGGGTAAAGATATAATTAAAGTAAATAAGAAACCTAATATTGCCAATTCTACTGTTACAGGGAACCTATTGCTCAATTCTTGGAAAACAGGCTGATTCTTAATGGGATCTTTCAAAGTTCCTGTAAGTAAACTTGTAACTAAAAAATAAAATTGTTCATACCAAGGCCTATCGAAATAATATTCCCTCTTTATTCTCTCCAACAACTCGAGATCAGAAACCCTTTGACCACCTATCCAAGCTCTTACAGGATTGGCAGGTATTACGTATGCTACTATATAAGAAATTAAAAGAACACCTAATAAAGTAGGAATAAATGTGATTATACGACGTATTATGAAGTATATTATTCCCATAACTATATCATAGCTAATTTTTTTATATATTTTTTATGATGAATAAAAATCTCTTAAAGCTAGACTATTATGCAACAAAAAGGCTAAAATAGATATACTGTATATGTGAAAAAATTTAGTAAACTTTAAAAAATTAATTTCTTTACACCAGCGAATAGCATTTCAATTCCAAAAGCAGTTATAAAAAGACCAAAAAGTTTACTTATAAACTCTATATATTCCATTTTTATTTTAGATAAAATCAGAACAAAGATTAAAAAAACTATAGATACACCAATGAAAGCCAACAAAAGAGAAATAAGAACATTAATTAAACCTAATTCAAAAGATTTGATTGTTAAAAAGGATAATGTTGCAGGTCCTGTAAGCATTGGTGTTGCAAGAATTGAGACTAATGCTCTAGCACTACTAATATCTTCATTTTTCTTTTCTCGATACAATACCATTTCTATCCCAAGAAGTATGATTATTATTCCACCTGCAGCTTTAAACGAATCTAAAGTTATACCGAATATTTCAAAAAGAAACCTTCCTATGAATATAAACGTAAGAGCTATTGAAAAGGCTATTATTACAGCTCTAAGCGCTATTGATCTTACATTTAAACCCTTTTTCAAGGCTAAAAACAGTAATGGTAACGAAGCTAGGGGGTTCAATAAAAAGAAAAGTTGGATCGAAGTTTCTAATATACCCATATGGTTAATAATTATGAAATTAGCTTTAAATAAATTTAGTAACATAAAAAAATTAAATTAAATAAAAGATATTCCTGTAGCTGTCAGAATAACTCCTAAAGTTATACTTATAAAGGTTATTACTGAAGTCTTTTTAAAATCCATTTTTGTTATGTATGCAATTGCGGCTACCACCAATACTCCCCCTACTAGAACTACTATAGGTATTGCTGGTAATCCTTTTTCATTTATAATTTTGATCCATTTTGTTTTCCTCACATCATCTAGTTTCCTTTTAATTCTCTCAAACTTATCTATACTATTAAAGCTCTCGTAAAATAAGAAATAGTATCCCAATGTTGAGGTTATGGTTATAATTGTAGAATTTAAAGGATTTAATCCTACCAATACTCCTACCGGGTATGCTAAGTATTCTAAGAAGAAAGTTGAAATTATTAACAGATAAGTCCCGTAAATTGGATCATTAAATAAGCTAGTGGTAACTAGTGGGATTCCTAAGATAAAGCCCACTGATAATAAAATTCTAGGAGAAATCATGGTAGAACCAAGACTAATTCATGTTAAAAACACATATATAAATCTTTCTCCAAAAAATTACAAGATAAAAAATTAAATTTTAGAGAAAATTAATTTAATTTAAAAAATGAAAAGATAATAAAATTAACAATTTAAATAAAATAGGAAAAAGTTTTGTATAAAAATTTAAAATACAATATCTTATTTACCTTTAGATTTTAAAAGTAAGTTTAAATTATAACAAATTAGCTTTTAAAAATTTAATTATTATTAAAATTGTATCTTTAAAATATTTATATAAATTCATAAAAATTAATTTATATATTTTATTAATTTCAGAAATAGGTATATGATAAATTTCTATATTTTTAATTTCTAATTTTTGAATTTTATTCTTAAATTTTAAGAGCATTCCTTCTGAAATATCTATACCTATAACTTTTATACCCTTCTTAGCTAAAGGAATAGTTCATTACTGACCTAGTCTTAAAGTGAGCTTCCCTTATCGATTCATAACACATCTCTCATATGAAAACAGTCAAGAAGTTCAGAAAACTCCAACATATTTCGTAAGTTATTTGCTGTATTTACTGTTTCTTTTTCCAAATAATCAATCCTCATAGTAACATTTACTTTGATTGCTCCTCATCTGAAGAAAAATTTTATTTTTAAAATGTTTAAAGCTTATCCCGTCCTAAGGGAAAAGAATTTAGTTCATTGTAAAGAATAATTAGAATAAAATTATTCGTTCATAAAATTAATTATTGCTTCATTTACTATTTCTGGTTTTTCTTCATGGGGAACATGTCCTGTTTCTGGAATTATTATTAATTTAGAATTCTTGATTTTTTTATGAATTATATAAGCATGCTCAACAGGCAACCAAGGATCTTTTTCTCCCCATATTATCAAAAATTTTTTATTTAATTTTTCTAAATAATCGCTTATATTAAACTTACTTATGTTTCTCAACGAATTTA
>AQYM01000006.1 GCA_000380705.1 Crenarchaeota archaeon SCGC AAA471-B05
ACAATAATTTAGGGCAACTTTATTCAATAGATTTACCATTTGAATTTGCAAGGAAAAAAGAAGTAGGCATGATTGTACCTAAAAGGTTAAAACATAGATGGGAACTAATATTAGGAGATAGCAAGGTGGAATTGCCAAAATTGCTCAGAGAAGTTAACGATATAGATGTTTTCTTCCATGATTCTTTGCATACTTATGAACATATGATGTTCGAATTCAAAACTGCATGGCCTAGAATAAAAAAGAACGGTATATTAATTGCAGATGATATACATCAAAACAATTCCTTTGTTGACTTTGTAAGATTAGTTAATGGAAAACCGATATTATTATCAGCAAATCTTGGAATTATAGTAAAGATTTAACCTTATACGAAGTGGGTAATTACCAATTAAGTAAACCGTTGATGATAAAAATAGCTTATATTACTGAAACACTTTTATGGAGTGGAATTAAAATATTTGAATTGCTCTCCAATATCTTTCTTCTAATTTTGTTATACAATGTTATTATAAAATAACCCTGTAATAAATAAATCCAATCTTAATCTTAGTAAACGTTTACAGCTTATTCTTCTGTGACAGATTTAAAAGAGAAAATTAGTTCTTTTAAACCAGATCTCATCCATCTTAATAATGCCCACCAGATCCAAAAGCAATCACATTTTTATTGAAGCTTAAATATCCTATAATAGAAGTTTTACATTTTGACGATTGGAATGAAATATTCGCATTGCATTGCATACCATATTGCAGTTTCAAAGTTTTATTATATTTTTCTTTAAAAGACATAAGTTATCTAAAGATTTAATAAAATACTTTTCTATAATTCCTAACCTCTTAGATGTAGAAAATATAATCGTTCAACTTAAAGAAAGGCAATTCTTAAAATGTTTAGATGAAGAATAGATTAAACATATACAAACTATTGTTGAAATATATGGTAAAGATCATGATATTTTCTTAAAGAAATTGGGGAAATACGGTTTCAAATTGATTAAAAAACTCTTTGGTTATAAGGATATAGCTATGTATAATTTACAAAAAATTACTTAATTAAGATTAAATGAAGCTTCTTTATATAACAGCTATTGATGAATGGATGTATCCTAATATAATAAAAATATTAATGTATTTCTTAAAAGATGAATTTTTAATTTATGATTGCAGAAAAGGAAGAGATAAATTTTTAAGTTATTTAAATAAAGCAGATTCTAGTTTAATAGATCATGTTACACTTAATCAACCTTCATTTATTAAAATATATAAATATTGGTTAGCATCATCTACAATAAAAGTCTTTATCGATGATTCAGAGTATCCTTTTTTGTTTGATATCGTTAAGAATGAACGTTTAGATATTTATTTTAAGAGAGAATTATTAAAACTAAAATACATGCGAATATTACAACATTTTATGCGAGAATTGTTCTCAAAATATGAAAACAGATATTATCATTTCAAATGGCTAAGTATCGAAGAAACTATCAGAGCACGTGAGGAATTAGCAAATAAGATTTTTCCTTTACCGCTCACATTCTATCCTAATATCCGGATTGAAACTAGAAACATAAGAAATTATACCATATCTTTCATAGCTAGATTATCTCCACCTTCAATAATTAGAGTTCTTGGAAATTATATTAGTTTTAGTTTTAGAACTAGCATAGCGAAGGTCGTAAGTAGATACCTAATTCTTTCGTTCATCTTTCCTATGCGGGAAGCAAAAATATTTATCGATTGCCGAATATCCCCATTCTAACAAACTATCCTTTTAAAACATTAAGTGGTCCCTTACCTTTTAATTATTATTTGCAAATACTTGCATCTTCGAAAGCTTCTGTAGCTCCGATTGGAAATGGTTTTGATACTTACAGGTATTGGGAAATACCTTTGTGCGGTGCAGCACTTATTGCACAGAATCAATATACTATAATTCCTAATAATTTTGTGCATCAAAAGAATGCTTTATTCTTTAGTTCACTTGAAGAACTTAAAGACATTCTTGAATATTACTTTATAGGAAATAACGAAGAAGAATTAGTAAGAATAGCTGAGAATGGAAGAAGACATTTGCTTCAATATCATACACCCCAACATAGAGCAAACTACGTAATTGAAAATATTAAAAGGCGAATTTAGCAAATTTCTACGAATTATCTATAAGATTTTTAGACCTAGTTAGTCGAAAAGATTTTTAAGGGGATGTTAGTAATTTGCCCATTGTCGAAAATAGGTGAATAAAAATAAGCATGATTCTACCTTATATTTCAAGAGATATAATACTTAGGCGATTTCTATAGACCAGGACTGTTTTACATATTGTACCATAAATAAAAGATTTTTATCATGAGAAGATTGTTCTATGTGAGCTTTTGGGGAACAAGAAAAGGTTGGTTTGACAGACTTGATTTATTATTTGATAATTTAGGTAAAGATTTCGAGATATATGATGTAGGCTTTCTTCACAATCATGCTTTTAAGATGATAATAAAAAAAGATAATAATATTAAATATATTAGATTTCTTCTTAGATTTAAAATTTTAGAATCTAAAATTATAATTAATCAATTATTTCGTTTTCCATTTTTAATATATATAATTGCAAAATTTAGACCCTTCGCAATTATATTCTTTTCTAATGCTATTCTTTTGTATATTCTAACCATTATTTTTAAAATAAATAAGTTATTTAATTTTAAGGTAATTTTAGATCTAGACGAGTTTGGAGGTAAAGAGGAGGAAATAAGGAATATAATTAACAAAATATATGATAAAGTCATTATAAGATTTTTAAGATTTTCTAATTTGATATTAGTACTGAACAATTTTGCTATGAACTTTTTAAAGAGTTATGGAATAGAAGATTCAAAACTATTCGTTTTACCTCAATTCGTCGATCCGAATAGATTTCGAAGTCATGTAAACAAAGAAGAATTAAGGAAAAAATTAGGGCTGAATAAAGATGAGATCATAATTATGACTAGCGGAGTTTTTAGAGCTGGGAATTATTCAGCAATGTTAAAATTTATAAGAGCGTTTGCTCGCATAGACAGCGAATATAAGAAAAACTTTTCGCTAGTAATAATAGGCGTTGCTCATAGAAAAGAATTTATTACAAGACTTATCGAAGAAGGAAATAAGGTAGGCTTAAAGGTGAGATATCTAGGACCGTATTCTAAGGAGATGCTTAACTATTACTTAAGGGCTTCAGATATAGTTCTCTTTTTGAGCTTAAAAAATCTAGGATCATGTTTTAATACTCCAATAAGGTTTTTCGAATATTTAATGAGCGGAATGCCTATATTGGCTGTTGATTTACCTAATGTAAGAGAGTATATAGAAGATGAAAATTTTTTATTAGATATTGATAATGAAGAAGATATTTCTAATAAGATAAAAAATTTAATCAATTTAATAAGAGAAAATAAATTAGATTTTAAAGCAAAAATACCATCTGAATTAGATTTGAAAAATACTTATTTAAAATTAAATAAAAAGTTAATTGATATGACTTATGATAAAATTTAGAACTTTTCTTCCTTTATATTTTTCTTTGAAGAGAAGGATCAATTTTATTTTAGAAATTGATAATATAGCCAGAACATTCGAAAATTTTAGCGATGCAATTTTATATTTCGCAGGTATTAAAGATAAAGTGAAATTGAAATTCAGAAGTGGTTTAATAATAGATTCTAATAAAGAAACGAAATGGCTAGCTTACGTTTTATACGAATTATATAAGAGTGTTCCTTTAAAGGATACAAAAGATAATTGTGAATATTGTTGGCATGTTGATTGGCAGAATAAGATTTTAATTTTACCCAACGGATTGCGCTTTTATTTATATTCAGTAGATCCATTGATTTTCTCCGAAACCTTTATTCATGATATTCATTTCATAGGATTTGATTTAAAAGATAAAGTAATTGTAGACGTAGGAGCTTTTGTTGGTGATACAGCGTTATATTATGCAAACTTTGGAGCCATTGTTTATGCTTATGAACCACATCCGATCAATTTTTATTATTTAAAGAAAAACATCGAATTAAATCCCCATTTAAAAGATAGGATAAAGCAATTTAATGAAGCAGTAGGTAAAGATGAAGAAATCGAAGTAAATGTTGGAGAAAACATTAGCGGAAGTTTTAGCATATATAGTCAAGTTAAAGGAAAAACTTTGAGGATAAAAAGTATTTCTCTTGGAAAGATTTTAGAAGAAAACAATTTAAACAATCCATACTTGTTGAAAGCAGATTGTAAAGGTTGCGAATATTACATTATAGAAGATGATGCTATTTCAAAATTTGAAAAAGTGAAAATTGAATATACAGGGTTCAATAGACCAAAAGTAGACTATATAATAAACAGATTAAAAAACAAAGGTTTCAAAAAATTTAGAGTATTTAAGCACAATTGGGGAATTTATCATTTATCAGATCATGGAACGATATATGCAGAGAAATGATTTAATGGAGTTTCTTTTTGAACTTTGAAGTATTTATACCTTTCTAAAATATTAAGGAAAGATTTATATACTTTTAAAGAATTAATTTTCCAATGGAAAAAAAGAAACTGCTTATAATAATAACCTCGATGGTGATTGCAAGTATACTAGCATTTTCTACATTCAAAGAACAAACTAACGTTTATGCCTTTGCTTTGGCAGAAGAAGAGACGTTTGGAGGAAGTAATTCTGAGATTGCACGTGCTGTTGCAATATGGGATACAAGTAAAGTAATTGTTGGATACACGAATAGCTTTGGTGCTGGCGGTTATGATGCATTCATAGCTGTAAAAAATGGTGCTACACTCTACATGTGGACTATTGGAACATCCAATGATGACTATGCTTATGCAGTGGCTGTAGCTGATGATTATGCTTACATTGTTGGGACGACTAATAATCCAAATAATTATTACGATATATTTATAGCGCAATGGGATTTAAGTACAAACAATTTATTAAATACTAAATTCATTGCTTCAGGAATAAACAATCCAAGAGCTGATATAGCTACTGCAGTTGCAACTGACGGTACGTATGTTTTCGTAACAGGAAGATGGCATGATGATAAGTTTTTTTTGGCAATACTAGATGCTAATAATTTAAATATAATAGATTTCGCAAGCTTGGATTTCGGGCCTGGAAATGATGTAGCTTATGCAATAGACTTTCAAAGCGATAGTACATATAGAATAATAATAGCCGGCGGTACAAATACAATTAGTTTTGGTGGATACGATGCTTTCATTACAAGAATTGACTGGGATGGCGTAAGTCTTAATGTGATATGGAGTTTAAGATTTGGAGCGACTGGCAATGACGCTATCTATTCACTCAAAACAACTGGAGCTGCGGTTGTTGTTGGAGGCTTTTTGAACAATAATGGCTTAATCGCAGGCTTCACAATAGATGGAGGATTTGTATTGGCTAGAGCTACAGTATTTTCCAACCCAAGTACAATAACCAGCATCGCTATAAGCGGTTCATATTTATATGCTGTAGGATACTTTTCCAACCCGCCAAATCACGATGATGCTTTAATATTGCAAATAGATAATAACGGCGCTTTAGTTGATGCAAAAGGTTATGGCAAAGGAACGATAGATAGAGCTTTTGGAATAGCTATTGATGGAAGCGATATAAACGTTGTAGGAGGTACAAGTACTTATCCGAATAACGTTTACGACGCTACGTCTTTATTTAGTTATCTCTTTGTTCAATGGAACCCATTAGTTATTCCTCCTACTTATACACCATACATGCGCTCTCAAACCATTTCATTAACCATCGCTTCAATAACGCCTCCTACATATTCTCCAACCGTTTCAACAAGCCCAGTAACGCCAACTATCAATAGTCCAAGCGACGGAGAAGCATTCTACGTAAGATTTACTTAAAATAAATTTTTTTTTTTTATTTTAGAATAGATTATAAGCCGATTTCATATTCGTAATGGTTTATTAACCAGTAAGCCCACTATATGACTCATCAATACGCTAAGTTAAAAGAAGCTTAATCGAAGAATTTCACATTTATATAGCTTACATTTGAGTAAATGTTAAGACATGTGTTTAATATTAAGAGGGCTTGTAAGAATAGCCTAAAATAAGTGTTTATAGTGACACACTCTTAAAAGCTTATAAAATAATAAAAGAAGAAGAACTTAAGTTAAACAAATTCTTGGATCATAATGTTCTTTTTACAAAATAATGTCTAGAATTCTTTTCATATCTTATGTTTCGAATCAGCATTCAGGTGTAGGTAATAGAGTCTATTATTTATCTCGTGAGCTTGCGAAAAAAGATCATGAAGTACATGTTATAACTAGGCAAGGAGAATATGTAAATAATAAAATCAACGCTTATTATGTTCAAATTCCAAAGCATATTTTAAAAATACCACCTGTTCCTTTACCACAGGTTTCAATCTTTAACTTACTAGCATATAAAAAATTTGAAGAAATAAAGCATAAGATTAAACCAGATTTAATAGATGTCCAGCATGTTCATGTTTCTCCTATAGTTAATATGATGAAAGAAAAAGAAAATTTAGCGATAACTTGTCATGGAACCGAAATAGGATTATTCAATTATTTAGGAAGAACTTATTTAGGATTTGTTACTTTGATTAATTCACAATTTGAAAAAAACATATT
>AQYM01000007.1 GCA_000380705.1 Crenarchaeota archaeon SCGC AAA471-B05
CCTGATACATATATTTGGGCTGACGAAAATATTTATAATTTTACCAATCCTTTGATAGGTTCAAATGAAAATGAAAGATGGTATTCTTTAAATAGCGAAGGAAAAATAGATAAGGCTGGAATTTATAAAGCTTCGTATTATCACCAATATTTAATAAACATAAAATATTCAGTTATAGGTAAAGACTTACCTAAATATCCTATCCTTTATGGAGTAAGTTCAGGAAAAAATATTTCTAAGGAAATTCTTAGAGAATTTGTTCAAATATGGCTAGATTCAAATACAGAATTCTATGTAACAAATATTATTCAAGAAAGATTAAATGAAAGATGGATTGCACTTAATTTTAGATATTTTGTTACCAAGCCTGAAAACATAGTAATTGATTATCAACACCAATATTATGTTAACATCACAGTTAACTTTAAAGGCGCAGGTAACGTATATCCTTTAAGTGGTTGGTATAACGCTGGTTCAACTTTATTAATTTCAGTTTACCCAAATAATGGATGGAAATTTTATAAATGGATAGGGTTCGGTAATGGGTCTTATACAGGATTTGAGAGGAATGCTTCGATTATAGTAAATTCACCAATAGAAGAAACAGCAATCCTTCTGGTATCATTAAAAATCTATTCAACGAGCGGAGGAATAGTCAAGTATTCCTATGAGAATGAAACAGGAGAAGTAAAAGAGAATGCGATGAAAGAAATTTTTGTTTTACCAGGAACTGAGATTAAATTAACAGCAGAACCNGCATCTATATTCTTTGTATTTAAAGATTGGAATTTGGGATTAAAAGAAACACAAATAAAGATAATTGTAGATAAACCTACGGAAATAATGGCTAACTTTGACTTAAACTATTTCCTTATAATAATTATTTTACTTGCAGTAGCAATTTTTATAGCAATAATTTTAATAATAAGAAGAAAAATCAGTCTTTAATGCTAATTCCAAGCAATCTTAATTCGTCAGTTAATCTATCATATTTTAGAATACCGTTAACTTCCAATCTGTTTATCGCTTGCTCAATTCCTTCTATACTCCACGAATATTTACTTATCAGTTTATTTATTAATTCAATTTTCTTTGTTCTACCACCACTTTCTATTAAATTTTCAATTATTTCATAATCAGTTTTTGCCAGATGAGCTCTTGCCGAAGGGAAGTCCCAAAATCTTATATTCCCACTTTGTTTCACATAAGCTTCTCCTGCATCTACGAATCTTTTTAAAGCTTTATAAGCTTCTTCGATACTTAAATCAACTTCGAATATTAAATGAGAAATCGTTACAACCCCACCATATTTTATTGCTACTTGTAAAACTTTTTTATCGATTATTTTATCTATTCTCTTCTCTTCATTATTTTTTATTAACTTGTATAAGAATAATGGATGTAAAGATATTCCAATAGAAATTCCTGCTATGGAAGAAATGATAATCGATAAATTTTCCCAGGTTAATATACGTGCCGCATAAGCTACTCCTGTCGCAGCTAAAGCTATTATAAAAAAAGTAAAGGCAGATAGCGTAGAGTTCGCAAAATCGTCCTTAATTTTGTTTCTATATGAAAATACCTCCAGATTAGAAAATATAGAAAATCTTAAATATGAAATAATAATCGATGTAATTATTAAAAATGAAATCAATGAAATAATTTCTACCAACATTATTTAAATAACTTTCTGTATTTTTCTTCTATTGTATTTATTATTTTTTCATTTTCTTTTTTTCTATTTATTAAATTATTAATATTTTCATTAATCCTATTAAATTTATTCAAAAAGAATTTATTTATTAAATTTTCAATAAATAAATTATCTTTAAAATTATTTAACCATTTTTCTTTTATATTATCTAAACTCTCTTCAAATTTTTTATATAAATTAATTTTATTATCAATATCTAAAATTTCTTTTTTCAATTTTTCTCTTTCTTCATAGAAAATTTTTTTTAATATATTTTTGTTAAATAAATAATTTTCTTTTATTTCCCAACCATCCTTTTTTAAATATCTTAATAATTCTTTTATATCTATATCTTTAAAAATAATTTTTAATGTAAATATATCTATAAAACCTAAATATTCTGGTTTATAAATTAAATTTATTATTTTTTCTTCAATATCTTTATAATTAATTTTCATATTTATATTTTATAATTAGATCAATATCAGAAATTACCTTAGCAACAAGATCATTTATCTTCATACATTCTTTAATTTCTTTATATTCTAAAGGAGGTATAGGGAAATATTTGGCTTCATTATAATAGCTAAGCTTATCTTTAATTTTTATGATCTCTTCCATAATTTCCAGTTTACCTTCAAGAATTAAATTTATCAGTCTTTCTCTAAAATTTGAGAAAAAATCCAAGAAATCATATATTGTTATTTCTTCTTTAAAGTATCTTAATTTAAATCTTATATTATCCACAGGAACGATAACGTATTTTATATTTATTTTAGTTTTTTCATCTTCATAAACTTCTGCACTAGGCAAAACTAATGAAGAAAATATATGGTTTTTTATAAATCCTATACAAACTTTAAAGTTTAAAGATCTAAAAAGACTTGATAAAAGAACTGTAAAGTCATCACAATCACCATATCCTTGTTCTAAAATCTTAGGTGCAGGATAAATTATATCATCAGGCTCACTTATATATTTTATTTTATCTCTAACATGTTTTTCAATTTCTTTGGCAACATGAATATATTTCCATGAGTTATTTTTGTAATCATCAAAATCATGCGGGTAATATATTTTATCGATATCCCATTCATCTTTCACAAACTTTTCCCTTATCCTGTTTGCTTCGTTTATAATTATTTCTGAATGAGAACCTAAAATTATTTTTTCCTTGATTAAGTCATAATATTCTTCAATAGATTTAGGTTTAAAGATATGAGTTATTTCAGAGCTTTTCTCAATATTAGAAATTAAGAATAAAGCTATTTCGTTGTTTATTTTACTTATTTCTTCTAATAAATAATCTTCCTTTATTTCCTTTTTTATATAATCCTCAACTTCCTTCCTTGTCTCTTCGATTTTTTTAAGTATAGCAATAACATCACTTGTCTTCATAATCTTTAGATAAGGAATCCAAAATTTTCTTTGTTTCCTCGTCGATGGCAGTTTCATTAAGCTCAAAAACATATCTTGACTTTATTCTTGGGTCAACGTTGGGTTTTTTAGATAAGAAACCTATTTCGGTTAGTTTATTTAAATAACTTGATGCAATGTTTGGTGGGATATCAAGCTTTTGAGAAACAGTTTTTGGATCACTTTTGCCTCCACTAGACTTAACTATCGCTAAAGCCTTTAATAAAGCAGGAGTTAACTTCTCCTTTTTTTCTCTATAGCCAAGGCTTCTTTCTATATTTTCAACTCTTTTTTCCAAATTATCAAGCTTTTCTAATATCTTTAAGAGTAATTCATTACTACTCATAATTATAATATAAGTTTTTCTTTATATATATATATTTATTATATTTTTCTTTAGAAATATTTGATAAAAATAGAGTTATGAAAATAAAGTAAAGTAAGGGGCTATTTTCGCTAAAATTCTTTTCCATTCTTTTTATTTCATTATTAATTAATCTCGCGTATTTCTTTGCTAATTTTTCAATTTCTTTATATTTTTCAATTTCATCGTCAGGTATTTGTTCTATAATTTTACTAAAGCCCATTTTTACGATTTCTTTCATAAAATAATTTTTGATACCTAAGCTTTCTATTGATTTAATTAAACCTAAAAGGAGCTTTCCTTTATTCATTTTTCTTTATTTCTACTATTTTTCCATTCCTTTCCAAAATTAAGGAATGCGTATCAGTAAATATGTAATACTTGCCATTGCTAAAGTATGAATTAATAATTTTAGGCTTTTTCCCATTCATTTTTTCTAAATATTCAGAAGCTAAGTTGATGGCTTCTTCTTCGTTTATCCTCTTTTTAGAATGTCTTATAACTATTAAAATTATTGTAACTAAAGCAAATATAGCTAAAAATAGTCTAATAATCCAATTTGAATTATTTATTTCTAAATTTTTAAGCTTCACATCTTCATTTATATCTTCTATTTCAAATTTATCTAATGAATTTTTATTTTCAAAAATTATATTTTCTTTTAAAATTTCATTTTTAAGCGCTTGATAAAAATCTTTTATGCTTTCTTTTTTTCCTATCAAAGAAATGGAATACAATTGTTTTGATGAATCTAAAATTTCTGAAAAACTTAATTTGGATTTTTTTATTTTTATCCAAATAGGTTGATCATTATAAATTCTTCTTAAGTTAAATAAAATATTCTCTATAGTATCTGGTTTAGAAAAGATTACCAACTTAAAGTTTATCTTTTTTAAATCTGATTTTTTAAATTTAAATTTTTTATCAGGATATAAAATTATTTCATTAAATTTTCTTTTAATTAAATAATAAATTACAGGTATAGTAGGAAGAGAAGCTAAAATATATTTTATATTAGAAAAAATAAAATTTAAAAGATAATTCAAATTTGCTTCCATTGTTTTAATTCACCTGTTTTCATATCGAATTTATATTCAATAAATTTGTCTTTGCTTCTAGCATAAACTATCCATTCATTTTTATTTGTTTTTACTTCATTTATTTCTAAATTTTTATTAAACTCTTTTAATTTATTTAAAATTATAATAAAATCTGTATTCCTTTCAAAATATATCTGATTAGAAATTATTCTTAAAATCATATATAATAAAGAAGCTGAAATTATTAAAGGAACGAAAGGAAATTTTATTATCATTGATATTGGAGCTGCTATGACAAAAGCAGCTAAACCCAGAAGTATTATGATCAGTAATTTAAAGAATAAGGGAATTGCTGAACGATTTTTCCATCCCGTGAAAATTAAATATCCTACACCTATTATGATTGCGATCATAAACAAAATTACTAAAGTTAAAACTAATAGTAAATTTTCCAAGATAAATTGAGGCTGATAAATTAAATTTATCCCCAATAAATTTAAAAGTAAATTTAAAAGTGGATTGACACCTAAATTATAAATTACGTATACAGTAAANGAAATGGCAGTAAAGTTGCTAAGTTTTTTGAANAAGTTTAAAAAATTCATTTTTTATCTTTATTCTTTTGATATTCTTTTCCTGCTAAAAATCCTAGAATACCTGCGATTGCTGCTATGCTAACTAATTGTACTTCTTTTCTTTCTAAAATCTTCCTAATTTTTTCAAATATAGTTTCGCTCATCATGATAATAATTATTTTATCCAATATATAAATCTATTGTCTAATAATATTTTTATATAATACAAATATATCCTAAAGTTTCAGAACTATGTGAAAGGAAAGCTATATTTTACAAGCCTTGACCTTTAAGACAATAGGAAGTCAATAGGTTCTAGACAGAGCGGAAAAACTACATTATTACTTTACCTTAAAGAAAAACATTATGGTTATTATGTTACGTTGGAAGACGAAGATATGCTAAAGGTATTCGAAGAATCCCCAAAGAATTTGCTACAATATTTATCGATAAAAGATTTTTATTTATAGATGAAGCTCAATATAGCAAAAAAGCTGGGAAAATTTTAAAATTAATCTTTGATTTGTTCTCTGATAAGATTCAACTCATTGTAACAAGACGGGTTCTTTTGATATAAAAGTAGAAAGCGGGAAATATTTGGTCGGAAGGTCAATATATTATGATGTTTCTTTTTAAGAACGAGAAGTCTTCCTCCCGATTTCCTCTCCACCCTAAAGTACAAGGCTTTCAATCTATGTAATAGTTCCAATTGCTTTATTAGTATCATTCAAAAAAGAATTATTAAGACTACCGTCTAATAATTAAGCTTTAATTATTTTGTAATTTCTATCATTTCCAATATTTCCTTTATATCTTTAACATTTTCCAAATTCCAGAGCTTTTTTAAAAGTTCCTTGGATTTTTCTTTTAACAAAGGCTCCGTTAATTTAATGAATTTATTATTTAATTCTTCATCAGATAAAGGATTCATATAATGACCCTTTGGATAAATTATTTCACTAGTTTCCTTTTTACCATCTTTAAGATAAATTGTTATCCTGTTTGGAACGGCCTTTGGATAAAGTTTATCAAGTTCTGGATCAACTTTAATATTAATTTTTTTCATCAAAGATTTTACTCTTTGATCCTTCAAANTTAATTCAGAATAGGAATCAATGTTTATTTTACCATTAACTAAAATATGGGCTACTATATAAGGCAAGCTATGATCCGCTGTTTCTCTGGTTTTTGGATCCCATTTTTCAGGATCTTTTACTATTATTTTATAGGAAACTTCAAACGTATCTATATCTATTCTATTTATTTCTTCATATTTTACTTTATTATAAAGTATTAAAGCAGCATCTGCAGCGCTCATTGAATGATACTCTACAGGATGGTATTTTATACTTGTTTCATGTATTTTGAAACTTTCGTTTATTCCACCCAGCTTTTCTATTTCAAATTCACCTGATACTTGCTTAAAGAAACCTCTTTCTCCTTCAAATACAGGAGAAGGTCCTGTAATTCCGTTACTTGCCAAAATTGTATAAAAACAAGCATTCCTGACAGCATTGGGTGCACTGAATCCTTTCCAATGGCTAAGTTCTCCTATTCTTGTTTGCCTTAAAGTTATTACATTGGATGCTGTCAAATTTATAGCTTGTTCAATCTTTTCTTCACTTAAATCCAACATTCTTGACATTCCAACACATGCACCTATACCTATATAAGATACATGATCCCACCCTCTTTCTCTTATGCTTGCAGAATCAGCTAATCTACATATTATTTCATATGCCAAAACTATACCTAAAATTAAGTCTTTGCCTGAAACTCCGATACTTTCACCTATAGAAAATAAACCTCCTATACAATCTGAAGGATGCAAAGCCTCCTTTGATAGATAAGTATCGTTATAATCAAAGTATCTAGTCATACAAGAATTATGGAACGAAGCATAATCTAGAGCTGTTTTTATTTTTGTGCACCATAATGTTGCTCCTTTATCATTTTTATTGTCCATCGCAATACTCCTAACTATTTTTATAGGTTCCTCATTAAAAGCAGCAATACTTACAGCTAAAGTATCTATTAATCTACGTTTTGCCTCCTTTATATCTGTTACAGATAATTTTTTATATTCTAGAGATTTGGCATATTCAGCAAACTTTTTAGCTAAAGTCTTAGCCATATTTAAAGATAATTTTTCAAAGTATATTAATCTAAATTTTATCTAACATGTTTAATTTCTTAAAAACAAATGTTTTAAAATAATTTAAATGATTTTTAATTTTATTAAAAGATTATTTAACAATAGTTTGGCTTTGCTCTCTTATAAATGTTAGCAAATAATGCGGGCCTCCTACGCCTTTTCCAGTACATCCACTTCCTTTCCAGCCTACGAAACTTTGGGAACTTGGCCATGCTCCTGTTGTTGCTCCTCCTTTTCTATTTGCATAGCATACACCAAATTGAATATTATCAAAGAAATATTTGATTTCTTTTTCATCCTCTGAAAATATTCCTGCAGTTAATCCATATTCTGTATTATTTGCCTCTTGTATTGCTTCTTCTAAACTTTCAACAAAATCAACTATTAAGATAGGAAGGAATAATTCTTCTTTCATTAAATAATAGTCTCTAGGTATATTTGTAATTATCGTTGGTTCAACATAAAATCCTTTACTGTATTCTCCCTCAGTTAATACTTTACCTCCATACAAAATTTTACCTCCAATGTTTATCGCATCTTCTATATACTTTTTAAAGTTTTCCAAAGCGGTTTTATTTATTATAGGACCCATAAAGACTTCCTTTTTTCTAGGATCACCTACTATTATTTTCTTTGTTCTTTCTATTAGTTTATTTAAAAATTCATCCTTAATATCCTTATGGACATATACTCTAGAAGTTGCACTGCATTTTTGACCACAATATCCAAACGCTGCCCTTATTATTCCTTCTACTGCTTTATCCAAATTAGCTTTATTTGTTACTATAGTAGGATTTTTACTCCCCATCTCCAAAACTATCGGTTTAGGATACGGCTGAGCAGATGTAAATCTTTTATATAATCTCATTCCAACAGCTCTTGAACCTGTAAAAGCTATACCAGCAACATCAGGATTTGTAACTATTTCATCTTCAAATAAGGGCCCAGGACCTGTTAAATAGTTTATAGCCCCTGCTATTACTCCTCCTTCCCTATAATATTTGTAAAGCAAAAGACCCCCAAAGGGTGCTTCACTTGTTGGTTTGAATACTACAGTATTACCTGTAAGTAACGCACCTAAGCACATACCATTGGCAAGCATAAAGGGAAAATTGAACGGAGAAATTACAACCCAAACGCCGTAAGGCTTTGCTACAGTATAGGGTATTTCTCCTTCAACTACGACGTTCATTTTTATTTTATATCCTTCATTTTTCTCGTATATATCACAATAATATCTTATCGCGTCTATTGCTTCATGAACTTCAGCTAAAGCTTCCATTCTATTTTTCCCAGCTTCATATGTTATGTATGCAGCAATTCGGAATCTCTCCTTTTCTATTATGTCTGCTACTCTTCTAAAAATTCTTATTCTTTCTGTATAATCCAACGAGCTCCATTCCTTAAATGCTTTTTTAGCGGTAGCTATTGCATCTTTAATATTTTCTCTTTTAGCTTTTTGAAAATAGCCCATTATAATATCAGTATTGATTGGACTCCTTTTTTCAAATTCCTCTCCTGTATAAATTTCATTTTCTCCTATATACAAAGGATAATGAGAACCAAATTCTTTTTCTACTTCTTTTAGGGCTTTTTCATATTCAGGATGTATTCTTTCATCTGCAAGTAAAGTTACATAAGTTATTTTTTGACTCATATAAAATTATTTAAAATTTAATTTATAAATTTTAATTTATAAATTCCTTCTTAAACTCTATTATATCTAGATTTTATATTTAAAATATGGATAAAAATCTAATTTTCATACATGGAGCAGGTGAAGGGAAATGGATTTGGGAAAATCAAACAAAGTATTTTAAAAACTCAATAGCTCTCGATTTGCCAGGACATGGAGATGAAGAGGATATAAATTTAACCACGATAGAAGAATATGCAGATTGGGTTTGTAATTATATCGAGAAAAGAAAATTGAATAATATCGTATTAGCAGGACATTCAATGGGGGGAGCTATAGTAATGGTTATAGCTTTAAAGAAACCAACTTGGCTTAAGGCTATAATTTTAATAGCTACAGGAGCTAAACTTCGAGTAACATCTGTTATCTTAAATTCCTTAAAGAAATCTTATGAAGAAGCTTTAAAAGTTTTATCACATTGGTCCTTTAGAGAAAATTCTGATTTTCGAATTTTATTAAAATATAAAGAAAATTTTCTAAAAGTTCCTTTAAGCGTAACTCTTAGAGATTTTCTTGCATGTGACAAATTTGATTATATGAATAAAATAGAGAAAATTGATTACCCAACATTAATAATTTGCGGAAAAGAAGATTTATTGACACCTGTAAAATATTCACAGTATCTAAAAGAGAAAATAAAAAATTCTGAACTTTACATAATAGAAGAAGCTGGCCATATGGTAATGTTAGAAAAACCTGATGAAGTAAACCGACAAATTGAAAAATTTTTATCTTCTATATAAATTATTTTCCATATAAATGACATGCTACGTAATGGTTTGGTTTAATTTCAATTAGCTCAGGTTCAACTCTTTTACATATTTCCATAGCAAAAGGACATCTTGGATGGAATCTACAACCTGAAGGAGGCCTTATTGCACTAGGCACTTCACCTCCTAT
>AQYM01000008.1 GCA_000380705.1 Crenarchaeota archaeon SCGC AAA471-B05
TCCTTTAATCCTTCTTGTATTCTCTTATCTAATAATTCAAATACCATTTGTGATTTCTTTAATTATATCCTCATCGCTTAAATCGTACCAATATTCATAGGCATCAGCTACAGCAAAGGGATAAAGATCACGAACATTTAAAACAAATATCTTATCACAATATTTTTCAAGAAGGATTAAAGAGCATCTTGAGGCTGTAGGTGCAGCTATACTTATGTGTTTAGAGTATCTTTTAAGCATTTTTAACGCTACAAGCATCGTATAACCTGAAGCTATACCATCATCTACTATAATTACGTTTTCATCCTTTTCTATAGAAGTTAAAGATTTGGGAAGCATCTCTAACCTTCTTTTTATTTTGTTTTTAGTCTCCTCTATTCCTTTGTTTATGGTTTCTTTATTTAAATTTAAAAATCTTAATAACTCTTCGTTTAGTTCAACGTCTCCTTCTATGCTAACAGCTCCGTATCCTAATTCAGTATTCCAAGGCAATACTATTTTTGAAACCAAAGCTATTTTAAATTTCAGATTTAAAACTTTACATAAAGCTTTGGCTACAGGTATACCTCCTGCTGGAATGGCATAAACTATCTCATTTCCTTTGATGTATTCCTTAATGAAATTGGCCAACCTTGTTCCAGCATCATGTCTATCTATAAATACGAAAAATTTGTTGAATAAATTATGATCAAATATTATCACAAAATATTATTCTTTTTTGAAAAATTAAAATTTAAAAATCAAGATAATGAAGAAGAAAGCTTTTAGTTCATCAAGATTTTAACTAGTTAAAAACAAGAAATAAGAATAAAAAATATAAATAAGTTTAAAAGAGAAAACTTTATTTTTTAAAATTATTCTAGCAAAATATAAATTCAAAAATAATAAAATATAATCATGGTAAGAGAAATTGTATACGCTCTAATTAATTCCATTTTATTTACTCTTTCCTTTTTACTAACTTTGTCCATACTTTCAAATAAGTTTATAAGCGAAATAATAAATTCTACTATAAGCGAAATATCCATTCTTAATTTTACAGTAGCTCTTACATTAGGAATTTTTGTATCTTTAATTTTTTCCTACTTTATTGTTCCTAAGCTACAAGTTAAAGAATTAAACAAACTTATTGAAGTTATAGCAGAAGCAAATAAAAAACTTACAAACCAAATTATAGTACTCGAAGAAATAGACAGAAATTTAGCTTCAAGAATTAAGATAAACGAAGAAAACAACAAAAGGTTGGAAGAAAGGATAATAGCCTTGGAGAAACTTGTATTAACCTTGATTGAAACTAAAAAGAAAAGTTAATATTTTAAATCAACGAAATAGTATCAACTTTTGGCAAAATATGCACTTTTATCTTTTCTCCTTTACTTATTTCTCCCTTATCATTTATTACTAAACAGTTTGAATGGATATAAGGCATTAATAAAAAATTATGCTCTTTTTGAATTTCAACGTAATATTCATTACGATAGAAAAGTTTACCAAAGAAAATATCAGTTACTCCATATTGTCCTTTCAAATTTTCAGTTAATTTTGCTTCAATTTCTTTTAAAAATATTTCTTTAATTCCGCTTGATTTTAATAATGCGGGTCTTATAAATTCATAATAACAAATCAAATCCGAAGCAGGTTTTCCAGTTAAAATAAAAACTGGTTTGTTTTCGTAAGTTCCAAAGTAAAGCGATTTTACAGATTTAACGTTTATTCCCCAAAATATTCTATTAATCCCCATATTTTCCAAAATATTTACCAGATAATCACTTTCTTCTAGAAACATTCCGCCAGATATTATTATGAAGTCAGAATATTGAAGTGCTTCTTTGATTACTTTCATAAACTTTGTTATATTATTACCAGTTCTATGCCAATCAATGTTAATAAAACCATCCATTCTTAAAGCAGAAAAAATTAAGTAAGAAATCGAGTCCCAAACTTTCCCTTCACTTAATTTTCTTCCAGGACTAACTATTTCATCTCCAGTAATAACAAGATAAATTTTAGGTTTTCGGAAAACTTTTATTTTAGCATGGCCTGATTTGGCAATTAAGCCAATTAAAGAAGGAACTAAAATTTCTCCGGATTTTGCTATAATCTGATTCTTCTTTATTTCATATCCTTTTTCTGCTATGTTTTCTCCAAATTTTACAGATTTATAAACTATTATTTTATTTCCCTTTTCTTTCACATATTCCTTTTCTACTATAGCGTTAACTCCTTGGGGGATGTAATATCCTCGATAAACTTTAATAGCCTCCCCTTCTTTAATTTTCAACTTGAAATAATCTTCAAATTTTTCAACACTTATTAATTTTAATTCTTTCGGATTATCCTCATTACATTGAACCAGGTCTTCGCTTTTTACTGCATAACCATCTATCAATGAAATTTTAAATGGAGGAATATCCTCCTTTGAATATACATTATAAGCTAAAGCGTATCCTAAGGAATTAAACAAACTTAAACTTTTAACACCTAATTGATTGGGTGTATTTTTCAAAATTAATTGTATAGCTTCTTCGTAGCTAACCATAATTTTATTTTGGTTAAAAATCTAAAATCTTTAAAAGATAAATTTAAACAAAAAGTTAACGTTTTAACAATATTTTTCTTGAATTTATTTCTCAACAAATTTAGGTATAATTCTAAATTCTTCCGATAGTTCTTCAGAAACAAGGAAAGGTATAAAACCTTTTTCAAGAGCTTTCTTCTCTTCTTCTTCGTTTCCAATCCGAACTATGAGATCCTTTTTATTTTCGATGTTTAAATACTTAAGTATGCTATTTAACAACCCCTTTGGAAAATGATAAACGAAAAGATGACCTTCGAAAATTGCAAAGATTGGATTAAAATGTATTGAAATTTTATCGTTTATCTTTTTTACCTTCAACATTCCACTTTCTATTAACTTTTCAACCAGCTTATCCCTAGCTTTTTCTGATAATTCAAATATTTTGGATATTTCCTTAAATAGATCGGGCATAGAATAGCTCATAAATTCTCTCGAAACATCAAGCCTGAACCACCAAACATCATAGCTAAATAACGATCTTCTCCTAGCAACTTTGCTTGTTTCGCCAACTAATATATTCCTGACATAAAACAAATTGGGATAATCATAAATAGTGTAAGGCTTGGGAACTTTACATTCCTCTGATTCAATATAAACTTCATCTATTTTTCTTTCATAAACTTCTTTATTATTAAAAATTACTATTTTATTTAAAATTTCATCGGAAGGATAATAATCCTTTATTAATATATTTGTACCTTCAAATTTTTTGTTCGATTTACCTAAGATTACATAAAGCTTAGGATTTTCTTCATTATAGTAAATAAACCTAAAAACATTATCATGGGTAAATATGTATACGGGTTTGTTTAATGAAAGAAAGTAGCCTGCTGCTATTTTTAATCCCTCCCCATAGTAACCCCTCATCCAACATTCTTTATTGCTAATGCCTATTAAAAGATCCTGTATTTTAATTCCTCTCCCTTTATCTATTATCCATATACCATAAAGATCCTTTTTTATTTCTACAAACGGTCTTCCGTATAATAGCTCATTTTCATCTAAGGCATTTTGAATAAATTCTCTTAAAGCCTTTAATTCATCAAAGTTTCTTTTTAAGACATAATCCTTTGTTATTCCAATTATAAATAAAGAATCATAATTTATTGTAATGTCTCCAATTTTTTCATTAAAGATTTTAAAATCTTTAGGTAAAGGTAAAGTGAAATGATTTAGGTTTTCTGGTATATCATATTTACTTACTGTTATATTTTTATCCATAATTATAAATATTGTTAAAAAATAAAAACTTAATACTATGGCATGATTATGAGATTATATTTTTAAATATATAACAACAAAATATTTAGATGATAATGGGAGAAAAGTAGATAGAAAATTAGCTTCATTATTAAAGACCATGAAATTAAGAAAAGAATTAGAAAGTAGCTGAAGAATGTCAAGGAAAACGAATATAAAATTTTTAAGATTCATGTTATCGCTGATTTTCGTTTCTTGGATTATAAAATTATTAAACAGAAAAGTTTGTGGAAAAAATATTAAGTGAAAGAGATTTTTATCAGAGTGATAATAATCTTACTTATTCTCGCTATTTTTCACTTTCTATAAGATTCATCAGGAATGGGAGGAATAAAAATAATAAATATTAATTTATAGTTTTAATGATAAAGTGGAAATATTTATGATTATTTAATTTGCTTAAAATGTTTTATATCGATAATAATTATTTAAATAAAAGAAAATTAAGTTTAAAGCATTATAATCTTACTATTCTATTATGAAAATTGTAGATCTTCATGAGGATGTAGCGTATGCGATAAAAACAGGAGGTTATCATCCACAAGTTATAAAAAACTAATCGTTAATTTTGATGAAGATGTTAAAGGAAGACATGGCGATATTCCCAAGTATATTAAAGGAAAAATTAAACTTATATTTGGAGCAATATTTCCAGCTACAAACACTTTTAGTGAAATAGAATTAAAAAGACTTAAGGGGCTTTACGGTGATTGGAAAGAAATAATGATACCTCAAATAAGTTATTTTGAAGAAATTTTGGACCAAATATTAATTTATAGATATCTTATAAGGAGCTACAAAGATAAACTCATGCTTATTGTTAAACATAAAGATATTGAAATCCTTGATAATAGCGATAAAATAGGATTTTTAATCAGTCTAGAAGGTCTTGATGCTTTAAATAAACCTGAAGAAATTGAAATTTTATATCTTTTAGGAATAAGAAGTGTTACGTTAACTTGGAATTACGATAATAAATTCGCTTCATGTTGCACTTCTAAGAAAGATTACGGTTTAACCAGGGCAGGTGAAGATTTAATCGAGATGAGCAACGAATTAGGCGTAATAATAGATGTATCTCATGCAAGCAAGAATTCAGCTTTAGAAACATGCAATATTTCTAAACTCCCCGTAATAGCCAGCCATTCAAATTATTATAAAATAAAGAAACATAATAGAAATTTTGATGATGAAGTTTTGGAGGCGATTAGAAAAACAGGAGGAGTAATAGGATTTACTTTTATAACATCAACAATAGGAGAAAAAGCTGATATAAATCAAATTTCTAAACATATTATTTCTGTATGGGAAAATTTTGGCTCAGATATTTTAGCTTTGGGTACGGATTTCTTTGGAATAAAAAAATACACCTGAACATCTTGAAGATGCTTCTAAAATCCCTATTTTAATTGAAAAGCTCAAAGATAAGGGTATGAGTGAAAATGATATTGAAAAGTTATGTTGGAAAAATGCTTATAGAATAATATTACAACATGAAATAAAATGGAAAGATAGTATTTAAAGAAGATTTTTAGATAAATTAACTATATTTTTATATTAAAAAGCATACTTTTATATTAGAATGGAATATAATTTAAAGCATTTTATTAACGGAGAATTCGTTGAATCCTTCGATAATAAAAGATTTGAATTCTTAAATCCTTCAAATAATGAAACAATAGGAACAATTCCAGTAGGATGTAAAGAAGATGTGGATTTTGCTGTAAGATCTGCAAAGAAAGCTTTTCAAATATGGAGTAATATCCCTGCTTCAAAAAGATCTGATATATTGCATGAAGTAGCAAGATTAATAAGAAAAAATAGGGAAGAACTGGCTAGATTGGAAACTTTAAATACAGGAATACCTATTACCCAAACAAGAGCACAAATAGACAGAGCTGCAGAAAATTTTGATTTTTTTGCTGATATGATAACAAAGTTAAGTGATGAGGTGTATGTTGATGATGTGAATAATTTTGTAAATTATGTAATAAGAACACCAATCGGAGTTGCAGGATTGATAACTCCTTGGAATACTCCTTTGATGTTAGAAACATGGAAAATTGCTCCTTGTTTAGCAGCCGGAGATACATGTGTACTAAAACCAGCTGAATGGACACCATTAAGTGCAAATAGACTTGCAGAAATAATATCTGATGCAGGTGTTCCTCCAGGAGTATTTAACATTGTACATGGAATAGGAGAAATCAGCGGTGCAGCTCTAGTTGCTCATCCTGAAGTTAGATTAATCTCCTTTACAGGTGAAACAACCACTGGAATGGAAATAATGAGGAACGGAGCTTCATCACTTAAAAGATTTTCTATGGAATTGGGAGGAAAAAATCCAGCTATTATTTTTTCCGATGCAGATCTAGAAAGAGCTTTGGATGCTGTTATATTTATGGCTTATTCTTTAAACGGTGAAAGATGTACTTCAAATTCAAGAGTTTTAATAGAAGCTTCGATTTACGAAAAATTCTTAGAAATGCTTTATGAAAGGGTTAAAAAAATTAGAGTTGGTGATCCATTCGATGAAAAAACTGAACTGGGTCCTCTGGTAAGACCTGAACATTGGAAAAGAGTAAAAGATTATATCGATATAGGAATAAGGGAAGGTGCAAAACTAATTTACGGTGGAGATAGGCCAAGCGGTTTTGATAAAGGAAACTATCTAATGCCAACTTTATTTGCAAATGGTGAAAGAAATATGAGAATATTTAAAGAGGAAATATTTGGACCTGTTCTATTAGCTGTTAAATTTAAGGATGAAGAAGAAGCTATCTCTTTGGCAAACGATGTAATATATGGTCTTACAGCATATATATGGACAAAGGATATACAAAAAGCAAATAGAGTAGCCAAAAGAATTGAAGCAGGAATGGTTTGGATAAATTCCCATAACGTAAGAGATTTAAGAACTCCCTTTGGAGGAGCTAAGTATAGCGGTATAGGTAGAGAAGGAGGAAAGTATAGCTTTGATTTCTACATGGAAATTAAAACAATCCAAGTAGCATTGGGTACTCATAAAATTCCAACTTTCGGTAAAAGCTAATTTTTATTTTTATATATATATATTTTTATAAAAAAAATTACTTTAATATATTGAAGATGGGGGCCAGAAATGGAAGAAGATTTTTGGAAGAAATGGATAATAAAAGAAGAGAGGTTTGGTATGGTAATGAAAAAATCACTTATAATATAACTAAACATCCTGCATTTAAAGGCATATCCCAAACTTTGGCTAAACTTTATGACTTACAATATGATCCAGACCTTATCGATATAATGACTTACGTTTCTCCTACCAGCGGAGAAAGGGTAGGAATGAGTTTTTTACAGCCCAAAACTAAGGAGGATTTGGAAAAAAGAACCAGAATGATTAAAATTTGGGCTGATTATAGCTTTGGTTTACTTGGAAGAACTCCTGATTATTTAAATAGCGCATTAATGGCTATGGCTTCTGCAGCAGAATTTTTCGGTAAAGGAAAAATAGATTTTGCAGAAAATGTGAGAAAATATTATGAATATGTTAGAGAAAATGATCTATGTTTAACCCATACTTTAATTAATCCTCAAGTAAACAGAAGTGTAACAAGCCCTTCAAAACTTCCGGATCCTTACATAGCTGCTAGAGTTGTAGAAAAAACATCTGAAGGAGTTGTAATAAGAGGGGCTAGAATGCTTGCAACTTTACCTTTGGCTGATGAAATACTGGTATTTCCTTCAACTGTTTTAAAATCAGGTCAAGATGATGCTCCTTATGCTATGGCTTTTGCTTTATCTGTTGATACTCCCGGATTAAAATTTATTTGCAGAGAAAGCTTTGCACATAACTCTACCTTTGACCATCCATTATCTTCAAGATTTGATGAACAGGATGCTGTTGTTGTATTCGATGATGTACTTGTTCCATGGGAAAGAATATTTATTTTAGAAGAACCAGAAAAATGCAACATATATGCAGAAGCTACTGGTGCTGTAATATTTATGGCACATCAAGCTTTGGTTAGAGAAATATCAAAATGTGAATTTGTTGTAGGATTGGCTACTTTAATTGCAGAAACAATAGGAATAGATCAATATTTACACATACAAGAGAAAATAGCTGAGTTAATAATGTTAACGGAAAGTATGAGGGCGTTTTTGATAGCAAGTGAGGCTAACGCTAAGCTTAATAAATGGGGTATATTGATGCCTGATCCTACATTTTTACATGCAGCAAGGAATCTTTGGCCAAGGGTTGCACATAAACTAAATCTTGTAATAAGACAATTGGGAGCAAGCGGCTTAATGGCTATACCTCCCTTTGAAGTGATGAATTCAGAGATAAAACAGTATGTTGATAAATATTATCAAGCTAAATTGGCAAACGCAGAAGAAAGGATAAAATTATTCAAATTAGCTTGGGATTTTATAGGAACTTCCTTTGGAAGTAGACAAGATCTTTATGAATATTTCTTTTTCGGAGATCCGGTAAGAATGGCTTCAAACTTTTATAATTGGTATACAAAAAAGGATGAATTTAAAAATAGAGTGAAAGATTTTTTAAGTGAGATAAAATGAGCTTTGATATTATCAGAGCTGGACATGCAGAGTTATTAGTAACAGATTTAAATAAAGCATACGACTTTTACGTTGAAACCCTAGGGTTTAAGCTAGTATATGAAGATGGTGAACATATTTATTTAAGAGGTCACGAAGAAAGATATCATCATTCCCTTTGCTTAACTAAATATCCTAAAGCAGGAGCACATCATATAGCTTTTAAAGTTAGAAGTAATGAAGATCTAAAGGCTTTGGAGGAATTTTTCTTAAAAAATAATTTAGAAGTTATTTGGATTGAAAAGGATTACGAATTAGGTTTGGGGAAAGCGTTAAGAATTCAAGATCCTTTAGGCTTTCCTGTAGAATTTTATTACGAAATGGAAAAAGCTGAATGGTCTTTACAAAAATACCATGAATACAAAGGAGCAAAAATATTAAGAATAGATCATTTTAATATACATGTTCCTAACGTTGAACTTGCATTTGAATGGTATAAAAAGTTAGGTTTTTATGTTACTGAAATAACTGAAACTGAAGATGAACCTCCAAAAATTTGGGCTGCTTGGTTTAGAAGAAAGCATACATCACATGACATAGCTTTAACCAACGGTTATGGTCCAAGATTGCATCATATTGCTTTTTATGTTCCAGATAGATTGGCTATTTTAGATGCAGCAGATATTTTAGCTTCAAAGGATTACATTAAAAACATGGAGCGCGGACCAGGTAGACATGGAATTACAAACGCTTTCTTCTTTTATTTAAGAGATCCAGATGGACACAGAATAGAACTATATACTGGAGATTATTTAAGTTCAGATCCAGATTGGGAACCTATAATATGGAAATTCCATGATCCAAAAAGACAAACATTGTGGGGGACTCCTGCACCTCCAAGTTGGTTCGAAGAATCTTCACTTGTATTTAATTTTAAAACAAAGGAATTTATGCCTTTAATTAAACCAATCTTACCTGAGAAACCAAGATACTTGCAAGTAACACATTAATACCACCAATCTTCAACCATCCAAATTTTTTCAGGACTTATTATTGTAGTATATTGTTGATTATAATAAACCAAAGGATTTTTATCGCTTAATTTTTTTACATTTATAACTTCTCCTAAAATTATTGAATGATCTCCTCCATCGTAAACTTTGTATCTTTTACATTCAATGAAAGCTCTAACACCTTTAATTATAGGACATCCTGTTTTCTCTAAGAAATATTGTACTGTTTCAAATCTATCAGCAACTTGAACCCTTCCTGCAAATATATCCGAAACGATTTTTTGGTCCTCTGCTAAAAAATTTACTGCAAAGAAATCTGAATTTATTAATATATCATGAATTTTCGAATTTTTTGATATCGAAATCATTATTAAGGGAGGTTCCAAAGATATACTAGTAAAAGCGCTAACAGTTATACCGTAAAAGTTATTATCCTTTTTGGTGGTTACTACAGTTACTCCTTGAGGAAATATTCTCATAACTTTTTTTAAATTTTCTTTGATATCAAACTCCATTTTCTTTAACAATTTTATTTATTAAAACACCTATTTTTTCTATACTTATTTCTATTGTATCGTTAGGCTTAAGAGGAGAAATACCTTTAGGTGTGCCCGTTAATATTACATCACCTGGATAAAGAGTCATAAAAGAACTTAGAAAGGAAATTATTTTTGGTATAGAATGTATAAATGATGCTGTATTTCCCCTTTGTTTAATTTCTCCATTTACCTTTGTAATAAGTTCAAGATTTATTTCGTTACCTATCTCATCTTTAGTTACTATATAAGGTCCTAAGGGTAAGAAAGTATCAAATCCCTTGGCTTTTATAGGAGGCCTAAATATATTTGTTATATAATCCCTTGCAGTTACATCGTTGGCAATAGTATACCCTAAAACATATTCCAATGCTTCATTTTCCTTAACATTTCTACACTTTGAACCTATAACAACTGCAAGTTCGCCTTCATAATGTACAAACTTTGCTCCATTTGGATAAATTATGTTATCTAAATGACCTATAAGAGTATTGGAAGGTTTTAAAAATATTATGGGTTCCTCTGTAACATTTAATCCTAATTCTTCTGCATGTTCTCTAAAATTTAAAGCTAAGCCTATTATCTTTGTTGGCTCACAAGGAGGAAGCCATTTGGCATGCTTTACCTTTACAGCTCCTTCATTTGTAATTAAATAATCACCTTCTAAAAATCCTGAATAAATCTTTTCCCCTATTTTCAATCTTGCAATTTTCATATGTTAAAATATTGTTTTAGAACTTCAATAAGTTTAGCCTTTTTATCTTCAGATAAAGGAGTTAAAGGAGGTCTGAAAAATGGCTTAATCATTCCTAATAAACCCATGGCTGTTTTCAAAGGAATCGGA
>AQYM01000009.1 GCA_000380705.1 Crenarchaeota archaeon SCGC AAA471-B05
AAAAAAAGAAGGTAATTTATGGTATATTTTGACAAGGAAAAAGGATGATTAATTCACTTCTCTATGGGCAATCTAACGATATTTCCCCATTCACTCCATGAACCATCGTAAACTTTTACGTTCTTGTATCCTAGTAATTGAGAAAGAACAAACCAAGTAAAGGAAGCTCTTTCTCCTATTCTACAATATACTATTATTTCTTTATCTGGTGTTACACCTTGACTTTCATATATTTTTTTAAGCTCTTCGTAACTTTTTATTGTCCCATCTTCTTTAACTGCAATACTCCAAGGAATATTAATTGCCTTAGGAATATGTCCTCCCCTTTGACCGCCTTCATTTGGATATTCAGGTGGAGCAAGAATTTCGCCTGTAAATTCTTTAGGACTTCTAACATCTATTAATATTTTATCTACACCTACGTATGGTAAAGAAGATTTAACATAATCTAGGTATGCTCTTATCTTTTCATCTGGTTCTGAAGCTATATAATTTGTTTGAGGGAAACTGGGTATTTCCTTCGTTAACGGTCTATCTTCTTCTATCCATTTCTTTCTACCCCCATTCATTAGCCTCACATCTTTATGACCATAATACTTAAAAACCCAAAACGCAAAAGCTGCAAACCAATTGTTGAAATCTCCGTATAAGACAACGGTGGTATTATTGCTTATCCCCAATCTACTCATTAGTTTTTCAAAGTCGCTTTTTTTTACTATATCTCTAATCAAAGGATCGTTCATATCTTTTTTCCAATCTATCAACACTGCATTTGGTACATGTCCTTGGTAATAATTTGAAGGGTCATAATCTACCTCTACTATTCTTATTCTTGGATTATTTAAGTTATTTTGCACCCATTCTGTAGATACTAAAACATCAGGATTTGCATAACTCATAATTTTTTTTATAACTTATGTTATATAAAAAATTAAACATCGATTAAAATAAAATTAAAAACATAACTTATTATAGGATGTTGTTGTTCTTTAAGCTTGTTTTAGATGTTTTAATTAACTGTTTTAACAGATGTAAAGTTAAAGAAGATTTTTAAAGCCATAAATAAAAAATATCTCAGATGGCACAACTAATACAGATAAAACCAAGGAAATTAATATCTGAGAAACTTTCTCTAAGAGAAGGAGAAAGATTGATAAGATATACACAAAGCATATGTCCAGAATGTAATAGATTATTGGAGGCCATTGTTTTGGAAAGAGAAAATAAAGTATTTATGAGGAAAGTTTGTCCAGAACATGGCGAAATAGAAGAACTTTATTTTGGTTCGTATAAAATGTATGAAAAATTTAGTGCATATTGGAAAGACGGTAAAGGAACTCTTGCTCCAAACGTCCCAATGGAAAGATGCATGTGCCCATATAACTGCGGTTTATGTAGTAATCATCTTAGTCATTCTGGTTTAGCTAATATTATTGTAACAAATAGATGTGATTTAACATGCTGGTATTGCTTCTTTTACGTTAAAAAAGGATTGGAAGGAGCTTATGTATATGAACCTACAATTGAACAGATAGTTGAAATGGTAAGAATGTTAAAAAGTGAAAGACCGGTACCAGGAAATTCTGTACAAATAACAGGAGGAGAACCTACTTTAAGAGAAGATTTAATAGATATAATCAAAGCAATAAAAGCTGAAGGAATAGATCATATACAGTTGAATACCAACGGAATTACAATAGCTTTAAAAGGTCCAGAATATGCAATAGCATTAAGAAAGGCAGGTGTTTCAAACTTATATTTAAGTTTTGACGGGGTTACTCCAAAAACTAATCCAAAAAACCATTGGGAAGTTCCCTACGTATTAGATGCGTGCAGAAAAGCTGGACTTGGTGTAGTACTTGTACCAACTGTTATTAAAAGTATTAACGACCATGAATTAGGATTGATAATTAGGTTTGCTCAAAGAAACATAGACATCGTAAGAGCAGTAAACTTCCAGCCTGTATCATTAACTGGAAGATTAACGAAATCTGAAAGAGAAAAATACAGAATAACAATTCCAGATTGTATAAAAAGAATTGAAGAACAAACAGAAGGAGAAATTACAGAAGAAGATTGGTTTCCAGTACCTTCATGTACTCCTTTAAGCGACTTTATTCAATTCTTAACAAAGAAACCTAAATATGAATTATCAATTCATTTTGCATGTGGCGCAGGAACTTACGTTTTTAAAGATGATGAAACGAAGAAATTGGTTCCTATAACAAGATTCGTAGATATAAAAGGCCTAATAGAATTTTTAGATGAAGAAGTTGAAGAAATGAAATCAGGAAGACCAAGGTTAGTTTCACTCGGAAGATTCATATTAAAGTTAAAGAGCTTCATAGATGAAAGTAAGGAACCGAAAGGATTGAAATTTGCAGAAGCTATAGCTGATATTGTAATTAAGCATAGTTACGAAGCAGTCGGCAGATTACAATTAAAGAGTTTATTCATAGGGATGATGCATTTCCAAGATAAATATAATCAAGATGAAGAAAGATTACAGAGATGCGATATTCATTACTTAACACCAGATTTACGAATAATTCCCTTCTGTTCATTTAACGTAATACCAGAATTTTACCGCGATAGAATCCAACAGAAATTTGGAATACCAGTTGAAGAATGGGAAAGGAAAACGGGAAGGAAATTGGAAGATGGATTATACAGAGGAGTCCTAAGAAGAGGTAAACACCATCCAAACTGTGGATGCGACTTAGCAAACTACAAAGTCACCAAGGAAGTTTTACAACCAAGCTGCGCTTGTTCAACAATTCATTCTTCAAAAATAGGAGCAGCTACTGTTTCTAACTAGATATTTAATTTTATAGCCTTTTTTTAATTTCTTTATGATACGATTAGGTTATATTATCGAAGGAGGATTTAAAGGTGAAATTTATGAAGTTGATCCAAAAATATTAACAAGACATGTTTGCATATTTGGAATAACAGGCTCAGGAAAATCAACTACTTTAAAAATATTGAGTTATGAAATAAGTAAACTGAATATACCATGCTTAATATTGGATAGAACAGGAGAATTTGGCAATAGTTTACCTAAACTTTTGGACAACACGTATACTTATATTCCAAGCGTAAATTTCTCTCTTTCCCCCTTTTATATTTGGGAAAACTATGAAATAGAAGAAAGGGTACAAAATGAAGTTTTTTTATTAAATGAGTATTGTAAAATAACTTGGAAAGATCAATTCAGTCCTTTACAAACAAGGATTCTTATAGATTCTTTACAAGAATTGCATGAAAAAGAAGAAAAAATAAACTTTGATGTTTTACTAAAAAAAGTTGCTGAATATTCGAATAAAAAAGGCATAATATGGAAAGAAGCCTATGAAGCAATAATTTCTAGGTTTTTTATATTCAAAATAGGTAAGTTTAAAAAAGCCTTTGAAAATGCAGATTTTAACGAGTTTTACGAAGCTTTAACAAAGACAGGAATCCATATAATAGATTTGTCAATATTTGAATATGAAAGCATAAAGAATATGTTCAGTTTAGTTTTGTTAAATCTTTTAAATTTATTTTCAAGGAAAAACGAAATAACAAATAAACCCAAACTGGTTATTATGATAGATGAGGCTCAAAATATTGCCTCAAAAGAAAATGAAAACGGTATACTGGAAAAAATGTTCATGGAATTAAGAAAATACGGTTTAGGTATAATATTAGCATGCCAAAGACCCTCTATAATTAACCAAAATATTCTAGCTAATTCATGTTGCTTAATTTTACACCAAATACTTAATTCTTATGACGTTAATTATCTTAAAAATTTCTCCATAATTTCAAGTAGTGAAATAGAAAATGCACTTTACTCTATTAATGAAGGAGAAGCTGTGGTAAAAACGATAAAGGATAAAAGAGAAAGATTGGTAAAAATAGGTCTTAACGAGCATGAGTTCTTAATATCCTATTAGTTTTCCCAAAAATTATGTCAATTTAATTGGAGAAGGAATGTTATTAAAAATTTTAACCAATTATTAAATTAAATATTAAATGGAAACTTACTTTGAAAACATAGTAATTTATGTTGATAAATATAAAGTAAAGGAAGATGAAATGATAAAAATTGGGATTTTTGCTAAAGTTAAAGGTAAGCTTAGGGAAATATTTTTACCTGAAATATGGGAAAAAGCCTATGATAACGGTGAAAGAAGATTTATGCTTAGATATTATGTTGAAATATATAAAAAAGGAAGATTGTCCAAAAGTTTAATTTTGGAAGATAAAATAGTAAGAAAAGCAACTTTCTTTTGGACACGTAATCCTACTTTAAAAAATAGAATATGGGTAATGTTTGTATCTGAGGAAAAAAAGCCTTATCTTCCTTCAGATCCTGAAGAAATTAAAGAAAAATTATTTGGAATAGAGAAGGAATATTTAATTGACGCTTCAAAATTGGGTAAAGGAAATCATGAAATATTTGCTATAATTAAAGCAAAATGGGGGAATTATGATTTTATAAAAAAAGGAGCAATTAAGGCTAAAAGTAATAAAGTAAAAGTTGAATGTTATTAAATGACTAAGAAAAAAATCGAAGCAGTTTTTGGTAACGATTATGCTATAGAAAAAGCTGAAGAAAAATTAAAAGCTGAGGGGTTCATTTTCAAAAGAAAAATTCCTATAAGACTTGAGATTTTTGTTAATAATAAAGAAGAAATAGAAAGAGCTATAAAAATCGTTAGAGAAAATTTCGGTTATGTTGAAGAAATAGAGACGTTAAGAAAAAAAATTATCAGAAAAATTATTTCGCCCTTTAAATCTTTAATATTCCCTAAGAAAAAGAAATGATTTGATTTTTTAGGAATAGCTGGTTTTCAATCTTTTGTAAATTAAGGTTCAACTTCGACTATCATTTCGCATTTTGTGCAAAAAGGATATTCATTGAAAGGGGATACAGGATCTTTTATAAAGATCCTTATTTCTGAACCGCAATATTTACATCGCATTTTTTGATATTACACTAAATTAAATATATTTATAACCATTTTTTAAAATGTTCCCAACCCCTATTTTCTATGATAAAACTTCTCTTTCCGTCATCATAAATCAACTTTTTTTCCTTTGTTACTTTACCTATAACATTAAATTCGCATCCTAAGCTTGTTAAAATATTTCTGATGTCTTCCAAATATTTTTCCTCAAAACAAAACAAAATTTCATATTCTTCCCCTCCTTTATACAAAGAAAGTTCCAAAGGATCTAAATTATTCATTTCACAAAATTCATAAACCTTTTCATGTATTGGAATATTGAATATTTTTGCTCCCAATCCATTTAATTCACATAATTGATTTAAAGAAATTGCCAAGCCATCGCTTATATCCATACAACAATTTAAAAAGGAAGAAATCATTAAAGCTTCTTTTATTCTTCCCTTAGGTTTAAATAAATTTGCTAAAGATAGATCCTTGATGGTTTCATCACTTTTGATTTTTTTAAACAATATTTCGTAGGCAATCGAATTTAAACCAAACTTCCCAGTAACTCCTACCAAGTCTCCTACTTTAGCTCCCTTCCTTTTTACTATCCTTTTTGTTATACCAAAGGTAAAACCTGCAATGCTTAGTTCATTTGAACTCGAAGTATCTCCTCCTAAATATATTACATCATTTTCTTTACATGCATCACAAATTCCCTTTACCATTTTTTCAAAATTATCTAAATTAATCTTATTTGGAATTGAAAAAGAAAAAAGTATGCCTAAAGGTTTTGCACCCTTACATGCTACATCTGATAAGTTTGATATCACTGCTTTCCAACCAAAGTTATAAAATCCCATTTCTTCAACAAAATCTGTTGATTCATTTAAAACATCTGTATGAAGCACTAAATAATCTGAAGAAGGAAGTTTTACAAAAACCGAATCATCAAAATCAGGTTTGAAATCTAATCTTTTTTCTATTATATTATGAATAATTTCAATTACTTTCCTTTCACCCAATTCAGATAACATCATAAAAACTAAAATTTTTCATTAATATAATAATTATTTGAAAGCCCCAGTAGCATAGCCTGGTAATGCGCTTGCCTCGTAAATAAATCGAGAAAGCAAGAGATCGCGGGTTCAAATCCCGCCTGGGGCTTTCATTGTTAAATGGAAAAATTTCGATTATTATAACTTCGCTCATTATAACAATAGTTATATTTATATTTTGGTTGGAATACTATTAAAGGAGTAATGTCTGACATATTAACAATCGAGGACTTACATGTAGAAGTGGAAGGGAAGGAAGTTATTAAAGGAATAAATCTAGAAGTTAAAAAAGGTGAAATCCACGCTATCATGGGACCAAACGGTTCAGGAAAAAGTTCATTAGCTTTAGCTATATTAGGACATCCCAAATATAAAATAACAAAAGGTGATATAAAAATAAACGGTGAAAGTATAATTAACTTGCCTACGGATCAGAGAGTTAAAAAGGGTTTATTTTTATCTATGCAATATCCAATAAGTATTCCAGGAATTACTTTGCTTACTTTAATGAGGGCTTCAATTACTTCAATATATGGTTTACAACAGGATTCTAAGGAAATTGCTACTATAATAAAAATTAAGAAGGATTTAGTAAATGCGTTAAAATTACTTGGTTTAGATGAAAGTTTTACTTCTAGATATATTAATGAAGGATTTTCTGGAGGAGAGAAAAAAAGGACTGAAATAGTTCAATTGGCTATGCTAAAACCTAAATTTGCAATTCTCGATGAAACTGATTCAGGATTGGATATAGATGGAATAAAAATAGTTTCAAATGCAATATTGGAGATATATAAAAATGGTATGGGGTTAATATTGATTACACATTACAATAGAATATTAAAATATATTAGACCAAATTACGTCCATGTCTTAATCGATGGAAAAATAATAGATTCAGGAGGACCTGAATTAGCTGATCATCTTGAAGAGAAGGGTTATAACTGGCTAAAGAAGGTGATAACATGAGTAAAATAGACCTTAGTTTTGATTATAGCAAATATAACTTTAGGGATATTATAAATTACGAAGTAATATTACCCAAAGGATTAAACGAAGAAATAGTAAGAGAAATATCCAGAATAAAGAATGAACCATCATGGATGGAAGAATTCAGAATTAAAGCATTTAGAATATTCATGGAAAAACCCATGCCTACATGGGGTGTGGATTTATCTAAACTTAATTTAAACGAAATTCATTTTTACGCTAAACCTACAAGTAAAAAAGGAAGAAGCTGGGAAGAAGTGCCTGAATATATTAAAATGACTTTTGAAAGATTGGGAATTCCAGAAGCTGAGAGAAAGTTTTTAGCAGGTGTAGGAGGACAGTATGATTCAGAAGTTGTTTATCATAACTTAAAGAAAGAATTGGAAAAACAAGGAGTAATTTTCGTAGATACAGATACAGCTGTAAGAGAATATCCTGAAATAGTTAGAAAATATTTCGGAACAGTTGTTCCACCCAATGATAATAAATTTGCAGCTTTAAATTCAGCTGTATGGAGTGGAGGAAGCTTTATTTACGTTCCTGAAGGAGTTAAAGTCGAGATGCCTTTACAAGCATACTTTAGAATAAATGCCCAAAACATTGGACAATTTGAAAGGACTTTAATAATAGCTGAACCTTATAGCGAAGTTCATTACATAGAAGGCTGTACTGCACCAATATATTTAAGTCATTCATTACATAGCGCTGTCGTTGAAATAATAGCTAAAAAAGGAGCAAAAGTGAGATATACTACAATACAAAATTGGAGTATAGATGTATATAATTTAGTAACAAAAAGAGCTCATGCTTATGAAGAAGCAAGAGTTGAATGGGTAGATGCAAACATAGGAAGTAGAGCTACTATGAAATATCCTTCTGTTTATCTTTTAGGAAAATATGCCAGTGCAGAAATAATATCCGTTGCCTTTGCAGGAAAAGGGCAACATCAAGATACAGGAGGAAAGGTTTTACATTTTGCTCCATATACCTCATCTAGAATTACTTCAAAATCTGTATCAAAGGATGGAGGAAGAACTACTTATAGAGGATTGTTACATGTTGCTAAAGGTGCAAGAGGTGTTAAAGCAAGCGTAAGATGTGATGCTTTACTTTTGGATGAATATTCAAAGACAGATACCTATCCGTATGTAGAAATATTGGAAGACGATGCTACAGTAACACATGAAGCTACTGTAGGAAAAATAAGCGAAGACCAGCTATTTTATTTAATGTCAAGAGGGATTCCTGAAGTAGAAGCACTAAATATGATAGTTTTAGGATTTTTTGAACCATTCATTAAAGAATTACCTATGGAATATGCTGTAGAAATGAATAGATTACTAAGATTAGAAATGACAGGTTCTGTAGGTTAAATGAGTTTTCAATTACCTGAACTTTCATTAAAGGAAATTTTTGAAAATAAATACTTATTAAATGAAGTAAATATTCTAACAGAATATAGAAAGGAAGCCTTTGATTATTATGCTAAGTTAAATGTAGAAATTTCACCTTTATACATAAAAAACTTTGATATATCCGGTCTGGATTTATCTAAATCGAAAATATTTTACGAAGAAAAATATAATATCGATAAAGAAATATTAACATTCCTTGAAAAAATAGTCAATTTCCCCTATGTTTTAATAATAAATGGTAAAGTTGCAAAAGTTAACATTCCTGAAATTTTCTTAAAGACAGGATTAAAAATAGAAAGCATAAAGAGTTATTTTTCAAACGAAGAAAAAATTAAAGAAATTTTTAAATATAAAACGATAAGCAATAAGGAAGACAAGTTTGCTGCCTTTAATGATGCATTCTTTTCAGATGGCTTATTCATTTATATTCCAAAGGGAATCCAACTAAAAGTACCAATAAGAATAATAAACCTTATAAATAATGAAGGAATAATTTCTACGATTCAAAATTTCATCGTAGCTGATAACGATAGTAAGTTTGTAATTTTAGAAGAAAATTTTACTAAGGAAGAATTTTTACTCCAATCCTTACATAGCCAAAATTTAAACGTTTATTTAAACGAAGGATCTGAGCTAGAATATATAACTGTTTGTAATTTTAACGAAAAAACAAGCTATTTTAGCAATAGAAGAGTTGTATGCAATAAAGATTCAAGGATATCATGGATATCAGGATACTTTGGAGGATTGATAACAAGGATAAAAACTGATAATTTTATGAAAGAGCAAGGAGCTTTTTCCAATACGATTGAAGTTTTGGTAGGAAGTTTAAAACAAAGATTTGATATAACTTCTTATTTAACACATGCAGCTCCATATACACAAGGTGTTGCTTTATCTAGAGCAGTTTTAAAGGATGAATCTAGGAGTTTATTAAAAGGTCTAATTAAAATTACAGAAAATGCAAAGAATTCCAATGCTTATTTGGAAGAACATGCGATGATTTTAAATAGAGGCGCAAGAGCTGATTCAATTCCTGGTTTGGAAATAGCAAACAACGAAGTAAGAGCCACACATTCTGCATCTGTAGCGCAAATAGATGAAGAACAGTTATTTTATTTAATGAGCAGAGGATTAAGCGAAATGGAATCAAAGAAATTATTAACCTTAGGATTTTTCGATCCTCTTTTAGTAAAAATTCTTTCAGAAAGTATAAAGGAAAAAATAAAGGAATTAATAGAAGATAAACTTGAGAATAAAAAAAGAAAAATAGAGGAAAAATTAATCGTTACAGAAGAAATAAAGGAATTTAAAGAATTATCTCCTGAAAAAATGTTCGAAACACATTATAAATACAGAAAATGAAAATTAAAATAGGGCATTTAAAGGATTTAATCGAAGGAAATATATATTCAAAGGATATAAATTCTGAACATATAATATTCTTTAAACTTGGAAATAAAGTTTATGCAATTGAAGGATATTGTACACATGAAAAAGCGGATTTGGCTTATGGAATACTTACAGAAAAAGAAATAATATGTCCTTTACATTTATCTGCATTTAACATAGAAAATGGTCAAGCATTGAATCCTCCTGCTGAAAGAAATTTAAAAACATACAAAGTGGAAATTATAAACGGAGAAATTTTCATAGAAATATAAGATTGTTAATATAAAGTAAAATTATGAGTGATATTTATTACGAAATAATACTTGAACATTATAAATTCCCTAGAAACTATGGTAAAACGGATAATCCAGATATTAGAGTAAAGGATTCTAATCCTTTATGTGGAGACGAAATAGAATTCTATATAAAATTAGATTCGGAAAAGAAAAAAATTGAAGAAATAAAGTTTATAGGTAAGGGGTGTGCTATAAGTCAGGCTGCAGCCTCTATTTTAACTGAAATTGTTAAAGGTAAAAGTTTGGATGAAATAAAGGAATTAAAAAAAGAACATATTTTAAGAGAAATGGGGAATCCTTATTTAGGACCTTCAAGAATAAAATGTGCTACATTATCTTTAAAAGCGTTAAAATTAGGCGTATATACATATTTGGGCCAAAAATTATCTTCTGAAGAAAGTATTCTTTAAAAATTTAGTTTATTTTTAATATTAATATTATTGTAGCAGGGGTTCCCGAGCCTGGTCAAAGGGGTAGGGCTTAGGACCCTATGGCCTAAGGCCTTCGTGGGTTCAAATCCCACCCCCTGCATTTTTTATTATGAAATATACATTCTCCTTTTTTGCCTAAATGACTAATATTCCTCATTTTATTCTAGCCCTGAAAAGGTTTTGATTTTAAAATTTTACTGTTTGAAAAATTTCACTTTCTTAGCACAATTTCATCAAATAAAATTTCATTACTGTTTTAGCTACTTTTTCTGCATTATTTATAGCTTGTTTTGCATAAATTTTAGTATAGAGTTACTTCAGGCGGTATTATCGCTTTCTTCACCCCAATACATTGCAAATTCTCTTTCTTTTCTTAAGCCTCTAGATATCGAAGATAACTTATCTATATATCCTTATATGGTCAGGCAATGTCAAGAAGCAGTAGAATTGTTATTATAAGGTTTCACTAAGGTTGGTTTGCATCGAACCTTCTAAATGGCATGATATTGGGCCATTATTAAAACGAGAAAAAAGAAATTCGCAGGGTAGTTTCAGGAATATAGTAAAATTTTCTTGCTTCTTCTTTAGTTTTTATAATTGGAGAAAAAGTAATGAAATATTCCTTATCCATTATTTCATCAATTAAAGGCTGAATGTCATCTTCAGCTTTTTCAATATTCTAATTCTTTCAAACCTTGATTTAGGTAAATGTTCAAAAATTACAATAAATCCAAATCACCATCTTTCCTTGAATAGCCCCTAGCAATACTACCGTAAACTGCGGGAGTCATAAGATTATCATGGTAAAGTTTAATTAGTGCTTCAAGTAATTTAACTACTATAGAACGGTAGGTTCTTGAATATTTTTCTATACCTTTTTTAAACACATGCAGAAATTATGGATCAAAAATATTTCTGTTCAACAAGCCCAAAAATAGTTTAAGTTTTTATTCTTTCAATCCTCTTCATGAGATTCGCCTCATAACTATGCTTAATATTGAGCGCTCTAATTTAATACAAATTTCTTGACACCTTCGACTAATTCCTTCTGAACCTGCCTTTTAAGGTACGGTTTTCTTCATCGATTCGTAGCTACATATCTCACGTTAAAACAACCAAGAAGTTCATAAAACCACTTATTTGTTGGAATTTTATTTTATTTGCTATATATTGCTGTTTTATTCAGAGAAAGTAATCTTCATAGCAATGCTTGTTCTGATTGAATGATTGTTCCTCATCTAAAAATTTTCTTTAAAATGTTTAAAGTTCATCCTCACTATAAAGGGTGAGACTTTAGTTCATTGTAAATTACAATAAAACTAAGCCTTATCTTTATGGATTCATGGATAAAATAATAATAATAAAAGGCTAAATTTTCAAACTAAATGCGCTTTGCAGAATCCCAGACATATAAAAAATAATTTTTGGCAAATTTGGTTAATCCTTCATGATCTGACCAGAGAGCGATTAAATCTCCATCTTCTTCTGAAATTAAAAGTAAAACCTCTTTGGAATCAACTATTAATCCTCCTCCAAACATTTTTTTAGCAACTCTAACTTCTACTTTAAAATTAGAAAACTTGAAAATATCTTCAGAGACTTCTTTACTTATTAATGTATAAATTTTTACATTTTGTAATCTTATGCTAGAAAATAAATCTGGAAATATTTGTTTAAGTTCAGGATAATACTTAGGTAAAGATAAAAACAATTCGTATTTACAACTTATTATCATTTCCTTTATTTTTGCAACTATATCATTTTTACCTCTAATTAACCATACATCAGATTTTTCCTTTATACCTTTTCTTTCATATATTGCGTTAAGCTCAGATAGTGCAATTTCTATATTTTGCATTATTCTCTTTTCGTTTTCCTTTTTAAGATAATCAAGAACTATTTTAGGTTCAATTGGATAATATTTTGCAGGTCTAGTTTTTTCTACTTTAATAAAGCCTTTTTTTATTAAATTGGTTAAAACTTCGTAAATTTTTGTATAGGGTATTTTAGAAATTTGACTTAATTCATTTGCAGTTAAATAACCATGAGAAATTAAAGCTTCATAAACCTTAACTTCATAAGCCGTTAACCCGAGTTCATATAAAGCTTTTCTAGCCTGATCTGAAAGCATATATATATATAATATTTTTAAAAATAATAAAAATCGATAGCTTTACCTAAATATTTTCTTAATCTTATCAATCTGTGTTTAATTTCATCTCCAAAGAAATCATCTTCTTTAACGAATTCCACTTCCCTTTCTATCCCTCCTATACAAATATGCTTTATTTTCTTACCTATTTCACTTTGAACCAAATTATAGGTATATTTTTCATCTGAATAACATACAAGCAAAAACCAATCATTGTTATCTTCCAACTCATCGAAACCCAATTTTGGTTCTAAAATGAACGGGACTCCTATTCTTCTTAAATCAGCAAAAAGTTTTTTACAAATTCTACAATGATAAACATCAGCAACGGCTACCATTTCACCCTTATTTAAAAAATTGACCGCATTATAATAAGTAATAACATGATTACATTTCTTATCCATAATCTTTATTTTTCATATAAAGGAGTTAAAAATCTTACCAATAATTCAGCCTTTTTTCTTTTTTCCTTTAAACTTCTTAGAATCTTTTCTTCCAAAATTTTATAGACGTTAGTTATACCCATTCTAGGATGAAGACATTTATATTTTTTGTTTACTCCTTCTATTATTAGTCCTTTCTCTTTAAATTTTTCTATTATAGCTAAAGTTTTATTTTCTAGTATATTTAACTCCATTATATCTCTTTCAGCAAATTCCTTTTTTCTAAGAATAAATAGATATACCTTTATTTCTTCATCATCGAATTCCAATTCTTTTAATAAAGATACAATTTGCTCATTTAAGCTATTCAATATCCCACCTCTTAACTTTTATTTTTAATCATTTTTAGCCATATATTATTTATGGAAATTGAAGAATGCTTTTTCCCAGACGATCTTTTATATTCACCAGAATTTAATACCTGGTTTAAAAATATTCAAAAAAACTTATATAAAATTGGAATAACAAGCTTGTTTTCATCCTACTTAGGGAAAATAATTAAGATAAATTTTAAACCCTTATTTAGTATAATAGAAAAGGAAAAGAATATTTGTACTATTGAAAGCGTAAATAAATTTGAAGGAATTAAATTACCGTTTAAAGTTAAACTAATTGAAATTAACGAAAAAGCTCTAGATAAACCTAAAATAATTAACGATGATCCTTACAATGAAGGTTGGCTTGCTATAATAGAATTGTTTGAACCAGAATCTTCTTTAACTGTTCTTAAGGATGTTAAAAAAGAAAATGAAAATGTTAAAAAACTTATAAATTTTTTAAAAATTAAATGCTTAAAATATGTTCCTGATTATCATCTTTATGAAATAGGTGTAGAATGTGCTGCAGTAATAACCAAGCTTAATGAACTTTTTTCTAAAATTAATAAAGGAGAGATAGTTTTGCTTGTTTCAGATGATCCTACTGCTTATGTAGAAATGGTAAGATGGACTGATCAAACAAAAAATGAACTTTTAGACGCAAAAAAAGAAGGTAATTTATGGTATATTTTGACAAGGAAAAAGGATGATTAATTCACTTCTCTATGGGCAATCTAACGATATTTCCCCATTCACT
>AQYM01000010.1 GCA_000380705.1 Crenarchaeota archaeon SCGC AAA471-B05
GAATTAAAGTTAAAGAAGATAGAGCTACAAGAAACATTATTATTCCTGTAAGAAAGACTAGGGATAAACTCAATTCATCACCGTATAAATATAAGGAGGAATTAAAGGGTTTCAGAGGTTCAATTAAATAATTTTCTTTTATTACTATTTTTTCTATTAAAAATTTAATCCACAAACACGATGAAAGAATAGCCACTATGAAGGTTGTTATTATGGTTGCTACCTTAGAGAATTTATCGTTATGAACCAAAGCTATGAAACTTCCTATTAATGGTATTAAAATTAGAAGCAAAAGTAGATTTTCCATGTTTAAATAATTATAATTAAAAGGGTTAATATTATAGCAGCTAAGAAAACATAAAAGAGATATTGTTCTAGATTTCCAGTTTGGAAGTATCTTAAAGTTCTGCCTATTTTTTTAGTCCCATAGGCTATTCCGTTAACTAGACCATCGATAACTTTTTCATCAAAAAACCTAAGTAAAATTCCAAAGTACCATCCCGCTATTAAAGCAATACGTTCATAAATATAATCAAAATAATAGCCATTTTCTAAAATTCTTCTAAATGTTTTTCCAAAATTTGAATTAACTAAAGATAATATATACGGAAAACCTCTATGATATTCACGATATACATAAATACCTAGTAAACTTACTAGTGTGAACATCAGAGACAATATTGCGACATCGATGTCTAGTTTAATTACTTCATATTCTAAATTTAACAAAGAAGGAAAGTATGTTATTTGTATTAATAGACCAAACAAAATAACTAATATGATAAAACCATAGATAGGTATTTTCATAATGACGTTAACCTCTTCAGCTTCTCTAGCCTTTTCACTCCTAGGAGACCCAAAATAAATCAAGTACATCATTCTAGCCCAATACAATGCAGTGAAAAATGATGTTAAAATACCAAATATAAACAAAATTGAATTACTATAGTATGCTTTTTCTATTATTGGATCCTTTGTGAAAAATCCACTGAAAGGAGGAATGGCAATTAAACTTAGTCCCCCTATTAACATTCCATAATAGGAAGTCTTAATTCTTTTAGATAAACCACCCATTTCAAGCATATTTCTAGTTCCTAATTCATGAATTATTGCTCCTGCAGATAAGAACATCAAGGCTTTAAAAAAAGCATGAGAGTATAAATGGAGAATTGCTGAACCTGCTATATGTAATCCTAATGCAAGCATCATTAATCCTAATTGACTTATAGTAGAATAAGCTAAAACCCTCTTTACATCATTCGAAACTATACCTAATGTAGCTGAATAAAAAGCGGTAAAACCTCCTATAAAACCTACAACTATTAAAGGTAACGGTTCAATTACAAACATCTCATATAACCTAGCTACCAAATAAACTCCAGCAGCAACCATTGTTGCAGAATGTATTAAAGCACTTACAGTAGTGGGACCTTCCATCGCATCTGGAAGCCAAACATGTAATGGAAACTGGGCACTTTTTCCAATACTTCCCCCAAAAAACAGTAAAGGTATCAACGTTGCCAAACCTAATGAAGCTAAAACAGCATTTATCTTTCCTTCAACAATTTCCTTTACTGAAGGTAAATAACCCAAATTTAACCACAAAATAACTATTCCAGTTAAAAAGAAAACATCACCTATTCTTGTTACAAGGAAAGCTTTTCTAGCAGCTTTTGCTACCTCTTCCCTTTCATGCCAGTAACCTATAAGTAAGTAAGAAGCCAAACCTACAAATTCCCAAAATAGATATAACATAATTAAATTATTAGAAAGGACAAGGCCCTGCATTGAACCAACAAAAAAACTTATTTCTGCAAAATATCTGCTTATTCCTTTATCGCCCCTTAAATATTCTATTGAGAAAATAAATATTAACAAACTAACTATAGCTACTACTAAAGCTGTTATTACACTTAAATAATCTAAATATAGAGACCATTTAAAGCCTATAATTTGATAATTCCCATACTGAAATGTAGGTATAATTTCAAAACTTTCCACCACTAATGGCTCTTTTAAATTAATTAGAACAATCAAAGTTGAAACTAACGAAACAAGAACTGCACCTATTGCAATTAAAGCTCCTCCAGAATAAAACTTTTTGCCGAAAGCCAAAATAAAAGGAGAAACGATAATAGGTGCTAATACTATTAACCATGAAATTTCATATACCATATAGTTTAACATTGTTCACACGTTTAAATTTTTTATGTATAAATTTGCATATAGCTAAATTGGTTGAACCTACTTCCTTTTTGTTCTAAAGAGTAAATATTTCTCATTGATTCATAGCTATATCTTATTTGAGGGAGATCGAGGAACTCGTAGAAACACCCTTCATATTATATCTCTATAGTTTTTCATAAACGTGATGACATTAAACTAACAATTAAGATGCTGCTCCATTTTTTAATATATAGTTAGGAATAGTTGAAGATGCTCAAACTGAACCTGCAACTATAAAAACTTAAAAAAGACTAAAAACCTTTGTTCATTTTAAGGTATAAAAATTTTACAAAAGATTGAAAACTTAATCCTTTATGGCGGAGAAGAAGTCGTTCAGTTCTATTATTATACAATTTTAAAAGTTTTTAATTTAATAATAAGTAAAAAATTCATGGAATATAAAAATGAAAGGGTGAGTCTTTTTAGTTATATACTAAAAAATTTTAGAAGAAGAATCCTTTACTATATTTTATTTACAATTCTTTTATTCCTAATCTTTGAAATATTCATTCTAGCATGGCTAATACAAGGTGTAAATGTAGAAAGTGTAGAAAAAGAATTAAACCAGCTAAGAAGTAGTATAGAAAAGAAAAATCTTGCCGAAAAGACTTTATTCATATTTTCAAACAACTATAGAATTTCCCTTTTGTTTATACCCCCTATGGTAGGAATAATTTTCTTTGTTAATGTAATGTATAATACTGCAGAATTCTTTGCCTATTATTCTGTATCTTTTGCAAATGAATATAAAATCGATCCTGCTTTCGCTTCATTAGTTATTATATTATCTTTAATTTTTTCATACAATTCTTTTTTCTTTCCTTTCCTAGAATTCTTAGGTTATTCATTAACATTCTCACAAGGTTTAATATTATTAGCTAAAGGTGTGAATGTTATATTTAGAGGGGGAATAAAGGAAATTGTTAACGAAATATATTATACAATATTCATAATAATATTAGCTGCAATAGTATTATTTATAGCAGCATTTCTAGAAGCTTTAATTGTGTAATGAAATTATTTCTAGGGATCGATGGAGGCGCAACTAAAACTTTAGCAGCAATAATAGATGAAAAGTTAAACGTTTTGGGGGTAGGTAAGGCAGGACCTTCAAATTATCACATAGTAGGTTTAGAAAAGGCAATTGAAAATATAAAAAATTCAATAATTGCGGCATCCGATAGAGCAAAAATAAACCCAGTTTTCGATTCAGCATGTATTGCTTTGGCTGCGATAAATAGTAAAGTAGATTATGCAAGGTTGCTTAAAAGAATAGTAGCTTTAAATTTTTTTGTTAAATTAAAGCTTGTCCATGATGGAGAAGCAGCTTTGAATAGTATCATGCTAAAAAATAAAGGAATTATAGTTATCCTCGGAACAGGTTCATTGGTAGCCGCATACGATAATAACGGAAACTATATTAGAGCTGGAAACTGGGGTCATATAATAGGTGATGAAGGAAGTGCTTATAAAATAGCTATCCGTGCTTTAAATTATATAATGAAAATATATGATGGAAGACTGGGATTTTCTCCAATAGTGGATGAAATTATAAGGTTCTTAAAAATTAAAGATTTATCAGAAATTTCTACAATCATTTATACAGACTTAAAAAACGAAGAAATAGCAAAATTAGCACCAACATTTATTCAATTCGCTTCTAAAGATAATTTTCTCTTTAAAATAATAAAAGAGGAAGCTGAAGAAATAGTAAATGCAATTAAAGCTGTATATTCAAAGGTTAATTATAAGAATATTTATTTGACAGGAGGATTAACAAGATCTAAAAAAACTAAACTTTACATAGATTTAATAAAGGAAGGAGTTAAAAGAAGTCTACCTGAATGTAAAGTTAAAGTAGCTGAAGTGCACCCTGTTATAGGTTCAATAGTTATTGCTTTAAAAGAAGAAAATGTTGAAATCAGTCATAAAGAATATGTTAGAATGACTAAAGAGTTGAATATTTTATTAAGACAAATTCATTGACTTTTTATAAAAAATCATTTAAAGGAAAATCTTTCCAACTTCTAATCACATAATTGGCGCCGTTTTCATAAAATTTCTTCTCATCAAGTACTATGTATTTCATGAAACCAATTATTTTAGGTATATTTAAAATCTTATAATAACGATAATTTTCAGGCAAATCATCTATAACTGCAACATAATCAAGTTTAGGTATTTTACTTAAAACGCTTTTTCTACCTTCTAATGGGTTGCTTAAAAAAGTTTCATTATCTGCATGATAAACATGCGTATAATTGGGGAAATTGAACTTTTTTAACTGTGAGATTGTAATTTGCTTCATAGATTCTAAGCGATTGCTTATGTAAACTATAGTAAATTTTTTGGATAAAATTCTTAGAATTCTCCTTGAATGTGGTTCAGGCTTATCCAAATCTATGAATTTATATCCTTCATTTTCTAAGCATAAAGCTATTCTCCAAAATTTTTCCCTGTATTTTTCAATTTTACTTGAAGGTAAATATTTACTTAAAAATTCAGCGGTTCTTTTACCTATAACTTCTTTTACCTTTATTTTTTTATTTAATAAATATGAATATATGGCAGCTTTTCTTCTTGTCACGTTGAGAATACAATCATCTATATCTACTAAAATTCCTTTATGCATACTAAAACAAAATTACCCAAAAAATTAATCTTTAATTATACCTTTTGCAATCAAATCTTCAATATACTTGATAGCATCTAAGGCAGCTTTACAACCATCACCTGCTGCGGTTATGGCTTGGCGATATTTATAATCTGCAGCTTCTCCTGCAACAAATATTCCTTCAATGTTTGTTTTTGTTTGATCATAAACTTTTATATATCCTTTTTCGTCCATTTCCAATTGTCCTTTAAAAATTTCAGTATTAGGTTCATAACCTATTGCTATGAAAACTCCATCGCAGCGATAAAAATAAACTTGATTGGTTTTTAAATCTCTGAGTTTTACGCCAGTAACTTTTTTATCTCCAACAATTTCTTCAACAACAGTAGACCATATAAATTTTATTTTGGGATTTTTAAATGCCCTTTCTTGAAGTATTTTACTGGCTCTTAATTGATCCCTGCGATGAACGACAGTTACATTTTTTGCATATTTAGTTAAAGTTAAAGCTTCTTCCATTGCACTATCCCCACCTCCTACTACTATCACTTCCATATCTTTAAAAAATGGGGCATCGCAAGGAGCACATGTAGAGACACCCCTTCCTAAAAATTCTTGTTCACCTTTAACGCCTAAGAATCTTGGTTTTGCTCCTGTGGCTATTATTATCGACCATGCTTCGTAGAGTTCATCCTCAACCCATACTTTAAAAGGCCTTTGGGAAAAATCAACTTTTGTAACATCTTTATCTATTATTTCTGTACCAAACCTTTCTGCCTGTGCTCTCATATTCATCATTAATTCTGGTCCTAGTATACCATCTGGAAAACCTGGGAAATTTTCAACAAGAGTTGTTAACATAAGTTGTCCTCCTGGTTTATAACCGGCTATCAATAAAGGGTTTAATAATGCTCTTGAAGCATATATTGCAGCTGTATAACCCGCTGGTCCTGAACCAATTATAATTATTTTTCTTGTAACCATAATTAAAAATAAAAAAATTCGTATAAAACTTTAGTTCTAGAAATTTATTGGTCAAAAAATTAAAAAAATCATTTATTGCTCAGTTAATATTTAAAAGGTCTAAAGAAGGCTAAAATTATTCCTAAAGATATTATAAACAAAACTAATAATAGCGTAAGGCTTAACGGTAAATCTTGAATTATTTCAGTTGTTGTAGTTGTTAAGGGTTCAAATACAGCTGTTCTTTCTTGCTTAATTACAGTTTCATTTAATACATAAGTTATTACAGTAGTCTTTGAGACTGTTTGAGTAACTGTAAAGTTATATATTGGGGTAATAGTATTAGTTACAGTAGTTACTGGGGATATACGAACCGTTATAGTTGTTACAGCAGGATCGATATTTGTGGATTGAATCGTAATTTCATTTAAATTAAGTGATTCTTTAGTAACATCAATGTTCAAAGTAGCTAAATTGGCAGTTTTTACTGATAATTCCAATGATAAAGTAGTCATTACTTCTTTACTTGTTTCCAAATTAACCTGCTTTATATAAGAAAGGAAAACTGAAAATCCTTTATCTATCTTCATAATAAGTAAATTAGTTTTACTATCTTTCTTATTACCTAGAAATACGTATGAAAATTCGGAGGAAATCACTTTATTAAATACGGAATTTACTAAATTTAAGAAAAAGGATTTAACAATATTGAACTCATTATCCAAAAGTATTATTAATGCATAGTTGTTGAAGTAATCATTATAAAGCCCACTTATAATATAACCATTATTAACTGAAGTAATGATATCAGATAATTTTATCCTTGGATAAATCTTATACGCTGAAATTAATTCTCCTTCATTGGATATTTTTATTATGAAACCTTCGTTATCAGAATTACCAATTATAATATAACCTTTATCCCTAGCGTTAATTAATGAATTAGCTTTAATTTGTGGTGCAATTAATAATTTAGACCAAACAATGTTTCCTTCATTTGTAATTCTGGTAATTAAAATTCCCTTATTTTCCAAATTTGAAATTAAGACAAAACTATTATCATAAGAGTTAATTATCTTAATAGGTTCAATTTTATAATCTGTTTTAATAACCTTAGACCAAATAATATCACCTTCATTATTTATAAAGAACAGAATTAGAGAATCGTTTGTATTTAATTTAGCAAGTATCAAATAACCTTCTGGTATAGCCAATATAGATTTAGCGATAAGCCCATTTTCAAAGTATAATAGCTTATTCCATACATTATTGATTATTACTAATTTACCTGTATTTGTATTACCTAAATAAACTATGTTATTCTTAGTATCTTTTATCGCTGAATTAATAATTAAACCTTCGTTATAACTAATTTTATAAGCTGAAACAGTTTTTCCATCGTAAGAAATCTTTGAGACTATAAAGTTTTTATCATTTACCAAATTAGCTATCACATAATAACTAGAATTAATATTTAAAATACTTACATCTCTTAAATCGTCTTTATAACTTAAGCTTTTAATGAAGTAATTTATTTCATTGTATGATTGTTTACTCAATAAAGAGTTAAATGAAATTAAGACGAAAATTATTAAAACCCCGAATAAAATTTGTCTTCTCATCATATCACCCTCCTTATCAAAATTCCTAAACCTACACCTAAAATTATACCTAGCAAAGCAAAGGATAAAAGTGTCATATAATCCATTAACGCGGCTTTTTCATACGCAATTGTAAAGAAGCGTTGTACAACTGTTGTTGTTTTAGTAATAGTATTTGTTTGATAACTATAATTAGTTAACAAATATGTGGTAAGATTAGTGTATGTAAAAGTTTTAGTTGTATTGGCAACCGTATACTCAGTATAAGTAACTGTAGGGTAGGAAACAACTACAGTAGAACGTTGAGTAGGTATCAATGCCAATTGTATTGCTTTATCTACTCTTATTATCCCATATCCTGAATATCTATCCCAACCTGGATCCAAAATATCATCTGCTGTTTCAGCCAATACATTATACGTATCATTAAAATTCAAAAAGCCTAGACCATGTAATAATCTTGCTGCTTCAATTAATGCTACGGCACCTGCACCGTGAGGAGAAGCCATACTTGTTCCGCTTAAGCTTCCATATTGATTCGCAGGCAAAGTAGATAAGATATTTACTCCTGGAGCTGCAAAATCTAATTCAGGACCTCTTGAACTAAAACTAGCTACGTTATCGTTAATGTCTGTTGCACCCATAGCAATCACTTCTGGATAACTTCCAGGTTCTGTAACACCAGCTTCACCAGAATTTCCTGCAGCTGCAACTTGTATTAACCCATAATGAAAGGCTGCGATCACTGCATCATGCATTGCAGGAAATGGACCAAAACCTCCAAAGCTCATATTGGTTACATCTGCAGCATCATCATCTGGATCTCCTGCTACTTGACCATCTCCATCTCTATCAATTATTCCATCAGGACCCCGAACAGCTTGATCTATACCTTCGACAATATCATCTATAAAACAAGATCCTCCTCCTGTACATACTTTTATATTATATAATGCTATAGAAGGAGCTACTCCAGCAACTCCTATATTATTTAATAAAGCACCAATTATACCTGCAACATGCGTTCCATGACCATTGTTATCAAAACAAGGAGAAGGTAATATTTCATCGGTAGCAACATAACACCAAACAACATTTACAGATAAATCTTCATGAGCACCATCTATACCTGTATCAAGAACTGCAACTTGTATTAAATGATTCCCAGTCGTCCCCCCTATGACCCATGCTGTAGGAGCGCCTATTCTATACATATTCCATTGAATTTCTTGCTGTATTTTTATTGCTTGATTAATTTCCACATATTTAATCGAAGGTTCATTTTGTAAATCGGATAAATATTTTAAAGGAATTTGTGCTGAAACACCCGGTATAATTTGATAAATATATTCAATTTTTCCTTCATACTTTAGTATTATTTTTTCGTCAACCTTTTCTTTGAAAACAACAATTACATCGACATATACATTATTTTCAGCCTTTACGTAATATTGAAAAGAAAGAATAAAAATGGAAATTAAGAAAATTGCCTTGAGCTCCATACTAATTTAATTGCATAAATATATAAAAGCTTTTTTATTATATTTACGCCTTATACTTATATTTATACGGTGATGAATTGAGTTTATCCCTAGTCTTTCTTACAGGAATAATAATGTTTCTTGTAGCTCTATCTTCTTTAACTTTAATTCATCATTCGATTAAGTCCTATAACTTTTTAATTTTAATCTCGGAAGTTGGAATATTAGGTACTTTTCTTGCAAGAGATTTTATCTTCTTCTTTATCTTTTGGGAAGTTGTTCTAATACCCATGTTCTTTTTAATTGAACTCTGGGGAGGACCAAGAAGGAGTTATGCTGCAATGAAATTCCTAATATTTACTCATGTAGGCAGTGTTATAATGCTTTTAGGAATTTTCGTAGGTTATATTTATGTTACAAGGAACTTTTCATTCGAAGCTTATTACCAATTATTACCTACTGCTCAGGAATTCATTAAAGCAATATTCTTTATTACTTTCTTTATTGCTTTCGCTATAAAGATGCCTATTCCTCCATTTCATACATGGCTTCCTGATGCACATGTAGAAGCACCCAGTCCTGTTAGTGTAATTTTAGCTGCTTTGCTGTTAAAAATGGGCGGTTATGGCATGTTGAGGATTGCTTATCCTATTACAACTGATGTAGCTAATCAATATTTTATAATTATAGCTTTGCTTTCAGCAATTTCAGCGTTTTATGTAAGTTATATAGCGATGGTGCAGGTAGATTTTAAAAGAATGGTAGCTTATAGCAGTATTACTCAGATGAGTTTAGTTTTACTCGCAATAAGTATAGCTTTCAATGTAAGTAATTTAGTTATATATAAGTTATTATTTACGGCCGCTACATTTATAATGATTAGCCATGGTTTTGTAGTTGGTTCATTATTTTTATTAGCAGGAATAATTCATGAACATGCAGGTACAAGGGAAATAAATAAGCTAAGCGCTTTAAATATTTTAATGCCTAAGTTTTCTTTAAATTTGATGCTTGCTTCATTAGCTGAAATAGGATTGCCAGGAACAAGTGGATTTATAGCTGAACTGTTATTAATATTAGGGGTTGTTCCTTTCATATTGGTAAATAACTTTTATTTATTATTAACTATATTCGTTCTTGGTGCACTTGTAGTTACAACAGGTTACATTTTGCATATGTTAAAAAGGATTGCTTTTGGTCCTAAAAAGGAAATAGTAAAAATAGATGGCGATGCAACTTGGTTGGAAATATTACCTCCTTTGATAATGGTTTGTATTAGTATAATTTTAGGTATATTCCCGATAATTATATTGTATGGCTTTATTTGAAATAAAAATATAAACGAAAAATCTTATTATTAACTAGATTTAAAAATCAGAAACTTGCGGTTTTATCGAGAAATTTTAAGGAGACTTATCGTTAGGGTCTGCTCAACCATTCCAACTTTGGCTGGTCTTATTTTTCATTTTTCATTTTACTTATAGCTTTCCTTAATTCTTTCCAGCTTTCTTCTAAAAGCTGAGGCATAACCTTTGTTGATGCAATGGTAGTCATGTAATTAGTATCTCCTACCCATCTAGGTACGATATGAATATGTAAATGATCTTCCAAACCTGCTCCTGCAGCTTTTCCTAAATTTATACCAATGTTATATCCATGGGGATTATAACTTTCATCTAAAATCTTTTTTGAAATTACTATACCTTCCCATATTTTATAACTTTCATCTTTGCTTAAATCTTCTAAATTTTTTACATGTCTTATAGGAGCAACCATCAGGTGACCGTTATTATAAGGATATTTATTTAATAAGATTATTATAATCTCATCTTTATAAACAACCAAATTCTCAGGTTTCTCTGGATCTTTGGCAGCTTCGCATAGGAAACATCTTTCCGCTTTCTTGCTGGCGCTTTTAATATATTGGTATCTCCATGGAGTCCAAAGCCTATTTAACCAACCCAATTTCTTCGTTATATATAATAATTTAAAATAATTTTAGAGTTTTTCTGAAGTTCTCAATTTCTTTTCTATATGTAAAAGGTATGAAGCAGTTATGATATCTGATTTAGAACCATACATTCTTCTAGCATACTCAGCTATAGTAGATTGAATAATCGTAAAAACTTTATTACAATTACTACAAAAGTAATAATTTGTAACCACTCCATTGGGTAAAACAAATCTTTTTACTTCTAATCCACAAAAAGGACAGGTTGCTTTAAGATAACTCATAATAATGTTATGGTGTTAAATAAAAATTATTTAAGAACTTTTTTAATGGTATTACTAAAGTATTAAAGGTATTAATAACATACTTAACATTGAAATGCTAAATATTGAAATAAAATTTACCACATGATTATTGACGTATTTCTTTCCAGATATTAATTGACATTTTGAATTACAAATATGTATTTCTTCTTCTGAGAATTGGTCACATACATTGCAATAGTATAGCGCCTGAATGGTGGCGCCTAAAAAGCTATCTAAGATATTCCCAGCTGTAGAAAATAAAATTAAAATTAACATTAATAGAACAAATGGAATGTTAAGCGGTATAACAAAGTAAATTATTATTGAAAATAACGCTACACTTAATATTCCTGAAATTGTACCTAATAAAGATACTGCACCAGGTTTACCTGTAGGTACTTTTTTTAGGTTAATAATTAATCGTGGTTTTTCCTTCGAAAGTACTCCTATTTCCGAACTAATTGTATCTGAAAAGAATATGGTTAGAGCCACCAGATATCCGTATATAAATATTTCAGATTTATATATACCTTCAAGTAAACCGAAAATAAAAATTGGTAAACCGTTGGCAATAACGTTTTTATAATCACGAATATATGAATTCGATTTAATTAATCCTAGTTTAATTTTTATATGGATACCGTGTCTGGTAGCCAAGTTAGTAATAAAAAACGCAATTAATAGAAGAATCAAGTATTGCATACCTGTAATTATTAGTAATGTAATCCCAAAAAAATTTGCTATAATAACACCTCCTAAGGTTAAATATTTCTTTTTATATGCAATAATACTGAGTATGATAGTAGTAACTAAAAGTATTAAATTAAAGATTATATCGATCAATTTAGATAAAAAATCATTTTTTATAATTTAAATTTTTTGTCTAAAGATATTCTACAGGCGTCATCCCTACCAAATTCATAGCATTTTCTAAAACTTGGGAAACACATTCGACTAAAATTATCCTAAAAGATCTTGCAGGTTCTTCTGAATTTATCACAGGATATTTCTCATAGTATGAGTTAAATAAATCACACAAATCTCTGATGTAAATAATGATTATTTGAGGCTGTAAATTTTGAGCTGCTATTTTTACTGCTTCGGTAAACCAAGCAAGTTTCTTAATTATTTTAACTTCCATATCATTTGGAATGTATTCTTCGTAGTTACCTATTTTAAATTCCCTTACTTTTCTTAATATACCCTTTGTTCTTACGTAGGAATAAAGTACATAAACTCCGCTGTCTCCTTCTAATCTTAATGTTTCGTCAAAATCGAAAACGAGAACTTTGTCATTGTCTAGTTTTAACAATGCATATCTTAAAGCTGATACAGCAACTTTTTCACTAATTTCTTCTACCCATTTTTCATCCTTTTCAGGATTGTTTTTCTTTACTATTTGTTTTATTTTTTCCTTAAGTTTATCCAGAACATCATCTGTATTAAAATAAATTCCTTTTCTTCCTGACATATGTACTATTTTACTTTCTGTATGATAACCAAGCTCTTTAGCTGCTTTGTTTGATAAAGCAACCAGCTCGTATTTGTAATGTATATATCTTTTTGCCATCTCTTCACCACCTACAAGAGAAATTATAGATTTTATTACGTCTTGAAGTCTAGTCTGCCTTACATCTATTACTGAAATTGCAAGATCCGCCCCTCCAAATTTTATGTCCTCATTTCCTTCAATATCTGTTTCATAACATGGAATGGGATATTCCTTATTGAATTTGTATTTAAATTCATCCTTTATAATTCCCAATTTCCAAAATGCATATGCAATATCTTTGGCAAGGTATGTAGAACTGCCATCAGATCTTATTATAACTTGGTCCGTTTCTTTTTCATGACCTTTTATTAATTTACTTTTAATTACTATACATCCTTTATTTTCTTCTTCAGTTTCTTTTGTAATTATTCTTTTTTCATCTAAGATTTGAAGTGTGCGTTTAAGTAAATTAAATCTTACTATATCGCTTTCCCAATTGATTAAATCAAAATAAGCGCCAAGTCTTAGACATGTTTGAAGTTGATAGTATAATACTTTCCTTGCTATATTTCTTGTGAATTCTGCTATTTCAGTACTTTGAGAATCTATTTCTTTAATTATCTTCTGTTTTTCAACCAAAAGTTCTTTATTTGTTTCATATAGCTCATTAACTTTCACGTAAATATGGTCACCACAATATTTATCGAATCTTATTTGGCTTTCTAGTGGAAATCCTAATTTAGTAAAACCTAATATAATATCCGCCATCTGAGAACCTGTATCATCGATATAATTTAAAGTGTAAACATTATAATTGACAAACTTAAGTATTCTGCTTAATGAATCTCCTAAGCATGTATTCCTTGAATGACCTATATGGATTGCTTTATTTGGATTAGTATTTGTATGTTCAATTAAAACTTTTTTACCATTACCTAAGTTTATTTTACCGTATTCTTTCCTTTTTGAAAGTATTTCTTCGATAACCAATTTTGTAAATAATTTTTCATTTACATAGAAGTTAATATAACCGTTTATGACTTTTATTTCTTTGATTAAAGGGTATTTTTCTTTAATTTGTATTAATTTTGAATAAATTTCGTTAGCTATTTCAAGAGGATTTTTCTTTATTTTTTTGGCTAATTTAAATGCAATAGTAGTAGCTACATCACCATGCTCTTCCAATAAAGGTTTTTCTAAATAGAATTCATCCTCAGATGGAATAACTTCTTTTAACGCTTTTCTAACTTCTCCATATAATATTTCGTAAGACAATTTTATTTATTATATTAAATTTGGCTATTTTAAAAAAATATTTAATAAAAATTTCTCTATACCATTCATAGAAAATATTTTAACGAGGCATCAAACGCTGCGTGGCTTCATCATTAAATAAGCCCTTTCGAGCTCTTTCATCTGCCTCTAATTAAAAATTTAACAGAAAAATTTATAACTTTATTGTTGAATATTTGAGTATGCATAAGGATTGGCTTATAACTGTATCAGTACTTGCATTCGGGCTTATATTGTTCTCATATTCATACGAGGCTAATTATTTTAATTCAATACAAGAATACATTAAACGATTAATAGAACCTATAACAGTTGGAATATTACCATGAGTAAGAAAATAATAAATATAGAAGAAAGACATGCAACGGCAATTAGAAGATTGGCAGCTGTAAGAATTTCCAGATTTATAGTTCAATTTCTTTTCCTTTTTATAGCAAATTTGGGAATTACTTTACTAATTCCTTTACCTGTAGTAGGACTTACCTATCCTTGGACATCTTTTATAAGTTCTTTAGATCTACTACAAATTTCCATAGTTCTTTTAATACCCCCAATTCTTCCATTAGCTACTGTAATAATATTTAATGCTACTATAGGAAGATTTTTCTGTGGTTGGATTTGTCCATTTGGATTTGTTCAAGATTTAGTAGCATATATCGGAAAAGCTACAAGGTTTATTTCTTCTAAAACGGATAGCAGGTTAAAAAACTTTAAGTATTTCGTACTATTCTTAGTAATAATTGTTTCTTTAGGATTAGCTAATTTAAACATTACAAATAGCTTAGATTTATTTAGAAGCAATTACGGTAGGGGTATTGGTATAATGCCTTATTCATCCATTGCTCCAGATGCTACATTATTAGGAACAATTCCTTTAATTTTTAACTTAGGCATCTTACCTTCCAGTTTTGATAAATTATTTTCATCGTTAAATTTTGGTCTAGTTGTAAGATATTTTGTATTATTTTTAATCTTGATATTAATAGCAAGAATTAGTAGGTTTTATTGTAGATATATATGTCCTATGGGAGCATTGAATGCCATTTTTTCTTCGAAAA
>AQYM01000011.1 GCA_000380705.1 Crenarchaeota archaeon SCGC AAA471-B05
AATTTATAAGAGCGTTTGCTCGCATAGACAGCGAATATAAGAAAAACTTTTCGCTAGTAATAATAGGCGTTGCTCATAGAAAAGAATTTATTACAAGACTTATCGAAGAAGGAAATAAGGTAGGCTTAAAGGTGAGATATCTAGGACCGTATTCTAAGGAGATGCTTAACTATTACTTAAGGGCTTCAGATATAGTTCTCTTTTTGAGCTTAAAAAATCTAGGATCATGTTTTAATACTCCAATAAGGTTTTTCGAATATTTAATGAGCGGAATGCCTATATTGGCTGTTGATTTACCTAATGTAAGAGAGTATATAGAAGATGAAAATTTTTTATTAGATATTGATAATGAAGAAGATATTTCTAATAAGATAAAAAATTTAATCAATTTAATAAGAGAAAATAAATTAGATTTTAAAGCAAAAATACCATCTGAATTAGATTTGAAAAATACTTATTTAAAATTAAATAAAAAGTTAATTGATATGACTTATGATAAAATTTAGAACTTTTCTTCCTTTATATTTTTCTTTGAAGAGAAGGATCAATTTTATTTTAGAAATTGATAATATAGCCAGAACATTCGAAAATTTTAGCGATGCAATTTTATATTTCGCAGGTATTAAAGATAAAGTGAAATTGAAATTCAGAAGTGGTTTAATAATAGATTCTAATAAAGAAACGAAATGGCTAGCTTACGTTTTATACGAATTATATAAGAGTGTTCCTTTAAAGGATACAAAAGATAATTGTGAATATTGTTGGCATGTTGATTGGCAGAATAAGATTTTAATTTTACCCAACGGATTGCGCTTTTATTTATATTCAGTAGATCCATTGATTTTCTCCGAAACCTTTATTCATGATATTCATTTCATAGGATTTGATTTAAAAGATAAAGTAATTGTAGACGTAGGAGCTTTTGTTGGTGATACAGCGTTATATTATGCAAACTTTGGAGCCATTGTTTATGCTTATGAACCACATCCGATCAATTTTTATTATTTAAAGAAAAACATCGAATTAAATCCCCATTTAAAAGATAGGATAAAGCAATTTAATGAAGCAGTAGGTAAAGATGAAGAAATCGAAGTAAATGTTGGAGAAAACATTAGCGGAAGTTTTAGCATATATAGTCAAGTTAAAGGAAAAACTTTGAGGATAAAAAGTATTTCTCTTGGAAAGATTTTAGAAGAAAACAATTTAAACAATCCATACTTGTTGAAAGCAGATTGTAAAGGTTGCGAATATTACATTATAGAAGATGATGCTATTTCAAAATTTGAAAAAGTGAAAATTGAATATACAGGGTTCAATAGACCAAAAGTAGACTATATAATAAACAGATTAAAAAACAAAGGTTTCAAAAAATTTAGAGTATTTAAGCACAATTGGGGAATTTATCATTTATCAGATCATGGAACGATATATGCAGAGAAAAACTGATTTATCTACGGTAAATCCTTAATAAAACCGGTCAATGGTATACAATAAGATTAAGCTGATATTTGTATCTGGATTAGAAGTTGAGTTCATTGATAGAGAAAGAGCTTTAAAACAAGTAGAAGAGCTTGCTGAGAAAGGCACTAGATATCCAGTTGTTGTTTTCGGTCCCGAAGGTTGTGGTAAGAGTGCGTGGCTAAGCAAGCAGCTGAGGTTTTGATGGAAGCTGGCTACGATACCATCTACATTGACCCGCTCCACAAGGCGTTTATTGCATACATCGATGTTAAGGATATTATAAAGAAATTGGGCGAGGCTGCAGCTGAAGTTATCGGTGTAGCTGAAGTTAAACTGGCTACATTGGCAATGGATACTGTTAAGGAGCTTATTAGCGTATGGAGGAAGAAGAGAATAGCTATTCTTTTAGATGAGGTTTTCCAGATTATAGGATTAGATAAGGCGGAGATATACATTAAAAGCTTACTAAATTTGATTGAATACCCACCAAGAAGCTATGAGAGAGAGGTTGTAATAGTAGCAACCAATGAAGGCTTAATTAGAAGGGAGATTGGTAGACATAGATAGGCTTAGCTAAGATCGATGTGGAATATGCCTAGGAAGGGATTTGAGGAGTTTTATATAAAAGGATACCAAGTCCCAAACCGGAATTTGAGGATATTTGGAAATTGAGTGGTGGAAATCCTGATGTGCTCTCAAAACTCTACCAAGCTTCATGGAATGTTAATAGAGTCATTACTGAGCTTATTAGAAGCAAGGAGATCACATCTAGTTTTATTGAAAAGTGGAGGGGTTGGCTTGAAGAAGCTGTTAAGGATCCCGATATGCTCTGGAGTGCTGATGTTCCGGATGAGCATGTGAGAGAACTGTTTGCTAAGAATCTCATAGTGCACAATATATATGAAAGGGATCCATGGTTCTGGATAGATGAACCGCCACAGAAGAGAGATCTTAATCTCGGAATAGGAAAACACATAGCATGGCAAACGCTACTACACAGAGAAGCAGTTAGAAGGACCAATAGCGCAACAGTGATGCTTTTAGAGTAAATTACAAGCAAAGCCCTAAATGCTCTATAGATTATTTACTGGTTAGATAATGGTTAGGAAAATAAAGATAAGCATAATAACTAAAGGACAATTTTGGTAGAAAAATGAGTGAAGAATTAAACCTTAAAGAAGGAACTACAAGCGATTATCCTTTGGTATCCATAATATGGGTTAATTATAACAGTTCTAAAATCATGAATATTGTAAAGTTATCTTTGTTAAGCATAAAAAAATTGCATTATAAAAATTATGGGTTAATTGTTATTGATAATGCTTCAACTGATGGTAGCTTTGAAGAGATAGTATCTTATCTGAAAGAAATAGGTCTTAATGCTAAAATTATAAGGAACAAGCGTAACCTAGGATTTACAGGTGGTAATAATGTAGGATATTTAGCAAGAGATCCTAGAGCGAAATATTTGGTCTTGCTCAACAATGATACAATAGTATATCCAGATAGTTTAACTAGAATGGTAAAAGCTATGGAAAAAGATCTTCATTGCGGAGCGCTGCAAGGCATAATACTTTGGTTAGGCAAAGATTCGGTATATTCTGCAGGAGCTCTTCTCGATGAGTTCATGTTTTCAAACATAATATTAAGAAATGAAAAGATTAAACTATTAAATGAGGAGCATTTCATTACCTACAGCGAAGGCTTCTATTCTATTTATCGTATTGATGTACTGAAGAAATTAGGTGATTATCCCTTTATTTGGGCTATGTTTCTTTATTTTGACGATAGTATTTTAGGAATAAAATTGTGGAATAGGATAAACCTCAAAATGCATCCCTTATATTACAGCGAGACATTTGTGGAGAGATACATTTCGAGTTGTTAGAAAACATGCTACTTATCATTGGATAAAAGGATATTGCGCTTCTCTAATTGTTAGCAATATCAAAATGGTAATGACAATTTTAACTAGAATGATTAGAATTCTAGAAAGATCTATTTCGAATCTTAAACCTTTTATTTTAGGTTTAAGAGATGGTATAAAATATGGTTATGAATTAAAGAAGATCGGTCTTGAATTAGATATTTACAAATGTCCTTTATTAAAGAGTAACTTTGCTATTTTATGAGCTACGCCTTTCTACTATATAACTAGAAAAATCATTAAAAGATTATCATCTACTTTACCTGAAGACGCTTATTTTTATTTATATGATAAAAATTAAAATTTTAAAAAATAGCAAAAAAATAATCAAGAGACTAGGGTCATAAATATGCTCAAAATTAAAGCAGTATGAGAAGTAAAATAAACCTAAAACTTAAGGAATTGTTGGTGAATGATTCTACAGTTTTACCATGAAAAATTACTGAGAAGATTTAAACATACGCATATGTATCCTTTAATGTGCCGAAGGTTATTAATGATTTAAAAAAAGATTGAATTTAATTATGGCTATATGAACTCACAGGAACTCATCTTATCAAAGGTTAAACAGGCTTATCTATTAAAAACATAAAGTTAAAACACTTCATCTTCAAATTATATTTATAAAGCTTTAAAGATGTTAAAAATCACGATCACAACTCCTGTTTATCCATATCCTAAAAGAGGAGTCTATACAGGTATAGAAAGGCATATTGAGAACATTTCAAAATATTTAGCTCTTAATAATTGCAAAGTAAGAGTTGTAACTACCTTCTGGAATGGAGGAAATAGCTATGATATAAAAGATGGCGTTGAAATATTCAGAGTTAAAGATGCAACCTTATATCTTGGAAAGATTGCAAGTATCGCTGAGCTAAATTATCTTAGCTTTTCTTTATCTTCAATATTGAAAACATTAGAACTAGATAGCGATGTTTTATTGCTAAATAATCAATCGCCTTTTTCTTTCTTATCTAATACAAAGCTTAAAATAGGCTTAGCCCATCATGTCGATTATATTAAAAACATTAAAGACATATTCGTAATACCTTTTGCAAATCTTTATTCAAAAACGACTAAACTAGACTACATCATTGCTCCAAGTTATTTTACAAAAAAACAAATAATCGAAACCTTCAAAATATCTAGCGAGAAAATAGAGGTCATACATGAAGGAGTTGATACAAATAAATTTAATCCTAATAACAAACCTATATTCAGGGATAAATTCAAATCGCAATATGTGATTCTCTTTGTAGGTGCTTTAGGTAAGACGAAAAATGTAGATAAGCTAATAAAAGTATTCAATTATGTTCAAAAAAGAATCGATGCTTCGTTAGTAATCGTTGGAGATGGACCTGAAAAGGATAATTTGATTAGAATTGTTAAAGAAATGGGTTTAACAAATAAAGTCTTCTTTGAAGGATTTGTGAATGATGAAGATTTACCGTACTATTACTCTTCATGTGATATCTTTGTTTCATGCTCCATGATAGAAGGTTTTGGATTGGTATTCTTAGAGGCGATGGCTAGTGGCAAGCCAGTAGTAGCTTTCAACATTGCTAGCATACCTGAAGTAGTCAGCGAGGGAGGAATAATAATAAAGAAATTCGATCTTAAGGATATGGCTGAAAATATAATTGAACTTTTAATAAACAAAGAAGTTTATGAGAAATATTCTAAAAAAGCTAGAGAAATTGCTCTAAATCATGATTGGAACAATGTAGCTAGGAAATATTTGAGCTTTTTTAAAAATAGTTTAGAAATTATGCAAAAATAAATTTTGATAAATAATTAAAAGACAAAATTAAATTTTTCTTAAATCACTTGGAATTTTTTCGAAAATTAGTGATTCTTTTAAATGCATCTTTATGAATATAATATATTGGGGTATCGAAGTGATCGAAGAAAAGTTAAATAAATACGTTAAAAGAAAAATAGAATTAAAAAGAATGATAAATAGAGATAGAAAACTATGAGAAATGCTCAACAGAATAACATATCATGGTTTTTAGGACTGATTCAGCTTAAATAGTACTATTCAATCTACTACGGAGAAATGGAAGTTTTAGAAACAGGTAAATCATATACAAAAGGTGTAACTTACATCTTCGCAGGAAGAGTAATTTCTCTATTACTAAATATTTTTGGCTCAATTATCATTGCAAGAATGTTAGCGAGGATTTATGGAAGTTCAGAACCTCTAGGATGGCTTTTCGTTTTGTTGCTTATACCCCAATTCACAGTGCTATTAGGAGACTTAGGAATGGCATATGGCCTCATTAACAAATGTGCAAAATTGTTTAAAGAAAAAAATTTTCAGGAAATTTCAAGTTATGTCTGGTCATATATTAGCTTCAACTTAATTCTTTGGATAATATACTCGGCGTTCACATATTTCTTAGGACAATTTCTGGTTATATATCTATACTCTAAACCGGAAATAATTCCTTTCATTCATTTTTTAGCAATATATCTAATCCTTAATTTCTTTTTTAGCAGTTTGCAAAATATAACTTTAATACTTGATAAGACTTGGGTCTTTAGTTTTATGACAATATTATATTCTCTAGTTCAATCAATTTTAGCCCCTTTGGCTTTATATTTAGGTTTTCAATTTCTTGGTCTCGTATTTGTTTATTTCATACTCATGCCCCTTATTCCTTCAATACCAGGACTCATAATATTATTCAAATACCTAAGACATTATAGAATAGATTTCAATAAAGTAAAGGAAATGCTGAAATTTGGCTTCCCTATTGCTGCATCTGCTTATGTTACAATACCTTCAGTAAGGATTTATGAAATCTTCATTTCAAGATATGCTAGCTCAGCAGAATTGGGAAACTACTCAGTTGCGCAAAGATTTAACCCAATCATAGATGTTTTCTTATACCCAATAGGTAGCTTGATGTTCATCAATTATTCAAAATTAAATAAGGCTGAAGATTTAAACATAGCTTTGAATTTCACAATTAGAATAATAAGCTTCTTTGTAGCACCTATTTCTTTTTTCACAATCTTCTTCTCAAAGGAATTGATAGTAGCTTTCTTCGGTCCTTATTATAGCGATGGTTGGCTTTATTTGAGTCTGATCGGAGCTTATTGGTTATCATATTGTGCAGGGGGTTTAGTATTAGTGAATTTGGTTATGTCTCAAGGATATACTAAAAAAACTTTCAAATATTCCATAATTTATGCAATAAGCGCAACCATCTCAAATGCTGTATTAATACCCTTATTCTCAATATATGGAGCATTGATCTCAGCATTAATAGCAGGATGGCCTTCGTATATACTCTATTTAAGATTCGTAAGAAAACAATTAAATGTAGAAATTAAATTTAATGAAGTAATAAAAATAATTATTATTGCATTAATATCAGTGGTACCTTCATATGTTATATGGATAATGCTAAGTAATATTATAATTACTATAGCACAATTCTATATTTTGTTATTTAGTTGTATTTTAATATCGTTTACAATATATATACTAATTACAAAGAAATTAAAGATTTTTAAAGATTCAGAAATAAACTTCTTGGAGAGTTCCTTAAAAGAAATACCTTATGCTGGAAACTTAATATCTTTTGTTTTTGGAATATATAAAAAGTTTTAAAATCTCGTTTAAATGAAAAATGTCATTAAAAATTTTTATGCGCCGGCAAATTTATTATTAGATCCTAATTACGGTGGTGAATACGCTTGGGCTTATAATATAATAAAAGGCATTTCTAATTATTTCAAAATCATAGCAATTACAGGGAAATTAAGAGGAGATATAAACAATGCAGTTGTCATTGAAACAGGAATAACAAAAAGAGATTTTGTAAATATTTCTTTGTTTTTCTTTAAATATATTTAATTGATTCAAAATTGATTGATAAAGTGGATATTCTTCACCATATGTTTTTATTTACAGTTTCATCTCGAGTGAATCCTTTATGTAAGTTATTCTAAGCTATTCATTATTGGACCAATACAAATATCCAAATGTGGAATTTGTTGATGAATACCTATGGAAAGCAGAATGGAAAAACCCAATTATAAATTATAGCGTTAATAATTCAGTGCAAAAAATAATTAAATTGTTTAAAAGAATTATTAATAAATATAAGATTGAATGTATAGTTAAAGCAAATACATTAATTTTTGATTCTTTTAAAACTTTTAACATTCTTAAGAATAATTTCAATTTTATCGATTTTAAAAATAAATTAATTAAAATAATACCACCACCTATAGAAACAGATTTATTTAAATATACAGAGCCTAATAAGAAGGAAATATTTGAATTATTAACCGTAGGTTATATAACAAAAAGAATGGAAAAAAATAACAGAAAATTTGCTATAGAAAGGTTTTCCATTGAAAATACTATAAAAGAATGGTTAAATGCTTACCAGGAAACATATGATAAATTTTTATAAAAATTTAATTTTTTTTTTATTTTTATATTTAATTAAAAAATAGTATTTAAAAATAAATATCCCAAAAATTATTAAAATATATGCATGTTCTATTTTTAAGTAGATTTCCGCCCGAAATAGATGGTGTAGGCGATTATACTTTTGAATTAGTACAATACATTAAAGTTCTTTGCAAAGTTTCAGTTTTATCTATAGGTAAAGGACAAGTAGATGAAATAAATGGAATAAAAATTTTTAGATTTATAAATGAAAACAAAAAATCGCATTATACTGATATAGTTTCTTTAATTAAAATTATCGATCCTGATATTGTTCATTTTCAATCAGCTACTTTTACTTTTAAAATCCCCTTTCTATTTTTTCCTTTGTTTATAAATAAACCCTTAATTATAACTTCACATGATGCACCGTCTTTAAGACAAATACATTATTTCCCTTTTTTTAATTATATATACAAAAAATCAAGAAAAATAATAACATTATCTAAGTCTATAGCAGAAATAATAAAAAAGTATCACTTCATTGAGGATTCAAAAATAATATTAATGCATCATGGTGCTGATGTAATAAAGTTTAATCCAAACGTTTCTAAAAAAGATTTCTTGGAAAAGTATGGTTTAGATTCTAATTATTTCATAATAATGAGCTTTGGCTTTATAGGTAAAGGAAAGGGACATCATGTTTTAATTCATGCTTATTCAAAAGTAGCAGATAAAATGCCAGATACAAAGTTGATAATTGCTGGAATGGTAAAGGAAAAGGAAAACATAATGTATTATAATTACTTAAAATATTTGGTTAAAAAATACGGATTGGAAACCAGAGTAATATTTACAGGATACGTTCCCAGTGAAATTCTTCCTTCTTGTATAGCTTCAGCAGATATATTCGTTTTACCTTATCTTGGAGGTTTACATAAAAGTGGACCACTTCATAGAGCATTGGCTTGTGGAAGAGCTATAATAGCCAGTAATATTCCTTCTTTTAGAGAAGTAATAAAAAATTATATAAATGGAATTTTGGTTGAACCGAATAATGTAAAAGACTTAGCTAATTCGTTATTAAATTTATATAAAGATGAAAAATTAAGGGAAAAAATTTCAAAAGAAGCAAGGAAATTTGCAGAAGAACATCTTGATTGGAGAAAAATAGCTAATGAGACATATAAAATATACAAAAATTTAGATTAGTTTGTTTTATTAATTTTGACTCACGTCCTAAAGACAGGTTCCCGCGTAGATTAACGATTACACCTCTAATTTGAGGGATAGTCAAGAGACTAAAAGAAACCCATTTAAAGTTTATAGCAATCTTCATTGAAATTCTGATAGTTTTTAAAAATATTATAGTTAAATTTTTCATCCCAGCCCTAAAAGAGCTGGACTTTCAATCTTTGTAAGCTAAAAAAATATCCAAAATAAATCTGTTTTCTTCATCTGTACTAAAGTACAAGATTTTCGATTTTTTGTTATTCGTTACTAAAAAAAGAGGTGATTTTCAACAAGCGATAAGTACGTTAAAGAATTCAAAATAATTTTATTTTTACTTTACCGCTTTGGTTAATAACAGGTTATTTTATAGCAGCATAAGGATATTCGAAGATTTATTTTAACTTATTATTAATTTATGTTATACTCACAACAGTAGTAAAATATTACTTTAATACCTATGTTTTCAATTATAAGAGCATTAATTGATGTCTTATTGGTAGATGACCATCTTATTTTTAGCATTGAAGTTTATTAAAGATGCCTTTGATTTAAAAATAAACTTCAACGAAATATTCAAAATAATCGTTGTATCTTTAGCATTAATTTTATCTTCATATGGCTAATAATAGGAAAATTTATTTCTGGAAGATTGCTCTATTATTTAACATTCTTTGTTGGTATACATCGTTATTTTTATGTAATTTTAACCAAAAATGCAAATCTTTAAAGATACAGGAATAAATTTTATAGAGGAAGTTTTAAAGCAAATTCCTTTCGTAGGAAATTTCATTGGGTTTGTGTTCAATATTTATAAAAAAATATAATTTGAATGATAAATTAAATTATGAAAGCTGCATTTTTAACTGAAATTAACAAACCTTTAATTGTTAAAGATACAGATATTCCTAAGCCGGGTCCTTATGAAGTAATAATCGAACAAGAATATACAGGAATATGTTACAGAGATATTTTAACTTATGAAGGATATTTTCCAAGAGTTAAATTACCAATAATACCAGGACATGAAATAGCTGGTAAGATAATTGAACTTGGTGAAAATGTTCAAGGATTTAAGGTAGGTGATAGGGTAGCTTCTTTGATTTATATTCCCTGTGGTCAATGCAAGAATTGTAAATTAGGATTGGAAAATTTATGCAGAAATAAACTTACATATGGGGAAGATGTAAACGGAGGGTATGCTAAATATGTAAAAGTTCACGTTAATAGTTTAGTTAAGATACCTAGAAAGGCTAGTATAGAAAATGCTGTCATAGCTGCATGTCTAACTGGAATGCTTATACATGCATTAAAATATAGGGCAAAAATTAGAAAAGATGATTGGATATTGGTAACAGGAGCAGGAGGTGGTGTGGGGATCCACGCTATACAAATAGCAAAGGCTTTAGAAACTAAAGTTATAGCGGTAACAAGCTCTGAATGGAAAGTAAATAAAATAAAAGAAGTAGGTGCTGATCATATAATAGTAGCAAAAGATGGATTTGTTGAAGAAGTAAAGAAAATAACTGATAACGAAGGTGTAGATGTAGTAATAGAATCTGTAGGTCAACCTACTTTTGAGCAAAGCTTCAGAAGTGTTAAATGGGGAGGAAAAGTAATAGCTATAGGGAACGTAAAAGTCCAACCTGTCCAAGTTAATTTAGGTCTTTTAATATTAAGGGAAGTTGCAATATTAGGTAGCTTAAGTTCAAGGAAAAGAGAAGTAAGAGAAGCTTTAAGATTAGCATCTAAGGGTAAAATAAAGCCAATTATTGATTCTATAATAAATTTAGAAGAGGTAAATGAAGCATATACAAAGTTAAAAAATAAAGGAGCTATAGGAAGAATATTCATCAAATTAACCTGATGAAAAGAATATTAGTATTGGGTGCAGGAGGTTCTGCAGGAATAAATTTTATAAAATCGCTTAGAATTGTACCAGAAAAATTTTATATTGTAGCTACAGATATCAATAAATACCATTTGGAACTAGTTAATGCTGATAAGACATATTTAGTAGAAAGAGCTACAAGTCCAAATTATATAAACATAATTAACAAAATAATAGAAAAGGAAAATATAGATTTTGTTCATGCTCAACCTGATATTGAAGTCTTTGTTTTATCTAAAAATAGAGATAAAATTAAAGCTAGAACTTTTTTACCAAAGCATGAAACTATAGAAATATGCCAAGATAAACTTAAAACAAATAAGTTGCTTGAAAAAAAGGGAATACCTGTAGCAAAAACTTATGCGATAAATAAAAAAGATGATATTAAAAAATATTACGAAGAATTAAAGGATAGGGAAGGTAAGGTTTGGGTTAGAGCTATAAAAGGTGCGGGATCAAAGGCTTCTTTACCAGCATATAATCCATTTCAAATAGAAGCTTGGATAGATTATTGGAAATGTAAAGAAGGACTTGATTTAAAAGATTTTATGATTTGCGAATTCCTACCAGGTGAAGAATATGCTTTCCAAAGTTTATGGAAAAACGGAGAACTTATAGTTTCACAGGCAAGGAAAAGATTGGAATACCTTTTTGGAAATATAACACCCAGTGGACAAACATCTACTCCTTCAGTAGCTGTTACAGTTAACAATGATGAAGTTAATAAAATAGCAACTGAAGCAATAAAAGCTATAGATGAAAATCCAAACGGGATTTTTTGTGTTGATATGAAATGCAACAAGGAGGGAATTCCATGTATAACAGAAATAAATGCAGGAAGATTTTTTACAACAAATGATTTTTATTCCTATTTAGGTTGCAATATGCCTTGGATTTATATTAAACTTGCATTCAATGAAAAGTTGCCTCCGGTTAAAAAATATAATGCTGTAGAAGAAGGCTATTACTGGATAAGATTGCCTGATGCGGGTCCTGTATTAGTAAAAGAAGGAGAATTTAAAAGCATAAAACTATAATTTTTTATGGAAAAATTCAAGATATCCTTTTTAGATTTAAGATCCGAATATCTTTTTTTAAAAAAAGAAATAGATAGAAATTTAGAGGAAGTATTATTAAGTGGTCGTTTTATATTGGGTCCGAATGTTGAAGCTTTTGAAAAAGAATTCGCTAATTATATAGGCTGCAAATATGCCATAGGAGTTGCTTCTGGAACTGATGCTTTAGTATTAGCTTTACATTGTTTAAATTTACCTAAAGGAAGTGAAGTTATATTACAATCATTTACCTTTATAGCTGTAGCTGATAGTGTTGTTAGAAATGGTCTTAAGCCAGTATTTTGTGATATAAATCAGCGAAGTTACAATTTAGAAGTGAGTAAAATTAAAGAATGTATAAACGAAAAAACCAAGGCAATCATAGTTAATCATATGTATGGCCTTCCGGCAGAAGTTGAAGAGATAATTGAGATTGCAGAAAATAAAGGACTATGGGTTATAGAAGATTGTAGCCATGCTCACGGAGCCTTATATAAAAATAAAAAAGTGGGAAATTTCGGACATATAGCATGCTTTAGCCTTTATCCTGCAAAAATATTAGGTGCTTATGGAGATGGTGGAATAATTACAACGAACATAGAGGAATTTAATGAAAGATTAAGAATGCTAAGGAATTATGGCCAAAAAATTAAATATTATCATGAAATTATAGGCTACAATAGTAGATTAGACGAAATACAAGCAGCTATATTAAGAATAAAACTAAGATATTTGGATTATTTCATTAAAAAAAGGAGGGAAATAGCCAAAATTTACCGTGAGGAGTTAACAGAAGAAGTGACTTTTCAAGAAGAACCTCCCCATGTTACTCATGCTTACGGTTATTTTGTTATAGCTAATAAAAGAAGAGATGAATTACAGATTTATCTAAATAAAAAAGGTATTGAAACAATAATTCACTATCCTTTGCCAATCCATTTACAAAAATCTTACAAAGATTTTTCCTCGGTTTACTTACCTAATACTGAAGAAGCCTGTAAAACTGTGTTATCTTTGCCGATGCATCCATTTCTTAAAGAAGAAGAAGTTGATTATATAATAAAAAGTGTTAACGAATTTTTTAAATAATGAAAGAAATAAGAATAGGTTTAATAGGTTTTGGGGTAATGGGAAGGAACTATGCAAGAGTGCTAAGAAAAATAAGTAATGAAAATTTATGTTATTTTTCTTCCATTTCAGATTTAAATCCAGATTTGAAGAGAGAAGCTGAAAAGTACGCTAGATTTTATCAAGATTACAGGAAGATGATCGAAGAAGAGAAGCTTAATAGTGTATGTATAGTTACTCCTGCACATGAAAGTGTAAAAGTAGCCAAACAATGTATCGAAATGGGTATAAATAACATTTTAATCGAAAAACCAATAGTACCATTGGCTTATTTAAGAGAAGGATATGAATTATTAAAAATTTCCAAAGAAAGAAATGTACGTATAATGTCAGCTGATATTATTTGTTTCGACCCTGCTACAATTACTTTAAAGAAAAACATTAACAAACTAGGGAAAGTAAACGCAATACTAACTATAAGATTTGGTAAGTATCCTTATAGATTTACAGAAGTTGGTGTGAACGAAGATTTACTTGTCCATGACTTCACTTTTGCTAGATATTTACTCGATTGGGAAAAATTTTACGTTAAAAATGTTATAAAGAATGCCTTTTTTAGAGAAAAACAAATAGATTTTGTTTCGGTTGAAGCTGTATCACAAAGTAATGTTAGATTGATAGCTTCTGCTACATGGTTAAGTGAAGAAAAAATAAGATTAGCTATAGTAATTGGTGAAGAAAAAATAGCACAAATAAATTTCTTAGACGAAAAGAAAAACTTACGACTTTTGCCTAAAGAAATAATAAAGCAAATTGATTTAAAAGTTATTAAACAAATTGAAGGAAAAGAAATAGGTGAAACTGTACCTTTAGAAAAATTTGAACCTTTAGAAAAGGAAATAAAATATTTCTTGGAAACTATACGGAAAAATGAAACCCCTATTACGAGTTTAGAAAGAGCTTTAGAAACTTTAGAAACCCTCTACGTTACTGCATTATGATAGAGAAAATAACCTTATCCATTCTTATTTTAACATTACCAGGTATAATATTTTCTTTATTATTATTTAATAAAAAAGAAGTAACAGCATTAGAGTTTTATTCCATAAGCCAAGCTTTTAGTATTGGAGCTTTGGCATTTATTACAACAGTTTTACTATTGCTAAATATATTAATTAATATTTATATAATTTATATTTTAATATCAATTTTTATAGCAATTATCTTTATATTTAAATATATTTTAAAAATTAAAGTTAAATTAATATTCGGGAAATATGAATTTTTAGCTTTAATCTTTTTAGCAATACCTATTATTTATTATATCTTTAGGTAAATAGGGCTCGATTACTATTTTCTCTTCGTCTTCTAATTTATCCAACGCTTTAATTATCTCATTTTGATCCTTATTAGAAAAGTGATTAATTAGTTCATTAAAGGTAATTTTCCTCTTCTTTTCGATGATCTTAATTAATTCTTTTTCTAAATCCATAGAATAACTTTTTATTTATTTATTTAAAAATTTTGACCTTTGCCTAGCGTATATATCTTTGAGAGATGCCTATTTTTAAATACATTTCTAGTATCAAGGATAAATTTGGCTTCATTAAATATAAGTTCGTAATTAATTGAATCATGATCGGTAAAAATTGCTACTAAATCATTGTTTTTAATATTTTCACTGTTTAGCTCAATACTTCTTATTTGATGACCATCAATGTTAATACTTGGCACATAAGGGTCATGGTAAGATATTTTAACTCCTAATTCTAAAAGTAATTTTATTACCTTTATAGCAGCGCTTTCTCTTGTATCGTTTATATTCTTTTTATAACTAACTCCGATTATTAAAATTCGAGAATTCTTTGCTGAAATCCCATTTTTATTGAGAATTTCTAATATTTTATTGTAAATATAATAAGGCATTTCATCGTTAATCTTAACTGCTGTTTCAATAAATTCTAGTAAGTAACTATACTTCTTAGCCCACCATAATAAAATCCGTGGATCCTTTGGTATACAAGCACCACCTGCGCCTGGTCCTGGATAAAATGGTAGAAATCCAAATGGTTTAGTTTTAGCTAACTCAATAACTTCCCAAACATTAATATTTGCTTCTTCACATAATATAGCTATTTGGTATATTAAAGAAATATTTACCAATCTAAACAAATTCTCTAATAATTTTGTCATTTCAGCAACTTTGGTAGAAGATGCTTTATATACAGCTGCTTTAATTATTTTCTTATAGAATTCTTCAACTAGTTTAGCGCAAGTTTCAGTTAAGCCTGAAACGATTTTTGGTATTTCCTTAAACTTTATATTACTACCTGGGTCTATTCTTTCGGGCGAGTAAGCTATAAAGATTTCCTCTCCTATTTTATAACCTACTTTAGATAATCTTTTACCTATTATTTCCTCTGTGGCTCCTGGATAAACTGTGCTTTCTAATATTATCAATTTCCCTCTCAAGTCATATTTTAATAATTCTTCTATAGCCATTCTTAAGTAATCAAAATTAGGTATTTTGTATTCGTCTAAAGGTGTATTTACTGCAATTATTATTATATCTGCGTCTTTTACAAGCTCATAACTCGTAGAAACCTTAAAAACTTCGCTCTTTATTAACTTTTTAATTGTTAGCTCAGAAACATCGTTAATATAGCTAAAACCTTCATTAATTAGTTTTATCTTATATTCATCAATGTCTATGCCAAAGGTAATATAACCTTCTTCGGCTATTTCTGTGGCTAATTTCAAACCTACATTTCCTAAGCCAATTATACATACTCTAGCTTTCTTTTCTTGTATTTTCTCTATAAGTTGTTTGGAATACTCCATAGATACAAATCTTAATAAGAGTAAATAAATTTAAAAATTTAAGAAGAGAAAAGAATTATGGAGGTATAAATATCACTACATGCCCATTTTCATAAACTTTTTTAAAACCAGCTTTTTCAAATTCCATAACTAAATCTACAGTTTCCACATGATTATCGTAATAGTAAGTAAATATTCCTTTGTTTACAACAACTATTGAATTTTCTGTGTAATTCAATTCTGTAGGTTTATAAATCGAGTGTATAACTTTAATATTATAATACAATTCAAGGTACATCAGCTTTTCTGTGTAGATAATTACGGTATAATTACTAAAATTCTCCTTTATATAATTCATCGCATCAAACATATCATTCTCATAATTGTGAATTGCGTTTAATGATATGCTCTGTAATGCAAATTTTGGAGCTATAAATGCACTTGTAGATATGGCAACTATAATTAAAAATAGTAAAGACAGTATGTATATTGGTTTCTTAAGAAGTTTAATGTTTGAAATGGACTCTGAGAATTTATCAAATGCTTTATATATGAAAAATGATAATAATACTGCTGTTGGTATATATAATATAAATGAAAATCTAATGTATTGTAAAAAATATATATTTGAAAAAATTAAAATAACAAAAAACCAAATCAAATTAAGTAATATGAATTTTTCTTTATAAAATTTAAATGAAATAAAAGGAATAATAAGTAAGGGGTAGAATAATAAAAAATGTTGTAATGTAATAGAGGTATAAGGTATTAGAAATCTAAAATAAGTATTAATAACATATGATATAGGATTTTCTTCTTGAGTTGATGGGGTAAGGAATACTACATTAATATCTTTAAGTGCATGTTGGAAGAAATAAATTAACAGCGGCATTTCACCATACGCTTTAATTACAGTAAAACCAAGTATGATTGTTATAAAAAATGGTATTATGGTGATTAACATATTTTTTATTGGAATTTTAAAAAACTTTTTTCTAAGTGAAAGTAAAAAAACTATTAATAACGTTATGAATAACAATCCTACGCTAATATGTATAGCTAATGTAGATATGGTTAATATGATTAAGAAAAAGTAACTCTTTAAATTTTCTTCCTTTAAATAAAAAATCAAGTATATTAAAGCTAGACTCATAAAATTTGCCAAGATATTTGCAAAAAAACCACTAAAAAAATATGCTGAATAATTTACGAAAAGAATTATATTAAAACACAATAATGCTATTAATGCCCATTTTCTATTTTTAGTTGCAATCAAAGTAGCCGAATATATCATTAAGCCTGTTAAAATATCAAAATAAGCAACCAAATACCTAATAGATATAAATGAAAAAGGAACATCTAAAGGAAACGAAACCAAGAATAATGCGGGTGCAAATATCGATTGCCTATTTAAATAATAATTAATAATATCTCCTGCATAAAGGGTTTTATAATGATAAACATAATAATAATAATCGCCGCTGGGAGATAATGAGAAATACGGTTCAGAATAAAAGTATAAGATATAATAAATAATAGGTATTGCTAAAAAGATTAAAGCTAAAAATTCATATTTCCCGAATATTAATTTAACTTTAATTTTTAAAATATATTT
>AQYM01000012.1 GCA_000380705.1 Crenarchaeota archaeon SCGC AAA471-B05
AATGTTATATGTACTCCTCATATAGGAGCGCAAACTTATGAAGCATTAAAACAAGAAAGCATAGAAGCAGCTGAAATAATAGTAAAGTTTTTTAAGGAAGAAATAAAAGAAAGTTAATATGTTAAGAAAATACGTAAAGCTAATTAACGAAGCATATAAAGAAGAATTGAAAAAAAGGTTAATAGAATGGAGGAAACAACCTACTGTTGTTAGAATAGAAAAACCTACAAAAATATATAAAGCTAGAATGTTAGGATATAAAGCTAAACAAGGAATAATTGTTGTCCGAGTTAGGGTTAAAAAGGGTAAAATGGAAAGGGAAAGACCTAATAGTGGTAGAAGACCAAAAAGGATGGGTACTACAAGATTAACTATAAAGAAAAGTTTAAGATTAATAGCAGAAGAAAAGGCTCAAAGGAAATTCCCAAATTTAGAAGTTCTTAATTCTTATTACGTGGCTGAAGATGGAAAATATAAATGGTACGAAGTAATAATGGTTGATCCATATCATCCAGCTATAAAATCTGATAAGAATTTAAATTGGTTATATAGAGGAGAATGAGTGAAAAAACTATACAAGATATATTAAAAGAATTAAAACCAATAGTAATATCAAAGGGTAAAATTAAGGAAGCTAAAGGATTTTCTGAACAAGAATTAAAAGAAGTAAACCTAACTATTAAAGAAGCTTTAAAATTAAAAATTCCCGTAGATATAAGAAGAAAAACAAAATATCAAGAAAACGTAGAAAAATTAAAAAAAATAGATTTAAACTTACTAAAGGAATTGGTTAAAAAACTTCCTAAGAAAAGAATAGACAAGAAAGAACTTGCTAAAAAACATAGGAAAAGAGTATTTAGAGGATTAACTACTGCAGGAAAAAAATCCAGAGGATTGTTAAAATTAAAGCTAAAGGAAACTCATAAACATAAATGGAAAAAGAAACAACGTGAAAGGGAATAATGGGCAAAATATCAAAAGGAATAAATTGCGATGTTGAAGGGTGTGAAGAAAAGGCTGAAAAATCAGTATCATATAGCTTAGCTTCATCTACTTCTTTAAAATTTAAATCTTCTTCAAGAAGAGTTTATCTATGTAAAAATCATTATAAACAGTTTAAAAAGGAAACAAAGGATTTAAGGGAACTTGAAAGGATGAGGTGGTAAATGGGTTAAGCAAAATTTGTGTTGTGTTAATTGGAGATATAGTAGATTTAGCTGAAAAGGAAGTTTTGTTTACAATAGAATCTTTGAACATAGAATATAAATATTTAGGAAGAACAGGTCTTTTGTTGTTTTTAGAGACGGAAGAAATGTTAGCTGAATATTTGTGTTATAGATGTTCCATGGTAAGAGAAGTAACTAAAATAATTCTTGAATCAGATTTTTTAAATCTTTATAAAAATTTTAATTTAAATCTTTTTAATATAGAAAAAACAAAATCTATATGTGTAAGAATAAAATCATATGAACATAAATACAAGCCTGAAGTACAGAAATTGGAAAGAATTATAGGTGAATTCTTCTATAAAGCAGGTTATAAGATAAATCTTGAAAACCCTGAAATAATAATAAGGGGTTACATCATTAGCGAAAAAATTTTTTTAGGAATTTTATTAGCTAAAAGTTATAGGAAAAGTTATGAAGAAAGGAGGCCTAGTAAAAGAAAGGTATTTCATCCTTCATCAATGATTCCTAAATTTGCAAGATTATTTGTTAATTTATCCAAAGTAGAAATAAATGAATTTTTATTGGATCCTTTTTGTGGTGTAGGAGGATTTTTGATAGAAGCTTCCTTCTTTGTTAAACATTGCATTGGTATTGATATCGATATTAGAATGTTAAAAGGAGCCAAAGAGAATTTAAAGTTCTATAATATTTATAATGTTGATTTAATAAATGCTTCAGCTCTTAAATTACCTTTAAGAAAAATAAAATACATTGCAACAGATACGCCTTATGGAATTGCTTCTTCAACGAAGGGAATTAGACATTCTGAACTTGTTAAAGGTTTTTTAAATGAACTCTCAAATTATAAAGGAATTCTTGCATGTATACTAACAACGGAATCCAATCTTAATCAAAACTTTAAAATTATACTAAAATATCCTCAAAAAGTTAGATCTTCATTAATAAGATGGATATATATATTATCTAATTATGGTTAAATTGTATTTTTTAGGTACATCGGGAAGCAAACCTACTAAAAAAAGAGGTATGCCTTCGATAGCTGTAGAAATAGGAGAAGATGTTATACTTTTAGATTGCGGTGAAGGAACTCAAAGACAAATTATGCACGCAAACTTAAATCCAAATAGAATTACGCATATATTTATAACACATTTGCATGGAGATCATATGTTAGGGTTGCATGGACTGATATGGAGCATGGGTTTGGATTTAAGAAGGAAAAATTTGTTCGTTTATGGACCAAAAGGAATAAAATCTTATCTTGAATTTATGGATAATCTAACTAAGCCTTTTAGACTTTATAAAGTAATAGTAAACGAAGTTGAAGAGGGTAAAGTTTGTGAAACGGATAAATTTGAGGTATATGCAATTAAAGTAAAACATAGTATAGAAGCTTTCGCATATAAAATAAAGGAAAAGAATAAGCCTCCAAGAATTTCCAAAGAAAAATTGATTGAATTAAACATCAAATCTGGACCATATTTAAAAAAGCTTAAGGAAGGTAAGGAAGTAATACTTCCTGATGGGAGAGTAATCAAACCCTCAGATGTCTTAACTGAACCAAAAAAAGGTAAAATAATAGTTTACTCAGGTGATACAGCTCCATGTGAAGAATTAATCGAATTTGCCAAGGAAGCTGATGTTTTAATTCATGAAGCTACCTTTGGGGATGATGAAGAAGTAAAAGCAAGAAAGTATAAACATTCTACTGCTAGAGATGCAGCAAAAATAGCTAAATTAGCAAACGTTAAAACCTTGGTATTAACCCATATAGGAGTAAGGTATGATGAAGGAGATATTTTACTATTAGAAAGTAAAGAAGTTTTTGAAAATACAATTCTGGCACATGATTTTTTAACCCTAGAAATCTAAACAAAAACTTATCCCATATCTTAGAATTAAAAATTTGTTTATTCTGTTTCCTCTATATTAAACTCTCTAGTTCTATATTGTAAAGTTTTTATTTTTGGCAATGGAGCTATATAATCTATAATTTCCTTTATATTTTCTGAAAAAATTTTAAATTCTATAGCTCCTAATGGTGTTTCTTCTTTAACTGTTACAAAGGATAACTTCTTCATATAAGCTGCTTGTTTATTTAATTTAAATTTAATTTGATTATTTTCCAAAGATTTTAAAAGTAAATTTCTTACGGATAGTTCTTTTCTCTCTTTTTTAACTAGTTCAGCTATTTTTTTTAACGAATCAATTTTTGTTGAAGTTGCTATCATATATATTTCTTCATTAAAAAACTTTACTATTATTTCAGCTGCTTCTATGCTTTCTTGTTTTAATGCTTCATAAGTTTGCGCTCCTATATGAGGAGTACATATAACATTTTTATGCGAAATTAATCTTTTCTCAACTTCAGTAATGGGTGGTTCATTTTCAAAAACATCTAAAGCTGCTCCTGCTATATGTCCTGATTCTAACATTTCAAGTAAAGCTTCTTCATCAACTATACCGCCCCTCGAAGTATTTATTAAGAACGAATCTTTCTTCATTTTCTTTAAAACATCCTTGGAAAACATTTTATATGTGGAACTATTTAAAGGTAAATGAATTGTTATAATATCTGAATTTGAAAGTACATAATCTAAATCAGTAGTAAATTCTCCTCCGATTTCTTCTGCCAATTTTTTCCTTGAAATATCTATATCAAAGGCGATTATTTTGCAACCAAAACATGTTAATATTTTAGCAACTTCATAGCCTATCCTTCCAAAACCTACTATACCAACAGTTTTGCCCTTTAATTGAAATCCTATGAAATACTTTTTTAACCATTTACCTTCCTTTAACGATTTATTGGCTTCATAAAGATTTCTTAGTAAACTTAAAATTAAACAAATTGTTAATTCTGCAACAGAATTAATTGGAGCCAACGGGGTATTAAACACTTTAACATTTTTAGTTTTACAGTAATCCAAATCTATGTTATCTAACCCAACACCTGCCCTAACTATGATCTTTAATTTCTTTGCATTATCTAAAATTTCCCTATCTATTTTAGTTCTACCGCGAATAATTAATCCATCACAGTCCTTTATTTTTCCCTTTAGATTTACCTTATCTATTTCAGGATTGTATTCTACTTCAAAATTTTCCTTCTTTAATATCTTTATCGCATCATCTAGTATATGATCTGTTATTAAAATTTTATACATAGAAAAACAATAAAATAAAAGAAAAAAAAATTTATTTAAATAAAAAATTATGTTTTCCTTCTTCTTACAGCTGCGTATACTATTAGGAATATTAGCAATATTAACAGTATTACTATTATAATTAACTGGAATAATGGGAATGGTGTCGGTGTTGGTGTTGTAATAATTGCTTCCTCAATTAATTTCTTAACATTCGAATCTACAGACGCTGCTTGTTTTGCAATACTTATGAAATCATCCAATGTTTGTGCCGTTGCAAACTTTGCTTCTAATGTAGCCAATATAGATTCTTGATCTGCTAGAGCAGCTCTGTTAATGTTTGGAGTTGCTCTTGCTGTTTCAATTCTTGCTCTTGCACTTGCCAATTGTGAAGCTGCATTTTCCTTTGCATCTGCTAATAATAACTGATATGCCTTTAAAGCTAATTCGTATGCTTGCTTGAACTTACTTATAGCGTTTATAGGATATCTGTATGTAGTTGTATCGCCTGCTACATATTTGTTCAATTCATTTAGACCTTCATTGTATAATGAAATTGCGCTGTTAAATGTAGCCAATGTGGTAGCTTTTTCAGCATAACCTGCATTCCTATAGGTTTGTATTGCATCCTTTGCTTTATTATATGCATCAAATGCAAACCTCCTTTCAGCATCTGCTGCATTAAAAACTAAGCTTCCTGCAGTATTATGAGCTTGAATTGCCAATGAGCTTGATGCACGGTAATCTTTATAAATACTTACTAAGCTTATCCATGTTTCTATTAAGCCTCTGCTATATTTATTGTATGATTCATCTGTTGAATTGAATTTTGAAATTGCGTTATTTAACATGCTTATAGCTTCTGAAACATCTATTCCTGATGATTTAGCAAATTCTATAAAGGATTTGACATCATTTATTGCATTTATTGCAGAGTTCCTTATAGCATTTACCTGTGATTCAAGTTGATCAAGTAAACTATTGGCAGCATTCCATGCAGTTGAATTTGCCTCTCTTAATGGTACTGAAGCTCCTATGTAATCACCTAATTTTGTTAAACTTGATACCTCTGATAATTTTGCTTCAGCTTGTGCTATTAGAGTTTGGACATCTGTTACAGTCATTCCCGCTGCTGTTGCTTCATCTACTATTGTCTTCAAGTATTGGATGAAGGATGTTAGAGCTCCTGCACCAGTCTTTACTGCTTCATAATATCCTGCTGCATATTGTAATACTGAAGCTATGAATATTCTCAGATTAACAACATGCCTACTTATAGCACCAAATATATGATAGTCAACGAAACCTACTGAATGTTGCCAGTACCAGCTATCAAACCATGCTGCTTGTCCAAAAGCAATTACTTTAGCCTTTGGTAAAGGTACATAACCATATTGACTAATTATACCGGTTAATTTTGTATCTAAAACTAACGCCATTCCGTGTTTACCTGCTAATGCATTCCAGCTTGCAACTCTATATCTTCCAGATTGCCATGTTTTGTTTACTCCATAAGTAGTCCATGTATATGGTGTATCGTATTCATTTATAACGTAGAACTGTACCAATTCATCTTCTGCAGCTGTTGATGCGTATAATACATAACTTATTTTAATACCCTTATCAAAACCTGGTTTAACAGCAGGTCCTGAAGCGAATTTAACATATAATTTAGTTGAACCTCCAACACCCTTTACTGGAGATGATAAGATTCCGTATTCTTCAGTATCAATTGCTACATTATAAGTCCATACAGGATTAAGATTTGAATCTAAGACCTGTATTATTGCCCCTTCAGTAGCTATGATATAATCAAAGGCTACTATTACATAATCTGCATTTGGAACTTCTATTTCATATAAATATGTTGTTAATGGTGGGTATGGTGACGGTGTTTCAATTACTCTAGGTAATACGTACTTACTATATGTTGAGACATCATCCAAATTTAATCTGTTAACATCTAAGAATAATTTTTCATTGGTCATATTCCATTCTAAGTCATTAAGTAACCCGTATAAATAGCCAAAGTAATAATATGAATTCAATGTTGCATAAGGTAAGTACTGAGGAGTAAATCTTGTCCATCCTGCAAGTAAAGGTCTTTCTCCCGTTGGAGTACCATGAGCTAAAGGCATTGCATCTCTTTTAGCTGAAGTATTTACCCCTGTTGGGAAGTATACCCTTGAACCTACATAGCTTAATACCCAGTTCATGTTGTATGGATTCGCTGTTCCTGTAGGTCTTACACTATTTGCTGAACCATATTCAGCAAATACTATTAAAGTACCTCCATTACTTAATATTGAAACCATAATATCTCTAGCTGTATAACTTACGAATCTTTGTTCAGGAGCGTAAGATACTTCTCTTGAGAAGTATAATCCATTAAATGGATCAAAGTGTTGATTATCTAGTAATAAGAAACCACTTGCATTGGCAAAGGTTCTTGTTACTAGGTCTTTAAAGAATGCTTCATGCCTCCATGGAGGTATATTTGCAGATTGATTCTCAGCTATTGCATCTAATATTATAGATATTGCTGCTGAAGGCTTAACTGCAAAGTTTAAAGGTGGAAATGTCATTTCTTTCCAGAAATCGAACATGACAATCCATGGTAAAGTGCCCCATGTATGATCAGTAAATACTGCTACACCAATTCCATTATAATTTCCTGGATCATCAACTGCTGGCCTATTGTTTAAATATAGACCGTCATCCCATACAATATAGCCATTTGGTCTTGTTTCAACTATAATATCAATGTTCATGCTTGCAAGAACATTATTATCTACTTTTGCATCAACTGTACCAGAATATCTTCCTGAAGACAAGTTAGGATCTATTAATACATATACAAATGCGAAGAAGTGACCTGTTGAAGGAAGTCCTGGATAATGACCATCAGCTATAGGTACAAGTACTGGTACACCTATTAATTCAGGTGGAGGCATATAGGATTCTAAGGCTGAACCTGCAACGTAACTTACATTTTCAGGTCTAAGAGTTATTTTATCTCCTACGAGTTTTAATACAACACGCCATACTTGAGGTGTAGGTTCGCCCCATGTCTCATTTACTAGAATACCAAAGTCTGCAACAAGTTTTGCATCTCCAGTTATTTCTGCTGTTAACTCTGTTATTGAAGGATCTGAAACTATGTATGTTACATTTACATATTTCCAATCTAATGGGTATTTAGCTATTAAATTAGCTGTATAACTATCATAGCTTGAAGGATGAACTGCATATACCAAGGGTAAAGCTCCTTCTCTTGCCAATGGCTTATTGAGTATACTTACACTCCTTCCTTTATATTGCCAAACAGGATCTGTTCCTAAATTACCTGATTGAGTAAAGTTAGCATATACAAAAGTATCAAATCTAAAAGTATTCCAATGTGAAGAGTATACTGGATAATATGAAATCCCTGCATGTGCAAAAACTGATGGTTTTGTATATGCTATACCTCCTAGAGCAAATGAAACACTACTACCTGCAGGTATTACTGTATGATACCAACTTGTATTTAATCCTGTTGTAGCAAGTATACCCGCAATTGTAGAATTATTTGGATATTCTACTGTTACGTTAACTTCAACAGCATAATCTAAAGTGTTGGTTAATGTATAGTTTAAAGTCCATATTGTTCCATTGTTCACAATTTTACTGAACCATATACTAATCTTTAAACCGTATTCAAATGTTGGTCCTCCGATTGCATAGTACCATTTGTTAACTTGATCTATTAATCTGTATGGAGGATGAGGATCTAATAGGTATGCTACTGCTCTTAAGCCAAACCAGCTATGTTCTGGGAAAGGTAATGCTGAATCTAATCCATATGATATATCAGAAAGTATGAAAGCATCACTAATAAATAATGCACCATTGCATAAGGTACTGTTCCAGAAAACTATACCTGGATATACTGGGTCATAGACCCATACATATTTGTTTACGTTATCCCTTAGTTTTATTGACATTAATTCATGACCAAAGTAAATTCTCATAGGTTGACTATTACCTTGTTTATCTATCCATGGCCCAAATACAGGGTTATCTGCAACTATTCTTCCAGTACCTCCTGCAACAGAACCAACCCATTCAATACCGAATGGCCATGTATAGTAATTCATTTTAACAGGTGTTCCTACTTCAGATCCTCTTGGTAGCATGTAAATTGGTTCATCCCAATAGAAACCGAAAGTTCCTCCAAACATTTGTTTATGAATATGTCCACCTACAAATAATACTCTTCCTATGTATTTATCCACATATTTCTTGAGTTCAAATGAATCAATCCAATCTGGATCTACGTACCATGGAGTTAATATCATTACTAAATCAAAGGCACCAAAGAATTCTGCTTTAGGAGAGTTTACTACTGCAGAAAGTATTACTGTTTCAAATTTTGAATAATCAGTTAGCATAGGAGGATGTATGCTGTTGCTTCCCAAAGCTATAAAAGTTGTCTCTAGACCAGCTCCTCCTTTACCATCTCCGTTGGTTATAAACCAGAATTTCAACGGATGAGTTGCATTTACAAATATATATTTATTAGGTGGAGGAATAACCCTTAACCATTTCCATGAATCTATTCCTGTTAAATATTCAGCAGTATACAAAGGAGGTTGCCCAAATAGTAATGCTGGAACAGTGTTTTGTGCCAACTGTACTGGATTGGTTACTACTGCAGGAGTACCATCTCTATAATAAGGTGCATATACTTCAATTCTAAAATAAGTATTTTCATAGGTTTCTGTATCTGGATCGTAGGCAGTTCCATTAACATATAGTATGTCCGCTGAAGGTGTTGAACCCGCTTTAGCTAAATTAATAGCTGTGCTGAGCGGTGTAACAGCTGGATCAAAACCAGAAGTAAAGTTTAAACTGAAGCTTGGAATTGGGAACCATAAATCATATAATGTAAAGTTACCCTGTGGTATATAAGGCCAGTAGCATAAGGATATTGTTTGCATTATTTTATACCATTCTACTAAATTATCATAGGTTATTGTGAAAATATTATACTCGTTCCTATACCAAGGCTCTGTTGAAAAATCTTGATATAGTCCTATTATTAACGGATCGCTTTCAGCTACGTTTGTTTCCCATTCTTGAGACCAGTAATAATTGTTACTAACTGCTCTCCTAATATTGTATGTTATATCCTGAGGTTTGGGCATATGAGCAATATAATAATCTACTTTGAAACCGTCACCTGTAGAGTTATCGGTTATTAATCTAATATGTACACCTGGTGTATTAGTAAAAGTAACTGCTACATCAGAAACAAAATTTGGAGGAGGTACAAATATTGCTACACTAAACCAATCCCATGAATAAACTAATAGTATTGCATTTGTAGGTGGACTTAAAGGTGGATTATTTGGGCTTGCACCTAAACTAATATACTCAAAGTGAACGGTTATGCCCCTTGCTCCTGGATGGTAAATATGCCAAAATCTATCAGTTAAAGCAGGATATGGATGTTCTGATTCAATTACAACATCTTGTCTAACATAAACTAGCTGGGCTGGGAACCAATCAGACATATAGCTTACATCTGCTCCTCTTCTCTTTAGGTCAGAGATGAAATTGGTATAATCAAATGTAGCTAAAGTAGGAACCGCAAACCTTCCAGGCTTAGGATTTATATCTGAAGTTGAAACAATATCGTCTACTAATATTTTGTATCCATTAAATATTTGCTTATAAGAATTATTAGCTGCTATATCTTCGAATTGCCAATAAGGATAGGGTATTTTGAAGCCTTCTTTTTTAGGAGAATTCTTTAATATGTTATATGATTCTAAGGCATTAACTATACCTGCACCTACAATGTTAGGATCATCTTGACCGTTTAAAGTTGTTGTTTTCGTTGCACCATTAATTAAAGCAGCCTTTATAGCTGCAGGTGTAGCACCTGGAAAGGCAGATAACAACAAAGCAACAATTCCTGTAACTACTGGGGCAGACATTGAAGTGCCAGATAAAGTTTTATACATTGTACCGACATTTATTGTAGCTTCTGGAGGTGGATTAAATGCATCCCATGATTCATATATTGAAGGATATTCAAAACCTCCGTTTGCTGCCATTATTCCAAATCCTGGCGCAAGGACATCAGGTTTAACTCTACCTGCACTTAAAGGACCTTTGGTAGGTATTATATCAGCCCCATTTTGGAAGAAGGAATTTGAAGGATAAGTTGGACCTCTGCTTGACCAATAAACGACTTTTTGACCAAAACCTGCAGTTATAAAGTTCTCGGGATAAGTAACACCGACTGTAATAACGCTTTCATGTTGTGCAGGCCATCCTGAAGAAACTAACTGTGGTCCATAGTTTCCTGCAGAATTTACCCATACCATACCATTTTGTATAGCCCAAGCCACTGCCAAGTATAATATACCTTGAGTAAATGCATCAAAACCTATAAAGCCCCAGCTTGCATTCATTACATCAACCCCTACTTTAACAGCTTGGACTATACTTATTACAATATGATAAACTGTAGCAGGCTCACCTGTTACCACGGGATCTGAAAAGATTTTGAATATTGCTAGATAAGCATCAGGAGCCATTCCTGTAGAGAAGCCTCTGGAAATGTAAGCCCTTTTATAATAAAAGTCAGTCCTATCTAAATACCATCCAAGTCCTTCACCAATACCTGAAGCAGCTGCTATCGAAGCAACATGCGTACCGTGTGCAGAATATAAATTTGGTCTTGTTTGGTATGCATCTTCGCCAGAGAATGGGCTAAAGGAGAATATTATTTTACTTCTTCCATCTGGGAAGAAAAAGTCTGGATGTCTTGGATTAATTCCTGTATCCATTATTCCTATTATTACTCCCTTTCCAGTTATTCCCATTTTCCAAAGTTCAGTTACCTTTGTTTCTATTGCAACATCCATCAATGTAGCAAAGTTTGGATTACCGTAAGGTATTTGTTCTAATTTTAATAATTTGGCTTCTTCTTCAGGTTTTAAGTATTGTAACATTTTATCAGCATCAAGTTCTTTATTATAAGCTATCCATCTTATATAAGGCAATTTACCAAGTTTTTCTATTTCATTCAAATCTGCAGGTAATGATACACCTAAGAATGGCAAGTATTTGATAACTTCGGTCGCAAAGGGTAAAAGTTTTGAACCTGGTGGTAAATTAATCAATAGGTTGTATTGATAGTTCCAATCGTAATATATAATTACTTGAACTTCACTGGCTCCGGATTTAATTTTTTCTATAATTCTTGGATCTACTTTTTGATCTTTTGGAATCGAAGAAAGGTATGGCAAGCTAATATTATTTGGCATTGCATAAGGCCATGGTTTAGCTTGCTTTTCACTTGTAGTTGTTTCTGAAGCAATAACCGGTGTTAATATTTGTAATAGTAGTATTGATATAACTACTACTGCTAGACTTACCAATAACCTATTATTAGGTTTGCCCATTTTGTTAAGTTTAATTTCATAACAGTATTTTTAAATGTTTAAAAAAAGGTAGAGTTCGGTCTTAATTGAAGTCTATTCTAAACTAGAGTTTTAAGAATGATAATAAACTAAATCCTAGCGGAAAGTTACTTTTTCTTTTTTAAACTAAAGCTTTTAAATAAAGATTCAATGATATCTGCGGTTAATTTAGCCAAAGGTTCTATTATCTGTAAAATATAATCTCCTATACTTGTTAATCTGTATTTATTACCTTCTTTTACTATAACACCTGCTTGAATTAATTTTTTTAACGATTCATCCAAAATCTTAGGATTCATTTTTAAAGAAAACATAAGCTCGCTCCATGTTTTAGGCCCGGTGCTAAGCTCCTTAATAATTTTTAACCTATTTTCACTTGAAACAGCTTGAAAAACTTCAGCAACTTCTTTTAATTCATCTCCCATTTATAAAAAATGTAGGAAATTTTATTTATTTCTATTAGCTAAATAATATGCCAGTTCTATTAAAAACCTTTTAGCATCACTTTCTTTAAGATTCTTTATCGATTCTATTGCTTTATTGGTATAATAACTTATGTATTCTTTTGAAGCTTTTATCGCTCCTGTTTCTTCAAATATTTTTTTTATTTCTACGATATCATCACTCCCTATAATGTCTTTTCTTAAGATTTCATTTAGCTTTTTCTTATATTCGGATTTTCCGAATGTATTAACATAGCATACCATAAAGGTTTTTCTTTTTTTAAGAATATCGCTAACAGATTTACCTGTTACTTTTTCTTCGCCTAAGCTACTTATAAAATCATCTTCAATTTGAAAAGCTATTCCTAGATATTTACCATAGTTTCCCAACATTTCTATTTCATCATCCTTTGCAAAACCTAAGATTGCCCCCCCCTTTCATTGCTATTTCAAAGGCACGTGCAGTTTTTAATTCTATCATTTTTAAATATTCATCCAATTTAACATCATCTTTATTTAAGAATTCAATATCCAAATATTCTCCTTCCGTAATATCCAAAACACCTTCGCATGTTATTTTCAAAAGTTTAATAGCTAAATTTGCAGGGAAATTTTTCTCATTGACCAACCTTTCTATCATTTGAAAACTTTTAATTATTAAAAAATCCCCAGCCAATATTGCTATAGGGATACCATATTTTACATGAGTTGTTAAAACGTTCCTTCTAATAATATCCTCGTCTATTATATCGTCATGAATTAAGCTAGCTACATGACCTGTTTCGGCTCCTACACATGCGAAAAGTGCTAATTTTTCATCTCCGCCAACTGCTTTACATGCTAAAATTACCAATGAAGGTCTTATCATTTTTCCTCCAGCTTTTATTAAATGCTTGGCTGCTTCGTATAATTTATTATCTTTATTGCCTATATGTTCAAGAACATTCTTTAATATAATATCTCTATGATATTCGAGTAAAGAGATTAAATCCTTTGAAACTTTGTGAGTTTCTACATACTCTGCCATTTCAACAAATAAAATATAAAAAAACGTATAAAAATGAAACCGTAATTACCATGAATTAAAGCCTCGACCTTTAGGGCTGGGAGAAAGTCAGCTTTCTCTTCTTAAATAAGAAATGGTTTTTCTTATTAATAATGCCAGCAATATCAAAATTATTATTCCTCCTATTATGATATAAACAAGATATTTTTTCAAATATTCTTCTGGTATGTATTCAGTTATTATTCCTCTTTGTGAAGGAGGAATAATTTCAATTATTTTCTCATTTATATTATTTGGATTTTCCAGTTCAATTAATCCATATATTGATTTTAACGTATTAGATTTAATTTTTAAAATTTCTCCAGAAGTTTTAGGCATCTTAAAAGTTATTGTAATGTTTAAAGATTGGGAAGGAGCTAAAACGTAATAAGTATCATTTATAAGTTTGGAACCTATGTATACTTTTAAATCAAATTTTATAACTGTATGGTTTGAATAAGATTTGAAAAATAAATTCAATTTTATTTCCTTTCCTTCTTCCTCAATAATTTTCGTAGAATTAAAATTAAGATAACCTTTTATTTCTATGTTATCTTCAAAAATTTTCTCCATTAATGCCCCATAATATTCAGTATAAGCTAATGCATATGCTTCTATTTTTCTCGAGTCAGAAATTTTTGAAGTAACAGTTTCATTTAATTCAAAATAAGATTTACCTTCGGAGTTAATTTGAGTCTCAAATATTCCTAAAACTTTACCAATGTTTATTTTGGCTTTTTTAGGATATAAAATAATATAGTTACTTATTGCTTCATTATTTCCTACTTTTATTTTAACACTTAAAACTTTATATTGTAAAGGATTATACAAAGCTTTATTGGTTGGAAAAACTAAGGTAACATTTTTATTGGAAATTGTACTTTTAACAACGGCTAAAGGTGTAATCAAATAACCTTTTTGTCCTTCCTTTGAGATACCAAAAATTAAATATAATAAATAAAGTCTACTTTCGTAAGGATTAAATGAACTAATTTCACCTAAATCTGAAAAATTAACTGATACTTTTGAAGAAATATCGAAAACGTAAAGTTCCAAATCGATCATATTTATAAAAGCTATGTTCGTTGAATTATTAAGAATTACAAAATTAATAGGTACAAAGCCAAGTGTAGTGATATCCTTTACTTTAGGTCCTTCGTCTGTTAAATTAATTAGGCTTCTAAATATTCCTATTGAAGAAACCCCTATAGAATTGATAACTTTAAAATATCTTGTTGAAATATCCTCAGGTAAAGTAGGGTCGATAAATAATAAATAAGATCCTTTCCATAAAGATCCTTCAGTTTTATAATCTGAACTAAAGGAGAAATTACCCTTAAAACCAAAATTACTGGAAGATTCTACAAATGCAGAATTAAATTTAAAGTTGTATACTATAAAACTAGTTTCGTTTATTCCTATATTATACTTTGAAATGCTTATCACTATTATTTTCCATTCTCCATACTTCCCGTTTATAAAATCTAATTTGAAATCTGAAGAACCAAATGCAACATAATCTAAAGGAGATGATATAGTTTTATTAGTTAAAGAAAGAAAATCTTTAGTTCTGTTCAAAGTTACTTTAGAAAATGAAGAAGTAATTATTCTATTGCCCTCAGGATTTTTAATAATATAAATAAAAGAGGAAGGCTGTTCAACAATTTTAAAATCTAAATTTACAGAAAATAATGTTAAGGTTTCTCCTTCAATAAAAATCCTCTCTTCAATTAATGCAGGTTTAAATTCGATTTCTTTTTCTTTCATATCTGCTTTTAGAAGAAATGAAGAATAAGTTGAAACGAAATATATACTTTGAAATGAAATGAAATTTAAATAAAGAATTCCTGAAGCTAATTTCCCAAAGGGCATAGAAGAATATAGATACTTAGCTTCTCCCTTTTCATAACTAAGCCAATCTTTAAATGAGTAAGCAGATCCTCCGAACATGCCTCTTGTTAAATTATAATACTTTGGATAAACGATCATTAAATAAAAATCATCCCATTTGCTTGAATCATAACTTATAGGTAATTCAACATTGTGAATGACCTTACGGAAATCATCTGTAAGATACATTTCATGTTTATTTGATTTTATAAAGTTTGTTATCGCAAATTGTTTTATGTAATTAAAACTTATAACAGCTGGTCCTCCTAAACTTAGAATAAAAACTCTAATTCGTAATTGATATTCACCTGTATACACAGTAATATTTCGACTAACCTTTACATATGAAGGTAGTAATCCTTCATATCTCCTAGTATCATTATCCTTTATAAAAGAAACTTCAACGTATCCAACAGGTATATTAGTTTTTATTTCATAAGTGATATTTACGGATGCAAACCTTATTTCAGGTCTAGGTACTTTTGGAAAGAAATTAACATAAAATTCTATTATTGGATTAATGGGTAAAACAGTAAAAGAAGGTATATTTATATCTATTCTGTTACCGCTAAAACTTAAATATTGTACTCCTCTTATTATAGATATCTCATTATCAGAATATCTTGCAATATCTACTCCTAATCCATAGGAAACAAATACACTTGTTTCACCTTCATATGGTCCTAATCCTAAGGGAAGATCATAAATATCAAAGGAAAATAAACCTTTAAGATTAACAAAAATAAATACGATAAATAAAAAAACAAAAAGGATTTTTTTATTCATACCTTAGAGCTATTATAGGTTCAACTTTAGAAGCTCTTCTTGCAGGTATATAGCTGAAGGCTAAAGTAGCAAATAAAACTATCAAATTCCAAATTATCAAGTTTTGTAACACTATCTTAGGAGAAGCTTTAATATAAATTACTCCACCTAAGTTTATAGCTGATTGAAGTAAATTGGATTTATCTATTACAAAAACAGAAATAAAACCTAAAATTGTTCCTAATATCATTCCTAATACAGCTATTATAAATGCTTCTACTAGGAATAAAGTGAGAATTTCGCTTGATTTAGCTCCTAAAGCTCTATTGGTACCAATTTCTTTTACTCTTTCTCTGACGGAAGTTAACATAGTATTCATAACTCCTACACCTGCTATAACAACTGAAATAATTATTAATGAAAGTAACAAAGAATTAAATAGCATTACTACATTTTCTACCGCCCTTGCATAGGCAGCGAAGGCTACAGCTCTAACTTTGCCTCCATATATATTGTCTTGTATTTCACTTTGTAATTCCAAGGCAAATTTGGGAGAATTAAATTGAACTAATATTAGGGAAATTTTATCCCTTAAGTCTGGAGGATTAACCATCATTCTTGATGTATCAAAATTCATAATTACACTGCTATCAACATCTACTCCAACAAGATTCATTCCGCTTAATTTTAATATCCCAATAACTTTAAGATCTCTTGTAATAGTTGTTATTACTTTTCCTTGTAAATCTTTAACTTCTGAACGTATTCTTATCATATCTCCAGCATGAACATTCAATCTCTTAGCCAAGCTATTGCCTAAAATAACTTCATCAGGATTTAAATCACCTTGGGGTAAAACTCCTTCTTCTGCAACATAAAGTATTGGCCATACATAACGTATTTCATTAGTACTTGCACCAGCTACTAGTGTTATAACACTTTCAGCCTTTCCTACTCGTGATACTTCAGCAGAAAAAATTAACACAGGTGTGACACGTTTATAATTAGTTGAAGGTAATCGGGATTTCAATAAATCTACATCTTTTAAAGTAAGAACTGTTTGACCTAAAGGATCTACTACAACTAAAGTATCAGTACTAAATTGAGCATTTAAAGCTAGCTGTATAGCTTCTCCGAAGCCTTCTGTTATTGAAATTATACTAACCATAGCCATTACACTAAGAGCTACCCCTAAAACCGTTAAGAAAACTCTTGCCTTTTTGTTCTTTATATGAGTAAATGCGTAACCGAAGTAATCTGAGAATATCATATTGCCTTCACTTCATCAGCTATAATTTTACCATCTCTTAATCTTATTATTCTTCTAGTTCTTTCAGCTACTTCTAAATTATGAGTAACTATTATCATAGTTACATTTTTTTCCTTATTTATTTTTTCCAATAAATCAACGATCATAGCACCTGTTTTACTATCTAGATTACCGGTTGGTTCATCAGCAAGCAATAAAGCAGGTTCGTTGGCTAAAGCTCTAGCAATAGCTACTCTTTGTTGTTCACCGCCACTCAATTCTGTAGGTTTATGATATGCTCTTTTTTCCAATCCTACAACCTTTAATAATTCCATTGCCCTTTGCTTCCTATATGAAGGAGGTTTACCTAAAAGCATCATAGGTATCATTACATTTTGTAAAGCATTAAGCCAAGGTACAAGGTAGAAGGCTTGGAAAATAAAACCTATAGTTCTAAGCCGAAGATCTGCCAATTGTTTATCATTCAATTTCTTTAAACTAACTCCGTTAATATAAACTTCACCTTTTGTAGGTTTATCCAAAGCTCCTATTAAATTAAGCATGGTAGTCTTACCTGATCCTGAAGGACCAAGAATGGAAACAAATTCGCCTTCTCTAATGGTAAGGTTAACATTATTTAATGCTTGAACTTCCACTTCCCCTAATTTATATATTTTATCGACATTCTCTAACTTTACTACTTCTTTAATCATAATTACTTAATTTTATTATTAATGTGTAATATAAATATTTAATAATAAAAAATTCTTAAATAGAAAATTGCCACTCATAGGAATAATAGGCAAACCTAATGCGGGTAAAAGTACTTTTTTTAGTGCACTTACTAAAATTAACGTTAAAATTGCCCCTTATCCTTTTACCACTGTAGAACCTAATAAAGGTGTAGCTTACGTAAGAGTTAATTGCGTATGTAAAGAGTTTAATGTAAAGGATAATCCTAAAAATTCCATTTGTATTAATGGAATAAGATATGTACCCATAGAAGTTATCGATTTAGCAGGACTTGTTCCTGATGCTTGGAAAGGGAGAGGTTTGGGAAACAAATTTTTAGATGAGATAAGAAGAGCTGATGTGCTATTGCATATTATCGATGCTTCAGGATCTACAGATGAAGAGGGAAGAATCGTAGAAATAGGTTCCTACGATCCTATAAAAGATCAGGAATTTATATATAATGAGATATTTATGTGGATATTTAATAATATTTCGGAGGAAATTAAAAAAGAAATTAAAAGATTAGATTTAATAGATATTTCTGAAAACATAAACTTCCTTGAAAGAAAACTGAGCGGATATTCCATAAAAAAGAAATATATTACAGAAATACTTAATGAAACAGGATTAATAAATAAAAAAATAAGTAAATGGAAGGAAGAAGAGTTAAAGTTGTTTGTTAATTTATTAATGAAGAAAACCAAACCAATGGTTATAGTAGCAAATAAAATCGATTTACCAACTTCGCATATAAATTATGAAAGGTTAAAGGAAAAATTTAAGGAATACTACGTAATTCCAGCTTCTGCTGAAGCAGAGTTAGCATTAATTAAAGCTAGCGAAAATAATATTATTGAATATCTTCCAGGAAGTAATTATTTTAAAATTATTAATACTAATATTACAGAAAAGCAAAGAAAAGCATTAGAGTATATTGAAAGAAATGTCTTAAAAAAATATGGTTCTACAGGTGTTATAAATGCTTTAGAAGTTGCATGTTTCAAAGTTCTAAAATATATAACCGTCTTTCCTGTGGAGGATCAAAATAAATTAACTGATCATCATGGAAATGTTTTACCTGATGCATTTTTAGTACCACAAGGAACTACTGCGAAGGAATTAGCTTACATGATCCATACAGAATTGGGTGAAAATTTCATATATGCTATAGATGTAAGGAAAAAGCAAAAGCTAGGCGAAAATTACATTTTACAAGATAGAGATATAATTAAAATAGTCGCTGCTAAATAAATTATAACCAAGGAGTTAAAATTTTACTTTTTATTATTTCTACTTTTTTTAATGGATAAATTTTCTTCGCTGCTTCCAAAGCATCTGAAGCCATTTTACCAAATAGCATATATTGAACTAAATCATCTAAAGAAATATTTTTCAATTTTTCGTCATAGGTTGATATTACTTTCTTTCTAATTTCTGTTTGTTTCGAATGAGAAACACGTTTGGCTGTGATTATTAAAGTTTGTATTCTACAATGTATGTTATCATTAGTTATTACGTCATAAAATACATCAACCCTTGAAGTTCCTACCCTTATTAAGCTCCTTATATAATCCCTTGTCATCTCATGTCCTTTGAATTTAGAATAAGCTTCCTGACCATTTACTTTTACTATTTGAAACTTAATTTTTATATATTGGTAATAAAGATTACTAAAATCCTCAAGTATATCAGCTAAAGTAGTTTCAACAGTTCTTTTTAAAATTTTTTCAGGTTCCCTTCCTAATATCTGTGCAATTATCTTATTCTTAAATACACTATTTGCATAGACGTTATAGACCAATAACGGAGCCTTTTTTGAAGTTTTACTCATTTAAATATTCTTAGTATTTAAGAAGTTTTTAAAGTTTTTTCTGAACTATTTATTAACCTAAGTATTTCATCTATCGTTGATTGGAATCTTTTTATACTCTTACTTTTTACTACAATAATCAATTTATTTTTTACACATTCGGTTATGATTTCCAAGTCCTTTGGAATATTTATATTATCTACGTTTATGCTATTGAAAAAAGCCCTTGCGAGATTTTCGCTTTCAAATATTATTTCTATTGAGACTTTTGATTCTTTCATAAAGAAGAATCAAAGGATAAGAGAAAATTTTCCAAACTGTTCTCAGAAATTATGGCACCCGCAGCTTCTTTATGCCCGCCACCAATTGAATTGAACTTTTTTGCAACTTCCCTAACTTTTTCCCCTAAATTTATTTCCTTCTCTTTATTTCTTAATCTAAAAGAAAGTTTTAAACCATACTTGGACTGCGAAGCTCCTACAAAAACATCTTTGTTACTAATATTAGATGATACTAATAAATCTAAGATAATTCCAACAATTCTTTCATTATTCATATTTAATAAATCAACATAAAAGAGATTTTTATACTCTTTTATTTTTTTTCTTTTTATTATATTTTCCAAATTATTTTTAACTATACTTAAATAATTAGTTAATATTTTACTTATATCTATTTTACCAAAAAATAAATATTTTA
>AQYM01000013.1 GCA_000380705.1 Crenarchaeota archaeon SCGC AAA471-B05
TTTAAAGTTAAGTTTACAATTTCATCTACATGAACCAAACTAGCTTCGTTTAATATTTTATGATTCCAATTTTGACAAAATAGACAATTGAATGAACAGCCGTAAAAGAACAGAGCCAAATTATAATATCCGTATTCCGGTCCTTTGCAATAGGAGAAGTTGGGATAACCTATACCGGTTCCTGCAGGACAAAAATATGCATTACAACAATTTGTAATATGGGGGTCAAGGTAATAGTATAAAAGTGCTTTATCATTGCTTCCTAAACTTCCCATTTTACCATTTTTATTGTATCTTATTCCGCAATATCCAAATTCTCCATTATCCATAATACATTCTGCTGCACATAGGTTACATTTAATTCCTTTTTGACTTTTTGGTGGAAAAGGAGGAAGGTTAAATTTTTCTCTAGCCTTTGCATGATTTTCAAGAGCAATTTTTAAAGCTTCCTCAGGTCTTTCTTTCAAACAATATTTACAAACACCGATCGCGTTGGATAAATAAATCGATTGGTAACCACATAAAACACATCCCTTAATTTTTCTATTAATCTGTATCAGATTCATCAATTAATTATATAACATGCTTATATTTTTATTTTATAACGGTTAGATAAATAATCTGACACTAAAGAATTTATATAAAACTGTGGTAAATAAATTATATGAAAAAATTATATGTAAATAAACATGCGATAACTAAAATACAAACAATATTAATAATTACCGTAATAGTTATAGCTGCAATAGCAGGAGGTTTGATATACTATTTTATGACCCAACCTACTCAACAAGTCGCACAAAAAACCTCTATAAAAATAGGTTTTTCTATATCTCTTTCAGGAGTTGGAGCAGCAGCTGGAACGGAACAATATAGGGCTTATGAAATTTGGAGAAAATGGATAAATGAGCAAGGTGGAATATATGTAGAAGAATATAAAAGAAAACTTTCTGTAGAATTTATATATTATGATGATGCGTCAGAGCCTGCAAGAGCTGCTTCATTATATGAAAAACTTATAGTTGAGGATAAAGTAGACCTATTACTAGCTCCGTGGGGTACTTTTATACACCTGGCAATCGTTCCTGTAATTGAAAAATACAAGATACCCGTTGTAGGAAATACTGCTGGTGTGGATATAGAAAAAATTAATGAACTTAACACAAAATATATGTTCTTTACATGGCCTGAACCCAAAACTTCAGCTTTCTCTTTAACATTATTCCTGGAAGAATTAAATGTTAAGTCTGTGGCTATACTGTATGCCCAAACTGACTTTACGGTGCTAAACGCAAAATGGAATAAGCAATATATAGAAGAAAAAGGATTCGCAGATGTGGTTATATATGAAGGTTATCCGCTGGAAGTAACAGATGTTTCAGGTATTTTACTTAAAGTAAAAGATAAAAATCCTGAAGCCGTTGTAGTCCATTCGTATCCTGCAGATGCAATTTTAGTAACATCTCAAATGAAGGAATTAAAAATAAATCCTAAAGTTTTCATATTAGGTGTTGGAGGACAATTATTAGCTTATAAACAAAGATTTGATGATCAAACAAAAGAGGGTGTGATAGCAATAAATAATTGGCATCCTGATTTTTATCCTGAATCCAAAGAATTATATAATAAATATATACTAGAATATGGATACAATCCTCCCTCTCACACGCTAGGTCTTGGATGGCTAAGCTGCTTAGTATTACAACAAGCTATTGAAAAGGCAGGCACACTTAATCCTGAAAAAATAAGAGAAAAGCTAGCAACAGAAACTTTCAATACACCATTCGGTGAAGTAAAATTTGAAAATCAGGTCAATATAAAGTCATTAGTAGTTTTTGATCAATGGCAAGAAGGAGATTTAAAACCAGTTTTTGTAACAAAAGGTTCGTATCCAAATGTTGAAAAAGCTACAGAATATAAATTAGCTCAATTGATATTTCCTAAGCCTGAATGGTAAAATAAATGGAAATTACAAACATTTTTTTTATAATTTTTTTATCATTGCAAATTGGATTAATATATGGGTTAATTGCTCTAGGTTTTAACTTACTTTATAGTTCAACTAGAATAATCAATATAACATATGGGGATTTTATTACTTTAAGCGGATATATAACTTTTTGGTTATATTCACTTTATAATATTTCTCCATTTTTATCTCTAGGAATTTCAAGCTTTTTTTTAATATTATTTACGTTGCCATTTTTTTATATTTTAGAAAAGTTTGTTTTAAGTTCCAAAAATATTTTATATATTGAAATCTGGGGTGTTATTATAACTTTTGGATTTTCTATTTTTTTACAAGGTACAATGTCCTATTTATGGTCTGCACAATCTAGAAGTTATGCATATTTGGATAATGTTATTGATTTTTTTGGGGTATCTTTTTTACTTAATAAATTTTTAACAACCATCGTAGCAGCTCTATTAATATTTCTTTTATACTTTTTGTTATTTAAGACTAATATAGGAATTATGCTAAGAGGAGTTATTCAGGATCCAGAATTAGCTTCGAATTTGGGATTAAATATGCGAAAAATATTTTTAATTGCGTTTATAATATCATCTTTTATTGCCAGTATATCAGGAGTATTATTAAGCATGAGTTTCGAAATTAATCCTTTTATGGGCTCTATATATTTAATCCTAGCGTTTGTAATAGCGGTGGTTGGAGGAATAGGAAACCCTTTGGGAAGTTTAATTAGTGGTATATTATTTGGTTTCGTAGATGTGATAATCAGCTATACAATAGGACCTTCGTTAAAATTCTTCATAATTTATTCTTTGCTTTTATTGATTCTTATTTACAGACCTTGGGGATTAATGGGAAGAGGTGTAAGATATGCTTGAAATTAGAAATATTTCAAAACATTTCGGAGGAATAAAAGCATTAGATAACGTAACATTAAGTTTGAACCAAAATGAAATCGTAGGATTGATTGGTCCTAATGGAAGCGGAAAAACTACTTTATTCAATGTAATTTGCGGATTATTGAAACCAGATAAAGGGCATATTTTTTTCAACGGTAAAGAAATCACTAATCTATCACCTGAAAAAATTAGTAGGTTAGGAATTTCGAGAACTTTCCAAGGAACAAGATTGGTAGAAGATTTGACTGTAATAGAAAATATTATAATAGCTACACTTCCCTTAACAAATAGTTATGATAAAGCTGAAGAATTAGCCAGAACTGTTATCAATAAGCTAGGTATTGAAAAAATTGGTGAAGTTAAAGTTACAGCGTTAACACATTATGAACGAAAAATAGTAGAATTAGCACGTACAATAGCATGTAAACCCAAAGTAGTCTTAATTGATGAAATAATGGCCGGATTATCAGAAGAGGAACAGCAAAATATTGCTGAAATAATGGTTTGGATGAAAAAAGAGATGAATGCAACAATTTTTTGGATAGAACATATTATTAGAGCGATGATTAAATTAGTTAAAGTTGATAGAATTATTGCTCTTGAAAGCGGTAAGCTTATAGCTGAAGGAAAACCTGAAGAAGTAATTACAAATAAGAATGTAATAGAAGCATATTTGGGCATAACAAATGTCTAACAAGGTTATTTTAAAAGTTTCTAACTGTAAATATACACAAAAGATCGATTTTGTAGTAGGCAAAAATGAAGTAACTATGATTGTAGGTCCTAACGGTAGCGGGAAGACAACTTTTCTTAAATTAGTTGCAGGAATAATTGGTATGCCTTGTAGTATATTATTTTATGATGAAGAAATAAGCAACTTAGAGGTAAGCAAAAGAGTTAAAAAAGGAATAATTTATGTACCCAGTGAAAGATCTATATTTCCTGAATTAACTGTTAAAGAAAACCTTAGAATTGGTTTAAGTTTTATTAAAAATAAGATAAGAAAAGAAGAAAATTTAAAATTAATATATTCAATTTTCCCAAACTTAAAGGAGAGAGAAAATCAAGTTGCAGGTACATTAAGCGGAGGTGAAAGAAAAATGCTTTCTATAGCTATGGGTCTATCTTTTTCACCAAAACTCATACTTTTCGATGAACCTACCTTTGGATTATCACCTAAGTTGATTAGTAGCGTTTATAATTCGATAGGAAAATTAAAAGAACATGGTATATCTATAGTAATTGCAGAACAAAGTGTTTCACCAATTTTTGAATATGGAGGCATGATTGATAGGATTTATTTAATAAATGAACATAAATTCACTTTTAGCGGAAGTTTAGATGATATAAAAAATATAGAAGATATAAAAAAATTATATTTTGGTATATAATGTATCAAAAAACTATAAAAATTTTTATAAATAATTTTTTTATAATTTTTTTAATTCCTTTATTAATTTTTTTAATTTCCTTATTTTTACCTCTATCATATCAGCGAATAACCGTATTATTTTTAATATATGCTTGTTTATCAATTTGTTGGATAGCTGTATTTAAAATGGGGTATGTTTCTTTAGGAACAGCAGCTTTTTACGGAATGGGGGCGTATATGTTTGTTTATTTAACAAAGTATTTACCCCAATTATCCTACCATATCGATTTATTTTTACCTATACCGGCCATAGCAATAATATCTTCTTTAATAGGTTATGTTACAATGAAATTAAGAGGAATATTTTTCATTTTTGCTACGTTTGCTCTTGCTGAAACTTTAAGACATATCTTTATATATTTGGAAATAACGTATACTGGTCATATTGGAAAAGTTGTTTCAAATTACTTATCAACAAGCGATGCTTTAGCTATTTTTTCTTTTCTTCTTTTCTTCTGTTTGTTATTATATAAAATAACTGAAATTCCTAAGTATAAACTCATTTTAAGTTACATAAAAGAAGACGAAATTTTAGCTAAAGTAGCAGGAATTTATACATTGAAATACAAAATTTTATTTTTTACATTAGCTTCTGTATTACAAGGAGTTGTAGGATCTGTTTCTGCTTGGCATCTCTCCTACATTGATCCCCATTTGGTCTTTAATCCTACAATTTCCATTCAAGTTTTAATAATCGGTCTTTTGGGAGGAGCCTCACATATTTTAGGACCAATATTAGCATCTGTTTTGGTGGTGTACGTTTCAGAACAGATAATTCGGATAGCCCCATTCTTTTATTTAATAATATTTGGTTTAATAATAATTGTAGTTTCTCTTTTGTTAAAAGGCGGTTTCTCTGATCTAATAATAAAATTGAAAAAGAATTTATATTCTAAAAAAAATTAAGTTATAAACATGCCCAAAATATACGATTTAAGCCATTTGGTTATAGATAATGATCCTGCAGATCCTGAAGGATACAGACCAAAAATAGTATATAAAACACATCAGGAAGGGGCTATGGAAATGAAAAAATTCTTTAATATAGATCTTAAAGACTTAGTTTATAGCGAAGGTTTAGGATGGGCAATAGAAGAATTGCATATGATTACTCATTCAGGTACTCATATAGATGCTCCATGGCATTATGCTCCTATTTCTGAAGGAAAAAGAGCAAGAACTATTGACGAATTACCTTTAGAATATTTTTATAGTGATGGGGTTGTATTGGATTTTAGGCATAAGAAAGCTGGTGAAATAATTACAAAAGAAGATATAATAGAGGCTTTAAGAAAAATAGATTATAAACTTAAACCTCTGGATATAGTTCTAATAATGACGGGCTGGGATAAAAAGATCGGTACGCCTGAATATTTTGATAATCCAGGCTTAAATTACGAAGCAGTAATATGGCTAATTGATCAGGGAATAAAGTTAATTGGTATAGATGCTTTTAGTTTGGATAGATCATTTAAAGCTATGGCATTGGAATATCATAAAACTAAAGATGGTAGGCATATTTGGCCTGCACATTTTGCTGGTATACAAAGGGAATATTGTCAAATAGAAAAATTAGCAAATTTAGATAAATTACCTAAGCCTTATGGTTTTAAAGTAGCAGCCTTTCCTTTTAAAATATACAAAGCAAGTGCCGCTCCTGCAAGAGTTGTTGCAATATTTGAGGATGAGTAAAATGAGTAAAGAATTAGAATTTTTAATAGGCAAACTACATTTATCTCCGCCTAACTTTCAAAAAGGGAAATGGTGGATTCCATACTTAAACTTTGCAGAAGAGATTAGAAAAGATATAAAACCACCTGAAAGAGTATATGTTCATGAAGTTTTCTTAAGGGAAAGTAATCAACATCCTAGAGTTAGTTTGAAAACGGATGAAATGATATATGTAGCAAAACTTTTGGATGAAATGGGTGTTGCAAGGATCGAATTTTACCCAGTTATAAGCGAAGAAGATAAAAAAGCTATGAAAGAATTATCTAAAGAAAATTTAAGAGCAGACCTTTCAGGTTTAAGCAGAATGATGAAAAGTGATATAGATACTATTGTTGATAGCGGTGCCACACATATAATGTTAGAGATTCCTGGGAATCCTTATGCTTTTAAAGCTTTATGGAAGCTTACTGAAGAACAATTTATAGATCAATTAGTTGAACATTCTTTATACGCCAAATCAAGAGGGGTAAAAGTCTCAGTAATGCCTTGGGATACTTATAGACCGTTTTATGAATACATGGATTTCTTCGAAAAATTATATAAAGCATTGGCTAATGAAGCTAAAGTTGATGGTGTTGTGACTTCTGATACGTTTGGTATGAGTTTACCCCAAGCTGTTATGTTCGTTATCAAAAAAATTAGAGAGTGGTGTCCAAACACACCAGTTGAGATGCATGGGCATAATGATTTTGGGTTGGCAACTGCAATTATGTTAAGTGCAGTTATGGGAGGAGCTTCTTATGTTCATACTGCAATGAATGGTATAGGAGAAAGAAGTGGTAACGCGCCTACTGAAGAGGTTGTACTAGCTATTGAAGCACTCTTAGGAATACCTACAGGAATTAAACTTGAAATGCTTTATTACGTATCTAAATTAATTGAAGAGCTTACTAAAATAAAAATGCCTAGTAATAAAGCAGTAGTAGGAGATGCTTTATTCACCTATGTTTCAGGTTTAGTAGTAGATATACTTTTAAAAATCAAAAATCTAGAACCTTTGGAAGAAACAGCTTTGATGCCTTTCAATTATAAAGTTATAGGAAGAGATTCTTATAAAGTGATACTTGGAAAAGGTGCGGGTAAGTCTAATATAGAGTTAAAATTAAAGGAACTAGGAATAGATCCTCAAGGTATAGATTTGGAAAAAGTTTTGGAGGAAGTAAAAAGAGAAGCTGTAATTAGGAAGTGGGAAGTTCCAGACGAAGCTTTTAAAAGAATAATTCAGAAATATTTAAAAAATAAATAATTATTTTAAGCGAATTTATTTTTACGAGAAGAATTATTACGGAAATTTTTCAATATCCATACAGAACTAAATTTTATCGTTTCCGTTTTAAATTACAGAAATTATGACCCTTAGTAACTCCTTTAAAAAAGATTAGGAATAAATTCATACCTTTAGAAAACAAGGTAAAAGAATAAATTTGATTTTTTATAATATAAATTAATGACATACTCTATTAAAATAATATCTTTAAATGATAATATTCTAAAAATAATAATAAATGAAAAGAAAAGTTTATCTTTTGTAAAGGAAATTACGAAAAAAACAAATTTATGGAATTATGAAATAAAAAATAATGAAATTATAATAAATTGGAATAAAAAATATAATATAAATTTCAAAATTTTTAATTTTAAAGATAATATAGAAATCTTTCAGGAATTAGAAAATAATGATAGAATTTATGGGTTGGGTGAAAAATATGCAAGGTTGAATAGGAGATATAAAAGGTTTCATATGTGGAATGTAGACCAGCAACTTCATTTGCCTTTAGGAGACCCGACGTATTTATCCATACCCTTTTATATTGTAGCCAATCCAAAGAAATTTTTTGGAGTTCTTATAGATTATGCAGGCTATATTTATATCGATACAGGAGTAAAAAATTCTAAAGGAATATTTATTAAAATCAAATCAAATCAAGCTAAATTTTATTTGATTACAGGAAAAAATTTAAAGGAGATTTTAAAGTATTATACCGAATTAACAGGTAAACCTTTTCTTCCACCAAAATGGGCTCTTGGTTATCATCAAAGTCGGTATAGTTATATGAGTCAAGATGAGGTTATTGAAGTAGCAAACGAATTTAGAAAAAGAAGAATTCCTTGCGATGCAATTTATTTAGATATACATTACATGAAGGATTTCATGAATTTTACATGGAATACTAAAAATTTTCCTAAACCTGAAGAAATGATAAAGAAATTGAAGGAATTAAAAATAAAACTTGTTACGATAGTTAATCCAGGAATAAAAGTTTCTGATGAATATGAGGTATTTAGGAAATTAAAAGAAATAGATGGTTTCATTAAAGATTCTAAAAACGAGCTATTTTTGGGTGTTGTTTGGCCAGGTATATGTGCATTTCCAGATTTTTTAAATGAAAATGTAAGGGAAGTATGGTCTAGCTTTATATCTGAATGGATTATTCAAGGAATAGATGGAATATGGCTTGATATGAATGAACCTTCAATATTTTTAATATTAAGTAAGGATTTAGAAGAAAAAATTACAAGAATGTTAAAAGGTGAACTAAACCTAAATTACATTATTTCCAATTTTACCACAAACATGATTAACAAAAATACTGGTTACGTGAAAATAAACGCTTTTCATAATTTTAAAGGAAATAAAATACATCATGATGAATTGCACAACGCTTATTCTTTATTTCAAGTAATTTCTACTTATGAAGGTTTTATAAAGGCTAGACCTAACCAAAGACCTTTCATTTTATCAAGATCAGGTTTTATAGGAATTCAAAGTTTTGCAGCTTTATGGACTGGTGATAATCAGGCTGATTGGGCTCATCTAGAAATTAGCATTCCTCAACTGTTGAACTTAGGCTTATCATTCAATTGTCTATTTTGTCAAAATTGGAATCATAAAATATTAAACGAAGCTAGTTTGGTTCATGTAGATGAAATTGTAAACTTAACTTTAAAAAACGAAAGAATATCTTGTTGGTGTTGGTTTGGAGGAAGCGCTGAACCTCAATTGCCCTATGCTATAAATGCATCAAGAAAAATCCTTGAGTTAAAACCTTCTAAAAGAATAGTAAGGATATGTTTTGAATGGAATGGTGACGGAAATAAAGGATTGGTTAGAATTGCAGGTGAGTTGGCTTATATAAGCGGAGGAAACATAAAATTTGATTTAAAAGCATTCAATAATTCAATACATTTAGCTTTGACTGGAATGGATAATAAAAGAGTTTTAGAAAATTTTGAATTAATTTACAAAGAATTTTTTGAAAAAAGAAAAGGAATACCAGTACTGGGAGCTACAACTTTATTGGTTCCTCATTATATAGATGCTGAAGAGGTTGAGGAAATAGCAAAGTTCATATCTAGTTTAAGCGAAGAAATACCTTACAATCTTTTAATATTTCATCCTGATTTTATCATGAACGATGTCCCAGTAACACCTAAAAAACAAATTGAAGAATGCTATAATGTAGCAAAAAGATATCTTAAATTTGTAAATATAAGCAATATGCATTTAATAGGGTATCAGTATTCCTCTCTTTCATGGGGTCTAAAGGAAACACCTTCAAAAATTTCAATTTAAATCTTATACTTTTCTTTCAATGTTTGAATTTCTTCAGAAGTAAGCTTTTCGTTATTCATCAATTTTCTTATTATACTTATAAGAAATTCATAATCATTATCGATTAATCCTTTTCCTTGACATTTATTGCATATTATCCAACCTGAACCAAGCTTTACTTCCTTCTTATTAACAGCCTTTAATAATGAAGGAATTGTGTAAAATGAAGTTGTTCCTTCTCCTCCACAAGCTAGACACACATAATATGTATAATCCATTCTATCCATGTAATATCCCTTTCCTTCACAATTTTTACAAACAATCTTTCCAGAACCATTACATTGATCACAAACCATCTCTAAACTTAAATAAAAGAAAATTATTATAAATTTATATATCCTGAAACAAAAGCTATTAAAGTTATAAAGGATATGATCTTCATACTTCAAATTGAAGGAACTTTAAGAATGTTGTTTAACGATTTGGATGAAAGTGTAGCTAAAGATCCTAAAAATTTAATAGTTTATGGAGGCGGTTGAAAAAGTGGCTAGAAGATGGGAAGATTTTGAAATAATAGTCGAGTCCTTGTTAAACTTGGAAGAGGATGAAACTCTTTTGATTCAAAGTGAAAGAGCGGTTGGAATATTTAAGATATATAAAAATACACATAGATTAATTTTAGCTAATGCTTTAATTGTTTAGTATTAAAATTTTTAAATAATAAATAATTAATTAATTAGCTAATGATAATAATAGTAGGAGGAGGTAAAGTAGGAAGAAAATTAGCCTCATTGTTAATAAAAGAAAATCATGAAGTTGTAATAATAGAAAAGAATGAAGGAGTAGCTGAGGAATTATCTAAAGAATTAAATGCTGCTATAATTCATGGAGATGCTACTTCTGAAAGAATATTATTAGAAGCAGGAATTAAAGAAGCTGATAGTATAATTATTACAACCGGCAGTGATGAGACAAATCTTTTGATTTCTTTAAAGGCTAAAAAGTTAGGAGCAAAAAGAATAATAGCCAGAGTTTCAAAACCAGAAAACTATAGTTGTTTTAGAGATTATGGAATTGAAGCCGTTGATGTTACTACTAATATTGTTCTTTCGTTGCATGAATTAACGAGATTATTAAATGGTGATATCTTGCTTTCATTAGCAAATGGAAAAGGATATATAGTAAAAATTATCATCAACGAGAACTCAAATGCTGTTGGAAGAAGAATAGGAGAGTTAGATTACGGAAAAAACATAATTTGTATAGAAAGAAACGAAGAACTTATAAACGTTAATGAAGATACTTTTTTAATGCCATATGATGTGGTTATTGCGTATGTAAGGTCTGAAGAATTGAAAAATATATTTAATGAATTAAGTTAATAACTTAATGAAATTAGAGGCATCTTTTCATTATTTAGGAATATTACTACAATTTAACGGAATCATTTTAATTTTTCCTACTGTAGTTGCTTTAATATATAATGAAGAATTCGGAGCATTTTCCTTAACCGCTTTAATTTCTTTAATATTAGGTTTTTTATTTAGCAATTTTTTTAAAAGAAAAGAATTGGATAATATTTCAGCTTATTTCTTAGTTTTTTTAGCTTTTATTTTCTTATCATTACTAGGCTTAATTCCATATTTAATGTTAAATGTATTTGATAAAGATATTGTTCTTAGTAGCTTCTTTGAATCCGTCTCAGGATATACCACAACTGGTTTAACTTTAATAAACGATGTTGAATCTTTACCTAAATCTCTAATATTTTATCGCAGTATTATCCAATGGATAGGAGGAATAAGTATAATATTTCTTTTTTTAGTTTTCATTAGTACTGCTAAAGAGGCTAGAATATTAATGGAAATAAGCGGTTTTGAACAAATAGGTTTCTCTCCTAAAGAAACATTTTTAACTGTTATGCGCCTCTATATTTTTTACACTTTAATTTTTATATTTTTACTATATCTAACAGGTATAGATATTTTTATAACAATAAATTTGGTATTTGCAGGAATCTCAACTGGGGGTTTTGTTCCTTTAAACGATTTAAGCTCCGGAATAAATCTTCCAGCAAAAATTATAATAATGTTTATGATGTTTATTGGTTCAATAAGCTTTTTTATTCATTATAGATTTTGGAGAAAAGAAACTTTTAAGTTTAAAAAAATTAGAGAAATTAAAAGAATTTTAAATTATGAATTTATTGGATATATTTATTGGATATTTTTAATATTTTCACTTACAATTATTCTTTCTTTAATATTAAAGTTAGACGTTGTTAAAAATTTATTTAATATATTAAGCGCTATTACTACAACTGGATATTTCTTAGGCAATATTAAAGACATAAGTGGAATGATCATACCTTTATTATTGATAATGTTTATAGGCGGATGTTATTTTTCAACATCAAGCGGAATAAAATTCTTAAGATTTATCATTTTATTGGTATTCTTTCCTTGGATAATTAAGAGACATCTTATGCCAGTAAGAATTGTATTACCAATAAAACTACGAGATAAAATATTAAATGAAAGAGACTTTATTTTTGCTTCCTTTTTAGTTTTATTTGGAATTACTTCTATATTTTTTTTCTCCATAATTTTTTCGACATGTTATAAAATTCCTTATGATTATGCCGTATTTGAAATAACTTCCGCTTTTACAAATACAGGCCTTAGTTCAGGTATTACAAATGTTGATTTGCCATCTGTTCTGAAATTGATTCTAATTTTTCAAATGATAATAGGAAGAATTGAAGTAATGCCCTTTTTAGTTGTTGTTTTTGAAATTTATAGATGGATAACTTCAAAAGGAAGATATTAATTTAAACAAACATGTCAATAATATTTCTAGATTTCCAAATTTGATTTAAATCTTGAAAACAAAGGTTAAAAAGGATTGAAAAATTTGATGGAAAAATGTTAAGAATATCAGAATATGAATCAAAAAATCATTTAAAAAACTTATCAATTTTTTATAATTTTATGAATATTCTTATATCAACATGGAATTTTATTTAAAATATTTTATTGATGGAGAATTCTTAGATTCTTTGGACAGAAAGAGGTTTGAATTGATGAAGCTAATAATTTTGTAAACTATGTAATAAGAATATCTATTGGTGTAGCAGGTTTAATAAACACCTTAGAAATACTCCTTTGACGCTTGAAACATGGAAGATTGCCCTTGTTTAGCTACTGGAGATACTTATTGGATTTTTAAATTATCTTCTAAAGTATTAAGTTCTTGTTATTGATAAGCCAAGCACGTATCTCTATGCATTTATTCGTAAAGAAAACTTTTCGTGTATTTTAAAAGTAGAAAAAAGTAAAAATTTAAATAAAATTATAACTATTAAAGATTATGGCTAAGTATGAATTAAAAAAACGTTATAATTTATTAGATTTAATAAATGAAGGTTACTATGATCCAATTGCTAGAACTGTAAAAATTATAACAGGACATGAACTTCATACTATTAATTGGCAAGTTGAAGGAGCTTTGAGAATGCTTTTCAACGTTTTAGATGCAAGCGTAGCTAAAGATCCAAAGAATTTAATAGTTTATGGTGGTACAGGTAAAGCGGCTAGAAGTTGGGAAGACTTTGAAATAATCGTAGAAGCTTTATTAAAACTTGGTTAAAAGATACGGTTATTTTGAGGCTTTGAAAGGTATAAATCTTAACATAGATGAAAAAGAAATTTTCGCTTTAGTAGGTCCAAACGGTGCAGGAAAAACTACAACTTTTAAAATAATTTCAACTTTACTTCTTCCTACAATGGGTCAAGTTAAAGTTTTTGGTTATGATACAGTTAATGAATCTGATAAAGTAAGAAAAATAATTTCCTATTTACCTGAAGAGGTTGGAGTATACAAAAATATTACTGGCTATGAATATCTGGACTTAATAGCTTCCATATATTTTGGTAATTCAAGTGAATATTCCAAAGCTTTGGAACTGGGAATAGAAGTTGCTAATCTAGGAAGCAGAATTTACGATAAAATGAAAAATTATAGTAAAGGAATGAAGAAAAGAATACAGTTAGCTAGGGTATTGATGACAAAACCAAAACTTGCAATTCTTGATGAGCCTACAACAGGGCTGGATTTTGAATATTCTTACGAAATAAGGAAAATTATTCTAGAATATAACAAAAAATTTAACATTACTTTTTTAGTATCAAGTCATAATCTTCAAGAAGTGGAAACAATAAGTTCAAAAATAGCAATAATCAAAGGTGGATTAATAATGGAATATGGTAGTATAGATGATTTACTGGAGAAATATCAGGTAAAAAATATTGAAGAATTATATATTAAAATAATTAAAGGATCATGAGAAAATTAATAAAAAAGGAGATTTTGGATCTGATAAGAGATCCTAGGATCATTCTTCCATTCATATTTGCGCCTATAATTTTTTTAGTATTAGGAGGAATTGCTTCACAATCAGTACAAAGTACTGTAAGTGAAATTGTTGAACCTAGTTTGATAAAGGTTAACATAATTTACGAGGAAAAAATTCCTCAAGATTTTATTAACTATTTACAAAACGTCTCTGAAAAGGAAAAAGTCATAATATACTTTACTCAAAAGGAAAAAGACATAAGCAATATTCTTAAAGAAACTGATTATGATGTTTACATTTTAATACCCAAAGGGTTTTTCGAAAAAATTGAAAGAAAGGAAACGGGAGAAATTTATACGTTTAGTAAAACAACAGAGTTCCGTTTAGGAAGTATAACTGGAATTAAAGAAATTAGAGTTGTAAGGATTATTGAAAATTATATAAAGGAAAAGTACATTAATTCAACTGAAATTTTAAACTTTATATCTAGACCTTTAAACTATTACAGTTTAGTTTACTTACCTTCAAAAAATTTACTAGTCTCTTCACAATCTTTATCTTCGCTTTTCTTTGGGATATTCATAGCTTCGATAATAATACTTTCCCTAGGGGCTATAATAATGCAAATTTCTTCAACTTCAACAGCTATAGAAAACGAATACAAAACCTTGGAAATACTTCTTCTTTTACCAATTTCTAGATTCAAAATATTTCTAGCCAAACTTATCGGTACATTTATAGTTTCAATGATCGGTTTATCTTTATTTTTAATAGGATTTGTTTTTTATCTATACCTGCTTTTCTTTTCCGTTACCCAACCTACTCAAAATTTACCTTTCATATCTATAGCTATTGATCCCTTTAGTCTTGCTCTTTTAATTGCAAGCTTCGTAATAAGTTTACTTTTTATGGCTTCTTTGGGAGTAATAATAGGAGCGTTAAGTAATGATGTTAGGCTAGCGAATACTTTAATAGGACCAGTTTTTATTTTATTATTTTTCCCAGCATTTTACATTATTATTTTAACTCCTTCAAGTCCAATAAAAGATATATTGATGAGCATTCCTTTTTTACAAACTTTAATTTTTTCAAAGGAAATTCTTTTAACAAACTTCAAAATAACCCACTTGATATACTTAATAAATTCTTTATTAATTATCTTGGTGTTAATATATATAATAGGAAGAATTTTCTCTTTAGAAACCTTATTGAATTTACAAAATAAAATATCTAGAAGATTTAAGAAAAGAATTTAGGGTTTCTTTATGGAAATATCCTTTAAATCTTTCCATCTACAAGCCATTAAAACTTGTGTTGATTCTTTATTTGTAGATATTAAAGGAAATATTCTGAAATTATCAGAAATTTGACTAGCAAATTCAAAAATTTCATCAAATGTTGGACTGAATTGTAGTGCTTGTTTCATCAGAGTAGCCTCATCAAATATAGGCAAAGATTTGCCTAGTCTAACTATTATTTTTGGTGCATGGCCACTTATTGAAAATCCCTTTAATTCAACAAAATCCGGATTTCCCTTTAGTACTAATTTTCTATATCCTTCAGGATTAACCATATTAACATGTTTTACTGTAGTAATTCTGATTACTGTTCTACAAGGAAGTTTGGAAAGTATTTCAAGAGTTTTTTGGACTCTTTCCCAATGTATACTTGAAGATGGAATATAAGGATAGATTGAAGAAGTTGTTTTTAAGTATGTTTCTAAATCAGGAGCATGTAATGTTACGTATAATTGGGTAGGTAGATTTCCTTCTTCTAACATTTGTAATATTCTTTCAGGAAATGTACCGTTTGTTACCAAAAATGTCGTTATCCCTCTTTTTCTAAATTCGGCTATTAATTTACTAATATAAGGATACATCGTTGGTTCCCCATCATAGGATATTGCTACATGTTTTATATTCATCGCTTTTTCATGGGTTTTCTTTATCTCTTCCAAAGTTGTAAAATATTTTTCTAATATTTCTTTTGCTTCTTCTTCATTTAATTCTTTATTTATTATTTCTTTATTGGTTCTATAGGTATTATTATCTATTCTTAAAACTAAATTTGAGTTATATAAATCTAAGAAAGCTTCTCTAACTTTTGACCTAGAAACACCTATTTTATCTGAAACTTCTTGAACAGTTATTTCTCCATTTTTACTTATCAAAACCAATATTTTATGTGCTATATACCAATTTTCGATACATTTATTTAAACTCTCCTTTACAAGTTCTCTTTGAGTTTTTATTAATTCTTCAGCTATAGTTTCAGGATCATCATGTTCTTCAAATACTCTAGGTCTAGCTTCGATATCTCTCCAGCAGAAAACACAAGCCAAATTGCATGCTTTGTAAGAAGTAGATTGAATACAAGCATAACTATCTATCCCAAAATCATGTTTATAGCAATGCCTTCTTCCTCCAGTTCTTAAACTTTGTTCTGTCCAGTAGCACATCTTATATGATGCATGTTTATATTTCCCTATGTATATTTCTCTATCAACGAAAAAAGGCATCCTAATTATTCATAAATAACCTTAGTTATATATTTTTTGATAAAAACAACTCTAGTATTTTTAACCTTTTATATATTTTAAAAGATGTTAATTTATGGTTAAAACAAGACCTTCATCAGCTTATCTTTTATCATCCAACGGAGGTTTCTTCATAATTATACTCTCCTTAATATATATGTTGAACAATTTTTCTTTCCTTTTTCTACTAGCCTTTTCCTTTGGTTTGTTAATAGTTATAATGAGCTATTTTATTTTTATAACTTTAAAACACGTAAGAGAAGTAGGTGTAATTATTATAATATTAGCTTTATTTACTCTTGCGTTAAGTCCAATTTATGTAATAGGTTTTATTTTTTGTTTAATTGGAGGAATTATAGCTATAAGATGGAATAAAAGAAAAAATTAGGTTAAAGAATTTATAAATTTTAAAATAAAATCTTCGTCATTCATTTTCCCTGAAAAAGGAAATGCGACTATTGAATCAAAAATTTCTACATCCTTTCTTATTATATTAGCATTAAGTTCTCTAGCTCTTTCTATTACGTAGCCAAGTCTTTCAACAAAAATACACTTTGGCATTTTTTCCTCAAATTTATTTATAATTTCTTCGTTAATTTCTCCTTTTATATTTAAAATTCCTACATGGGCATCCCAATTTTCCAACAAATTATCTATTTCCTTTAAAATAAAGGGATTTTTAATTTTTCTCCTTAAATAAGTTAGTTGACATCTTATTCTTTTGTCAAGCCTTTTAATTTCTTCAATTTTATTGTATTCTTCTTCAAGGATTAAACATAAGGTATAGGAATGTCCTGCAAAGGAAACTGCAAATAAGTCTGCAATAATATCCTTATCTTCGAAGTATTCCTTATTCATTTCATAAAATATTTCTCCTATATTCTTAAGTATCAAAATAAGTTTCCAAGGTTTTAATGAATAATAAATAGGCAAACCTACGATTAATACCCCTTTGTTTATAAACGTTTTATCTACAAAATAATCATGGGAAATGGTTACAAATATTTTAGGCAAATTGTCTTCAAAAAATTTAGATAAACTATTAATATATTTAATTATAAATATAAAAAATTTTTTAAAATCTTGATCTTTATATATTCTGTTATTATTAATTAAATAATTTGATAATTTAATTAAATACTCACATTTAGTTCTTATTAATCTTAGAACATCTAATATATTTAGATAAATATTTTGAATTATTTCTTTTTTATCTTTTATTACAGATAAATTTTTAACAAAATTTGTTAACTGTTTTAAAATATTATCTAATTTTTCGCATTCGCTTAATATCGTTTCTCTTAAAGTTTCTGCTGCTATGTTACCTCTGCCTAAGTTTGATATACTAGTTTTTATAAATTTAATTAAGTCTTTAAGTTCTGCAATCTGTGAATTGATTATTGTTACCATGTTTATCAAGAAATTCCATCAATATTTTTTCCAATTCATCTAAGGATTTTTTATTTAATTCAATTTTAATTAAATTTAATTCCTGGATATCTTTTAAAACAATTAATAAATCCTTAAATATTTTTTCGTTAAAGTTAATTTTCAAAAAATTTATCATTATAATACTTAGTTTTATTTTTATTAATAAATCTAACAATGACCAATTCAACGGAATTTTTTAAAATAAATATACATTAAGATTAAAGCTGTTAAACCAAAAAATATGTTAAGAATTATTAATATTTCACTTTCATATCCTGCTTGGATATCTGATTCAAGATAAACAGGACAGCCTTGATTTTCAGCGTATATACTTTGTAATGTAGCAATTAAAATAAATAAAAATATTTTAAACATAGATTGTCGTAGTAATCGTAACAGTTCCTGTAGTAACTGTAATTGTTACCGTTGTAGTCGTAGTTGTAGTAACTGTAATAGTTACTGTAATAGTTACAGTGGTTGTTTCAGTAATCGTAATAGTAGTAGTTATATAAGTAGTTGAAGTGAATGTAGAATTTACGGTGGTTGTTACAGTTTGTGTTGTTGTAATTGCATTTAATGAGGGATTATCGTAAAAAGGATTGCTTAAAATTGATGGGATAAACAAAGATAATATTAAAAATAGCAAAAATAAACATTTTACTTTTATTTCCATTTTTTCCTATTTTTAATTATCATAAAGGAAAATAAAAACGTTAGGCTAATGAAAATATAAAGAGTGGAATATAAAATTTGATTAATTATCTTCGTTTCTTTAAGAACGTTATTTACTTTTTCTATTTCGTTTATTCTTAATAATAAAGGAGAACATTGCGTTACTACAATAGTTACTGTAGAGGTTGCTATTGTAGAAGTTAATGTATCTGTAATTGTTGAAGTTATAGTGGATGTTGATGTTAAAGTTGATGTTATAGTGGTTGTGGATGTTGATGTTAAAGTACTTGTATCTGATACAACTGTAGTAATTGTTGAAGTTAAGGTAGTTGTTACAGTTGTTGTAATTATCGGAGAAATTTTTAAATATAATGCATCAATTATTTTAGGATTATCCAAATTACCTGAAAAAGTAGTTAAGCTAGGATTAAAAGTAAGTGAGTATAAAGAAAGTAAGTAAATGAATGGAACATCAGATAAGCTTACAGATACATTTGTTATGCTACAACTTATATCATTCAAACTGTTACCTATACTCGCAGAAGAACCTGCTAAATGTAATTCATTATTACTATCTACTCTTATTTTATGTGCATTTTCGTAACCAGGACTTCCCCAAGTTTTGCACCAAATAGGATTTCCATTATTATCAAGCTTGATTACTAAAACATCATCATTACCACCTAAAGTAGTTCTTCCTGCTATGTAAATGTTATTACTTGAATCCAAAACGATGGAATTTCCTATATTATCTCCTGACAGTTGAATAACTTTTGAATAAATAATACTTAAAGTGGGACTTATTTTAGCTAAAAAAACATTGTTAATATATTGACCTGTAATATATAGATTTCCCATGTTATCTATAGCTATTGATGTAATATTTCTTACTGAACTAGGAAAAGATTTCATTATCAAAGAAGTTCCATCGTATCTTGCTATAAAAGGAGGTATAACGGAAGAAGTAGTAATTCCTACTAGAAATAAATTGGAAGAATATGATGCAATTCCGTATGGATAAAATGTTACTCCTGAATCTACGGTAGAATAGTAGAAAAACTTAGAATAAGCTGAATTTAAATTACCGGAGTCATCAAAACAAGCAAAATATCCTCCATAGGAATCATATCTATCATTATAAATATATCCTGATATACATACTAAAGAACCAAAATTAGTTATAGCTAAAGCTTCCCCTAATTCATATCTCCTCATTAAAATAATATTGTTGAAATATACATATCTACTCCATATCAAATTTCCATTTGAATCAAATTTTATTAATATAGGATGCTGTTCAGTTGGATGAAAATATGAACTTCCTGTAACATAAATACCAGTTGAACTTGCTAATACATCGTAAAAAATTCTAGAACCAACAGTAGAAGTAAATCTATTACTCCATAAAACTTGAAAAGGATTCAAAGAGAATTTTGTTATAAAAGCATCATTTCTTCCAAAACTATCGGTAAAACCTACTAAATATAAATCGTTAGAAAATAAAGCTAAACTATAGGCAAAATCGTACCGAGATTCTCCCCAAGTATGTTGAGCTTCTAAACCATAATCCTGGCCTTGTACTTGTAAACCTAGTAATGTAAGTATAACTATAAGGAATACAAATGCTACTCTTTTATTTTTTATCATTTTAGTCTCTCTTTATAATCTAAGTAAGGTATTTTAATTCCTTTTTCCTTTGCTATTTTTTTAGCCTTTTCATAACCTGCTATTGCATGTCTAATTACTCCCAATCCTGGATCTACGGTAAATACCCTCTTAGCTCTTTCATCCATTTCCAAAGATCCATCTAAAACTACACTAACTCCAGCATGAATGCTATATCCTATTCCAACCCCTCCTCCATGATGTACAGCAACCCATGTAGCACCTGCAACAGCATTTAATATAGCATTTAATATAGGCCAATCTGCTATAGCATCACTTCCATCAAGCATTCCTTCAGTTTCTCTATAAGGAGAAGCGACACTTCCAGAATCCAAATGATCCCTTCCTACCCAAATTGGTCCTAATTCACCTTTTCTAACCATTGAATTTATAGCTAAACCAAATTTAGCTCTTTCTCCATATCCAAGCCAACATACTCTAGCTGGCAATCCTTGGAATTTAACATATTTTCTTGCTTTCTCAATCCATCTTACAAGAGATTTATTGTATCCATATTCATTTATTATAAACTCATCGATTTTCCATATATCCTTAGCATCTCCTACTAATGAAACCCACCTAAAAGGTCCTCTGCCCTCTTCAAACATAGGTCTTATATATGCTTGAATAAAACCTGGATATTCGAAGGCATCTTTAAATCCTGCATCATAAGCCATTCTTCTTATGTTATTGCCATATTCAAATGCTATAGCTCCTTTTCTTTTCATATTAACAATAGCTTCAACTTGAATTTTCATGCTTTCCATCGATTTCCTTTCATATTCCTTAGGATTTTTTCTTCTTAATTCGTTTGCTTCATCCAAATCCATTCCTAAGGGAATATAACTTAAAGGATCATGGGCAGGTGTTTGATCTGTTACAACATCTGGAACTATTCCCATTCTTAAAATTTTAGGATAAATCTCTGCAGCATTGCCTAAGACTGCTATACTTTTAGGCTCTCCTTTTTCTTTATATTTTAAAGCCATGTCGATAGCTGAATCTAAATTATCAGTCCATGTATCAAGTTGATTTAATTCGATTCTTCTCTGTATCATTCTTTTATCAACTTCTACAGCCAATAAAACTCCACCATTCATTGTAACAGCTAAAGGTTGTGCTCCGCCCATCTCACCTAAACCTGCAGTTAAAACAAGTTTTCCTTCTAAAGTACCATTGAAATGCTTATTTGCAACAGCTGCGAACGTCTCATAAGTACCTTGCAATATTCCTTGTGTTCCTATATAATTCCAGCATCCTGCTGTCATTTGTCCAAACATTGTTAATCCTTTAGCTTCTAATTCTCTAAAGTAATCCCAGTTAGCCCATTTTGGAACTATTAATGCATTAACAAATATTAACCTAGGAGCATTTTTATATGTTTTAAATATACCAACTGCTCTTCCACTTTGAATCAAAAGAGTTTCATCCTCTTCCAAGTTTAATAAAGCTTCTACGATTATTTCAAAGTCTTCCCAACTTCTAGCCGCTTTACCTGTACCACCATAAACTATTAAATTCTTTGGATCTTTAGC
>AQYM01000014.1 GCA_000380705.1 Crenarchaeota archaeon SCGC AAA471-B05
TTCATCAGAGTATATTTTTGAATCTAAAACATTAATTTCATTTTCTTTTAAAAAACTTATAAAGCTTTGTCTAGCTCTTTTTATTTCTCCCCAAAATACATCTGGAGGTATGTTTGGATATTTCCCTTCTATTACAAAAACTTTAGTGTTTCTTTCTTCAAAAATTTTCAAAGCCAGATTAATATCTTCTGAATATTTTCTTCCTTGAAAGAACTTTAATGAAGGTTTGTTTAAAAACAAATTACATGCAAATTTAAACAGAGCCATTTTTTTGAAAGCTGCAGCCACATTCCTATTTTTATCAACAGGATCCACAACAACTAAGGGAGCTGGTTGAAGTTTCCATTCTCCACCTATAACGGTTTTATATTCTCGCCATTTTATAGCTTCCTTTATTAAGTTTAAAAAACTTCCGTAATGAATTATTAATAGTTCACATAAATAACCAGAAAATCCTTCGACTTTTATTTCAGCTCCATATAGCTCAACAGTTTTTAAGAATTTTTTAAATAACCTGATTTGGTTACACAATTCATCGTTCAAAACTTTTTTTAAATACAACGTATGAAGCCTTGTTCTATCAGCTGCTGTTTTAATTTCCTCTCCTTCTTCTATTAATACTGCAGGAACTATATCAAAATTAAAACCTTTATAATTTACAGTAATAAAAGGATGCTCAGCATACCTTTCAATATGATTTGGGAAGCAAGCTTTAGCTATCTTTAACCCGTTTATTATAGCTTCGTCTCTACTAGCTTTCGATAAAATGAAAATATCAATATCTTTATCATCACTTAAAAAAGTATCATGAGCAAAGGAGCCATGTAATTCTATAGTTGCTTCAATGCCAAGTTCCTTTTTTGTTTTTTCAAGTTTTTCTAAAACTTCATTTATAACTTCGCTGGTTTTCCTTTTTTCTTTTTCATCAACTTTAACTAATTCTAAGGCTTTTTCAATTACTTCATTTAAGTTCATAATTGAAAGATTTTTACATTACTGTATATAGGCCCCTTTGGAGTTAATTGGCTACTTTTTAATGAAAAATGCGTTACAAGAAAATTACCAAAATCTTCATTGAAAAATTGATTGAATCTAATCATTACTTGATTTACTACTTTATTATCCTTTATTCTTAATAAAGTAACATGAGGATGGAAATCTTCCTTAGGAAATCTTAAACCTGAATTGAGTAATTCATTTTCTATCAAGTTATAAAGCTGGACTAGTTCAGAAAATCCTTCCTTTATACCTGCCCATATAACCCTTGGATTCTTTAAAGAAGGGAAAGCACCAAGTTCAGCTATATGAACTTTAAATTTTTTAAAATAAATTCTCGATAATGCTTCAATTACCTCTTCTACAATTTTTTCATTTATTTCTCCCAAAAATTTTAAAGTAATATGAAGATTTTCGTATTCTACTATTTTTACTCCATTCATATCAAAGTTTTTAGCTACATTAAAAAGTTTATTTCTTACATTATCATCTTCGATATCTACGGCTATAAAGCACCGCATACTATAAAAATAAATAAATAAAAATAAATTTGAAAGTTTGTATGAAAATAATTTGCATAACAGGAATGCCTCTTGCAGGTAAAACTTTAGCTGCAAGTTTTGCTAAAGAAATGGGTTTACCGGTGATAAACATGGGAGATAAGATAAGAGAAATGGCAAGAAAAAATAATATTAAAATAAAAGAAATAGGTGATTTAATATTAGAAATAAGAAATAAATATGGAAGAGATGCAATAGCAAAGGAATGCTATGAGGATATAAAGAAAATAAAGGGAGATGTAATTATCGAAGGTATAAGAAATATTGAGGAAGTTGAATATTTTTCCAAATTCGGAGAAGTTTACATTGTTGCAATTTTTGCTCCAAGAAAAATTAGATTTGAAAGAGCCTTAAAAAGAAAAAGAGAAGACGATCCTAAAAACTACGAGGAATTTGGGGAGAAATAAAAAGAGCTAGACAAAGCTTTATAAGTTTTTTAAAAGAAAATGAAATTAATGTTTTAGATTCAAAAATATACTCTGATGAAAAAGAAAAATTTGCAATTTTGTTAGAAGTCGATAAAACTGAGTTGTCTTTTAAGAAAAAACTAAAGGGACCTTTAATTAATGATTTAAAGAATGTTAAAAGATTTATCGACGTTCATAAAGAAGACGAATTATTAATCGAAGATTCAAGGATTTATGCTTACGTAAATAGGAAAATTAGAAATATCTTTGAAGCATTTCAAAGATGGTTAAAAGTTTATTCAATACCTAAGGATTTAATTAACGTATTAAACGAAAGTAAAACATATTTATTAAATAATAATGTAGATAAAGAAATTGCAAGAATTGCTGTTGATTTAGCTCTTAAAGATTTATGGTGGCTTAGGGATGAATTAATAGAAAAATTAAATGTTAAACTTGTTGAATAAAATATTATGCTATCCTAAATTTAATGAAGAAGAATTTAAAAAAAGATTAGAAGAATTCCATAGTCTTGGAATAGAAGATATTTTAAGCGATGGTAAAATTAAAATTAACGATTTTAAAATACTAGGTAAAGGCACAAATTCGTTAGCTGTCAAGGCTATTTATAAAGGTCAAATCGTGGCATTGAAAATTAGGAGAACCGACTCTAGCAGAGTTACTCTTGAAGAAGAAGCAAGGATATTAAGTAAAGTTAATAAATTTAACATAGGTCCCAAACTCCTTAATTTTACCCAAAATTTTTTAGTTTTAGAATTTATTGAAGGAAATTTTATCGAAGAATTTTTAACATGTGAAAATTTAAATCAAGTAAAAAATGTTCTGTTAAAACTTCTAATACAGTGTAGAATTTTAGATATAATAAAAATAGATCATGGAGAATTGTCTAGAGCTACAAAACATGTTATTATAACCAAGAACGGTGATGTGAAAATAATTGATTTTGAAACTGCCAGTGAACGAAGAAAAGCAAACAATTTAACTAGTATAATTTCCTATCTTTTTTTAAGACCAGAAGATCCGTTTAAGTTAAGGGAAAGACTGGGAATAAATATTGATGATTTGAAATATTTATTAAGGGATATTAAAAAAAATAATTCGGAAGAAATATTTTATCAAATTCTATCAAAATTAAATATTTATTAATTTATCTATTTTTTCATAAACGTTTTTTGCTTCCTCCTCATTCTTTACATTTTTAATTAGCATTCTTCCATTTTTGAATATACTTATTTCTTTATCTTCATATTTAAAAACTATAATAAAATCACTTACTAAAATAATTTTAAAATATTTTTCTATTTTTTCTTTGATATTATTTAAATTCATGTTAACCTTTTTTCTTGGATTTATGTTAACTATATCTCTTCCACATTGCCAAATTAATTCAATTTTCTTTGGTTTATATGATAATATGTTATTGCAAACTTTGCAGTTTTCATTTTTAAAAATATCTATAAAATCAAAAATTAAATTTCCCAAATCGATTAGTAAAAGTTTAGAAAGTAAATTGGAACTTTTGTTTATAAGTAACTTTATTGCTTCATTTACTTCTATCGATGCAACTAAAGAAGTTGCAGTATTTATTATTCCTACAGTTTCGCATGTAGGTAATTCGCTATCGTTTATTTCTTCAAATATACAATTTAAACATGGTGTTTCGGGTGGGTAAAAAACTGATACATTACCTGTATATTCTAAGACTGAACCGAATACATATGGTATCTTTTTCTTTACTGCTATATAATTAACTATATATCTTGTTTTTAAATTATCCAAACCATCCAAGATTATATCTACATCGCCTAGAATTTCTTCTGCATTATCCGAGTTTAAATTTTCAGCAATAGGTTCAATTTTTACTTCAGGATTAACATCCTTTAATTTTTTATATGCAACTTCGACCTTTGGATATCTTAGATCGTTAATATCGTATAAAAACTGTCTATTTATATTACTTAGCTCTACAATATCTTGATCTATCAATTTTATTTTACCAATACCATTACTGGTTAATAAATAAGCTATAACGCTTCCTAATCCGCCTAAACCTACTACAGCAGCTGTTTTTCTTTTAAGTATATTTATTCCTTCTTTACCGATATTTTTAAGAACATACAATCTTGAATAATATTCATCAGCGTTAAACATTTCTCTTTCTTTTCCCTATTAATATACTTACTTCGTATAATATATAAATAGGTATTAAAAGAGGGATAACACTTATAAATGTTGGATCTGGGCTTATTAATCCTATTATAAATGCTATAATCAAATAAATCAAGATTCTGTTCTTTTTTAAAGTTGCAACACTTAATACTCCAATTTCCATCAAAGGTAATAAAAAAATAGGTAAACAGAATAATAGTCCACCTAAAATAGGTATAAAAACTAGTAAGTTCACGAAATCATTTATATTTATTAATAATTCAATACCTAAAGGAGTATAAAGCAAAAAAGAAATTTTAAACGTTAAAGGCAAAATAAAAATTATTGTATAAACGAGTCCTGAAACATAAAGTATACCAAAGGGCATGGCATATTTCTTGAAAATCTTTTTTTCATGGGGATATAAAGCAGGAGCTATAAAACTATATAAAGAAAATACTGCATAGGGAATGGTAACTATTAAAGAGAGAAAGAAAGCTATTTGTATCATAATTAATAAAGGCGAAACAATACTTGGTGCATATATCTTAAATCCTTCAGGTAAATAAGCCTTTTGTGCTTCTCTTATAATCCAAAATACAAAGAGATCATAAGATAAAGGATTTTCGCTAAACTTTTTTGTTATCTCTGGGCTAGGTGATGCTATGAAAAATAAAAATGAAAACATGAAAATATAAAATATTCTCTTTAATATTCTTCCCAATTCTTCAAAATAAGATAAAAATTCTTCACTCATAAGATTTAAATAAAATCAAAAATATTTTAAATAAGATGGAAGGATATTATTATAACGCGTTTGGGTGGATTGAACTTATATTATTATTTTTAATAATAATAATACTTTTTGGTTCTAAGAAGCTTCCCGAACTTGCTAGAGGATTAGGTGAGGCTGTAAGAGAGTTTCGAAAGGCTATGAGTGAAACTGAAAGTATACAAAAACAACTTGTTACATCGCCCCAAACTTCTTATCAACATTCTCAATACCAAGAGGATCCTTTAATTANAGCAGCTAAAAGTAGAGGAATAAATGTTGAAGGTAAAACTAGGTTGCAAATTGTAGAAGAATTGGCTCAGAAGATTAAAGAAGAATCTTCTCGCACTTAATTTTATAATAGGTTGAAATCTTAGTCCTTTAATAGAGGAGGGTCAAATAATTTTTTCTAATCATAAATAAATTATTGGATTATGGATTGTCCTGTCTTTACAAGGTATGCTACAGAGGAAATGCTCCGAATTTTTAGTGAAGAAGCAAAAATTCAAAGATGGTTAAAAGTAGAAGCAGCTTTAGCTGAAGCACAAGCAGAACTAGGAATTATACCTAAAGAAGCTGCTGAAGAAATAAGTAAGAAGGCAAATCTTAATTTTGTATCTATAAAAAGGATAAAGGAAATTGAAGAAAGGATAGATCATGATCTTTTAGCTGTAGTCAATGCATTAGCTGAAGTTTGTGATAAAGGATATGGTAGATATGTTCATATGGGTGCAACTAGTTATGATATTGAAGATACCGCCTGGGCTATGGCTTTTAGGGATGCTCTTTTAATAATAAAGGATAAATTGACGAAATTAACTAGGATTTTAATAGAAAAGGCAAAGGAATATAAGGAACTGGTATGCATAGGAAGAACCCATGGTCAACATGCTTTACCCATAACTTATGGAATGAAATTTGCTTTATGGTCTTATGATATTTTTGGTTGTATAAAGAGGCTTGATTTCTTTTTGAATAATTCAATAGAAGGTAAAATGAGTGGGGCAGTAGGTACTTTTGCGGGTTTTGGTGATAAAGGGATTGAATTACAAAAAAAGGTTATGGAAAAACTTAATTTAAAATCAGCATTAATATCCAATCAAATAGTCCAAAGGGATAAATTTGCAGATATAATTTATCTTTTAGCAATAATTGCTTCTTGTCTTGAAAAAATAGCTAAAGAGATAAGAAATTTACAAAGAACTGAAATAGGAGAAGTTCTTGAACCTTTTTATAAAGAACAAGCAGGATCTTCAGCTATGCCACATAAAAGAAATCCTCATAGATCAGAAAGAATATGTAGTTTAGCAAGATATTTAAGGTCTTTGGTTCATGTTGCTTTAGAAAATGTGGCTTTAGAACATGAAAGAGATTTAACTAATAGTGCAAATGAGAGAATTATTTTAACCCATTCTTTTATCTTAGTTGATTTTATGCTTTTGGAAATTATCTCAATTATTAAAGGTTTAATTATAAATGTAAAAAACGTACAAAAGAATCTTAATTTAATGAAAGGAGCTAACCTTTCTGAAAGAATATTAATTAAACTTGTTGAAAAAGGAATACCTAGACATATTGGTTATGAGATTATAAAAAATGCAGCTATAAAAAGTTTTGAAGAAAATTTGGATTTCGTAGAACTATTATATGAGAATGAATTAATTAGAAAATCAATAACGAAAGAGGAACTAAGACAATTGGTTAATCCCTATGAATATATAGGTCTTTCAAAAGAAATTGTGGATTTAACTATAAATCAAATTGAACAATCAATCAGTTAAACTCTTTAAATATTCCCTTATACTGTTGTAAGTTTCTTTCCCTATACCTGGTAATTTAAGTATATCTATTTCCTTAGCTTCTTTTAATTTACCCAAATTTCTAAATCCTGCATTATATAATATTCTAGCCTTTACTCTACCAATGTTAGGTATTTTTACTAGTTCAAGTAATTCTTCCTTTACTCCCTCTTTTACTCTTTCCAATAAAGTATTTAATTCTTTGCTTATTTCTTTATAACCTAATAACCTTGCCAATTCTTTAGCTGAATATAAAAGCCATTTAGCATTTTGAACTATTAAATATAAATCTCCAACGCCTATGTTATATTTATCAGCCAAAATATCTTCTTTTTCTTCATTTATCCAATCATATAACAATTTAGCCGTTTTATAGGCTCTTAAAGTTTTATAATCATATAAATCAGGTTTAGGATAGAGAAATTTATTCTCTAAATATTTATTCAAATCTTCTAATAATAAATCTTCTTCATTCTTTAGTACATTTAATGTTTGCATGTCTTCAGAACAACAAATTAAATATAAATAAAAAATTTCATCGTAATCATTGTTAATTTTATTTAATTCTTTAATTCCTTTAATAATTATAGATGCGGTTAAAGGATCGATGTATAATTCGTTAATTCTTTTGCCTATATAATTAGATTTAAATTTTTCCAAACTACCGTATATAAAGCCTTCTTCTAGAAGAAAGTTAATAATTCTTCTTGATAGCACCAGAAGCTTATCAATTCCTTCTTTTTTTGCAGCAAAGGTTAAGCATAGTATTTTCTTTAAATCAGCAAAGTTATTAGCAATTTCGTTGGCTATTAAAGAAAGAATATGAGGTCTTAAATCTTTTTCGTTACTTATAACAGAATTTATAGGTTCTACCTCTGCTTTGACATACTCTTCCATTAAAATATCAACATCATATTTACCTTTAGCTATTATTATTGCTTCTCCATATACATCATATCTAGGTCTTCCAGCTCTTCCAGCCAATTGCTTATATTCATTTACTTTAAGTTTTTCGATTTTCCCTTCTATAGGATCATACCTAATTACATCTTGTATTATTACTCTTCTTGCAGGAACATTTACACCTGCAGCTAAAGTAGGGGTCGAAGAAATAACCTTTATTAACCCTTCTCTGAAAAATTTCTCAATTATTTTTCTAGTTTTAAATGATAAGCCTGCATGATGAAAGGCTACACCGTTTTTAACTATTTCTTTTAAAATTTGTGTATTTCTATCGTTTTCTTCAAACATTTCAACAACTTCTTTTAATTTTTCCTTTTCTTCTTTTAAAATTTCTTTAATAACATATTCCTGTAATTTTACTGCACTTCTTATCGCTGAAATTCTACTATTGTTAAATATTAAAGCTTGTCCTCCTTCTTTTAAACAATCAAGTGTTAAATCTACATAGGATATTCCTGAAACTGTATTTATTTTCTTTATTTCATTATTTGAATATAATATTATACCTCCTCTGTAAACTCCTTCTTTTAATTGCACTGGTCTCCAGTTTATTGTCAAAGCTTCAGCATTTAACCAGTCTGCAATTTCTTTGTAATTTTTTACTGTAGCACTTAAAGCTAAATATTGTATGTCTGGAATTTCTTTTTTTAATCTTGCTATTAAAAATTCTAATGTAGGTCCTCGATCGCTATCTAACATATGTATTTCATCGATTATTACAAGGGATATTTTTTCTATCCATTTAGCTTTATGTCTTAACAAACTATCAGCTTTTTCATATGTAGAGATTATAAAATCATAATCTTGTAACCATGGATCTGAACTATCATAATCTCCTATTGATAGAGCGATCTTTATTCGATCCTTAAACATATCATTCAATTCATCATATTTTTCGGAAGCTATTGCTCTTAAAGGACAAACATATAAAACTTTCCCTCCTTTAAGTATATTTTTAATTGCAGCTAAAATTCCTATTAAGGTTTTTCCAGATGCCGTAGGAGTTGCCAATAATAAATTTTTAAAATCTAATACACCTTTTTTAATAGCTAATTCTTGTGGAGGGAATAATTCTATATATCCATTTTCTTCTAACTTTTTTATTATATCTTCTGGAATACCGAAATTTACTAACTCTTTTATTTTCAATTTATGGAGTTCTTTTGATATAGCCGCTTTTTGGTTCGTAAATTAATCCATCCCTTTTTAATTTGTCTAAAATTTTTTCAGCTTCTTCTCTGCTTATTCCGGATTTTTCAGCTTCTTGCAATACCAGTTCCTTTTCTACCATTTCTGTTTGATAATTAAGCTTTGATAAAATTTCTATAATCTTTGAGTGTTTATCCCTTTTTGATTTTGGAATTCCTGTCATTATAACGTCCACATCAATTCTTTGAGTGGTTATATCGTAGAAACTTTCCATTAACATATATTTCATGAGATTTATTGCAGTTAAAGCATCCTCAGCAGTACATTCATTCCTTAAGCACATTTTTGCACTAGCTTCAGTAAGTCTTATTAAAGCTTCTAATTGTCTTGGAGTTATAGCTACAGGAGCGCCTTCTCCTTTATATGAAACTTCCCTCATTTTTAAGTAAAATTGCTGTATTTCTCTCATAGCTTCCGCAGTTAATTTTGGTTTTATGTTCTTTCTTGCATAAATTATGTATTTTTTTAGTAAATCTACAGGTATAATTTCTTCTTTTATTTTTTCTGAAGCTTCAGAATGTAAAAGCAGTACATGTGAACTTAATTTTTCGTCCACTTCAGGATTAGGCAAATCTATTATTGGAAATATTAGGTCAAATCTAGAAAGTAATGTTACTGGTAAATCTATGTTATCTACTATAGTTTTAGATTTATCAAACCTACCCAACGTAGGATTTGCGGCTGCAAGAATTGAACATCTTGCATTTAATGTTGCTACTATTCCTGCTTTAGCTATACTTATTGTTTGCTGCTCCATTGCTTCATGCATTGCAACTCTATCTTCACTTCTCATTTTATCTATTTCATCTATACATGCAACTCCTTGATCACTTAAAACCAAAGCACCTGCTTCCAAATAAAATTCTCCAGTATTTTTATCTCTTACAACTGCAGCAGTTAAGCCTGCAGCCGAAACACCTTTACCTGATGTATATATACCTTTAGGAGCTATAGCTGCTATATATTTTAATAATTGGGTTTTAGCTGTACCAGGATCTCCTACTAACAAAATATTAATATCGCCCCTAACTTTTGTTCCGTCTGGGAAAATTTTTGGTACACCTCCAAAAAGCATAAGTGCTAAAGCGAGCTTTATATGCTCTAATCCGTATATCGATGGTGCAATGGATCTCTTTATTTTTTCCACTATATCAGGTGAGGAAGCCAATTTAAGTATTTCCTCCTCCTCTTCCTTTGTTAGTATCTCTTCCTCATATCCCTTTTCCCTTACTTCTATAGATAATCCATAAAGATACGTACTAAAGGTAAGCTCATCTAAAATTTCTCTTTCTCTTTTTTCCTTTAATAAACCTGTAATCACAACATGATTTCCAGGATATGCCTTATCAACTATATCTCCTTCTAAATAAACTTCTAAACTTCTAGGAATATGACCTGCTGGCATTTCTTCAGGACTTTCCTGAATTATGATCCTTTGAAAATCTATCATTTTTCTGTTTATAAATCTAGGTGTTAACTTAGTATCACAATAAGTACATTTGACTTGGGACATCTTAGTTATCCCCTTTTCTTTAAAATTAACTTTAAACCTATTATGACACTCTACACACTCTAATTCGACTTCGTATACTTTTTGTTTTATTTTACTACTTCTAGTGACTATTCCTTTAACTTGAATTAATTTTCCTACATGAACCGCTCTAATGTTTCTTATAGGAACGTAAAATTCGGGTGGTAAATTATAAATTCTTGCATAAAAAACAGGAATTCTAGCTGCATAAACAGGATCAATCGTTTTCATTATTTCTTTAATTGCTTCATTTAAAAAATTTAAATGTTCTTCAGGATTATCTAAAAATGAATTTAATAAATCTTTATTATTATAAAAATATTCAAATAAATCATTATAATTTATATACAATGAATATTGATTAAATAAAGGCATCTCTTTTATCCTATTATAATAAATCGTTTTTTCGTTTAGAGTAAAGTTGAGTAAAAAGTCTACATATTGTTCTTTAAAGTTAATAATATTTTTTTCAGTCATATATTTTATAATCTTAAACCTTTTTTAAATAGTCTGCATTAATTAGATTATTATACCATTTCTTTATTATCGTATTTAAAATAATAAATAAATATTTTTCTTCGTTAGTTAATAATGGTAATATTTTTTTATAATCTTCTATAAAATAAACAATACTTAATATTTTTTCTAATCTTTTAAGACAAAGTTCTCCAAAATATTTTTTTATTTCCCTTGGATCTTCGTTAATTATTTTATTTTCTGCAACATAAATTAAATCCTTTACTTGTAAATAAAAGTCCCAATCCAATCCCTTTAATTCTTTATTTTTAGTTTCAAAAAATAATATCCTTTTGAGTTCACTTAAAGTTACTTTAGGTAAGGGAAACTCTGTTATTCCTTCCTCTGCTAAAATTTTTGCTAACCCACGAGGTATTTCAATGTATGAATTTTCCTTAAAAGGTCCATATTTTTTATCGCAAAAAGATACCTCAGAATAATTCTTAAGGACCTTTATTTTAACTGGAGTGAATTCATAATTTAAGTAACTTTCCAAAAATTCTTCCTCCATCATCTAATCTTATTTAAAATTGTTATATAAAAATTATTGACAAAAAAGAAATACAAGCTTTGCTTTTTAGGGCTGGAGGAAAAACCAGTATTAGTAAAAATACTTAACTCTGTTGAAAACTATATTGATACTTAACTTTAAAAATAAAATCCGATTATGAAATAATATGAAATTTAAAAAACAAATTTTTATTGGTAAGCCTTCACATGATTTTTTCCTTTCGGTTATTTTAAATAAATTGGGCATTTCTAATGAAAAAGTCTTACTAGGTCCTTCTATTGGAGTTGATTCAGCTGTGATTTTTCATGATAAACTAATTGCTATTCATACCGATCCTATAACGGGAACATCTCATGATATAGGATACTTTTCTATTATGATAGCCGCCAACGATGTTGCAGCTATAGGAGCAAAACCTGAGTTTGCATCCGTCTGTATATTAGTTCCTGCTAATTCAAATTATGACCTTATTCGGAATATTCAAGAACAGTTACATAGAGCTTCTTTGGAGCTTAATATAACAATAATAGGTGGACACACGGAAATTACAAACGCAGTAAATAGACCTGTTGTTATTACTACGGTAATAGGTTCTTTGGATTTATCTTTTAAAGAAAGGTTAAAGGAAATAAACGAAATTAAGCAAAATCCTTTAAAGGGTAAATATTATTTAGTTCTAATAAATCCTATAGGAATAGAAGCTACAGCAATTATTGCCAACGATTATGAGCATTTTATTTCTTCAATATTGAGTAAAGAAGAATTAGAATTAGCTAAAAGCCTTAAGTTCAAAATAAGTATAGTAAATATAGCAAAGGAAGCCTATTCTACAAATGCTATTTTATACGCTCATGATCCTACTGAGGGAGGAATAGCAACGGCTTTAAAAGAAATATCGTTATTCCTAAATAAAGGAATGGAAATTTACGAAGATAAAATAATTTTGCTTGATATTTCAAAAAAGATTTTTGAGTTTTTAAAAATAGATCCTATCAAAGTAATAAGCTCTGGTTGTTTAGTATGTATTATAAAGGAAGAAAATTTAGATAAATTTATTTTTCAATTTAAAAACAAATATCCTTTTTCTATTATAGGTGAATTAAAGAACGAAAAAAAATGTATAATTAATAGGATAAATGGTGAAAAATTAGATTTATTAAAAATTAATATTAATGAAGAATTATGGAAATTAATAGATTAAATTTTAATATTATTAGATAAATTAATTAAATATTCCTGAGTTTCCTTATCCAGATTTAAATATCTTATAGCTTTCTCTCTAAATTCATTATTTTTGAATAAAATTAAGAAATACCAAAATGCTTCTAAATTAGCTTTTTTTGTAGACATATGAGTTAATCGAGCTATTTTTTCTAATAATGCCTTTTTTATTTCTCTTACTCTCCTTTGTTTACCTAATAATTTTAATGTTGAAGGAAATTGAGCATAAGAATAGGTTGGTTTTGTTGTTTTAGCTAAAGCTACACCTGCAGTCATTTCTTCTATGAAATATAGTAAAAAGCGCCAATACCTTTGTTTTTCAGCTATATTTTTAAAAATATCAGCCTGTGATAATCTATCATAGGCTGTAGCCAAATCTGACGGAGTTGTATAGAATCTTGGAATATTTTCGTTTAACCATAACATTAATGTTTCAGGATCATAAGGAAATTCTTCAGCTGCAGTTTTTGCTGAAAGGAAAGTAGTAGCATAGATTATTTTTCTTATAACAGTAAAAACATCCAATTGTCTATCTTTGGGGGCCAATAAATTTACTTCTTTAACGCCTACCTTTTTAAATATAGAAACAAGTTGAAGGTCAAGGATAGCGCTTCTCATATCTCCTTCAGATCTTTCAGCTATTATTTTTAAGGCAGATTCTTCATATTCAAGATTTTCTTCTTTGCATATTTTTTCAAGGTATCCTATAATTTGTCTTGTAGTTAATCTTTTCATCTCAATCATGTAGGAAACGTTTCTTATTTGCCATAGCTCAGGTTTCCAACCATCGTTGGCTATTAAAACTACAGGATATAATGATTCGCTAATTAGTTCTAAAATATATGGTACGGATTCGTTAAGTTTTGCACCTTCTATGCTATCTAATTCGTCTATCAATATAATTTTCATTTTATTTTCAAAACTACTCTCCTTGCTGGTTCCTAATGCAACTTTTCTTATAATTTCCGCTGAAGATATATCTCCTGCATTAATTTCTATCAATTCTAAATTAAATTGTTTAGCTGAAACTTCTACCAAAAGTGTTTTACCAACTCCAGGAGGACCGTAAAGAAGTACAGCCTTTTTAACAGGTATTTTTCCTTTTAACCATATATCAAGCCAGCTTAGAAATTCTTTTTTTGCTTCTTCATTGCCCACTATTTCATTTACATTTTTTGGTTTATGTTTTATAGTCCATAATAAGAATTTATCTTTCATTTAACGTAAGATTTACATACTAATTGCATTTTAGCTAACAATGCGTTTAATTGAATTTCCTCGTTACTTCCTTCCATTAATCTATATTCGTAATCTCCTAAAACCTCGATTAATCTAATTTTGCATTCCTCAGGAACGTTTAATTTAAGTATTTCTCTATGAAAGTGATATACCACATCAACACCAGGTATACCGTCTTCGTATAAAAGTTTTAGTACTCTTTCTCTCGCTTCCAAAAATCTGCCTTTTACGATATAATCTAGGATTTCCCTTATTTCCTTAGGTTTAATTGCACCAGCTATTTTATAAACAATCTCAGGAGTAACTTCTCCAAATAAAGAAGCGCTTTGAAGCAAATTTATAGCCTTTCTTAAATCCCCACCGCTTATTTCATATATATGTTCATAACTTTCCGGCAAAACTTTTACTTTTTCCTTTTGTGCAATTTCCTTGAGTTTGTTGATTACATCGTCCTTTGATAAAGGATTGAACCTAAAAACTACACATCTGGATTGTATTGGCTCTATAATCTTATTGCTATAATTACATGTTAAAATAAACCTAATGTTTCTAGCATAAATTTCCATTATTCGTCTTAAAGCTGTCTGAGCATCGTTAGTCATAGCATCACTTTCATCTAAAATTACCACTTTAAAAGGTATTTCGCCAATAGCTAAAGTTTTTGCGAATCTTTCTTTAATTTTTTCTCTGATGGTATCTATTCCTCTTTCATCGCTAGCATTTAATTCTAAGACATTGTTCCTCCATTCATCTTTATAAAGATCCCTTACAAATGCTAATGCAGTAGCTGTTTTACCTACTCCAGGAGGTCCTACAAATAACATATGGGGCATATTTTTTTCATTTACCAGTCGTTTCAAACTTATAACAACTTCCTTTTGATTAACTATTTCATCTAAAGTTTTTGGTCTATATTTTTCAATCCACATTAACTCTTCGCTCATCTTTACACTAATAAAATATTATAATCGTGGAATATATTCTTAGCTAGTATATTTTTCCCCAACCATTCTAAACAACCTCTCTAAGTTATTATAAATTAAAGATTTTTCGTTAACTATTATTAGCCTAATCTTACCTAATCTTTTTTCCCTAACAATATCCAATTCATTTAAAGTCTTAATATACTCTTCTACTTTTTTAAAATTGCTTGATGTTTCCTTTACTAAATTACTAATATTTACTTCTTTTTCTTCAATTATCTTTTTTAAAACCCTTATCTTCCATTTTGAACCCAAAAGTTCTTCTACGTTTATTGCTTTCTTCATTATATTTTTATGTTCTTGATTATAATTTCTGCAGGAATATCAATAGAAATTAAACCGCTCCTGCCTCTTTTCAAGTTTTTAACTTCTATGTTAATTAAATTTTTATTTTTTAACCTTTGTAGATAAGTCCAAAGTTGTGTATATTTTAAGGGCTTCTCTGAAGCTTCTTCACATACTAATTTATAATATTTATTTAATTTGCCCATATTTATCTGACTTTGTTTAATTTCTTTTAATGCAATAGCTAAAGCTTTAAGTAAAATTTTCTCATGTTTATCCAAGGAATTTATTATTTCTAAGTTTAAAGAAGGATAAGTCTCGCTTAATGCTTTTCTTACGTGTTCAGGGGTAAGTTTCTTTTCCCCAGAACTTATTGCAATTTTGGCTGCCTTCCATAGTATTTCTAATGCAAATCTAGCATCGCCTTTACCGTTATTATCCACACCTACTATCTTAGAAATCATTTGGATTGTTTCATCTCCTACCGTATCAGGCATGAAAGCTTCTTCGCATCTTTCTTTTAAAATTGTATACAATTGAGCTGATGTGTATGGATCAAATCTTATTAAATTTTTTTGCAGTGTACTCAAAGTACTTTCTTCAAGTTTGTAAAGTAGCGTTATATCACGTAATATCAATACCAAACTAATCCTATTTTTGCTTGCTTCTTTTTCGGTCAATCTTGTTAAACTATACAAAATATCAGGTTCAGTTCTTATTAAATAGTCGCTTTCATCCAAACATAATAAGATTTTAATATCTTCTTCTTCCATATATTTCAATAATTCCTCCAATAATTGCTGAGGAGAAAATCCTTTTTTAGGAATTTGAGGGAATAAACCTTCAACTATTTTTTTAACTATCATAAAATAAGTTCTTTCGATATGACAATTTACATGTACGTAATATAGGTTAATTCCCTTCTTTTTTGCTTCATTTTGAATTAATTTACCAAAATATTTATTTACGGCAGTTTTACCTGTTCCTGTAGGACCATAACATATTACTCTGTAAAAAGCGTAACTGGAGGGAATCAATAAACCGCTTAAATAAGTAGCTAAGAGTTTAATTTGTTCTTCTCTATGGGGTAAGCTTGAGGGAACATATTCTGGAAACAACTTACTTTCATCTTTAAATATATGAATATCCGTGAATATTTTCTCTATACTATCCACTTTCGGTCATCTTCATATAAATAATCTATTTTAAAGGATTTAAATTCTTTTTTTATTTGTAAAAAATAAATAATCTTTTAATTCTAAAATTGAAACATAGAAGTAATCTAGAACAGGTTCTATTACTACAACAAAATCCGGTTTATTTAAATCTATTTTTATGTTAAATGAATTTAATATATTTCCTATTTCTTTTTCAATATAATGTCCACTTACCTTATATCTACTACTGCATCTTATAGCGACTTTTTTACCATAGCTTCTCTCTTTTATTAATAATGGAATTTCTTCAATGTTTTTAAAACGATATTCTAAGGGAATAATTTTGATTGCATATGCCCTTTTTATTTTACTTAATAAATTTTTTAACTCATCGATATTTATTTTGGACTCTATTAAAGATAAACCAGACTTTATTTGAATTCCTATTATTCTTACAGATGGGTCTTTTTGTAAAATTAAACTTATAATTTCTTCAACAGCCCTTTTTTCTTTTCTTGGTTTTGATGTGATTAAAATAAACATAAAATATTAATATTTTTAAGTATTTATTTAGATTTTAATATTTTTCTAATTTAGATATTTTATTTTTAACTTCTTTACTTTCTTTTCTTAATTTTTCTTTTTTATAAAACTATATCTATTTTTTAATTTTCTTTTTCTCCACCATTCTCCTACTATAAAGGCGAGATTTTAGTACTTTTAAAATGCTTTCTGTTTTCCTTTTAACTCTTACATCCAAATTATTTTATACTACATCTTTAAGAATTGCAAATATTTTTCTTACAATTCCTCATAAATCTCTTATATCAGAACTCAAGATCTTAATCATTAAATCATAAGGGTCTTTTCATCATCTAACTTAAATAAATTAGAAGAAAAATTTAAGCCTTAGTTTTGCTATGCTTCTTCTTGATAATTTTTTCTGCTACTTGAACAGGAATATCCAATATTCTTGCAATTTCTTCATAAGTTAGAGTAGGATCTATTTTTAATAACGCTTCAATTTTATTATCCAACTGTTGTTGTTCGTCACCTTTATCAAAGAAGCTTATTTGCGCCACCGCTGTTCCACTTACATAAACAGAAGGTATTTTCCTGTTCTTTTCGATTGCTTTCTCAAGTAGAATGCTACCATCTTCAGGATTAAATGATACAAGTTTACCCATAATTATTCTATCATCTATTGTTCTTACCTCTACAAAACTACCTATTTTTTCTTTAATCTTTTTATACAATGGAGTTTCTGCCTCTTTCACTTTAATATTAAATTCTTTTATAATTTATAAAAATTATTCTTGGGATGCAATGAAATTCCACTTTTTAAGGTGGACATGAGTTATGATTCACTTAAATAGTTTTTATAAATTTTAATTGGTTATTCTAACTTGGTGAGGACTAATAAATTCCCGCCCTTAAGGCCTAGTCTTTAGTTTATTGAAATTATGATTTAGCTATGAAGTCTATCCTAAACATTAGAATCTCTATTCTTAAGTGTGGAGTTGTTGATTTATGCGGCCACCGGGATTTGAACCCGGGTCCTCGGCTCGGAAAGCCGATGTCCTAGTCCAGGCTAGACTATGGCCGCTATATTAAAAATATAAAAAAAAACTTAAAATTTTTATTTTACTTCAAATAGCTTTACGTTTATCATATAATCTTCTCTTAAGTGATATTCTCCACAAAATGTTAGACAAAATGCACTATATGTACCCGCTTTATCCAATTTTATTAAAATTTCATTGGTGGACCCTGCTGTAGCTTGAATAGTTCCTATTGAACTATCACCTACCTTTATTTCAAAACCGTGAATTTCAGGATATGTGTTGTTATTATGAAGAACAATTTTTATTACATCTCCTACTTTGAATGTTTGATTTGCAGGAGTTACTATAAGGCGTAATGTGGCACTTTCGCCTGAAGATATTCCTGGAGGATCTACTACACCTATATATAAATCTATCGTCGCTGTTATTTCTTGTGGTTGTTGTAAGAATAAAAACCAAACAGCTACTCCTGCTATTACTAATATTACTACTATTGCTACTATTAATAAAGTTTTAGATATTGCCTTATAGTTCATTATCTTTATTTTTCTTTTAAATTAATAAATATTTTAAACAAAGTAGTTATATGGCAAGGTTAATAGGTTTGATTATAGAAGACAACTTTGATTACGGACATTTTATACCCAAACATAATAAGTGCTATACTTTACACGGACATTCAGCTAGGGTACGAATTCGTGTTTTAGGTTACCAGTCCGAAAATGATATGCTGATAGATTTTGGAGAGTTAAAAAAGATTGTTAAAAACGTTATTAAGAGTTATTACGATCATAAATTGATAGTTTCAAAAAATTACATTAAAGAGCAAACAAATGAAATAATTAAAATACAATACAGGAATTTTCAATTGAGTATACCTAAAGAAAGCGCATATATAATAGATGGCGAAGCCACTTCTGAGAACATAGCTAAGGATATTTGTGAAAAAATTTTAAATTTACTACCAAATAACATTATAGAAATTCAAGTTACAGTTTCCGAAGGTTATAATAAAGCTGCATATGCAAAAATTAAAAGAGAATAAAAGCTGTTTGTTGCTTTTTTCAGGAGGAATCGATTCCACAGTATTACTTTATCATCTTTTACATGAGGGCTATGAAGTAATACCTTTGACTGTAAATTTTAATGGAAGAAATTATAAGGAACTCGAGGCTGTTAAGAGAATTTTGAAATTAATAGGTATAAGTAATTTTTTAGAAATTGACCTTCCCTTCATTAAAGAATTTGTATCTTTAAAGGAGGAATTCTTAAAAAATTATGATGGTAAATTCTTAAATGTAAAGGGCTATTACATTCCATTAAGAAATATGATTTTTGTTTCTATAGCAGCATATTTTGCTGAAATTTATAGTATTCCTAAAATTTTTAGCGGACATACTGCTGAGGATGTAAATAAATTACCTGATGTGAATATTAAATTCGTGAATGCTATAAATGAAGCATTATATGAAGGATCATATGCTGGTAAAATTCTTGGCTTAAAATACGAAATGCCCTTTCTAAAATTATCTAAATTGGACATTGCAAGACTTGCAGTAAAATATTCTGTACCGTTAAAATATACTTGGAGTTGTTATAATTCCTTTGAAGAACATTGTGAATTTTGTGATGGGTGTAAAAATAGAAACTTATTTTTCTATTTTGCCTCTAAAATTAACAAGTAATTCGATAATCTTTCTTTATAAAAAAAGTAAAATATTTATTAAACATCCTATCTTTAAAGTAAAGGATGAAGGACTCTAAAGTAAATTTGGCTAATGTTAGAGATGTTCATGAAGAACCGGCAGGTATTAACGTTATGGCAGGAATAATAAATTTAAAAACACTCATTAATGTAAGAGATTTCTCCTTGCCAGTTAATATGAACATTTTAGTTGAAACTGATAGAAGAGGTGTTCATATGAGTAGGCTTGTAGAAGCTGTAAGATTAAATAATAATAAACATGATTGTATAGAAAACACGTTAAAGAGTATATGTAAAACTTTAAGTGAAAAAATGAATAAAAAATGTATAATTAAAGCAGAATTTTCATATCCTTTGAGCTATTCTGATCAATTTTTAGATGTAATTATAGAAATATCCAGTAATAATAATCAAATTAAATACATCTTTAAGAAAATAGGAATAACTGCTTGTCCTTGTAGCAAAGAATTAACCGACATAGGTCATATGCAAAGAGTTATTTTAACAGTCGAATTGGAAAGTAATGAAATATTAGATTTTAATGAAGTAGCTAAAAAAATCGATGAATGTTTTTCTGCGGTGCCTTCAGAATATTTGAAAAGAATAAATGAAGCAGAACTTATAATCAAATCTCAGGAAAATCCTAAGTTTGTTGAAGATGTGGTAAGAGATTGTTTAAAAAAGTTTCCCAATGCAAATAGGATTACCGCTATATCACTTGAATCTATACATTCACATGATGCATATGCTGAATGGATAAAATAATTTTAAAAATATCCCCCGGATGGGATTTGAACCCACGGTCTTCCGGTTTCTAAGCCCTGATGCAAGCTCATTATTGGCTACAGCCACTTCGCTTGCACGGGGAACCCTACAGCCGGATGCGTTACCAGGCTACGCTACCGGGGGTTTCTACTTTTTTTATTAATAAACCCTAGTTTAAATTTTTTTCCGTATGAAAAACCATAAATTGTTAAAGGAATGAGCGATTAGTTAATTTTTTCTGAGAAAAATTAAAATAGTAATTCAAAATTTATATTTTTAGTAGCCCCGGTAGCTCAGTTGGGAGAGCGCCCGGCTGAAGATATAAATTGGAAACCGGGAAGTCGCTGGTTCAAGTCCGGCCCGGGGCATAAATTAATTAATACCTTATTTCAAAATCGTCAAATTCACCTTTGTATTCTTCCCAAAATATTTGTACATCAGTTACTATTGCAGCGGGAGGACCTCTTTTACAAAATTCTATCAATTTTTTAATATCCTCCTCCCTTCCTTCGGCAACTATTTCCACTCTTCCATCAGGTAAATTTTTAACCCAGCCTTTTATGTTATATTTTTTTGCTACAGATCTTGTTGTACTTCTAAAAAATACTCCTTGAACCAATCCTTCAACAAATATATGTACTCTCACAAGTTTTTCCATAAACTAAAAATAATCGGTGATTTTATATTGGTTTAATATATAACATTGGGAAGTTTCTAAATTAGGAATTTCAAATGGGAACCCGAAATTTATTCCTTCTTTTTTGCAAAATCTTTCTAGAATCTTTAATACATAATTAGAGTAATTTTCATCAGAAATTAAGTAGCCATTTTCTTTTCTGCCTTTGATAAAATATAGTTCATAATATTTTTTGACCAAATCTTTTCGTTGAATTTCTACAAGAAAATTTTTTATTCTAAACCATATATCCTTTCTTATTCTAAGAATCCCTGCAGAAATAAACTTTGCCCCATTTTCTTTGCTTAGTTTTACTATTTGATACAATTCTTCCTTGTTATCTGTTAAAAATGGAATAATAGGATCTATATTTATTCCGCACCTTATACCTTTTTCACTGAATAATTTTAATGTCTCTAATATTTTTTTAGCCGAAGATGTGAAAGGTTCAATTTTTCTCTTTAATTCTTCATTTAAGGTAGTTAAAGACCATATTATCCAGCATCTTTCTTTGTTTCTTTCATGAATATCTAAGTCTAATTTAATTATTGACGATTTTGTGAAAATAAAGTATTGTGCTTTATATTTCTCTAAGACGCTTAAAATTTTCCTAGTATTTCTATATTTAATTTCTACAGGCTGATACGGATCCGTTGATGAGGCTATCATAATAGGATAATCTGTTCCATATAACGGGATCTCATTCTTAAGTATTTCCTCTGAATTTATTTTAACGTAGATCTTATCATAAAAATCTGGGAACCATTCGTATGTAGCATAGCAATATACGCATCTATGTTGACATCCAAGATAAGGATTTATGGCATAACCTTTATATCCCTCAGCATTAAATCTATGTAATAAAGATTTAACTTTCTTTTCTTCAATTTCAGGAAAATTATTTTTCCACCATTTGTTTATCATTAAAAACATTTAGTAAGAATTTATAAAATCATAATTTATCTTTTTAATTAACTCAATAGCTTCATTATCTTCCTTGCAGGGGGGATAGCATAGTTTATCTTTACATATATAAATTCCTTCCTTTGGATAAATTTCGTTAGGTTTATCATATACAATAAAAATGTTAGGATAGATAAGCAATTTGTTTAATAGACTTTTATACTTAGTCTCTTGTTCACTTATTAATTTTGTTTCTATAGGATTAAGATAAAGTATTAATGAAGAACCTAACTGGCTAGCAAAAATGCTATATTTTTGATAATTTGAAGAAAGTGCTGACGCTATCTTTTTAGATAAATCCAAAAATATTTCATTATCAAGAATCTTACCTAAGATTTTGAACTCTGCTATAGCTAAAGCATTTTCATGTATTGGAAAATAAGGTTCTTTTAATAAACCAACGTCTTCTTGAGTTTCTATTTTATCCTTTAGTAAAGAGAAATTTTCATCAAAAAAGTTTTCAATTACTTTATTTGCTATAAAATTGGCCTTAAAAATAAATTCCTTCTCAGAAGTTATCTGATATAGTTCTAACAATAGTTTTAAAAGATAAATATTATCCGTAAGCAAATAAAGTTCTTCGTTTATTAAGTGCTTTACGCCCTTATTATCAAGGAATTTTTCAACTATACGATAAGTTATTTCTTTGGATAACTCTAACAATTCTTCTTTATTAGTTAATAAACCAAATCTAAGAATTGAAGAAGTACAAAGTGAATTCTGGTAAGCGTAGAATGTTTTATCCACTATAGGTTCTTGTACTTTCTTTCTTTCATCCAGTTTTAATTTATAATATTCCTCATCTGCATCTTGACTACCAAAAAATAGTTTTTCATTTTTATCATACAACTTATTTAATATATACTCCAAAGTTTTTTCTGCTATTTTTAGGTATTTGTCATCATGAAACAGTATATATGCATTGGTATATGCCAATAATAAATTGGAATTTGTATCGAGCATTTTTTCGTAATGTGGAGTATTCCAATCTCTTGTAACACTATATCTAAAAAACCCTCCTTCTTCTTTATCAAATAAACCATTATAGATATTATCCAAGGTTTTACAGATCATCATTTTTATTCCCTGTTGATTTGTAAGAATATACATATTTTCTAAAAAAAAGATTGCATCAGAAATGGGGAACTTTGGTTGAATACCAAATCCACCGTATATTTTATCATACATGGTTACTACCAAATCAAGAATATCCCATATTATTTTCTTGTTGGGCTCAGCTTCGGTAGATTTATAAAGGTTTCGAACTATGCTAATTTCTTCCTTATTTAACTCTTCATTTTTTGCTAAATTAATAACTTCTTTAAGTAATTCCTTGAACTGTTCTGGTGGAACATAAGTACCACCTAGTATTATGTTCCCATTTGAATTCAAAAATGCGAAAGTAGGATAACCACCAAAATTATATCTTTCTGCAATATCTGGTCTTTTATCAACATCAACTCTTACAGGAATAAAGTTTTCGTTAATGATTTTTATTATTTCAGGCTCGGAATAGGTTGTTTCATCCATTACATGACACCAATGACACCATACAGCCGATAAGCTTAATAAAACAAGTTTTCTCTCTTTTCTACTTCTTTCAAATACTTCTTTAGACCAATCATTCCAATTTATTTTCCAAGATTCTCCTCTAAATCTTTCTTTCATTACGATTAAAATAAACCATCAGTTTAAAAAATTTAATGTATAGTTTTATGAAATTTTAAATTATTATTCTATTAAACTTTTCTTAGTTTAAAAATTACATAACCTACACTATCATGTTTTAAAGGATTAAATATTTCAATATAATTATTTTTTATATCGCCTATTTTATAATTTATTTCTATAGGTTCAAATTTTAATTCTTCAGTTGCATAATTAAATACATCGATAGTTTCTTCCTTAGATATTGTGCATACACTGTATACCAAAATACCTCCTTTTTTCAAATATTCGTAAGCTTTACGAATAAGACTCTTTTGATATTCTCCATAATTTTTTGGATTTTTCTCGGGCAAATTAAAGGTTATTCTCGGTCTTAACCCTAAATCTGTGCATGAAGGATCAAGTAAGATCTTATCTGCGAATTCTTTACATAAAATACCTTCAAGCTTTCTTGAATCACCTTTTATTAAAATTGGCAAAGGTAATCCAAGGGTTTGTAATGTTTCTTTTATTTTTCTAATTTTATTATTGGATTTATCTACGGCTATTATTCTTGCATTTCCCTTTGTTAAACTAATTATATGGGATAATTTACCACCTGGAGCAGCACACATATCCAATATTGTTTCGTTTTCCTTAGGTTCCAATTCTTTTACAGTTAGAATAGATGGATATGTTTGGGGATAAATTAGTCCTTCTATAAAAACTTTCAAAGATCTTATGGATGGTATATTGAATTTTGGTTTTATATTTTTAACCACAATTCCTCTTTGAATTTTAGCTAAATCTTTTGGTTCAATTATTAAAACTCCTTCACTGGCTATTGTAAAATCGTTAGTTACGACGTTAACTAAATCGTTTTTATTAGCTCCTTTAATCGATAAAACTCCAGCTCTGTATAGATCAGCTCCTGTAGCTACACTCTCTGCAGCATCAAGCTTTGCTATAACGTATTTATTGTAATCATTTAATTCGTTTTCTTTATAACCTTCTATATATACAGCTTCTTCTATAATATCATCTTGCTTTGCTTCTATCCCTTCTTCATTTAATTTTTTAATTAGCGATTTCGTATCTGTTTTGAAAGTATTAACACGTAGAAAATATTTCTTTGGTGGTTTAGTTAATGCCATTAATACTTCTTCAAAATTTGAGCCGAAAGCTTCTCTATAAATCTTCTTAAGCCATTCAGGGATTGTATACTGCATTTTTGATTTTAATTAATTTTGAACCGCAATTTAAACAATTTTCCAATTTAGCATCAAACTTTAATTTACATACAGGGCAAAAATTAATCCATTTTATAGTTTTGCTAATTCCTTTTGTTGCTATCTTTTTAAAATTTATATTCAAGTAACTAAGGATATTTTGGATACTATAATCATCTGTGATAACAATTAAATCAGAGCCGTAGCTTTCACTTAATTCTAGTGCCGAAGCTATTATCTCTATATCTGTTTTAGTTAAATTATGTTCACCTAATTCCTTTGCAATTCTGATTGCTTTTGTAACATTTTCTTTTGAGGGTTTGTAAATTTTAGACTTTGATAATATAATTTCTGTTCTAAGTTTAGCTTTTAGGCTTTTAGCTTCATCTAAAACCCCCTCTACTACAAAAATCTCTACGTCATCGTTAAGGTGAACATCATGGATCAACGCAGTGGTATCTATTAAATAAACCTTTCTAGACATCCAATAAACTTCTTATTTTTATTCTCTCAAAAAAATTCTCTGAGAATCTAACAAAATTTATCCTTTTAGAGGAACCTTGTACTTTTATCTCTTCTTCTTTATTAATATAAATTTTTATATTTCCATCTATAACGGTTAAAAAATTTTCATTAGAATATATTTTTAAGGAAGAATTAAAAGGAATTATAATTTTTCTAGACCCCCATCTTAATGGGTTTAATGGATCTATTATAATCAAGTCCAATGAAGGATCAATTATAGGACCATTGCGACTCGCAATATATGCAGTAGAACCTGTAGATGTAGCTATTATAACACCATCACATTTTCCATCGAATAAATATGCATTTTCCTTTAAAACTTTAAAATAGGAAGTTTTACCTAATTCTTTAACGCAAAATAAAACTTCGTTTAATGCATAATATTTGTTATTCCCAACTACAACTTCCAATAAACCTTTGCTTTCTATTTTAAATTTTTCTTTAAATAAATTGTTTAACACTGTATCAATTTGGTTGGGATATATTTCACATAAAAAGGCAACTTTACCCAATTTTATTCCTAAAATTTTTGTTTCTAGATTGGCAATGTTGTTTATAAACTTTAATAAAGTACCGTCTCCACCTATCCAAATTAAATAATCTAAATTATCTTTAAAATTTAAAACTTTTGAATAATTTAATTCCTTAGCTAACTCTTCTTCTAAGTAAATTTCAACTCCTTTATCTATTAATTTATTTATCAATTCTTGGGCTAATGTAACAGCTTCAGAAGTTATTTTAGATATTATACCTATCTTCATTATAACTATTTAATTTAAAGATGATTTTAAAACTTAAATATTATAAAAACAATTTAAACAATAGCATGAGCTATAAAATAGCAGAAGCAGGAGATATTAAAGAAGGTTCATATATTATAATAGATGATGTACCTTGTAGAGTTGTAGAAGTAGAAAAATCTAAAACGGGTAAGCATGGTTCAGCTAAAGTCAGGATTGTAGGGATAAGTTTGCTGGACGGTTCTAAAAAGGTATTAACAACACCTTCGGATAGTCAAGTAAATATTCCTATTATAGAGAAAAAGTATGCGCAAGTATTTAATGTACTACCTGACAAGGTACAATTAATGGATTTGAATACATATGAATTTTTTGAAGTTGCTATACCTGAATCTAAAGAAATTGCAGGTAAATTAGCTCAAGGAGTTGAAGTAGAAATTTGGGATATTATGGGACATAAAATTATAGCAAGAGTTAAATAATCATACCATTTTACTCCTTTCTTCAATTGTATTTTCTATTCCTTTAGCGAAAATATAATAATTTAATTTTTCCTTACTTGTAATTTCTAACATTATTCTATCGTATAATATTTCCTCTATATTTGATATTCCAGTTCTTTTTTTAATATCTTCATAACTTTCAAACGCTTTTATTTTTCTTTCATATAAGATTTTTTCCATAGTCTTTTTCCCTATCTTAGGTAAAAGTTCAAGGGAATGTAATCTAGGCGAAAGAGGTCCTGAAGTATTGAAAAAATTTACAAAAAAAGATTCGTTTTCTTTTATTATTCTTCTTATTATGTTAGAAAGATTTGCTTTAGCTTCATCAACTAAATCTTCGTATAATAGCCTTGCACTTACTCTTTTAACTTTAGTTCTATCTTTGCCAGTATTTACAAGTTCTCCTATACTTAACACTACATTAGGATCAGAAACTATTTCTAGTAATGTAAAATAATCTTTTCCTATCGATTGAGAATATATTTCTTTAATTTTAACCCCTGGTATGTAGTATCTTTTCTCTTTTACCATTCTCATCGGTATATTATAACTTAAAATATAGACATATTCTTCAAAATAAAATTTTCTTCTTCCAGCATACATTTGAGTTATTTTAAAATTTTTAGTATTTTCTCTAGTTCTTCTTTACTAAAATATCTATCAGTCGGTAAAATGCTTCTTAATTCTTCAATATGTGTTGGCATTATATTAACTATTTGAACCGCTATAGTTCTAGTCAAATTTAATTCTTTACATAATCTTTCAATTATTTCCTCTGCTTTTTTAGCGTCAATTTTTGAAACCTTTTTCAAATATTCATACATCTTTTTTTGACCATCTTTAATATTCCCATTTTTATTTATCCTTTTTTCCAACAGTTCAAACGCTTCATATACACTAATGTCCTTATAATAAATGATTTTCATACTTAACTTTATATTAGTTGAAATATTAAAAATTAATTTTTTATATATTGTTTCATAAATAATTTAAATATGCCTGCTACCAAAGGTTACAGAAAAAAGATGCGTAAGATTTTCTCAAAAAGGAGAGCAAGGAAAGGTCTTTCACAATATATGGTAGATTATGATATTGGAGAAAGAGTCCATATTAATATAAATCCGATAAATGTTACTACAGCTCCTCATAAAAGATATCAAGGAATGACAGGAGTAATTGTTGGTAAAAGAGGCAAAGCATATATAATTGAAGTAAAACTTGGAAGTAAAATTAAGAAAATTATAACTACGAAGGAACATATTATGAAATATGGGGGGTCTACCCAAACTAACTTAGGTTCAATTTCTTCTCAAGTTCAGGCGAAATAGATATTACATCAAGTGAAAGTACTTCTACATTCATATTAGCCAACGAAGCTATACTTGGATTTGTTCTGTTATTATCCCCATGTGCTAGCTCCTTTACATATAATCCACCTTGACACTTGATTGTGAACTCTACAATATTTTTATCAATTTGTTTATATTCAACAGAGTAAACCATTTTATATCTTACCATATCCTTTCTTCTATATAATACTCTTGTAGGAGTTCTTTGGGAAATAACCCTATTGGTAAGTTGAGAAACTATGAAATCTAGTGTTTGTTTGGTCACAGGTCTTTCGAATTTAACTTTCAAAAGATATGTTTTTTCTTCATATTTAGACAAAACTTTAATTTTCTTCATTACGTTCCTATTTACAAACTGAAGATTTTTCACTAAGATATCTCCATTAGCTTTTTTATTAATCTCATCTTCAATTTGTTTCAATTCAACATTTCTTTTTAAAGGTCTTCTTACTTCGACTACGAAGGGTCTTCCTGTATTAATTGTTATTACATCGATATCTTCTCTTCCTGAGGCATGTAGAATACTGTCTTCCGCATTAAATTTTTCTTTAAAAACTGGAAGAATATAACCTTCTATTGAAGGTTCTTTAGAATAACCTGTATAATTACACTCGCTACAACCAGAACCTCTGCAATAATCACAGTATTCTCTAGTTTGTCTTATTCCTCTTTTATTTTTTATATATCTGCCGTAAACATAGATACTAGAAGGTTCTATTACTATTTTATCATTCTTCATATCGTAGATTATTTTTAAATCGGGGTTATAGAAATCAACTTTTTTCCCTGTTCTTTTGCTTATAATTCTACATAAAATTTTATTAAAGAAGCTTTTTAAGGAATCTCCTGAGGTTATTTCGTATTTAGTCCTAATTTCATCCTCTATTTTAATTATATCTGAAGGAATTTTGATTCCTACGCAAAAAGTATTAAATTCGTAAAATTGAATTTTATAAATAATATTTAAGATAATTTTTTTAATGTTAAAAAATAAATTTTTGCATAAAATACATACTTTAGAATTTTTATATAAATTTTTAATTATAATATTCCTCTTTTTTTGTAATATATATTTTTTAAATTTATTTTTTAATTTTTTACCTAAATTTAATTCTATTTTTTTAGAATTAGGATTATAAAATAATCTTGTTAAACATAAAGAACATACATAATTTTTACTAAATATATCTTCTAAAATACTCAATATTTTATTCATTTTAATTTTATTGGTATCCCTAATCTTTTAATTTTCTTAATATTTTTTCTTAATTCGTTGTAAGTTTTAATCAAATTTTCCACATCCTTTACATCAGTTCCAGAACCTCTGGCTATTCTTCTCATTCTTGATTTGTCTATTATCTTAGGATCCTTTTTCTCTTGCTTTGTCATCGATTTAAGTATCGCATCCCATTTTTCTAGATTTTTCTCAGCTAATTCAAAAACTTCTTCAGGTAAATTTAAGCTAAAACCAGGAATAAGTTTGAATAATTTACTTAAAGGACCAGCTTTTTTAAATTCTTTTATTTGTTGAACCAACTCTTCTAAAGTAAATTCTCCCGATAAAAGTTTTTCCTTTGTAATTTTTTCCTCTATTTTAGCTTCCTCTAATTTCCTAGCAAGTGTTGCAATGTCACCTAAACCGATCAGATTATTTACGAAGCTAATAGGATCAAATATATCAAACTCATCTATTTTTTCTCCTAATCCGATAAAGCTTATTCTAGAATTTGTAGCTTTAACAGCGCTTATAGCACCACCTCCTTTAGCTGACCCATCTAATTTTGTAATTATTATACTTCCTATTTTGGTAGCTTCACTGAACGCCTTAGCTTGGTTATATGCAGCTTGACCTATAGTTCCGTCTATAACAAGTATTATATGGTCAGGATTAATTTCTTTACTTAATTCCTTCATTTCCTCCATCAAACTTGCTTCATTTTTATGTCTTCCTGCAGTATCTATAATTATTAAGTTACAGCCTAATTTTGTCAAGTATTCTATTCCTCTCTTTGCTATTTTTATAGCATTCTTTTCCTCAGTTTCACCGTAAAATGGAACTTGAATTTGTTCAGAAAGTTGTTTTAATTGATCGTAGGCTGCAGGCCTATATGTATCGGCACAGATTAATCCTGGTTTAAAACCTTTATTCTTATAAAATCTAGCTAATTTTGCTGCGGTTGTTGTTTTACCTGAACCTTGTATACCTACAAACATTAAAATATTTCTTTTATTTGGATCAAAGTTTGGTATGAATTTTTCCTTACCTAAAATTTCTATTAAAGCCTCATAAACTTCTTTTAATATCATATCCTTTCTTGTAAAACCTGCTGGAGGATCTTTTTTCGAAGCTTCCTCTAACCTTTTACTTAGATTTAAAACTATGTTTACATTAACGTCGGCTTTTAAAAGAATCCTTTGTATATCCCTTATAAATTCCTTTATTGCAGTTTCATCCCCTGTACTACCTTTTAACTTGTTTATTGCATTAATAAAAGATTGAGAAATTTCTTTTAAAAAACTCATTTCAAAGTTTTAATAAACTCGTTTAACTTATTAATTAATTCATTATCTACTTTTACGATAAAAACTATATCTTTTTTGCCTGTTTCTTGTAATTTATTCAAAAATTCTGCTTTTTCTTTGCCCCTTTTATACAATCCTCCTGTTTCTTTAATGCATAAATTGAATGGTATAGTTTTTATTTTGTTTTTCTTCAAAAAATCTATGAAAGATAAATACAAATCAACATCATTCCAATTTATCTTATTTTCTTCACAAAATTTAATCCAAAAATCAATAGTGTTATGGAATAACAAATTTTCGTTGAATCCTTTTTTCATAAATTATTTTACTCCTTTAATTAATATATTTTTAGATGAAGGGCCCATAGCTTAGCAAGGTTAGAGCGTCGGCCTTCGGAGCCGAAGGGGCGGGTTCAAATCCCGCTGGGCCCTTAAAAATTCATTTCGTTTGCCTTCTACTCTAAAAGGTAAGACCTTATTTATTTTTTATTAAGTGGTAAATCGGCTTCATATCAAAGGTATTAAGGCTAAACCAATTTTAAGCTTACATGATAGCTATATTTAAAAATCAATTGGTCATATAATAGAGTCTACGATAAAAGTCGAAACTCTCGCCTTTAAGGTAGGGAGAAAGTTGTAGTTCTTTTTTATAAAAAAGCTGTTTAGTTCATAAGTATAAGGCGTAAATATAATAAAAAAGCTTTTATATATTTATGCAATTAAATTAGTATGGAGCTCAAGGCAATTTTCTTAATTTCCATTTTTATTCTTTCTTTTCAATATTACGTAAAGGCTGAAAATAATGTATATGTCGATGTAATTGTTGTTTTCAAAGAAAAGGTTGACGAAAAAATAATACTAAAGTATGAAGGAAAAATTGAATATATTTATCAAATTATACCGGGTGTTTCAGCACAAATTCCTTTAAAATATTTATCCGATTTACAAAATGAACCT
>AQYM01000015.1 GCA_000380705.1 Crenarchaeota archaeon SCGC AAA471-B05
CCTTTGCAATGAGTATATGTAAAGAAAAAGAACCTCAGTTAATAGAAATCGAAAAGGATCATTATGTTGCATGTTGGTTATATGAGAAAAAATGAGTAAAGAATTATTAAAAATAGAAAATATTTATAAATATTTTCCAGTAAAAGGAACATTCTTTAAAAAAATAACTGCTGTAGATAATGTTTCTTTAAGTATAAAAGAAAGGGAAACTTTAGGAATAGTAGGTGAAACAGGCTGTGGTAAAACAACTTTAGGTAAAATAATGGTTAAACTTCTTGAACCAGATAAAGGTAATATATTCTTTGGAGGAAAGAATGTTAGAAATCTTAAAGGGAAGGATTTAAAATGGTTTAGAAAAAATGTTCAAATGGTATTTCAGGATCCTCATTCTTCTTTAAATCCAAAAATGACAATTGCTGAAATATTACAAGAACCTCTTAGAGAACATAATATAGAAGTTGGGGATGTTGAAGAATTTTTAATAAAAAAATTGGAAGAAGTAGGAATGGAAAAAGGCCTTCTTTATAGATATCCTCATGAATTAAGCGGTGGGCAAAAACAAAGAGTTGCAATACTTCGTGCTACAATAATACAACCTTCGTTTATTGTTTTTGATGAACCCACATCTTCATTGGATGTTTCAGTACAAGCACAGACGTTAAATTTAATAAAGGAAATGAAGGAAAAATATAAGCTTGCCTATAGTTTTATTTCCCATGACTTAGCTGTTGTTAGATATATGAGTGAAAGAATAGCTGTGATGTATTTAGGTAAGATTGTAGAAATAGGAAATTCTGATGAAATCTTTGAAAAACCTCTGCATCCTTATACTCAAATTTTGATTTCTTCAATACCTATCCCTGATTATAATTTAGCAAGAAAAAGGGAGAAGATAAAAATAATAGGAGAACCTCCAAGCCTAATAAATCCTCCCAAAGGTTGTAGATTCCATCCAAGATGTCCCTTTGCAATGAGTATATGTAAAGAAAAAGAACCTCAGTTAATAGAAATCGAAAAGGATCATTATGTTGCATGTTGGTTATATGAGAAAAAATGACCTACATTAAACCTTTAATAAAATTAGATAACTATATCTACAAATTTTGGTTTCCAGTAGGAATTTTAAAATTACCAAAATATAAAAAAGGAACGTATATTATAGATTGTTATTTTTACAAATTTCTTTCTTTTTCTTTAATAGATAGACTAGCATTAAGTGTATATGTTAAAAAAGATATAATTCTTGAGGAAGAGGAAACCGTTCGTGCCCGTAAACTTTCTGATCTGAATGTTTGTGATTTTGATGAATTTAAAGAATATATAAGAAATATTTATTATACTACTTATTCAAGAAGAGAAACAATTTCTTGGAAAAGTTTAGATTTGATGAAATGGTCCGTAATTAGGATTTTTCCTTCAAAGAAAATAATCGAAGATATTGAAAGAGATGTAAGTAAAATTTCTCAAGAAAGTTTTAAGGAAAAATTAAATTATAAAAATTTTGTTGAAGAACTATATTTGGATAAAGTTTTAGAAGGAAATTGTGAATGGAAAGCTGCTTATGCTTTGTTATGTATAGATAAAAAAGAAAAAATTTATTATGTAGTTAACAATAAAAAATATAAAAAAGATTTATTAAAAAATATTATAAAAAAAATTATTTAAATTTTTAATTCTCTTAAATAGGCTATATTAATTTCAAATTCAACTGATTTTATTAAAGATATATTATGTGCTGGTTTGTAACCATATAATTCTTGCCATATTTGTGCATTCCAGTAATGTGGATTTATCTTAAGTAATATGTATTGATCTTCTTTATATTTAGCTACATAATAAGGTCCTGTAGAAATTGGTTTTTCTGCAAATAATTTATGTACAGGATCATCTTCACCAGGTTTAACGTAATTAGCCCATGCTGAAGGATTCTTACCATTGTTACTTGCAGCTAATGCTTCACTATATTTATCTCCCAATGCATATTGCATAGATATTACAGATGCAGGACCTGTGGTTAAAATTGTTAATATTGGTGGATACGGGAAGCGTAATTTTAATTTTACAACCCCATCTATTTGACCAGTATAACCAAATATATTAAGTAAGTCATTCAAATTATTTACGTTATAAGATTTTCCTTTATACGGAACTGTCAATCCATCAGCTAAAACATGATGGAATTCTTGAACAGTTAAAACTGATGATTCATTAACATCTATAAAATCATTTATTAACCATGATGGATCTAATGCTGCTCTTGCTACACGCCATATTGAGAAAAGTGCATCTACGCTCGTTACATTATATAGCTTATTATTCCAAGGATCATAAGCCGTTACTCCACTTCTTATTAATAAGTATAAATCTGTAGCATCGTGGCTGAAGGCCCACGCAGCTGCTATTCCTGGAGAAGGATCTGTGGATTCTTTTTCAAATGTTATTAAAGGAGTATATATTTGGGTAAATATTTCCCATCCGAATGTTTCATAACTTTTAGCTGTATCAAAAGTATCAGGCCATCCAATTGTAGCTATAACCATTGTTTTTGGATCATTATTTATCCCCTCGATTCCCGTTGGTTCAACTGGTGCATTACTTGGTTCCCATACTAAGTCATATCTGGCAAAGGTTGTCAACGGATAATACATATCTTTTACCCAGCTACCATGATTTTCTCCTGTAACTGCTTGTCCCAATAAAGGCATAGGAACTTCATTATTAAATATTATTACAGCTGCTTGAATTATTGCTTCTCTTATAGCTGGATCTAATACTTTCTTAGATAACTTTGTTAATGCACTAGTTGCAATATCCCTCCAGTTTGAAGGATTCATTGATACAAAAGCATACGGTTTTTCCCAATTCTTATTGGTTTTTTCTTGGTCTAAAACGTAGTTAACTACTAATAAAGGTTTGGTTACATATTTGGTAAATGTTGCTCCTGTTCCTTTAGGTCCTACTATTATATAATAGTTTTCTGTTTCAACTTCTCTATCAATTTTACTTAAATAATTTCCAACCTGGTTTGCGTTAACATTAGTATAATAATTTAATTCTGTAAATTCAGCACCTCCCCATACGAAGGGTGTTAAATAATTATCTGGATCTAAATAATCTGGAACCCAGCCCAATAGAGCTACGTCATAATCAAAGTTATCAACTTTATCTAAGAATATAGGCCAAGCATAAGTTTCTACGACTACTTTAAATCCCAAGCCACTCCATGAATTTTGTAATAATGCTGCAATTTGCGCTCTTGCTGTGTTACCTGTATTATAATATATTTTAATTGTATATTGACTTGGGTCAAATCCTTTTTCATCTTCCAATTTTTTTATAATTTCTTTAGCTTTGGTAATATTGTAAGTATATTTAATTATATTAAATTCAGTATATCCTGGCATTCCTTTTGGAACGACTGTATGTAATGGAACGTAGAGATCTGCAAATATTGTTTTTAATATTGTACTGTAAGGAATAGCATAGGCTAAAGCCCTTCTTACCTCTAAGATATTAAACGGTTCTCTTTGAGTATTAAACATAACATATTGTATTGTTAATCTCGGTTTATCCTTTCTAATTATTAATTGTAATGTATGTTCACCTTTTACCACTGTTCCATTAACGTCTTTCCATCTATCTGGTGTTACGGCGGCAATATCTGCAGCACCACTTTTATAAAATTGTATTCTTGTAAGTTCATCGTTCATAATTACATACAAAACTTGTTCATGTAATACCTTTTGAGGTGGTGGGGGTGTTGTCGGTGTGGTTGTTGGTGTTGTTGTTGGCGTTGTTGTAGGTGTTGTAGTTTGTTGTGCTGTAGGTAAAGAACTATAATATAAACCTATTCCTATAGCTGCTATTAATATAATAACAACTATTGCTATTACTAATATTCTGCTAATAGCAGTTTTTATATATCTTGTCTTCATTAAACTATAAACTATTTTTAAATATAAATAATTTTTGTGATTTCTAACTATGACAAAAGAAAAACTTATTCTTTAGAACGGAAACCAATTATTTAAAAAATAAAGTTAATATTTAAATGAAGATCTTCAATTTTCCTTTAAATAGGATGGGGATTCTATGAAGTTTGAAATATCATCAAATTAGTCACAAATTGAATTTTATTAATTTTATGCATTTAAGTATATTTTGGAACAGTCAACCATCTTATATAAATGGGTTCTTTAGCATCTTAATCACCCTTAAATAAAGATGTAGCTATTAATTGGTAAGAAAACCTTATTATAACATGAGAAAGTTAGCAATTGTTTCCTTAAAACTAAATTATATAATCTTTCCTTGAATTATTTAATATATCGATGTAAATCTCAGGTCTCCTATTACTTAATCTTTCATTTCTGAATTTTTCTATCTTTTTAGGTTCAACATCTACGATAACAACATCTTCCTTTTCTTCAGCTAATGCTGAAATTTTCGGAATAACAACATCTTCAATTATATCAAAATCTACAGCAAAACTTTTACCTGGAAATTCTGGTAATAAAAATGTATTAACTGTTAGAATATGTACTCTATTTTCCAAAGCTCTTGCTAAAGCATAAATTTTCCATGCTTCATAACCTATTCTTTTAATCCTAGAAGGAGAAAGTATTATTTCAGCTCCTTTAAGAACAAATATTCTAACTAATTCAGGATATACCAAATCGTGACAAATTGAGATGGATATTTTTGAATTTTTAAAACTGAAGACGTTTAACTCATTTCCTGGTAATGCTATTTCTTTTTCTCCTTTAAACAAATGAACCTTATCTTGTTTTCCTATAACTTCCCCTTCATTAATAAAATAACTCCTTACTTTTCTTCCTTCTTTATCTTCCACATAATTTCCTCCAGTTATTATGGCTATATTTTCTTTTTTAGATAAATTGATAAAAAAATTAAGGTAAGCATTAAAGTCATTAACAGGAATCCAATGTTCAGGTAGACAAGCTAAATCTACTCCTTTGCTTGAAGCTTGAATTATAAGTCTTTCAACTCTTTTAATTATTTCTTCTCTAGTACCTCTAGAATCTGGTTGAATTAATGCAATTCTTAACATTATGAATTAATGAATTTATTTTAAATAAATATCTTAATAAAACTTACAATTAACTAAATTCTCATCCTTATAAAATTGAAAACCTAACTCTTTGGGACAGAAAGAGTCAATCAACCAAATCTCGCTATTAAGTCAAAGGATCTGAAGGAGATAAGACGGTTTCCTTAAAAAGAAAAAGCTTTCGCTTTCTATAATAAAAACTGAACATGGAAGGGTTGAGGTTCAGAGTATTCCAACCTATTTCCCTATAAAAATTTAACAAAAAATTGTTTAAAACTTAACCAATACTTCTAAATGAGCAATTATTGTTTATCGTAAAACTATTTTATCTACATTATTTAAATTTCTATAATTTTTATTTCCAAATTTAATCTTAATTAGTCTCTCTAAAAATTGTTCAAATACAAATATAGATAAATTTATATATTCGTATTTAAAATTATATTATATGAGATCTTCTAATGCCATAACAAAGACCACCGCAATAATTATTGCTGTAATAGTAATAATAGCAGCAATAGCAACAGGGATATATTTTTACTTAGGGACAACCAGCGTATCTCCTACTGCTAAAGAGATACCCACAGGTATTAAAATAGGTTTATTAACTCACGTTACAGGACCTGCTTCACCTACTGGATTGGATATACTAAGAGGATTTCAGTTAGCTGTTGAAGAAATAAATGCTCAGGGTGGTGTATATGTTAAAGAGTTTGATAAAAAATTACCTTTAATACCAATAATTGAAGATCAACAAAGCGATCAACAACAAACCATAAATGCTGCAAGTAGATTGGTAAATCAACATAAGGTAGACATAATAGTCGGCGGTTTTGGAAGTGCGTTTATTTATGCAGCTCAACCGGTTATAGCACAATCTCAAACCCCCTATGTAATAACCGGAGTCTCAACTCCTCGTGTTGTAACAAGAACGGACATCGATGTAAGCTGGTTTGTTTTATATCAAGCTACAGGTCCAGAACATGGTGCATCTATAGCTTTAATACTTGCTGAAGCTGTTAAACCTGCAGTTGCTCCTAACAGGAATTTAAGAGTAGCGATAATTTATCAAGATTCTCCCTTCGGTCAAGATTTCTTTGAAGGAATCAATAAAACTACTAATGAAAAAAATTTGCCTTTAACATTCGTTTATATAGGTAAATTCAAAGTAGGAGAAACAGATTTTCGTGCACTTTTATCTGCAGCAGCTGCAGCAAAACCTGATGTAATAGTTCCAATAGGTTTCATCGCTGAAACTATTAATTCTATAAAACAAGGAGTTAATGAGCTTGGATTAAAGAAAATATGGGGTCCTGTATGCGTTTGTGTGGAAGACGTTAATTATTATAAAAATTTAGGAAAAGAAGGAGATTATTCCTTAATTCAAACGTACTTTGGACCTTATCATAGCCATCCATCAGTAAGAGACAAACTTAAGAATTTCATAAATAAATTTAAAGAAAGATGGGGAGTATTACCAGGTTCTCAAGGACTTTCAGTTTATGATGCAGTTTATATTGCAGCAAAAGCCATCGAAATTGCTGGAAGTCTGGATAAAACAAAGATAAGAGATACTTTGCGGAGCATGACAATTGATCAATTATTAACCCCTGTTCCAGGAGGCAAAATACATTTTGGAAGTAAAGGCCAACAAGGTTTTGATCTTTATGGAGTACAGTTGAGATGGGATGAGAATGTAAAGGAACTTAGGCCAAAGATTATTTGGCCTTCAAGCATTGCAGAAACGAGATTTGAAGTACCTCCAGATTTTCAGTCTGGTGAATAAATAAATGGAATTTTTTTTGATTTTTGATCCAGAATTAGCTTCTCGTATTATTTTTTGGGGATTAATAATTGGTATAATATACAGTTTACTTGCTTTAGGTCTTAATATAATTTTTGGAGTGATGAAAGTTGTTAATTTTGCCCATGGAGAAATTATGATAACAGGAGCTTATTTAACATTCTTTATTTCTTCTTTCTTTTCTATAAATCCCTTATTTACCATACCTATAACTATGTTAGTTATAGGATTAATTGGTATGGGAATAGAAAGAACTTTCTTTAGACCCATTAAGGGTACTTCTAAACTTAATGAAATATTTATCAGTATTGCTTTAATATTAATAATTCAAAATATATTAGCACAAACAATCCTTGAGGTAAATAAAGAAATAAAACCTGTAAGGATAACTACGCCTTATACTTATTCGTTTGCTGAATTTGGAAGTTTTAGATTACCATATGATTATTTAATTATTCTTGTTGCTGCTTTTCTATTTTTAGCGTTATTTTATACAATAATAATAAAAACTAGTTTTGGAAGGAGATTAAGGGCAACAAGCCAGAATAGGAATGCTGCAGAATTGATGGGAATAAACGTTGAAAGAATTGATATGATAAGTTTTGGTATAGGAACTTCATTGGCTGCGATGGCTGGATCTTTTTTAGGTATAATAACACATTTTGATGTTTATTCAGGAACGTTACCTGCAATAAAGGCTTTTGCAATAATCATACTTGGAGGTTTGGGAAGTATACCCGGAGCAATAATAGGAGGATTAATTTTAGGTTTAGCTGAAAACTTTGCAGCAGTTATTTTAGGAGGAGCTTGGAAAGATGCCATTGCATTTTTAATTCTTTCAATAGTTTTAATATTAAAACCATCAGGAATATTTGGTAAAGAATGAATAAAAAATTTACTAAAGTTCAGATTATAGTTATAGCTTTAATTCTTATACTCCCCTTTATATTCCCAGATCCCTATTATCTTCAGCTTTTTTCAATGATACTTATGTTCTCAATTTATGCCATAAGTTGGAATATTTTAGCTTATTCAGGTCAAGTTTCTCTTGGTCATGCAGCTTTCTTAGGAATAGGAGCTTATTCTTCGGTTTTATTAGTAAAGAATCTAGGATTACCTGTTTTAGCTACAATTTTTATAGGTCCTTTATTTGCAGCATTAATAGGATTAGGGCTTGGACTTCTTGTACTAAGATTAAGAGAATGGTTTTTATCCATGGTAACTTTCGGTTTTTCCGTAATAGTTCAAGCTATAGTTGTAGATGACCGTATGAGATTTTTAACTGACGGATGGAACGGTTTATTCGCTAAACCTTTTGTTTCTTCTCTATTTCCTTATCATCAGCTTTTAAATTATTATATAATAGCCATTATTACGATTGTTGTTTATATTTCTTCATCATTAATTTTTAATTCAAGATTAGGTTATGCGTTAAGGGCAATAGAAGAAAATGAAACATTAGCAAAAATTTCAGGCATAAATGCAACTTATTATAAAGTCATTGCATTTACAATAAGTACGTATTTAGCAGGTTTGTCTGGTGCTATTTATGTTCATGGAATAACTCTTTTCGTTTCACCTGAAATATTTAATATTCAGAATTCTTTTTGGCCTTTAATATTTACTTTAGCTGGAGGAATAAAAACAACGGAAGGGCCTATATTAGGAGCGTTTTTAATCTGGTTAGCTTGGACAGAATTAAGCAGAATTGCAAGTTATTATGCTTTGATAGGTGTAGGTATCCTTCTTGTAATAATAATTGTATTTGCACCTAAAGGATTATATTCTTTAATATTTAAAATTATTTCTAATATCCGAGGTAAACAGACTTAATTTTCTCATTTCTTTTTAATTCTTCAGAATTTCCTTCAAGAACTATTCTGCCATTTTCCATAATATATCCTCTATCTGAAATTTCTAAAGCAAGATTTACATTTTGTTCAACTAAAAAGAGTGTTAGTCCTTCTTCTCTTAACTTTGGTAATACTTCAAAAATTTTAGAAACAATTTTAGGAGCCAAACCTGTTGAAGGCTCATCAAGAATTAATAGGGAAGGATTCGATGTCAATGCCCTAGCTATTGCAAGCATTTGCTGTTCGCCTCCGCTAAGAGTCTTTGCGATCTGTTTTCTTTTTTCTTTAAGCCTAGGAAACAAATTCAAGATCAATTCTATTCTTTCCTTTTTATTTTTATTTTTCGAGTTTTCCAATCCAACAAGCAAATTTTCTTCCACACTCATATAGGGAAATAATTCTCTAGTTTCAGGAACAAGGGCTATTCCCAATTTAGATCTTTGGTAAGGATGATAATTTGTTATTTCCTTATCTTTGAAAAAAATTTTACCTTTAAAAGGCTTTATTAATCCAGATATTACTTTTAATGTTGTTGTTTTGCCTGCCCCATTAGGTCCTAAAAGGCATACAATTTCTTTTTCCTTTATTTCAAAGGAAATTCCCCATAGTACTTTTATTTTTCCATATCCAGCCTCAATTTCTTCTAATCTTAGCATTATAATAACTTTTTACCTAAATATGCCTCAATTACAGCATCATCTCTAACTATTTCTTCAGGAGAACTTTCTGCTATTTTCCTTCCGTAATGTAGTACCATCACCCTTTCACATAGTTGTGTAATTACTTTCATATTATGCTCTACTATCAATAAGGTCACCCCTTCCTCTCTTATTTTATTTAAAAGCTTCATGTATTGCTGTGTTTGTTCAAGATTTAAACCAGTATGAAATTCATCTAGAAGTAATACCTTAGGATCCGTAGCTAAAGCTCTTGCAAGATCAAGTCTTTTTAGTTCAGAAGTATTAAGATTTGAAGCTAAAGTGTTTAATCTAGAAGAAAGTCCACAAAAATCTGCTAATTCCTTTATTCTCTCTTCAAATTTAACTTTACTATTTTTATTGAACATTAAACTTATTGCTATGTTTTCTTTAACAGTTAAATTTGGATAGCACATAGGTATTTGGAAGGTTCTATTAATCCCTAATTTACAAATTTGATGTGGTTTATAACCAGTTATGTTATGACCGTTAAAAATAACTTCACCTTTATCAGGTTTTAAAAAACCAGTTATTATATTTATAAGGGTTGTTTTTCCGGCTCCATTAGGTCCTACTAGGCCAAATATCTCTTTCTCCTTTAACTCAAAGTTCACATCACTTAATACAACGTGACCTCCGAATTTTTTGTGTATTCTGAATCCCTTAAGTACCATTATAATAATATAGAAATATTCAAATATATAAAAATTTATAATATTTTTATGGAGGAAGTAAATGAAAAAATTTTCAAAATAATTAAGGAAGATAATTTTACTAAATTTTTGGGTATTAGATGCTTAGAAATAAGAAAAGGTTACGCAAAGTATTCAATGGTTGTAAATAAAAACATGATAAACTTTCATAATGTAGCGCATGGAGGAGTTATTTTTTCTTTGGCTGACGTTGCTTTCGCTGCTGCAAGTAATTCTGAAGGTATAAGATCTTTAGCCTTGGTTGTCGAAATATGCTATAGAAAGCCTGTTCATGAAGGTGAAGAAATAATAGCTGAAGCTGTTGAAGAAAGTGGAGGTAAAAGAACTGCTGTTTATAAAATAAAAGTCTATAATAAAGATGGAGAAATTATTGCATTATGTCAAGCTACAGTTTATAGGACAGGCGAGAATATAATAACTGATTAAGATAAGGAAATATGTATTGAATAAATTACGCGAATTTACAAAAGATTGAAACCACATACTTTATGTTTGAGGAGATTAGTTTTAGTAACTTTTATTGAAAAATCAAATTTTTCTATTATTGAAATACTTTAAAACAAATCTTCTATCGATTTTTATTTATTGTAATTTCTTTAATGAAAATCCTGCTTCCTTTTTACCGATACTTTCTAATAAAGTCTGTATATGGCTTATTGTATGTAATGCAATTCTTTCAACAGAGATTAGATTTTCTTTCCTTGCAATATCTACCACATCGTTAAGGTCCTTTAAAATATTTACCAGTTTATTTTCTATCATTTCTACACCCATATTAAAATTCTTTAATAATAATTCTTTTAGATTTTCCTTCATATCTTGGCAAACTCCCTTGTTCAACAATTTGTACCTTAGGAATTACAAAGATCAAATTTCTCTCAAGTTCATATCTAATTTCTTCTCTAATTTTGGATTTAACATCTTCACCTAAATTTTCCTTTAACTCAATCTTAATTACAAATTCCCCAGCAGGTTTATCTACTATTACTTGATACTCTATTACTTCTGGATACTTTAAAATTACACGTTGTATATCAGAAGGCCAAACCTTAGCTCCTTTATAATGAATTACATCGTCAACTCTACCCTTTATTTGCATACATCTTGGAAAAGCATTTCTTCCACATGGACATTTATCTACATCCAATACTGTAATATCTCTCATTCTGTATCTAATCAACGGCATAGCTTCCTTTGTGAGCGTTGTTACAACCATTTCTCCTTCTTCACCAGGATTAACTGGTTCAAGTGTTTCAGGATCTATTATTTCTAAAAAGAAATGATCAACCCAGAAATGAAAACCATTTTCGTATATACATTCTTGGCCACTACCTGGACCTAATAATTCAGTTGCTCCATAAATATTTCTAGCCCCGCCTCCTTTTTCCTTTAAGCCAAATCCTTCTTCAATTCTTTTCCTCATCTGCTCAGTCCACATTTCTGCTCCTGGCATAGTTATTCTTATTGAAGTTTCTCTCGGATCTATACCTCTTTTGTTTAAAAATTCTAGGATATAAAGTTGATATGAAGGAGTTCCAGTCATTACTGTAGGCTTGAAATTCTTAATAATATCTACCATTGCTTCTGTTCTTCCTACACCCCATGGTATTACTGATGCTCCTACAAGATGTGAGCTTTGATGGAATCCCAATCCTCCTGTAAATAACCCATAACCATAAATATTTAATATAATATCTCCCTTTTTAACACCCGCTGTAACTAATGTTCTTGCCATTAAATTCATCCATGTTTCATGATCTTTAAAGGTATAAGCTCCAATAGTTGGTCTTCCGGTTGTACCACTGCTCATATGCCAGCCTATTATTTCTTCTCTTGGCACGCATAGAAAATCTCCTCCATAAGGATAAGAATTTTCCAAAAGATCGCTTTTTGTAGTAAAAGGGAATTTTCTGATATCTTTTAAATCGTAGAAATCATGAGGAGAAACATTTGCTTCTTTAAATTTCCTTTTATAAAAAGGACTTCTTTCATATACATAGTTTAAAATGAATTTAAGCCTTTTTCTTTGAATTTCCTCAATTTCTTTTTTTGGTGCAAGCTCAATATGTGGTTCCCAATATTGTATGTCCATATATATTAATATAAAAATACATATTAAAATTTTTTCTAGCTAAAGAGCATTATTAAAATATGTTGTTCTATATCCTTTTAGAAATAGGTTCTAATTACTTATTTCTTATTTAAATTGTGCATATTTCTTTGTATGATAAAAAATAATGAAATATCCTTTATAAAATATTAAAATAAATTGTTTAAATAAAAATAAGAAAATTTTTAGCTAATTTTTTTAAATCAATTTAGTTTATAAATTATAAAACCAACATTGAAATAGAAATTAAAATAAATATCCAGCATCAATATTTCTTAAGAATATAGCAGATGTAATTAAAGAAATAACAAATAAAAATATTTCTATTAAACCTGATTTTAAATTTAACCAAGATTTTATTAATAAAATCATATTAAATCATTTAATAATAATTTAGCTTTTTCATAAGTTAATACTTCTAAATCTATTACTCAATTATTCCATTTTTATCTAAAATTTTTTGCTTTATTCATATGATAATTATTTCATATAAAATATAAAAGTTTTAAGTTAAATACAATAGATTTTAATAAATCAAGTAATCATCTTACTTCCTCAGATGGCCGGTGTATCCAGTCAACTTTTAGTCAAGTAATTCATGTTAACCATTAAGCCTAACTTTAATAATAAAAATTTCTGAAGAAATTAAAGAATTGTAAATTAAAGCTGATCAGTAAACATTATCCTTGGAAGAAACCACAAAAGGAATTTTTACCATAACAAACCTAGGTCCTTATGAAATATCCTCAACTGGCTAATTTCTCAGAGAAATAAAGGATATGGCAGAAAATTATAAGATTAACGAATAATTATTCTTCTCGGATTTTCTCGAGTATTTTTTTAGCCAGCTTATAATGAACATAATCAATTAATTTTCCTTCAATTTTTATTGCTCCTTTACCTTTTTTATAATATTCTTGGTAAATATCAACAATCTTTTTTGCCCATTCTATTTCTTCCTTTGTAGGTTTAAATATTTCATTAGCCAAGTTTACTTGGTTAGGATGAATCAAAGTTTTACCAACGTAACCTAGCTTCTTAGCTTCATAACATTCCTTTTTAAATCCTTCAATATCTTCTACATTAAAATAAACCTTATCTATTGCATCTATTCCATAAGCAGAAGCAACTATAGGTATTAAAGTTCTAATGAAAATGTTTGATTCGTAAGCTTCTATATTACCGCCTATACTTAAAGCTAAATCAGCGGGACCCCATGTTATCGCTACAATTCCTTCAGATCTTGCTATTTCTTCTATTTTTGTTATACCTTTTGGCGTTTCTATTATTCCCATTAGATTTTTACCAGTTATTTTGTGAATAAAACTTAAATCTCCTTCAGCTTTAGGAATAACTATACAATTAACATTATCTAAGGAAGTCAAAGCTATTATATCCTTAAGACCTTCAATGGTATAAATCGAATTTATTCTAACACAAACTTCAATATTTTTAAATTCCATTTCTTTCAAGATTTTTAATAAAAAATTCCTTGCATTTTCCTTTTCTTCTACTGGAACAGAATCTTCCAAATCAAATATTACAGAATCAGGTTTAATATCTAGTACTTTCCTTATTTTTCTTTCATCATTTGCTGGAACAAATAACATACTACGTCTCATCATTCCCATATTTTACCTTTTTTAGGAATCATAATCGTTCTTTCAAATTCTAAAACTATTTCATTATTTTGATTTAAGGTCTTGGTTTTTATTTTAACAATTCCAAAGCCTTGCTTACTTTTAGATTCTCTTAAATCGATAATTTCAGATTCTGTATATATCGTATCACCCACAAATACAGGCTTATAAAATTTAGCTTTTTCTATGCCTAACATGAAACCCCTGGAAGAAATTTGTGTTGTTAAACCTATGGCTATTGCCAAAACAAGAATGCCATTCACTATATTCCTTCCTTTAAATGGTTCTCCAGGATACATTTTTTCTGAATATTTTTTGTCAAAATGTATAGGATTTAAGTTATTAGTCAAAAGCGTAAACCATACGTTATCAGTCTCTATTATTGTTCTACCTATAGGATTTTTAAATTTCATTCCAATTTTTAAATCTTCAAAATATATTCCTTCAAAATTTTCCATAAAATTATATCATAAAAGGTTTATTATTTTTTAACAATTAAAGAGAATCGAAAGCCTTGCTTTTTTAGAGAGGAAATGATTAAAATATTTAAAAAAGCGATCAGAAAAATGAAGATAAATAAGGTTTTCTGAGTCTCTCGACTGCTCTTCATGTAGCTACGAATCGATGCGGGCCTTTAGTTTTTCAAGGGGGGAAGTAAGCATTTTATAATCGAAAGATTTGAAAGAGTAACAATGCATGGTATAAGAAAAGAATTAATAAGGAAACAGCCGGAAATCTTAAATATTCCTTTAATCGAAGTTTTAACCTCCTTCCTTATTGTAGTAATCAAGTTTATGAGGAAAGGATGAAACAGGCTATTATGCTTTGGAGATATTTATCTTGAATATAGAGAAGAAAATTTAAAGAAATCAATCTCGAAGGTATTTGGCCATTATAGAGAAGGAATACGTATGATTTAGTCTAGAATTCATAAAACTTGGATTTAGGGTAAAATACTCGATAGATACCAAAGTTATCAACAAAAAATTTTGGGCAAAGATTTTGACGAAAGATTTTTACCGCCAAATATGGATCCTTGTGGAGAGAAAGGTGAATTTCATACTTTTGTTCATAGCTTCTTTTCAATGAAAAAATAAAGCACTTAGAAATAACTTTTATCGATTTAATACTTGATTTTATCCTAGGTATTTTTTCAAAAATACTATCGCAGGGAAAAGTATTTTGTAAACATCTTCAATGCTTGTTATTATATGACCCATATCTGGAATTATATGCGCTTCGAATGTTTTACCTTGTTCTAGTAACTTTTCGATATATTTAAGGACGGGTTTTAAAGGAGTTCTACTATCATTTTGGGGATGTATAATACATATTGGAACTTTTATTTTCTCTACAAAGTTTATAGCAGATCTATCTTTCCTCAAATCGTTTCTTCCTCCAAAAAGAATATCTTGGAAATGTTTAAATGCTGCATCAGCAAGTTCATACATCATTTCCCAATCAACAACTCCAGCTCCTGCTACAGCTGCATCCCAAAGATCAGGTTCCTTAACTGTAGCTAAATAACTCATGAATCCTCCATAACTGTAGCCCATTATTGCAACTTTTTCCCCGAGTTTATTTTCTTTGACATAATTTCTAGCATAAACAATATCTTTTAAATCACCACCTCCTGGATCACCTATATCCAAAGCTCTAAACTCTTCTCCGTATCCTGTTGAACCCCTAAAATTGGGTGCTATAACGTTAAAACCTGAAACCACCAAAGATATTATAGAAGGTGTCCAGAAGTCTCCTACATGAGACCATGGCCCTCCGTGAACATAAATAATGGCATTTTTACTGTTTGGAACATTCGTTTTATAAACTATTGAAGGGATTTCCAAACCATCAAAGGATTTGTATTTTATTATGCTAACCTCTCCTAAGCTCTCATATATTTCTTTATCCAAACTTGAACCTAATATTTTTTCCCATCCGTTATTAATTTTAGTTTTAAAAATCGAATAGGGAATCTTTAAACTCGAAAAACTTATGAAAATCTCGTTTCCTAGAACATCTAAGAATGTAGGAGTTCCTTCTGGGTGATTTATTTTATAACCATCCAAGAATGCATATCCTCGATAATCTTGTAAGCCTATAAACCATACTTTACCATCTTCCGTAAAATAATAGGATGTATAATCTTGAAAATTATAATTTAAATAATCCTTACCTTCAAAACTTGGTTCATATAACTCATTATAAGAAATATCATAGATGTATAATTTTTTCCTTCCTTCAAAGTTAGAAGCAAACAATAATTTATTTTCATGTATTGAACTGACAGTATTAAATGATCCTTCCTTTGGGGTATAAACTTTGTATTCGTTTTTATTTAAGTCATATATAAAGATCTCCATGGATTTTGGATTATTATGCAACGTCCCTGAACCTATTACAAAGTTTTTATTTATATCTGCAATAAAAATCCAACTTTTCGTAGAAAATATTTTTTCATTTTCACTATCTTTACGAATTAAATGTACAACGTTTTCTTGTTGAGATGAACCTGAATAAACCATGAAATCTTCATAATATGAAATTGAAAATATTCTAATAGGTTCCATATCAATTTCCTTTATTTTTCCTTCTTCCCAACAGAAAATTTTTGCCAATTCCTTTCCTTTGCTTACATCTAAAGAGAAATATAGCTTATTTCGATTTTTTCTAACCCTTGATGTTAACAAGGGTTTGGAAACAATTTTAATTTTATTATTTCCATTATGCTCTGAACACCATAAATCGTAAGTTTCATCAACATTTGAAATATAATATAATTTATCCTTCGTTATACCAATTAAATGGTAATCTGGGATTTTAACAATTTTATCCAGTTTTCTTAGCAAATCTAGATATACCATATAATAAAATGGAAAATGTAAATTTATAATTAATGGTTTAAATAATTTAAATTCCAAGCCACTGAATCGATGGTTATACTCTTTCATACAAATTTTAACGTTATGGCAAAATTAAGAGGACTAAAAACAATCCTTTATTTTTGTTTTCTTCTTTTAGTATTAATAGTTGCTTTCATAATTGTAAAGTATTGTAATTTTTAGTTCTCCTTAATCCCTTTTAATAGTTAAATACAAAAAGGTTGCTAAAGGAATAATAATCCATGCAATCCCTGTTATTATTAAATTAATTAAACTTAAACCATATTCTTCAGGAGATATATTAATAGTAAAACCGCTAAATATTGAAATTTTATTCAAAATATATATGTAAAATAAGGAGGGATATTCGGAGGGATTAAAATAAGAAAGTATAATATTTAACCTTATGAAATCAGCTGAAGCAAAATTTATTCCTAAAGCTGAGGAAATGGCAAACACTATGGTGCCCCAGAAGAAGCTGAAAACTAAAAACAAGATTATTCCTATACCTAACAACGTACCTGTTGACTTCATTATATGAGAGAAAGTTAAAACTATTCCTAAAAAAGCTGCAGCTTCGACTATTAAAGCAAGTGTTACAATTAGTAATATATTCCATGGGATCAATTTTCCTGTTAAATAAATTGTATATAAATTAATTAATAAGTAGTTTAAAAATATAGCAAAGGATAATGCAAGAATCATAGATATGTATCTTGATAGGGCTAAACCTAATCTGGTTACAGGTTTTGAAATTACATAATCCAATATACCCAATATTTTATCTTTACCGTATAAATTGTAAGCTGCAAGAATGGACATTAAAGAAACAAACGTTGCAAAATATCCCAAAGTAAAGGATTGTGTTAACTCAACGGGGTCTATTGTTTGTGAAGCAAAAATAGTCAAAGAAGTTTTTGTAGTCAATTTCGTATTTCCTTCCTGATCTTTAAACTGTGCTTCAAGATTCAACATTACGTTACCTGAAGGAATTTTTATTCCTACTTTAAATAATTTATAGTAGTCATCTAATTTTCCTAAAGGTTCCCATTGTTTTTCTTGATTTTGATTAGGAGAGCCTGGACCAGTTAAATTAAAAGCATAATATCTATAGTAAACATCATAATTGGGTTTTTGTCCTCCTTGATCTACATAAAATGCTATAATATTTAAAGTGGATGGATTGTTTGAATCAAGTACAAAATCTATGTTTCGTGTAGAATAAATATCAGTGGTTCCAGAAAAAAGGAAACTTGCACCAACGGAATCGCTTCCTTTAGTTACATTGAACGAAATATAAAGCGGTATTTCTTTTGTGGCAAATTTAAATTTAGCTATTCCCTTGGAATCTGTATAGTTAGTTAAATAAAATATTATTTCAGATGAACCAGGCTTAGTAATTTTCAGTTTAACTTCAACATTCTGTAAAAGATCCCCGAATTGATTATAAACAAACACATAGAAGGAATAATTTCCGTTCTCTTTGATAAGAATGTGCATTTCGTTTAAATTCCTAATTATAGGTGATGAGAATGAAAAGGAATAAAATAAAGATATAAAGACTAAGCTGGTTATTAGCAAAACAGCCGAAATTATTATGACAGTTTTACTTCTTATCGTTCTTTTAAAATCATAAAATAAAGGAGAGAAACTCATTTTTCTCCAATAATTCTAAGGAAAAATTCTTCTAAACTTTCGTTTTGTTGAGTAAAAGAACTTATCATAGCTCCCATTTTTACTAGCTCGTTATTTATTATAGCAGGATCCTCCTTAAATTTCTTTAATGATACGGTTTTTCCTTCGATATTTATTTCTCCTAAACTGGAAAGATATTCTATTATATTACGATTCAGATTATTTATCGTTATTTTTAACACAGGTTCACTTCCGATTTTTATTTCATCTATCCCCATTATTTTTATTATTTTTCCTTTATGGATTATTATCACTCTATCTGCAAGATTTTCTACTTCAGAAAGAATATGGGAAGAAAATAGGACAGCTTTTCCGTTTCTTTTCAATTCCAAAGCAAGCTCTCTAAAAAATCTTATACCTGTTGGGTCTAAGCCATTCAGAACTTCGTCAAACAAAAAATTTTGTGGATCAGAAATTAAAGAAGCTGCCAAAGCGAATCTTTTCTTCATTCCTTGGCTATAGGTTCCTATTTTTCTTTCTTCGAAACCTTCCAATCCTACCTTTTTGAACAATTCCTTGGCTAATTCTTCTGCTTTTCTTCCAGTAATTCCATGAAAACCTGCAAAATATTTTAACAAACTTATAGCTTTAGCATTATTATCAAATATAGGAATTTCGGGAAGCCATCCAATCCTCTTTGAAGCTTCTACTTTATCCTTTACTATATCATAACCATCTATAATTACAGTTCCTTTTGTAGGTAAAAGAATACCACAGGATATTTTTATCGTAGTTGTTTTTCCTGCACCGTTCAAACCAACAAATCCTACAATTTCTCCGTCTTTTACATCAAAAGTTACGGAATCTATTGCAAGCTTATTTCCTGGATAAATTTTTGTAAGTTCTCTAATCTCAATCATATATTTTAATATCATTTTTTAATATAAAAGTTTTACTATATCTTAATTTAAGATATTTTATAAATATATTATTATATAATATCAATAATATCTCTGATTCCAATCTCGCCAATTTAGATAAATCAAATCTCTTATCTGCTCAAGAAAGATATAATCGATAAAGAAGTCTACTGATCTTCTTCCTGACCTAAAGTATGCTTATCGTTTGTTTTGTCAGTTAAAACAGTATAATTATTTCAAGAAAAATTATAAACTTAAATAATAAAAATATAGTACAAATATATAATTAAGTCTCTTCTATTGTTTTAAAATCTAAATAAGGAGTAATTTATGAATCAAAGGAAAAGACTTAGAACCTTTTAAAAGTTTAGGGCTTGACGAAGATTTAAAAAACTTTCAAGAATTCATGTTAAAAGTTACAGCGATATGCCAAAATGTGAAGTAGCGCATCCAAATTTAAGCTTAGATGAGCTATTAAAAATTGTTTCAATTGAAGATTTCTTTAACATTTCAACAGGTCTTCCCTTAGTTTTAGACATGGTGGATGATTTGCTCAACTTATCTTTGGGTCTCACGTATGATTATGTGGAAGAAATAGAAGCCGAAGCGATNGATAAAGTTGTTAAAAATAATGTTCCTTTAAACATTTTAAAACTTTTATTTTTAAATCTAAATTTGCGAAGGAGATAAAAAAATAAGTTTTGTTTAATTTCCTAATTTTTAGCAACATCCATAAAATTGCCCCGCTTATTATTAATAAAGAAAAAATAAGTGCATGAAATATCCAATACTGGTAATCATCGGAAGCAATTTTTGTAATAAAAGAAGTTAAGTTTAGTGAATATATCACCCATTCGCTATCGTTATTGCTTTTGTAATAATTCCCTATCGAGTAAATTCTAGTTCTATTATTCACAATTTTTCCTTTATCTACGAAAGTCATAACATTTGTAGCTACAGTTAATCTTTTAATTTCTTGAAACTCTTCATCTAAAACAATTATAACATGGTTAATTATTCCTTCTGGATTAATCAACTGACTTACCAAGAAAATATAGTTCTCTATCGCCAAAATCTTACTAATTATTATCCTTCCGCCAAAAGTAATTTTATCGGGATTTTTAACTAGATTTCCATTTTTATCAAACTTAACAAGATAACCTGAAGTTGTAGCTACATAAGCATAACCTTCCTTGTTAAAAGTTATTAAATTATAAGAATTGGTAAATTTTTCAGTATAAATAGTTTTTAAATAATTTAAATCATTATCTAAAATTTCAATTTTTAATTTATATTCTTCTTTTTTATAACCTACAATCCATATATTTTTAGTTAAGGGATTAATACCTATTGTTATATCAGTTAAATTTGATACATACTCTTTTATCATTTTTAAATTAATATCTCTTTTTTCAACAATCCATTTATTTTCTGGGTAACCCTTAACTTTACCGGATATGTATAAATAATTCCCATAATTCAGTATAAGATTAGGTTCGAAAAATCCTGTTCTACCTCTTTGAATTTTAATTAAGTTTAAATCCAAATCCAATATTAAATAATACCATATTGAACCAAATAAGCCGACTACAAACAATTTATCGTTTAATATAATACAATCGGTAAACAAATCATTGAACACCGTAAGATTTAGATTCCAATGTTTAATTAATTTACCGTCTTCATTTAATCTTTTCTCAATTCTTGCTTGCTCGTTGTTATTTTCACTTCCCAAGACAAAAATATAGTTAGAATCTTCGCAAATAGAATAAGCATAATCATTCCTTTTAGAAGGATTACTTTTAACTATCCATTCGATCTTTAAATTGTTTCCTCCTGTTATATCTTCGCTATAAATTATGAGACTTTCGTTTATTGAAATAAATAAAAGGAAAATAATTAAAAGACCAAAATATTTTTTATCCATATAAATAAAGAAATCAAGAAGGTCTTGCAAGATAAATATTATGTTTATTCTCTATTATTCTAACTGGAATTTTTACTCCTATTTCAATTTTATCGGAAATTACAGTTATAACTCTACTACCTTCAAATCTTCCCAAAGGTACCGCAAGCCATTCATTTTTTAACCACCCAGGAGCAACTATTTTTACCCTAACTTTTTCTCCTTTTTTAAATAATATTGGTAAACTTGGAGCTTTACGTATACCAAAATCTTCATCACTGTAGATTAATTTTACTTGATGCTTTTCTTCCCAAAATTTTAAAAGATTTCTAAATTCTTCAAAACTCATCCTCTTTACATTTTTAGGATTTCTTCCATGCTTATGCCTTAAAAAAAGTTGAATACCGTAACCGGGAAATCTTTTACCAACACCTATTTTCTTACCCCATTCTATTACACTTTCCACATCTTTTTCATTTATTCCAGGTAAAAGTAAAGGAGCGAGCAATACATCTACATTTGTATTCTTAACTATCCATTCAGTTACCTCCATGACCTTTCTAACATCGTACCAAGGCATTCCTTGTAAGTATTTTGCTCTTTCAGGATCTGTTGTATCTATACTAAGATTTATCCTATCCAATCCTGCATCAGCTAACTTTTGAGCCAATTTATAACTTAGCATCGCTCCATGTGTTTGAAGACTTATGAGCTTTACTCCTTTAATTGATTTTAAATCATGTATTAATTCAGGTAATTCATCATAAGCCAAAGGTTCTCCTACACTATCTAGATGAAATTCCACATCGTTTCCTTTAAGTTTTACCATTTCTTTAGCATAAGCCACAAGTAATTCCCTGTTTACTCTATATTCACTTTGCCTACTACATGAATAGGGGCCTGNGTCAGTGGAACAAAATATACAATTCAAAGGACAATAACTGTTGGATCTTATTTCAACAACGTTTGTACCCCTATCTATTATACCAAAGGCTAAGCATCCAATCAATGGAACATCCACATCTTCATTTATTCTAATGAAAAACCTCTTATAATGATTCACAACTTATTTTTTTGTTATCCTTAATATAAATTTTATGGATAAGCTTTAAAATATTGAAGAATTAAGAAAATCTATAACTTAAAACTTTCTATTGTTTGTATCTTAATTTTTAATTTTTTAGCAGTTTTTTCCAAAATGAATCTTTTATAGCAAATGCCTTTTTAGATTTCAAGGCTGGCCATAAGTCACTATAACCCATCACCTATAAAGATAGTATAATAAATTGAATTAATTTTATCTATGATTTCTTCTTTAAAATTTTTATTAAATAAAGTAATTTCTACTTTAAATTTGTTATTAATAATTTGTTTTAGGATTTATTATATTAAAGTTTTTATTTCATATTTTTCAAGTATTAACTTTATATAAAATCTAATCCTTCATTTAATATAAAAAATTTAATATTTTTATTTTTACAATAATTTAGTAATTCTATAAATTCTTTTCTTAAATTACAATTTTTAAGTAAATTATTCAATTAATCTAAGTTATCATATCTATCAAATCTATTTGGTTTTTATACTTTCTTCTAAACTTTTTCCTTCTTAATATATTTTCCCTTGGTATATCTTGATAAAATTAAAGCTAAAGTCTCTTCATAAATTATGGTTCCATCAAAATCGCAGAAATTATCCTCTTATTATATACCAAGTACCTATAGCCTTTGTACAAATTTTCCGATCAGCATCATAAATCTCAGCTTCACCTACTACTAAGGTTTTTCCAGCTCTGATAACTTTTGCTTCACATACGAAAGGACCTTTTCTTAAAGCTTCAAGGAAATTTATTTTCAATTCTGCAGTAACTTGATCAACACCTTCGTTTACAGTTAAAACTGCTGTACCTATAGCTAAGTCTATAACTGACATTATTATTCCTCCATTAACCATTCCATTTCTTCTTAATATTTTTTCAGAATAAGGGAAGATAAGCTTAGCACTTCCCTCATTAATTTCCAAAATTTCTACACCAATTAATTTATAAAGTTCTTCTTTTTTAATTTCATTATTCAAAATTTCAACTATATTTATTCCCATCTCTTTAGCCTTTGCTATGACATTTTTAAGACCTCCCATTTCTTTAACTATTGATTGAATATTTGATATAAATTCTCCCATAGGATAAAAGATACTTAATATATTAATATTCTTTTTATTCTGGAATTTTTTTATTATAAAACAAGGAAAAATAAATTTATTACATAAACTTACCGTTAAAATATGTCTTTTATGAAAAAATTACGGTAAAAATAATGAAAAATTTATATGGATTTTTATGAAGAATTTTTTTCATGAGTTATACTTTAGAAGAGATACCCAAACCTATATATGAAGAAACCAATTTGAAAAGAAGAAAAACAATAACTAAAGTAACTACTTATACATTAAAATATTTCACAAATTATTTTATCGAGAAAGGCTTTGAGTGGTTTTTACCTGTTATCCTTTCTAAATCCACAGATCCTCTATGGCCAGATCCAGGAACTTCGATAGAGAAAAGAGTTGAAACGGAAATTTATGGAGAAAATGTTAGGCTGATGTTAAGCATGATTGTTCATAAAATGATAATTTCATCTTTATTAACTCCCAAAATGTTCGTTCTTTCTCCTAACATAAGGATCGAAAGAAGAGAAAGGGCATTTACTGGAATTCATTGTTTTGAATTTACCCAACTTGATTTTGAAATAAGATATGCCAATTCGAGGGACGTAATGAGTTTAGTTGAAGATTTATTGAATAAATATCTAAGTGATATAAAAAAGGATTTGGAATATGAATTAAAACTACTAGGAACTTATGATAAAATAACTTATTATAATTCACCCTTTAAAGTTTATGATAGAGAAGAGCTTGAAAATAAATTTGGAAAGAAATGGGAGGAAAAAATAAAGAAGGAAATAAAAGAACCTGTATGGATAGTTAACATTCCTAGAGAATTTTACGATTTTGAAGATTTTGAAACAAACAAATGGGATAATTATGATTTATATTTACCAAATATAGGGGAAGTATTATCAGGTTCAAGAAGGGAATATGAATATGAAAAAATTGTTAAAAAAATGGAAAGGGATGGAGTAAGAAAGGAAAACTATAATGTGCTTTTGAAATTGGCAAAGGAAGGAAAATTAAAATCTTCAGCTGGTGCAGGAATTGGAATAGAAAGAATTATAGCATGGGTTTGTGGATGTAAACATATAGGAGAAGTTCAACCTTTCCCAAGAATTCCAGGATATGTATTTGAACTTTAATATTTATTGTTTCTTATTTTAAAACAAAGCTAAAAATAACTGTAATTTTATATTCAAGAATTTGTAGAAAATTTATAGTTGAACTTTAAAAAGATGTTAGACTTAGAAAGAAGCTTGCTGAATTGTTAATTCCCGAGCCAGATATTAGGCTTGCTTTGCTCAATGATGTAATAGTTGAAGTTGCATTATAAATTTAGAAGTGAAATTAACCAATTAAGAAAGTCAAAGTAACCTTAGATGGATATTGGTATATAATAGGAACTTAGGTTCCGCTGTATTCTTCTTTTGTTAAGAGAGCTATTTAATTTAACTTACAAAAGTCCCGCCATTCAGATAAAGAAAAGACGGCTTCCGCTAATAACCAAGTTATTTAATTATTGGTAGAAGATACATATTTGCCTAATGAAATTCTCCAATCTTCAGGTATTATGACTGGTTTACCTGTTTTATCAACGAGAACATCTCTTACATATCCTTGGGCAGCTTCTTTACCGTTTTCCTTTAAAATTGAATGCCTGTATATTATACTACTATTACCTAACTTTTCTATCCATGTTATAACAGTTATCAGTTCATCGAATTCCAACGAAGATAAGTATTTGCAACTTGCTTCTGCACAGACAAAAGTTAAACCCCTTTTTTCCATTTCTTTATTTGTTATTCCTATACTTCTTAAAAGTTCTATTCTAGCCATATCAAAATAAACAAAATAATTGGCATAATATACTATGCCTAAGCAATCTGTTTCAGATAATCTTACGCGGATTTTATATTCATGCATATTAAATTATATTTTTTTATATTAATTATTTTTAATCGTTTCAATCAATTTTTTGCATAAGCTATATACTTTCTTAGCCATTTCAACTGCATTTTTAGCTTCTTCTTTGCTAATTAATTCATCTGGAGCTAAACCTAGCTCCTCGTTTCCATACATGCTTATTTCTCTTTTCTTAGAAAGAGTTTTAGAAGTATTAGCTAAAAAGCTAATTTCATTTTGGAACCATTCAGGAAATCTGTTTTTAACACTTATTAATACATCTGATACATCATGTTTCTTAGGATATTCTATTGCAACGATTTTCAAAGAAGCCTTTAAAGATAACTCCACACATTCCTGAGATAACCTTAATGCATATGCATACAGTTCTTCCTCCAAAGCTTCCTCTGCATCTTTTAATCTTGCCTCAGCTTGTTTGAGAAAAGACTTTGCTATTTCTACAATTTTCATATACTTATAATTTCACCAAATTTGTAATCAGGCTTTAAATCCCAATACCATGTATCTTCATCGATGAAAATACGTCTAGCATTTAATTCTATGAGTTTTGCCTTCAATTTAACCAATACTTTTTCCAAGAAAAATTCTTCATCATAAATTATAATACCTTCTTCAGTTAAATCTAAGAGAATTAAAGGAAATCTGGTTACTTCTTCCTTTTTAAGAGGAAGGAAACTTAGGCTAGTATATATTCCATCTCTTTTTAAACGTTCAATTTCATCCAAAACTTTTTCTTCAATAGTTATTAATTTATCAATCCTAGAAGCTAAAGTTCCTTTAAAATCATCGGAAATAATTAGAATATCCAAGTCACTGTTAAATTTAGCTTTTCCACGTGCAACAGAGCCATATATACATAAAGAAGTTAAATGAAAACTGTTTGTAAGATTTAAAAAAGTATCGTAAATTAATTGAATATATCTTTCTTGCCTAATTTTTTCCAAGTTTTTTATTTTTCCTGAACTCATTAGAACAAATGATTCTGGCTTAATTACTCTATATAATCTAGGTTTGGATTTTTTATATATGTACAATATTCTATGCTTATGAAGTTTACTAAAGGCTACATTTATCCATTCATCATTTTTATTAATTATTTTTTTAGCTTTTTCAAAAGTGAAAGGTTCTACACCAAAGTTCACGTAAAGTTTAGAATAAACTTCTCCAAGCCATTTCGGAATCCACATACATTAATAAATAATTTATCTAAACTATTTATTTATTTTATAATTAACCAAAGTCTTATTCTTTGTAAAGATAAAACTTAAATACTTTGAAAGAAAATTTTCTTTGAATGGAGAGCAATAAATCAGATCTCGCTGAAGTTANTTTAATCAATTTGAAGGATTTCTTTAAATCTTTTGATTTCTTGCTAAATTGGAAATATTATCGTGAAAATAAGTATTAGGTTAAAATATGCCACTTACAACTTTCCATTTTGGGTTAGCTTTAGGAATAGGTTATCTTTTAAGAAATAGGATTCATTTGCCAACTTTCCTTTTGACAAACGTAATAACAGATTTAGAACCTGCATTAGTATTAGCATTACAGCTCCCTATACCTCATCATGGAATAGTTCATACTTTCTTATTCTCCATCTTTTTAGGCTTAATTTTATCATATCTTATGTTTAAATTAAAGAAGCTTAAAACAATTTACAAAAGACTTTTAATTAATGATTCTGTTGAACTCAATTTCAAGTCTTATTTAGTTTCTGGAATAACCGGAACGAATCTTCATGTTTTCTTGGATTCTTTTATTCATGATGATATGTTTCCTTTCTTTCCTTTAAATAATAATATTTTATATAGCAAGGAATTTTTACCCATCGCAATAGTTATTATTACGTCTACTTGTTTTATTATTAGTATGTTAGGATTATATTTATATTTTTCTAAATTTTATATGGAAATAAAGAATCATAACATAAATATAGGTAAACTTGATAAAATAATTTTCATATTGGCATATGTTGTAGCAGTTTTAAGCTATTTGCATTATTTTAATTTGAATTTATTTATTTCAAATTTAATTTATTTAATTGTAATAAATATTTTAGTTATAATAAGCATTATAATTTATAAATTAAATAAACATCTTGGATTATGTTTAATGGTTCTTGTTAGCCTAATAATTATCTTTATCTTTTCCTTGTCTATTTCAGCTATTTTCGGATTTTATTTTTATAATCCGTATTTTTTAATTCCATTCATTATTTCCAGCGTTNTATTTTTGATTTTCTCTTTGAAAATTATATATAACTATTCGTTGTCTAAAGAATATCAAAAACAAATAATGCAGAGTAAAGAGGTTTAATAGTAGAATATGTTTCATCTTTTTCAAAGGAAATATTAAAGACCAAGGAGATTTTTACGAAAAAGTCTATTTGCCTGTAGGAGATAATTTTGATGCTATAATAAAAAAGGTTTGGAAGATTTTGTATAATTTATACGAAGTGATTAATAACCGACTCTTGTTGTAACTGTAGTTGTTGTAACTGTGGTTGGAACTGTTACAGTTGTTGTTTCACCTGAAACTGTGGTTGTTACAGTAGTTGTAACCGTGGTTGCATTTTCAGTTGGAACTGTGGTTGCTACCGTGGTTGTAACCGTAGTTGGAACTGTGGTTGGAACTGTTACAGTTGTTGTTCCGCCTGGAACTGTTGTTGTAGTTGTGGTTATGACTGTAGTAGTTTTAGCTGGATTTACTGAAGGATATATTAAATAACCAGTTGCTGCTCCTACCAATAAACCCACTACTACCAATACATACTTTGAATTGCTATACCTTTTACGTTTCTCATAAAAATTAAATTTTTTATAATATATATATAAGCATTTAAAAATTATTTAGTAGAACTAATAATTATGGGAAAGATAGTATTTACTAACATTTTAATATAATGGGGCTATATATCTCTTGAATGTGTTTATATCCTTTCCTTTGCGCTCTGCCTTAGCAAGAAAAGTTATTCTGAATTTGAAAAACGTGAAGTTTTTTCATTAACCAAAATAAAGCGAGAAAGAATTCAGCTAAAAAATTCAAATTTGAAATGACAGACTTAAATATATTGTAATCGTTAAACGTTCATGAGCACAAACGAAAACTTCGAGGAAATGTATGAAAAAACATTCGATGCCATTTTTCTTCTTTCTTGGAATGATAGCATATAAAAATTTGGATTAAAAAGCTAGCATGATTCGATCGATATTCTAGAAATAGACTTCGATAAGAGAACTTTGCAAAAATTTAATGGTAAGAAGGAACCTTAAGAAGTAATAGCTGGCATTGCAAGTATCATTAAAATTTACCTTGGGCTCATTCAAAGAGCATATAGAGGAACGCAGGAACTAGCTAATTAATTTTTTATCTAAAATTTTTGCATATATCTGCAAATCCGCATCCTTCGCAATAAGGCTTTTTCATAAAAGGATATAAATACGCCTTATCGATTATTTCTTTTATTTTTTCTATAGTCCAAATAACATGATTTCTTAAATCTTTATTAACTTTTATTGTAAAAATCTTATTATTTTTTAAATAGTGAATTTTTATAAAATCAATTTTTATATTTAAATTATCTTCAGCAAGCATAGCATAGGCTACTGCTTGATATAAATGCTCTCTATTGGGTCTTTTATAACCATAGCTATTTTTCCTTTCAATCAAAAAGGTTCCTTTTCTGGTTTTAACTATCGAATCTACTTTACCGTATATTCCAAGTCTTTCTGATGTTAAATTTAAATTATTCCAAGATTGAATTATTTCCACATTTGAATAGGGAAAAACATTTTTTCTTCTCTCCATTTTTCTCTCTTCTTTTTCATGTTCTTCTTCTCCTTTAACCATATATTCTTTCTTGTATTCTTTGTAACCTAGAACTGCTTCAAAATAAACAGTTCGAGGGCAAAAATGAAACCTCTTTATGTAATAAACTGGAATTAGTTCCTCATCCTCATAACTCATACCAAAAACTCCTTTCCTTTTTTCTCGAATACAGGTTCTCCGATATCTATCAATCGCTTTACATCATACTTGCATATTACGAAAATTTTAACGTTTCCTTCATTCCTTTTCATTAACCTTTCCAAAACCGAGATTAACTCCTTCCTTATTCCAGAACTTATATAGCCCCCGTATGCACTCCTTTGCAATGCTTCCAATCCAAATCTTTTACAAGCATCACTTACTTTATTTCTTAAATTATCATCAGGTATATCATAAATTACGAGTGTGTAATACATTATTTTTCTATGAAGGGTGTATAGCTGTTTCTCCTATCCAAAAGGAACTCTGATAGCTTTGTTACTTGTCTGTTGATATGATCCATTATAGTTATCCTTTTTTCTTCAAAAGTTATTTTTTCTTCAAGTCTTTGAAATATCATCGAAACTAGCTTTTTTCTATATTCATTTTTTATCATGCCCTTTTCTAGAATATTTTCATTAGATAAAGAGTTTATGAATCTAATAACTACACGATCCACTACCGCTTGTCTAAACTCTTCCATTAAATCCATTACAAGTGCAGGTCTCCTTGGGCTATCCACGTGTAAATATCCCCCGTAAGGATCTAGACCTTTTATTTCAACAGCTCTCCAAACTTGAGATCCTAGTATTGAATAACCGTAATTTAAACAAGCGTTTACAGGATCCTTTGGTTCATCAAATCTTTTCTTCCTTTCTTTAAATTCAGCGTTTACCAAATATTTAAAACAGTTCCAATAATGTTTAGCAGCCTCAGCTTCAGCCTTAAGTATATCCTTTGGAAGAAACAAATTCTTTATCTCTTCAATATATTTACCCATTTTATCTATAGCTTTATAAAATTCTTCCTTTATTTCATCGCTAAAAGATCTACTTCTTAAGTATTGGCTTAACAAAGTCCTTTGATTATAGATTTTAGCCATTGCTACCTTTCTGGCAATCTCTATACCTTTTTCGTTAAATCTTGCTTCATATTGTTTTTTCCTTAATAAAATGTTGGCAGATCCAACCCTTTTTATCATTCCTATGAATTTGCCGTCGCTTAAATGAAAGGAAATGGGTATGTTGAATTTTAAAGCTTGTCTTATTGCTGCTGTAGATATTGCCGCTCCTCCAGTTAAAACTATTATTTGTTCAATTTGTGATGGAGAAAAGATAGCTTTATCCTTGCCTTTTTTTACGTAGAAATATCCCTTTCTTACTCCTAAGAATAATCCATAATCGCTAATTAAAAGTCTAGCCATAATTATTTTGGCTATAAGTAAAGCTAGGTTTAAAATATTCCAAGAAGTTAAATCTATCTATTAAACTATTTTGTAAGTTTGCAAGGTAAACCTCAAAATTATCCGGAAACATGGAGACGTTAATACTTAATCACCTCAAACGGTTCGAAATCAAATATACAATGTATATGTTGCAAAATGATAAACTTAATTTTCAGAATTATTTTTGTTTGTTTCATACATCAAATTCTTGTTTGACAAACCATGAAAGATAGAAGCTGTTTCATATGCTTCAATCAAATTAGGTTTCTAGAATCTTATTGTTTTTATCTTTGCTCTTTTTCTCCTCCTGTTTCTTAGAATTTAGGAAGCAAAAATTAAGTTTAACCATATTCCATAGCTTTTTGAGCAATCAGTTCAGGATTACAATAGGTAAAATAGGGACAAAAATCAGGACATTGAACAGGTTTTCCTGGATCCTTTCTTACAGTTAAAATTTCAAAGCTTTTATCTCTAAACTCCAAAGTCTCTATTCTAAGTTCATCGCCTATTATGAAATAATCTACGTTAAAATATGGAACGAGTCTATCCAAATCTACCTTTACGTAGACTACCATTCCGAAATCTATTGGAATTCTTTCGCTGGATTCTATAGCTAAAGCATAGGCTGTAAGTATATGACGGTGAAAATTCCTTACATCTCCGGTTTTAATATCAGCTATGGTATTGAAGGGTGTGTAAATATCTACGCTTAATTCCCTTGAAAAGCCTACTAAACTACCATCCACTCTCTTTTCCGAAATCGAAGGAATTACCTCGTTAATTAAAGATTCTCGGTTTATGAATTTATATTTTGAAAGTGCTAAATCAATTTTAGAAGCAGCTTGAATTATCAGATATCTGTATAAAATATAACATTCCCTTTTTAACAATTCATGTTCCGTTTGTTTTAATTTAAAAGTTCTACTTTCTGAAAAATTAACAATTCTTTCAACATATGGTTCTATTTTAGGTAAAAATTCATTTAAAAGTTCAGCACCACTAATTATTTTATTATTATATATAAATTGTTTAATTTTAAAATTTACTTCATGAAATACTTCATGATAGGCTATTCCTCTTATTGTTTTAATACTTGGAGGAGCGCTTATTTTTGCCACTCTTTTTAAATATATATCTCTATAAGTTGGACAATATCTATGGGTTATTTCGCTAACAGGTAGTTTAAATTCACTTAATGGTTTAACTCTGGAATTTTTAATCCATGACCAACCCCTTAAATCATCGGAAATTCCTCCTCTTGATTCAAATTCTTCTCTTAAAATGGTGAGCTGTCTATCTAATTCAAGTTTATCTATAAATAACACAAGAAAATATATAATTTCGACTATAAATTTTTTTCGGTTAAATAAGCAAGATTTTTGCAAAATTAATTTATCCGGAAGTAATAAAGCTTATATTTTAAGTTACGGATAGTATAATTAATAAAAAATTAAGCTGGAATAACCGAAAACAAAGCGGAAAAACAAACGGGCGGGAATCTCATAAAGAGAATTGAAAGA
>AQYM01000016.1 GCA_000380705.1 Crenarchaeota archaeon SCGC AAA471-B05
CTGTAAATTCCTTTAACGATTTCTTAAAACAAATAAACGATATATTAACTGAAATAGCAAGGAAACTTGGAATTGTATGATTAAAATATCAAATAAAGATTTTTTTTCTTTCGAAATTTATAAAAAAAGAAAAGGGATATTTAGATTTTTTTATTCTGTTATTAAACTAGAACCAAAAACAGATATAGAATTTAAGGATGAACTATTTTACGAGTTAATTAAATATCTTGAAGAAACGAAAACTACCGCAATTATTCTAATACCGCTTAATTTTTTAACAAGTAAAATAGAAACAGAATTATTTATACTAATATGTAAAAGGAGTTTACTTAAGAAAGATAAGGAAATACGAAATATTTTTAATAATATAATTTTTTATATAAAATTAATTTTTTGTTGTGAAATAAAATCAATAAAAAAAGAAAATATAGATAACATTTTATTTTATTTATATAATTTATAAATTAATGTCCAAATCACTAATCAATAGAAAAAATTTTTACATAATACAAAAAGTATTTTTAAATAAAAAAATTATTAAAGAATACTTCACTAATAATTTATATTTAGATATTGGATATAATAAATTTACTTTAGATAAATTTTACTTAAAATTTGATAATTTATCAATTTTATTAATTAAAGATAATTATATAATTCCTAATTTAATTTATTATGTTTATAATAAATTAAAAGAAAGAAAATTTAATATAATTTTAATTGATTGGAATAATGAAATATTAAATGGAGAAAAGTTTTTAAATAAAACATATATTAAAAGAAAATTGGAAGATTTTCTATCGCAAATTCCTAATAAAGAGCTCCTTCTTAATTTAATTGTTAATATAATTGTATTAATTTGTGACCTTAACATGTCTGAAGCGCAAATTTTAAAGAAGATGGTATTAAACAAAATATTAGAAAGATATGTTGAACGGATAAAATTAAAAGATATTAAGAATGTGCTAGCCAGTGTTATGCTAGCCACAACCTATGAAAACGAGGTAAGAAATACAGTGATAAGAAAAATCGAAAAGATATTAAATGATGAAATACTTTCAGAAATGGAAATAGATTTTACTAGTAGAAGTAAAGAAATATCCGATATGTTATTACCATTGTATCAATGGAAAAATAGTTCGTTAAAATTACTTGTATTGCTTTTGCTCCTAGAAACATTATTAGTAACGTATAAAAAAGAGAATAATTATGTCGTAATTTTAAATGTGCCTGCCTATATTTACAATTCAGTAGATATTATTTTAAAAGAAAGATTACTAAAGAAAGTTGGTGATTTATTGGATCTTAAAATTCCTCTTTTAATAATAGTTGAAAGTTTAGATAATGAGTTGTATAGAACATTTCATAATTATTTTAATTACATAATTTTAACAAAAAGATTACTAGATATAGAATTGCAGATCCTTAAAAAAACTTTGAACACAAAAATTCTCAATGAATTAACAAATAAATTCAAATCAATGGAAGAAGGAGATATATTGATTACAAATTCTCAAAATCTAATTTATATATTAAGACCTAATAAAGATGAATTTTTAAAAGCAAATTTTCAAATATTCGAAGAAGAAACTATCTACTTTGAATTTGAAAGTTGAAAATTAATAAAATCGAGTAATCTGTTTTTGGCTTCATAAATATCTTGCCATTCTATTCTTTTATATTTCTTAGATTTAAGTTCACCTTTAATTAAAAGTATTAGATTTAAGGGTATTTTTCTACGATTTGTGTTATCCAATTCTATGATTTTTGATTTCTTAAATTTCAAATGACTCTCATATGATAAAATGCCTAAAAATTCAGCTTCTACATTCTCCTTGATTTTACTTTCAGGATAATTTTTTAATTTAAGCCTACGAGCAAGCTCTAGAGGTTCACATCTTAAAATTATCACATAATCTATATTGGAAGGAAAACAATCCAAAATATGAGAATCAAAAATTATACTTAAATCTGAATTAATTAATTTTTTAATCAATGATTTTAATTTGCTTAAATTAACAACTTTACTGTCTCTTTTTTTGTCATAATATTCAAATGCATTCAAATAATAAGCTAATGTATTTATGTTAAAATAATTAAAATAAAAAAATAAGGAAAGTTTTAAAGCAAAAGTTGTTTTGCCAGTGGCAGGTGTACCTGTAATTAGAATCTTAGTCACTACTGCTTTCTTTTTCTTCTTCTTTTTCCTTAGAGGGTTTTGGTGGTGTTTCTTTACTCACTTTAGAAGCTGCTACAATTTCATCTATTCTTAATATAGTAGAAGCTGCTTCTGTTGCTGCTGTTAAAGCTTGTAATTTAACCAAGTATGGTTCAAAAACTGCAAGTTCATATAAATTGCTCACTTTCCCATTTATTCCATCTATCCCAAAAACATAACCATCTCCTTTTGCATGATAGGCCCTTAACTCAGTAATGATATCTATTACATCTGCGCCTGCATTTTCAGCTAATGTCTTAGGTATAATTTCAAGTGCATTCGCAAAAGCCTCTATAGCTAATTGTTCTTTACCGCCTACGGTCTTTGCAAATTCTCTTATATTCTTAGCCAATTCTATTTCGGTAGCACCACCTCCGATGCATATTTTAGGATACCTTATTACATCTGCTACGCTACTCAAACCGTCTCTTATAGATCTTTCTGCTTCGTCTACTAATCTTTCTAAACCTCCTCTTATAAGTATACTCACAGCTCTTGGATTTTTGCAACCTTCTACAAATACCATTTTATCTTCACCTACTTTTCTTTCTTCTACTAATTTGGCTTCACCAACATCTTCTACACTCAAATCATCGATATTCGTAACAATTCTAGCACCTGTTGCTAATGCTAATTTATCCATATCTGACTTTTTAACACGTCTAACAGCAAGAATTCCGTTTTTAGCCAAATAATGTTGTGCGATATCATCAATTCCTTTTTGGCATATGACTACATTTGCGCCCACCGATTTAATTTTTTCCACCATATTTTTTAGCATTTTTTCTTCTTCAGCAAGGAATGCTTTTAATTGTGATGGATCAGAAATTCTTATTTCTGCATCTATTTCTGTTTTTTCAATTTCTAGCGGTGCATCTAAAAGAACGATTTTAGCATTTTCTATTCGTTTAGGCATCCCAGGATGAACGACTTCTTTATCGATTATGATACCGTTAATTAACTTAGAATCATATAAACTGCCGCCCTGCTTCTTTATTATCTGTATTCTATCTAAATCTACAAATTTTTTACCATCCCTGTCTTCTACAATTGATTTCACAGCTTTTACACAAATATCCGCTAAATAATCTCTTACCGCTCCAACAGCTTTGCCATGAATTGAAGTCAAACAAACTTTCTTTAGAATTTCATCGTTTTCTATATCTACAGGAATGGCAATCTTTTCAAGAATTTCTTTAGCCTTATTTAATGCTTTTTTATAACCGCTTACTATTACGGTTGGATGTATATTTTTATCAATTAATTGTTCAGCTTCTTTTAAAAGTTCACCTGCTATTATAACAGCTGTAGTAGTTCCATCACCTACTTCGTCATCTACAGTTTTAGATATTTGTACTAGTAACTTGGCTGTAGGATGTTGAACTTCTATCTCTTTGAGAATAGTAGCCCCATCGTTTGTAATTGTTATGTCTCCTATGCTATCTACAAGCATCTTATCCATACCCCTTGGACCCAATGAGGTTTTGACTGTTTCTGCTATAGCTTTAGCTGCAGCTATATTAGCTCTTAATGCTTCATAGCCTGTTGTTCTTTGGGTGCCTTCTTTTAATATTAAAACGGGAACTACACCAGAAGGGGTTGCCGTAGCCATCGTTAATACATTATTATTATTTACTAGTGCCACTATTTAACTTTTTATTAAAGTAAAGTTAAACAAATAAAGTAATTAATTAATATAAGTAGTAAGTGAAAAGATGGGTAGAGTTAAAAATAAGAAAGTGAAGAGAATAGCAAGAGCATTATTAGAAAAATTTCCTAACTTATTTACCACAGATTTTGAACATAATAAATTAAAAATAAAAGAAATGCAACAAGAATTAAATTTATCAAAAAAGGAAAGAAATCAAATAGCTGGATATATAGTTAGACTTGTAAAACAACAAACAAAAAAGAAAGAAGAAGAACAGTAATGGGATCAGCTAATACTCAATATAAGATAAGTTACGACAATTTTGAAGTTGAAATAACCATATTAAAAATTGAAGAATTATGTCCACATGAAGAAATAGATGAAGAAGTTGTATCGAAAATTATTAAAAGCATTAAAGAAAGTGGAATGCTTCATCATCCAATTATTGTAGATAAAAACAGTTTGGTTATTTTAGATGGTACTCATAGATTCATTTCTTTAAAAAGATTAAACTGCAAATTTGTGCCTGTAGTTTTAGTAAATTATAAAGACGAAAGAATAAAAATAGGAAAATGGGTAAGGAAAATTTATTATCAAGACATTCATGCTATAATGGATAAAATCCTAAGCATTTTACAAAATTTTGATTATCGCATTAAAGAATATAACAAAATGGAAAAAGTTGAACTATACGAAAAAATAATGGAAAATTTATTCATCTCTTTAATATTAGATAAAATTATAATAATATATTTAGAAAATATTAGCACAGATCTAAACAATTTCTTAATAAAGTCTTTTGATGAGATCTTTACAAACGAAAAAATAAAGATTGAATTTATAACCGAACATGATGCTATAGAAGAAATGAAAAAAATGGAAAAAAATCTGATATTATTTGGCGGTAAAAGATTTACCAAAGAAGAGGTTATTGGTGTCAAAAACCATAAAAAATTATATCCCATTAAATCAACAAGACATATTTTTCCTCTTAAAGTATTCAATTTAAATATTCTCATAGAAATACTTAGACTCCCGGATAAAGAAGCCATAGAAAAGTTTTATTCGATTATGAAAAATAAGCAACCAAAAGTCTTATTACCACCTTTTTCGATAGAAAATATTATAGTTAAAGATTATGCAGGAGTCATTTTCGAATAACGAAATTGGCACTATCCGAGTCAAGTTTATAGGAGTTTTGAAAGGATTAGCTAAGCAGGAAGAACTTAGTATACAAGTTTCAACTGAAGAGATTTCCTTAATTGAATTATTCAAGTTAATAATTCAATTAATTAATAATAATGAGTTTGCCAAAAGAGTATTTAATTCTACTTTAACCCAAATTTCACCAGATGTAATGGTTTCTTATGAAGATAAAATCATAAGTGCTAGAGGTAATGAAAAAATGAAGATAAAAAAAGGATCTATATTAACAGTTTTTTCTTTTGTTCATGGCGGGTAATGTCAAACTAAACAATATAATAATGCTTCTTTATCAAAGAATCTGATTCATTATAACTAAAAAATTGTAATTGGTTATTTTGCATTGATAAATATTTTAAATTAAAACTTTTACATTTTGGACACCGCAAATGATATTTTTCAAAGAATATCTTGCATTCTATACAAAACGTGAAAAGAGAATAGACATCAAGTATAAGGTGTTTTAAAGGTGATTTAACTAAACAATCATATGCCATAACAACGATTTCATCTATCTTTACATGATCAAACTCTATTGGTAAATTTATAGAAAAACCTCCTTCGAAATATTTAAGCAATCTTAATTCATTTTTAATTTTTTCTTTCAAATTAGCAAAAGCATACCAATCAGGTGTTAAATTATGAGAAGGCCCATAAAGTTTAATATTTCGTAATATCTTTATATTTTTCCATGGTAAATCATCATTAAACGGTTTATTCTTAAAAGATACGGTGTCATTTATTTGTGAAAGTTTAACTGAGAAATCATATTTTAAATTATATTCCTTTAAAACTTCAATTATAGTTCTAAGAATTTTATTAGCTAAATTAAATGCGGAAGAATCATTAAATATAGATTTATTTGTTATCATAAATATCGATTCATAAAAACCACATAAATTTAAATAATAATTAAAAAAATAAAGTTCATTATTTCTAAGAATTTTATTATATATTATAGAAGATTTTTTTAACAGAGTATTTTTATACATAAAGATTTTATATATATTTTCAATTAAATTTATTAAATAAGATAGTATTTTATCTTCGTTATAATTCTTAAACGCTGTAACATTAACTAAATTAATTGTAGCTATTATAGGAACACCCCAAGGAATATTAACTTTTTCATTAATAAAACCATATGAAGTTAGAGAAAAATTATCCGATTTTTCTGTACATAAAACTAGGCGTAAATAGGGATATTTCTTAAACAAATTATTAAAAGAAGATAAAAATTCAGTGTCTTTTCCATTATTTAACTTTAAAAAAAATAAATTAGGATAGACTAGTTTGTCATTAAAATAAGAAGCAAAGAAATCTACAAAATTTGAGAGTAATTTATTGTTAAAATTATTATTAAACGAAAATGATAAAATTATATTTGGAATCTTTAAATATTCGGTAATTAGTTGCATAAAAGTTAATATGCCTTTAAATGAAGTTTCATAATTATACTCTTCACCAAGAATTATTGAAACGTGTAAATCTTTATAATTAGTATATTGTTGTAAAAGAACTAGCTGTATAATTTCGTTTGTAAGTGATGAAAAATCATCTTTTGGAACTTTATGAAAAGGATAATATAAGCAGAGAAGTCCATTAATAAAATAATCTAAATTGGGAATGCTTAAAAATACAAAAAAATCTTTAGGAATTCTTATCTCATTTAATAATGTGTTGCAAACATATTGTAATGTCAGATTCTTGATCAAATTCTCATAAAATATTAACCCGTTTTTTCCATCTAGTAAAAATTCTTCAAAATTATTAGTTTTTACTATTAAATTCTCAAATATATTATCAGGAGGCCATTGATGTGAAGATATATAGTTTAACAAAAAAATTAGAGATTCTTCGTTAATGATCTGTTTAGATGATTTAATTAGAAATTCTTTTATTCTGGAAGCAGTCAACTCTAAGTCTATTCCTTTTTTAAATTTATCCGAATTTAAAGAATTTAGAAAATTAGAAAACTTTACAATACTAAACGAAGGATAAGTTTTTATTACATATATTTCCTCCTCATTTAAATTCTTAGAAAACTCTTCTAAAAATGCTATATATTTCAACAATAGTTTACCCGAAGCTGTTATAGAATATTTATTCCTATTTATTTTTTCAACAAGTTTTTCATTTTGAAGATTCTTTAAATGGTACAAAATTAATGAAGCTTTATTATAACTTAAACGAAATTCTTCGATAATTTCTTTCAAGCTTAAAGGTTTTGTATTTAGAAGCTTTAATATCTCATACCTTAAGGGATTATTAATAATTGAAGAGAAGTATTTTTTCATAATTATTCTTTATCTAGTAGAATTTAAAGTTTAAAGTTATTTATTAAAGTTAAAATAATAATTATTGGGACTGTAGGCTAGCTTGGTAGACTGCCAGGCTCGGGTCCTGGTGGCCCAGGTTCAAATCCTGGCAGTCCCATTATGAACTATAATTCATTAAGAATAAATATACGAAAATATCTAAAGAGATATTACTATAAAAATAAACTACCTGTCAAAAGAATAAACAAAGCATTAGAATTAATAAAAGAAAATAAAATAGTTATCCTAGAAAATTCTTTTCCTTTTGAAAATTTGTACTATATTAAAGGAAAAAAGGGGGATTATTATGTAATTAAGAACGTAGCTTGTACTTGTTATGGTTTTGTTTCTTTACTTGTAAAAAAGTATAAAATGAAACCATGTTACCATATTTTAGCCTGCACGCTAGTAAAAAATTATCGTCTTGATAAGAAAAAAATCAACCTCGAAGGATTGGTTGATAGTATTCTTTTGAAATAAAATTTTTAAAAAAAATTGTTAATATTAATTAATATGAATATCGATACATTATTGACTTATCTTTATTATTCATTGATAGCCGTATCATTATTCACAATAATTATATATATACTAATAAAAAAGGAAGAACAATAATATGGGTAGAAGAAAAAAACGTAAGATAATAAAAAAAGTAATCAGAAAGATACCTAAGATATTTACATGTCCAAAATGTGGTAAAGTATCGATATTTGTTAAAATTAAAAAGGAAGAAGGGAAAGCAGATGTACTTTGTACAGTATGTAACTTAGCAGGGGTTGTCAAATTAAAGCTTAGCGAAGAACCTGTAGATGCTTATAATGAATTCATTGATTTATATTATAGGGGCGAACTCTCTTGAAAGAAAAATCAATATTTAATTATTTAATTAACTTAATAGAGAAAGAGAAATGTATCCATGTAGTATTGTTAGACCCAGAGAAAATAAGTTTTGATAAACTCAAAGAGACTAGTAAAGTTATTGAAGAAGGCGGTTCTAAGGCAATCCTTGTGGGAGGTTCAACGGGTATAACGGAAAAGCTAATGGAAAAAGTTATTGATGAAATTAAACGAGGTTGTAAATTACCGATAATCATATTTCCAAACAATATATCTGCAATTTGTAAAAATGCAGACGCTATATTTTTTATGTCTCTTCTTAATTCACAAAATCCGTACTATTTAATCGAGGCTCAAATGCAAGCTGCGCCTATCATAAAGAGATACCAATTAGAAACTATACCTGTAGGTTATATAATAACAGGAGAAGGTGGTGTGGCTTCTTATGTGGGATGGGCAAGACCTATACCATATAAATATTCAAATATTATCGCAGCATACGCTATGACGGCTGAAATGTTAGGAATGAAATTTGTATACATTGAAGGGGGCTCGGGTGTAAAAAATCCCATACCTCCTGATGTAGTAAAGATTATTAGAAAGAGCATTGATATCCCGTTAATAATAGGCGGGGGTATCAGAAATCATGAAGAAGCTAAAAAAATAGCACAAAGTGGTGCTAATATAATAGTTACAGGAACACTTATAGAAGAGAGCGAATACGACAGCGAAACACTACTTAAGAGAATAACCTTAATTAATGAAGCTATCTTCTCAAAATAAAATATTAAAATTTAAAATATTAAAAAATGAGATTTACAGGAAATCCTTACATATAACTCTTGGAACATTCCTCATATTATTTTATATAAATTTAGGTAAAGTTTTTAGCGTTATATTATTTTCATCGTTATTATTTTTAGCAATAATTTCAGATATAATAAGGATTCGTTTATATTTCATTAATCCTATTAAGAGAATTAATGAAACACTTGTGAGAAGTTATGAAACGAGCTCTATTGGAGCTCATACGTATTTTTTTGCAGGCCTCTTAGCATCTTTGCTTCTATTCGATCCTAATTCTTTCATTTTTGCTGCGATTATAGCAACCTATATAGATCCTTTAATGAGTCTAATAGGCATAACGATCAATGGCATAAGTCATCCTTATAATCGATCAAAAAGTATAATTGGTACAGTTATAGGATGCTTGGTTACTGCATTATTAGCTATGGTATTATATAATAATATTGTATTTGCTTCATTAGCTAGTTTATTGCTCTATTTATTAGATAGCTTACCGCTCTCTATAAATGATAATTTTATCTACCCCGTAATATTTAGTTTACTTAGTAGTTCATTATTATGAGTGAAAAATTTTGGAAAGTTTGGGGTGAAATAAAAGAAATAGGTAGAGATCCTTTTGAACATGGAATATTTTTTATTCATGAAGATTTGATAGAAGAGTTGCCGTCGATAATTTTTAATAATATGGAAATAACTCGACGGATTAAATCATTTGAACAGATATATAAGAATAATAAACTTGCAGTAGCAAAACAGATTTTATCTGATTTCGCATTTAAACGCATTATCGTAAAACAAAACTTTGAAGAAAATTTAACCGTCGGTTTTCAGTTAGCCTTGTTCTATTTACTAGAATATAAATCAAGAATACCTTTCGAAATGGTTAAAAGAATCTACCAAGAAGATATTGAAAAAGGAAATCATTTAGTCCTGATTCTTGAAAAAGAAATGGTGGAAAAATATCCTTACATTGCTTTTCTAGCTTGGAGTTTGGCTATGGTCTGTAAATCAATGTTAAACGCATCTGATTTCAAAGCCAAACCTGATTTAAAGAAAATCATAAATTTTCTAGTAGCTAAATTTAATTTTAAAGAAATAAAATATTTACAACATATAAAAGAAATAATTGAAATAATATATAGGAAAAATAATATTGAAATAATTGAAAATAATACTAAACAATCCTTACTTCCGGAAATAATTTTTATTATAATTAATCTATCCAGTTTCTATTATGAACAAATTGTCCAGATTTCTAATACTTATGAAGAATTAGATTGGTTAAATATTTTACTTACCAAATATTTATATTTAGTAAATAAACTAAATATTTTTATAGAGAAAGATAAAATTTTATTTTTATTAAAAATATCAGATAATAATATCGCTCAAATATATCAAATTAATAATTCTGAAGTATTATTAATTTCGCCTCAATTTTATAAAAACTTTCCCGAAATAAGTTCGCAAGCTTGGATTGCGAATAATAATAAAATTATACCAGTATTACCTAAATTGGGTGATTATACTAAGAATGAAACAAAAACGCAAATTTATAAAATATTTCTTTATAAAGAAGATAAGAATGATGAAGAAGAATATACTCTTATTTTCCCCACTAAATTATACAAGAGCGAGAAAAAAGCACTTATTTATCCTTCTTACCTTTTTCGTTGCGAAAAATGTCACGACATAGATTACTCATATCATTGTAATGTCTGTAATCGTGAGAAACGTATATTAGCTTTATGCAGTAAATGCAAACATACTAGAATAGGAATGAATAATGAATGCCTAAATTGTGGAAGAGAAAGTTATATGCTATATTATGTAAAAATAAACCTGCAACATACTATGGAAAATTATTCAAAAAAGATTAATGTTGAAAAAGAAAAAATTTTGGAATTGATAATAAATTCGAATTACAAAAATGAAACATTTTTACTTGAAAATTTAGAGAAAGGGTATATTCGAAATAAATATGGTTTAAAAATTGATCCAAATGGCGCATGCAAAATAACTATTAAAGCTGCAATTTTGCCTTCTAATGGAGAAGATCTAATAGAGGAAGACGAAATCTTGATACCTATTGAAATACTAGAAAAAATTAAAAGGATACAAAATTATATTCATGAGTTAAAAAGAGAAATGTATAAAAGTAAAGTTGAAAACCAAGATAATTTGTACTTGTTGCTTATTACTTCTCATGACAGTTTACTTTTTTACCTTGTCAAAGTAAGAGGGATAACAGAAGGTAATTTTGTGATGATACATCCAACACTTTTTGATAAGATATTTTCTAATTACATGTCGAATAAAAAAATTTATCTGTATTTACTTGAGGATTTTTTACTAAATTATTCCAAATTCTATTCCAAAAATGTCCGAACCCCAGCCTTTATAATCATCAATGATAAAAGCACTAGTAAAATGATTAATTTAAAATATAAGATAAAATATTCTTTTGAAGAAGATTTTAATTCGCAAGTTAGAGAAATCATCTTAAGTAATATCAAACTATTTTTAATGCATAAAATAGTAGAAAAAGCAATAACAAATATTAGTATAGGTCTCAAATGCGAAAATTGTGGTACAGAATATACTCGAATACCTATTTTTACACGTTGTAAAAAATGCAGAAAAAAAATAAAGTATAAGTGGAATAAGAGTCCCTTAATACCTTATATAAAAGAATTTGAAAAACAAATCCAACTATATAATTTACTCCAATATATAAAGAAAGTCAGACGTCCTATTATGCGTTTCATAGAAGGTAATTTTAAAGATTATGATGCTTATGAAAAGCTCGATAAATTTTTAAAGTTTAAATAAAATAATAATAGCGATGTCTAAAAGTAGGAAAAAAAAGGAGACCATGCCTATAAGTTCAGCAGGTTTAATTACTTATTATGAAGAAGATATATCTAAAGTTAAAGTGAACCCCGCATTAGTTATCCTTTTAAGTATACTATTTATTTCTATGATAATTTTACTTAATGCAGGAATAATCAGAATATAACTTAATGATTAAGAAGAATCTAGAAGATTTTTATAAGGAACTCTGGAATTTACCATCTTTGAAACTTATATTTCCTCTTTTAACTTTTTTTAATTTAATATTAATTTTAATTCTTTATTTATACAAAATACTAAATATTCTTTTATATCTTTTTAATTTAATACTAATAACTATTATAGTAATCATTCTCAAAATAAAAGATAAGTACATAACTTGGAAAAGGTTGAGTGGTATAATCTTGTTTAACTATACTGGGATATTCTTAGCAACTTTATCATTTATTTTTCTTAAGTATCAATATTCATATTTCGCAAATGCAGTGTTGCTTTCATTTTTAATACTTTCAAGTATTGCACTTTTATTCATTTCAGCGATTAATGTTAGAATGTTATTCATCATAGGGAACTTCCTCGCATTAGGTTTTATAGGAATGTTTAATACATTAAAAAATTCAATAAGTAGTAATTGGGCTTTTGCTAATTTAGTTTTAGATTTTTTTTTATTTGAGACGGTCTTGATTATTACATTGATATATTTATATAATATTAAAAGAAAAGGAGAAATAAAATATAATTTAAATCCTTTATATNATTTCAGAAATTTTATTTTGACGTGGATAAGTAAAGAAAGTAGCTTTTTTGAAAATGCGCTTAAAAAAACTTCATCAAATAAAAAATCTTTTGAATTCCCTTGTATTATTCTAAGACTAAGAAATTCTGTTAAGTATAGTGTATTATTTTCATTACCTGTTCATCCAGGGCCTTTGTTATCCGTTGGAAGCTCTGATCTCCCTAGTATATTACTTAATAAAGAAAATATTTTGTATTTACCTTTTCATGGACCTTCTACACATAAAGAAGATTTAATAGATCATGAAGAAAAAAATCGTTTAATAGAAATACTAGATAAGCTGTCTTTGTCAAGCGATCCAAAAAACGAATTATACTCAACAGAAATGGTTACAATTGAAAAAGATGGTGTACAAGTCAAAGGATTTTTACTTAATGATATTCCTATAGTCCTTATATCGCCAACCAAAGATGGAATTGATGATATAAGCCCTGAAATAGTAAAAGAGATTAATAAGATATCTAATAATTTAGGCTATAAAACTACAATAATTATAGATGCTCATAATTACTATTCAAGAAATATTGTAAGTGAAGCCGAAGTTAATGATAAAATAATAAATGCGACACAAGATTTATTATCTAGCCTGAGAGAAAAAAGCAAGAAAAAAACTCAAATAGGCATTTCGAATATCGACTTTAAAAAAATAGAGAATAACGAAATTGGTTATGGATATGGGCGGGTTATAGCTTTTAAAACTGATGAATTTATTAATTTACTCATACTTATTGATGCTAATAATATTACAAAAAAATTCAGAGAAAAATTGTATAATAAGATTGAAGCTCTATCCAAAAAACTCAACCTTAAATTGTATTATGAAGTTTGTTCTACAGATACGCATGTCCTGACTGCAAAATTTCAAGGCAACGAAGGTTACTATCCATTAGGATATAATGAAAAAACAATGAATGAAATAATAAAAAGAATTATCGAAGGAATAGAAAGGTCTATTCTTATTACAGAAGATGCCGAACTAGAATGTAAAAAAGTAATTATTCCTCCTTTAAAAATATTAGCGAATTTATATCCTATTTATGAAAAAATTTCCTCGGAATTTATAATATATGGAAAAGCTTTGCCATTATTTGTTTTTATTATAAGTTTATTAATAAATTATTCGCTATCCTTTTTTATAACCAATCTTCCTTAAGAATTGAATTCTTTCTTTTGTTTTGTTTTCATCTTCTACTCCCAAAGGGGTAAATCCATCACAGATACCTAAAATGCCTCTCTGTTCTCCTTCTTCATAAATTATAACTTTTATAGGATTTGCAGTTGCACAATAAATATTTACAACTTCAGGAATCATTTTTATTGAATTAAGAATATTTATAGGATAGCCTTGTTTAATACAAATTATAAAGATATGTCCACAGCCAATCTTTTTAGAATAATNTACAGCTAAATTTATAAGTTCCTCATCATTCCCGTCTTTTCTTATTAACCTAGGCCCAGAAGATTCACAAAAAGCAATACCGAATTTTATGAATGGAGATGTATTAACAATGGCTTCATAAATATCTTCAACTGTTTTTATAAAGTGCGACTGGCCTAGGATAACGTTTACACCTTCCGGTGGTATTATATCCACAATAATTATTCCTCCCATCTCTAATTTTATTAAATTAAAATTAGTTAATAAATTAAAAAGATGACAAGTAAAGATTTACCGAAGATTATAGAAGAACCTCCAGGCAAAAAAGCTAAAGAATTATTTGAATTGGATAAAAATTATATTTCGCCTTCATATGCAAGGTATTATCCATTATTTGTAGAAAGAGTGAAAAATACCACAGTTATAGATGTAGACGGAAATGAATATATTGATTTCAACTCAGGACTTTTATGTCTAAATATAGGACATCATCCTGAGGTTATAGAAGCTATAAAGCGACAAGCAGAAAAATTGATCCACTATAGCATTACTGATTTTTACTATAAAGAGGTTATTGAATTGTCAGAAGAATTATTAAAGATCATTCCCATAAAAGGCAACATAAAATTTCACTACTGTAACAGTGGAACTGAAGCTAATGAGGCTGCAATTAAACTTGCAAGATATTATACAGGAAGACAAAATATAATAGCATACATTGGCAGCTTTCACGGAAGAACTTACGGTTCTCTAACTTTAACGGCTTCCAAACCAGTTCATAGAAAAAGATTTAGTCCATTACTTCCAGGTGTATACCATGTACCATATCCGTATTGTTACAGATGCCCATTTAAACAAGAGTATCCTTCATGTGACTTTGCATGCCTTGATTATATAAAAGAATGGGTTTTAGAAAAATATGTACCTGCAGAGGAAATAGCAGCCTTTATATTCGAACCTGTTTTAGGTGAAGGAGGATTCGTTTGGCCCCCTGAAGATTACTTTAAAAAATTAAAAAAAATTACAGATCAATATGATATACTTTTAATAGATGATGAAGTACAGGCAGGTATAGGGCGTACAGGAAAATGGTTTGCAATTGAGCATTTTGGAATTGAACCAGATATAATTACAATAGCAAAAGCGATAGCGAGTGGTTTACCTTTAGGTGTTACTGCCTCGAAGGCTAATATTATGAACTGGGAAAAAGGAGCCCATGCAACAACCTTTGGAGGAAATCCTATTGCATGTAAGGCTGCCATTGCTACAATCCAAGTAATTAAAAAAGAGAAATTATTAGAAAGAGTGGAAAGATTAGGTTTAGAAATAAAAAAATACTTACAAGAAATGCAAGAAAAATACGAAATAATTGGAGATGTTAGAGGAAAAGGATTTATGATCGGTATTGAGTTAGTTAAAGATAGGAAAACTAAAATCCCTGCTAGAGAAGAAACTAATGAAATTTTAACAAAGTGTTGGAAAAAGGGTTTATTATTAATCAGCGGAGGTTTATCGACGATAAGAATTGCTCCTCCCTTAAACTTAGAAGAAAGTTTAATTAGAAAAGGTTTACAAATTTTAGAGGAGGAAATAAAAAAGTTAGTATCAAATAAGTAGAAGTAAACCCCTTTATTTCTACTGGATATATGTTATTACTTTGAATATCAATATTTGGTTATATTAAACGATGTCGGCCATCTAAATTCATATTATTACTTTAAAATTCTCAAAAGAATTATTCTATTATTAAAAATCCAAATAATTTTATTTTTATAAGGACAATGTTTAAAATGTTTTCTTACTTTAAATTCAAATTTTTAGATGGCCCGCTGGCGGCCATCAGATAAAATCTTTCTTATTTTCAATTTTCTTAGCTATCAAATATGTTTGTTTCTTTTACACTTTTCCAGTGGAAATAAAGGGGTTTAAAATAAACATAATCTTTAATTTTGCTCTTTATTCTATTTGAGGCTTTATATTATAGATACTTGAAAAACATTTTCATGAAACCTAATTGTTTTACTATAAAAAAGTCATGTTTTTATTCATTGTAGAAGAATGATTAAAAGCGATAAAGAAACCGTGTTTAATGCATAATTTTAATTTAACTTTAGGTAATACCATTATAGACCAAGTTTGGATGGCCGGCGTGTGTTTATCAGGAACTAAATTATTTAATAATAAAACAAGCAAACATAATATGAAAATAATAAAGAAGAATCAGATGGCCGGAGCTACGTTGGCGGCCATCATTTAAGTTTGCAATAATCGTAAAGCTTATTAGAGATATCCTAATTATGGTAAGTAAATAAAAATTGTTATAATATTGTATTAATCCTAAAGGACCTAGGTAGTAATGGTATTACTTTAATAGAAAGTTTTATTTAACTCACAAAATATTTTATGTTAGGATTAACAAATTTATAGTAAAGTTTTTATAGTATTTTTACTCATAAAATAAATTGGATAGCGGGGTGGGAAAGCCAGGTTATTCCGCCGGGCTCATAACCCGGAGGTCGGTGGTTCAAATCCACCCCCCGCTATTCTTAAACCCCTTTATTTCCACTGGAAAAGTGTGAGAAATGAAATTAAAAATAGGCATTGATGCAAGACTTGTAGACGGTAAAGGTGGAGGTACTAAAGTATATACTACCGAATTAATTAAAAACTTATTAAAATATGATCGCGAGAATTTTTATATTTTATATACTTACCTATATCACCCGAATTTATCTAAACTAGTACAACCATATCGTAATGTTAAAATAAGAGAAATAAAGCATAAATTACTTTTCTATTTACCAATAATGTATTATATCCTTTATAAGGATGGAATTGTTATTTTTCATTCTCCTGCTTATTTTCTTCCTTTAATTCCTCGATTTATTAAAACTAAATTACCTAAACTAGTGGTGACTTTTCATGGGCTCGATTTTGAGTTTTACAGGAAACAGAACAGACATATTTATTGGCGGATTTTATCTAGGTTATCTGCTCGTATAGCCGATAAAGTAATTTCAGTTTCTAATCAACAAAAAAATGAGTTAGTAAACAGATTTAAACTGGATCCTTCTAAAATAAGCACGATATATTATGGTTACGAGTTACCGTTATGTAAAGAAATCCCATTATCGTATCTTACAAAAAAATATGGATTATTCTTAAAACCTAATGAACATTTATTACTTTGTGTAGATGGCAGTGAAAAAAGAAAAAATTTAACTACAATATTATATGCTTTAAAGATTCTTGTAGAGAAATATTATTTTACGAATTTTAAATGTATTATTACTAGAGCCTCCAGTTACTATGGTTTTATACAGAAACTTAATTTATCAGAACATGTGATAACTTTAGAATGGATTAATTTTGAAGATATGAAATATTTTTATAAATTAGCATCTTTAGTCATATATCCTTCTTTATATGAGGGTGTTGGTTTTCCTGTAATAGAAGCTATCTTTAATAAAAAACCTGTTTTAATAAGTAAAGGCACCGCTATGTGTGAAATAATCAATAATGAGAAATTAATAATTCAAGAGCCTCGAAATTCTTACTTATGGGCTTCAAGAATTCTTGAGATACTTAATAACGAAAAACTTAGATCTCAAATAATTGCCGATCTTGAAAATTTAAGTGGAAAATTTAATTGGAATAGGATAATAAAGGAAATTTTGAACTTATATACATCCCTTATTTATGCTAAAAAATAATAAATCGTTAAAAACTTTATTATATGGTAAGATCCCCCCTGAATTATTAGGATTAATACCTTCAAGTTATGAAATAATAGGTTCTAGAGGCGGTGCAGTTATAGTAATTCAAATTCCTGAAAAACTAAAGGAATACGAAAATGAAATAGTACAAGGATTGCTTGTTTTACACAAAAATGTAAAAGCTGTTATTAAAAAGGTGAGTGAAAGAAAAGGAGAATACAGGTTATTTGATTACCATTTATTGTACGGAAACTCTACTGAAGTTATTCATAAAGAATATGGTTATTTTATAAAAGTGGATCCACTTAGGGTTTATTTTTCTGCTAAAGATGCATCAGATAGGATTGATATTGCAAAATCTGTAAACCCGAATGAAGAAATTTTATACATGTTTGCAGGCGTTGCGCCTTATGCTGTTGCAATTTGTAAATATCAACCCAATGTTAAAAAAATTATAGCTATAGAAAAGAATGAGGTAGCCTATAAGTATATGTTAGAAACTATAAAAATAAATAAGTTAGAAGATAAAATTACCCCTGTTTTGGGTGATGTAAAAGATGTTTGTCCTCGCTATTATGATTTTGCTGACAGGATATTAATGACATTACCTTTAGGCTCCTTTGAATATCTTCCATTAGCGTTAAAATGTTTGAAGGAATCAGGTGGGCTAATTCATTTTTATCATATAGGAAAGGAAGGAATGTTATATAATGAAGCGATAGAACTAATATCCAAATATTGTAAAGAAAACAAATTTTACTTTTCTATATTAAAAACAAAGAAAATTAACGAATATGCGCCTTATAAGTATAAAGTAAGAGTTGATTTTTATGCAAAAAAATTAGATTCACATAATGAGCATAAAAATTTTTCTATATCATTATAAGAATTTGCCGATTTTGATACGTTCTGTGGCAAATGAGATTCTTATAAATATAAAAAAAGGCGAAAAAGAATTTAAAGTCTCTTTAGATTTAGGTTTAACGTTTAACATTTTAAGAAATATTGGGGATAGGATTTATTCAGAAGGAGGCCTTTCTTTTCCATTAAACAAAATAGAAGAGATCGTCCTTTATGGTAAAGATGATTATATCTATATAATTGAAAGGGACGAAATAAAGCCACTAGCGGGTTTTGAAGGAGGAAATTTTTATAAGCTTAGGAATGTCGGTTTACATGCCCCTACTATTGAAATTAATGGAATACATATGCATAGAATAAAAGGTATACTTCCATGGGAAGATGCTAGAAAAAAAGTCCAAGTGTTAAAATTAAAAAGAAACGATAAAGTTTTAGATATTGGAACAGGACTTGGCTACACCGCTATTCATGCTTTCTTTAAAAAAGTAAGGAAAGTTGTTTCAATAGAAAAAGACCCTGTTATTTTGCGTTATGCTGAATATAATCCTTGGTCAAAATGGTTAGAAAATGTTAATATTATAATAGGTGATGCTGTAAAAGTATTAGATAAATTAGAACCTTATTATTTCAATAAAATAATCCATGATCCTCCCACTTTCTCCATTTCTGAAGAATTATATTCTTTAGATTTTTATAATATGCTACATAATTTATTGCCAAAAAGAGGAACAATACTTCATTACGTAGGTTATCCGTCTTATGTTAGTAAAAGGAAAAAGATAGTAGAAAATATAATAAGTAGGTGTAAAAAGGCAGGTTTTACCGTTAAGGTGTTACCTGAAATTTTTTCAATTTTACTGTATAAAAGCTAAAATTATAAATACCCTTATTAAACTTATTGCGTTTATAAACTTTTAGATTTGTAAGAAATTTCTGGTATTGGTTCACTTAGGTGTCTACGAGATCTAGGAGGTGGTACAAGTATTAGATTTTCTTCAAGAGGTCTCTTTTCTTCTATTAACAATTTAAAGCTAAAAGGGATTGTGTAGGAACAATTTTTACAACGTAAACCTTTACCTTTCCCCTCTGATTCCATCTTAGACCCACACGTAATACAATAGGGATTGATTTCTTTATATGTTTTAGCTAATTTTTTAACAACTATTTTTTCGCAGTTGATCGTTAAAAAAGGTTCTTTTCTAATACCACCTCCAATTTCTATTAAGTCACCTTTTTTTAGGTATCTTGCGAGAATATTCATTTTACCGCTTTCTTTATAAACAGCTGCAGTCATCACATTTCCGTCGGATTTGACTTTTATTAATACGTGGCCTCCTTTAATTACAATCGGGTCTTCTATTACTTCAAATGTTTCATTAACTACACAGTAGGGCTTAAACAATTTTTTACCTTTAGCTACTTTTAAATGAATATTTGTGCCTTGATTTGTTTTGAATATCATAATTCTTTCTATATACTCTTTGATGCCTAATTTTTCCGAAAATTTTAATAAGACTTCAGGATCTTTACCTCTTATTCCATATAATACAGGATCTTTTCCATGCGGTGTTATAAGTATTCTATTTTTTCCGTAATCAAGGTTATGGAAAGTAAAATTTTTAAATTGTATATCTAATTCCTTTACTTTTTCCAAATTTATAGGTCTTATAAGAGATTTTTGATCCATTTTTCTGTATGCTATTAGTTCGTAAGTATAACCTTCTTTAAATAATGCCCCTATTGCTGCAACTGCTCCAACTAAACCTCTAATACCTTTTCTAAATGCTAAGTATTTTATATTGTATTTTTCTACTATTTTAAGTGCATCCTTTATATCCACAACCTCTATTAAACATCGTTTATAGAATTCTTCTAATTCATGAGTAATATTACCTTCATAAAAACAAATTACCGGTTGAGGTTTCTCTCCATCTATGTCTTTAAATATTTTAAGCCTCTCAATTGTATCTGTTATAATTGGGATTACATCTTTGTTTTTAGCAATAATTCTTATACATACTGCAGCATTTCCACGCGTTTTAAATGGTATATTTGGGTTTAATCTTACCAGATAGGGGTAATCAAATAAATCAAATCCTGCTTTTTTCAAATTTTCAATTAAAATAGAAGCTACATATGTGGTACAACCACCCTCTGTAGTATCCGTATCGTCAATTCCTATATGTAACATTAACTAAAAATTAAAATAAGAAGTAGTATATTTTAAATTTAGGGTAAGGGAGTCCTGAGCGGCTGTCGGGGTTTCCCGAGGAAAGTCCTCCGTCGCTAAGGAATTTATAATGCCGCAAGGCATAAGCCGAAAGGCTTGGTAAATCACAGAAACGTAACAAGCTCTGTTGGATGTCGATGATGCTGAAGCCATCTCGGTAACGAGATGGATAGGCTGAGTATAACAGAAACTTGGTGAAACGGATTCCCTATAAAGACAAAGGCGGGCGAGGGTAATGAGTTTTCCTTACGAACCCTAACCGCCGACTAGATAAATGCCGCTGAAACAGAAGGAGGCTTACAAGGTCTCCCTTACCCTAAATTTTTATTATTGAAAATTTGTTATTTAGTATGAATATATTAATTACGGGCATCGGTGGTTTTATTGGTTCCCATTTGGCAGAATTTTTAGCAAAAAAAGGCTATAATATAGCTGGCATAGACAATTTAAGTAGAAAACAAATCTTAGGTAAAAAAATTATCAATGAATATTATAATTGGAATTATTTACAAAGTAATTTTAGGAATATTAATTTGGTAAAGGGGGATATAACAAACGAAGAAGACTTAAAAAAATTTTATAATGAAAATATAGACGTTATTTTACATACTGCTGCACAAGTAGCAGTCACCGCTTCTATAGAACAGTCCAAATTAGATTTCTTAATAAATGTAGCTGGAACCATTAATGTTCTAGAATTAGCAAGAAAAAAAGACGCTGCTATTATATTCCTGTCCACGAATAAAGTTTATGGCGAAAATGTTAATAAAATTAAAATTATAGAAAGGGAAAAAAGGTACGAAATAGCAGATGAAAAATATAAATATGGTATACCTGAAAATTTCCCAGTTGATTTAACTCCTCATACTCCTTATGGATGTTCTAAATTAGCTGCAGATCTCTATGTTCAAGACTATCATTATACTTATGGTTTAAGAACTTTTTCGTTAAGATTAAGTTGTGTTTATGGTCCAAGACAATTTGGTGTTGAAGATCAAGGATGGGTAGCATGGTTTATCATAGCTACTTTAACAGGGCAGCAAATTAACATCTATGGTAACGGCAAACAAGTAAGAGATGTGCTTTTTATTGAGGATTTATGTGATTTAGTAGAAAAGATTATACTTTCTAAAAATAGGCATGGTGTTTATAATATAGGCGGTGGATTTAAGAACTCGATTTCACTTATTGAACTTCTTGATTTACTTTATTTACTTACAGGTAAGAGATCTAAAATAAATTTTTTTGATTGGAGAAAAGGCGATCAATACATATATATTTCTGATATTTCAAACGTAAAAAAGGATTTGAACTGGGAGCCAAAAGTAGATGTAAAAATGGGGGTTGAAAAAGTTATAGAATGGGTTTCAGCAAACATAAACCTTTTTTGTATTTAATAAATTTTATCAAATTTAGATAAGGTATTTATGGGCCAGATGGGATTTGAACCCATGACCTTCCGGTTATCAGCCGGACGCTATAACCAGGCTAAGCCACTGGCCCACTCTATTAAAATAATTTTCTTGATTGAATTTTAAATTTTTCCTTATTTTTCCTAATTTAGTGTTATCTTTAAGAATAAAAGTTTTTATATTTGATTTAAAAAATGTATTATTGGGCTATAGGGGCGGTTTTAACACGACTTGGCTGAAGCCAAGGATGAAGTGTTAACTCCACCTATAGCTCACAATTAATGCGGACCTAATAAAAAAATTAGGTCCAAGAGAAAGGATCTATTACACGTCAGTTACAGGAAAACCCGGTTGATCCTGCCGGACGTGTCTGCTATCGGGGTGGGTAGCCATGCGAGTCAGTGCTCGGGTTACCCGAGCACGGCGCACGGCTCAGTAAAACATGCCTAAACTACCCTATGGACCGGGATATCCCCTGGAAACGGGGGGTAATCCCGGATAGATATAGGGTGCTGGAATGCCCCTATATCGAAAGTGCACAGACAGGATGTTGTCTGTGCAGCCATAGGATGTGGGCATGGCCTATCAGGTAGATGGTGGGGTAACGGCCCACCATGCCTAAGACGGGTACGGGCTGTGATAGCAGGAGCCCGGAGATGGGTTCTGAGACAAGAACCCAGGCCCTACGGGGTGCAGCAGGCGCGAAACTTCTGCAATGCGCGAAAGCGCGACAGAGTCACCCCGAGTGCCATCCGCTGAGGATGGCTTTTGCCCCGTGTAAAAAGCGGGGCGAATAAGCGGGGGGCAAGTTCTGGTGTCAGCCGCCGCGGTAATACCAGCCCCGCGAGTGGACACGACGATTATTAAGCCTAAAGCGTCCGTAGCCGGCTCTGTAAGTCCTCCCTTAAATGGCACGGCTCAACCGTGCCGCTGGGGAGGATACTACAGAGCTAGGGGGCGGGAGAAGCGGGCGGTACTCGGGAGGTAGGGGCAAAATCCTTTAATCTCCCGAGGACCACCAGTGGCGGAGGCGGCCCGCTAGAACGCGCCCGACGGTGAGGGACGAAAGCTGGGGGAGCAAAAGGGATTAGAGACCCCTGTAGTCCCAGCTGTAAACGATGCCGGCTAGGTGTTGGGTGAGGTTAGTCCTCACCCAGTGCCGCAGGGAAGCCGTTAAGCCGGCCGCTTGGGGAGTACGGCCGCAAGGCTGAAACTTAAAGGAATTGGCGGGGGAGCACCACAAGGGGTGGAGGCTGCGGTTCAATCGGAGTCAACGCCGAAAACCTTACCAGAGGCGACAGCAGGATGAAGGCCAAGCTAAAGACTTTGCCAGACGAGCTGAGAGGTGGTGCATGGCCGTCGCCGGCTCGTGCCGTGAGGTATCCGGTTAAGTCCGGCAACGAGCGAGACCCCCGCGCCCATTTGCTAAGCCGGTTCTTTGAACCGGCTGCACAATGGGCGGACTGCCGGCGTAAGCCGGAGGAAGGTGGGGGCTAGGGCAGGTCCGTATGCCCCGAAACCTCTGGGCTACACGCGGCCTGCAATGGGTGGGACAATGGGTACCGAACCCGAAAGGGGGAGGTAATCCCAGAAACCCACCCTCAGTCGGAATCGTGGGTTGCAACTCACCCACGTGAATCGCGGAATCCCTAGTAATCGCGCGTCACTATCGCGCGGTGAATATGTCCCTGTTCCTTGCACACACCGCCCGCCGCTCCACCCGAGTTGGGTCTGAATGAGGTATGGCCTCGAAAGAGGTCATAACGAATTCAGACCCGACAAGGGGGGAGAAGGCGTAACAAGGTTGCCGTAGGGGAACCTGCGGCAGGATCACCTCTAAGTTTTTCCTGTAACTGACGTGTAATAGATCCTTTCATGTTCATCATTTCATAATATGAGACTTGGGAAGAATTTCTCAAGTTGATAGCTAAGCTATATAGCAATGAAGCTACTGTATGGTTGCAGGCGATGGATGCTGGATTTATCTAAGAGGAAGCCCCTTGGTGGATGGCTCGGCTGGGCAACCGAGGAAGGACGCGGCAAGCGGCGATATGCCAGGGGTAGACGCAAGCAGTCGTTGATCCCTGGATCTCCGAATGGGTATCCTGGTGCCACTCACGAATAGTGGGTGGCATCGCTCCTGGGGTAAACCCTAGGAGCGGGAACCCCCCGAACGGAAACATCTTAGTAGGGGGTGGAAGAGAAACCAACAGGGATCCCCTGAGTAGCGGCGAGCGAAAGGGGGAGAGCTCAAATCGAATCCTCCCTAGATAATAGGGAGGAGATGTAAGGTTATTGGGTTTCATTCGACACCCTAACTCGGTTAGCCGAAGTGGGCTGGAATGCCCCGCCATAGAGGGTGATAGCCCCGTAGGCGAAAACCGAGCGGGTGGATGAGAATGAATACCAGAGTACCACACCTTGGTTATGGTGTGGGAAGTTGGGAGTATCAACTTCCAAAGCTAAACATTCGCCCAGACCGATAGCGAACCAGTACCGTGAGGGAAAGCTGAAAAGCACCCCGGGAGGGGTGTGAAAAGAGCCTGAAACCAAGGGGCTACAGGCGGCATGGCCCGAAAGGAATGATCTTTCTTAAGGAATTCCTACGAGAGTAGGGTTCCTTAAGAAAGGGATCAGGGTCATGCCTTACGTCTAGAAACACGGGCCAGGGAGTTTAAGGCTGTGGCGAGCCTAAGGGGGTTAACCCCGCAGGCGTAGAAAACTCGAGTACCCGTAGCTTACACCTCTGCATTATACAAGTAGCTTGGGTTTGATTTATGATAACTCGGGCTACTTGTATAATGTAAGTGTAAGCGAGGGGTAGGGTCCGAAAGGGCCTTAAGTCACAGCCTTAAGACCAGAAACCAGGCGATCTAGGCCTGGGTAGGGTGAAGCCGGGCGAAAGCCCGGTGGAGGCCCGAATAGGGGTGCTGACGTGCAAATCGCTCCCCTAACCCGGGCCTAGGGGCAATAGACCAATCAAGCCTGGTGATAGCTGGTTCCCCCCGAAGCTGGTCCCAGCCAGGCCTCGCCAGAGGTTCGTTAGGGTGTAGAGCACTGATTGCTGGGTAAGGGCCGAAAGGCCCGCCCGGCAGTCAAACTCCGAAGCCCTAACGACCTCAGAAGGCGGGAGACGGGTTTCGCGGGATAAGCCCGCGAGCCGAAAGGGGGACAACCCAACCTAGGGTTAAGGTCCCTAAGTGCTGGCTAAGTATCAAGCCCAAAGGGCGTCACCGCTCTGAGACAGCCGGGAGGTAGGCTTAGAAGCAGTTAACCTCTAAGGAGTGCGTAACAGCTCACCGGCCGAGAGCGGTGGCCCCGAAAATTGACGGGATTTAAGCCAGCCACCGAGACCCTAGGGGATACTCCGATGCGGAGTATCATCCGGTAGGGGGGCGCTGTAGCAGGGTAGAAGCCGGGGCGTGAGCTCCGGTGGACCTGCTACAGATGCGAATCCTGGCAGTAGTAACAGCGAAGCTGGGTGGAAATCCCAGCCGCCGGAAGGGCCAGGGTTCCTCGGCAATGCGTCGTCAGCCGAGGGTTAGCCGCTCCTAAGAGCGGCCTTCACTGGTCCGCTCGAAAGGGAAAATGGTTAATATTCCATTGCTAAGGGCCTACGTTAGTGGTAACACAAGCCACGCTCCAGACGGATAGGGGTAGGGTGTGTAGGGTCTTCGCCCTACTTAACTCCTGAAGTACGGGGAGTGTCGTAATGACGAGAACCGTACGAAAGGAGGAATAGCCCCCTGTATAGGGGGTACACCCGATCCCCTGTCCCCGTGAAAATGGAGCGTGGAAGGATGGCCCTTAAGCGTACCTAGATCCGACACAGGTGCCCCTGGCTGAGAAGGCCAAGGCGTCTCCGGGTACTCCGGGCCAAGGAACTCGGCAAATTGGCCCCGTACCTTCGGTAGAAGGGGTGCCTGGGCTCTTCAGGGTTAACCTGGGGGGCCTAGGTCGCAGTGACAAGGAGGTCCCGACTGTTTAATAAAAACATAGGTCCCCGCGAGCCCGAAAGGGTTTGTACGGGGGCTGAATCCTGGCCACTGGCGGTACGCGAACCCCGGGTTCAACCGGGCTAAGCGCCGCCGAAGGCCGGGAGTAACTCTGACTCTCTTAAGGTAGCCAAATGCCTTGTCGGGTAAGTTCCGACGTGCATGAATGGATCAACGAGGGCCTCACTGTCTCGGCCCGGAGCCGGGTGAACCTGCAACCTAGTGCACAGTCTAGGGACTCCCGACGGGGCGAGAAGACCCCGTGGAGCTTTACTGCAGCCTCAAGCTGTGGTGCTGTCCTCGTTGCGTAGAGTAGACGGGAGACAATGAAATACTCTCTCCGGGGAGTATAGAGTCGAAAGTGAAACACCGTCCAACGAGGATGGTGCCACTAACCCGGCTTTGCCGGGGACACCTTGAGGTGGGCAGTTCGGCTGGGGCGGCACGCCCCCGACAAAGAATCGGGGGCGTCCAAAGGGTGGCTCAGGCAGGTCAGAAACCTGCCGTGGAGGACAAGGCCAAATGCCACCCTGACTGGTTCCTCAACTGCACGGGAACCAGGGGTGAAAGCCGGGCCTAGCGAACGCTCATGTCCCCCTTGATGGGGGCTGGGCATGACGGAAAAGCTACCCCGGGAATAACCGGCTCGTCGCGGGCGAGAGTCCACATCGACCCCGCGGATTGGTACCCAGACGTCGTCTCTTCCCATCCTGGGGGTGCAATAGCCCCCAAGGGTAGGGCTGCCCGCCCGTTAAAGGGAACCGTGAGATGGGTTTAGACCGTCGTGAGACAGGTCGGTCTCTACCTGTCGGGAGCGCTGGCCACCTGAGGCGAAGGTGTTGCCAGTACGAGAGGAACGCAACGCCGCCGCCTCTGGTGTAGTGGCTGTCCGAAAGGGCAAGCCACGCAGCCACGCGGTAGGGGATAAGGGCTGAAAGCATCTAAGCCCGAATCCCCCGCCAAGACTAGGTGGCCATTCCACCGGTCCAAAAGGCCGGTGGACGAGGGCTCCCGCAAAAGACGGGGTTGATAGGGTGGGGGTGTAAGCGCCAAAGCCGAAAGGCTGAGGCGTTCAGCCCGCCACTACTAACAGCCCGAGTTAGATAAATCCAGCATCCGCCAATTGCAACCATACAGTAGCTTCATTGCTATATAGCTTTTTTTAAAAATTTATATTTCTATAATTTGAATTCTTCTTATGCCAAAAAAAGTACTTGTAACAGGAGGAGCAGGATTTATAGGCAGTCATGTGGTAGATAAACTAATTGAAAAAGGATATGATGTGGAAGTAATTGATGATTTATCTACAGGGAGAAAAGAAAATTTGCCCAATAATGTTAAATTAAAAATTAAACAAGTAAAAGATATGGATGGAAGTGATGTTAAAAATTTTGATGTTATTATTCATTGCGCTGCTCAAGTTTCTACTTTTTATTCAGTAGACTATCCTGAGGAAGACTTTAAAAGAAATGCCTTATCAACTTTTCATCTTTTCGAATTATGCAGAAAATATAATGATAATACACTGATAGTATATACAAGCAGTAGAAGTGTTCATGGTGATATTCCTGAACCTTACATAGCAGATGAAAGCTTTCCTTACAATCCTTCTACTTTTTATAATACTCATAAAATTTATGGCGAGTTGCTTTGTAAAATTTACAAAGAACTGTATGGAATGAAATTTGTAATACTAAGACCAAGTAATGTTTATGGTCCAAGGCAGCCTTATTGGGTGGGAGGCTGGTATAATTTTATAGCATACTGGATTAACTTAGCTCTTCAAAACAAACCTATTCCTATTTATGGTAAGGGAACACAAATAAGAGATTATACTTACGTAGAAGATACAGCAAGAGCCTATATTCTTGCAATTGAAAATTCCAAAGCCATAGGAGAAGCATTTTTATTACCTACCGGTCGTGGTGTATCTTTAAATGAGTTAGCTGATTTAATAATAAAGCTTTCAGGTTCTAATTCTGTTAAACAATATTTACCTCCTCGAAAGGGAGATATTCAAAGGTTTGTCGGAAGTTACAAAAAGGCCAAAGAAATATTAGGTTGGGAACCAAAAGTTACTTTAGAAGAGGGTTTAAAAAAAGAAATAGAATGGGTAAAAAAAGATCTAAAGATCAATTATCATACAGAACTACAGTTTCATAGTTAGAAAAAACTATCGATTTTTCATAAATTTTAGCAATAAATTCTGGTTTTAATTTTTCGCCATAATCTGTTAAAACGAAACCATTTTTAAGTATTTCCCGATATAAAACTATTAATGATTTCTCAACTTTCTTATTTTCAAAAAAGTAAAGGTATGACTCGTAAGGATTTACGGTTACATTGTAATAATATAATGCATAGGAAGTTTTAATATCGCCTAATACTTTGTTATTTTCATGATATTTTTCAAGCCATTTAAAACATTCGATCTCTTCTTCGTTGTACAACCATTGGTACCCTGAATAATTTATTTTCAAAGGGTAAATGTAAAAAATTTGTACAAAGAAAAGTATAATAATAATTATAGAAAAAATTATGTACTTTTTGTTTTTTGCTAGCAAATAGCTTACCAATAGAAAAGTAGATGGGAATAAAAAATTCAATAAACGTTTTGATAAAGTAATACTCAGCAAAAAATTTGCTCCGAAGAAAGCGTATAAATAAAAGGCAAAGATCGAAGCAGGCCAGGCCAATAAGAACAATTTTACTATGTAATCCCCGTTTATTTTAATCTCTCTATAAGCTAAAAGTATAAAAAATAAAAATATCGAGTAATTTACTGCAGAAATTAAATAATATGACGAATAAATATAATTATAAGGGAAAATATTTAAAAAAAAGTTTAAAATATATAAAAAAATAAAAAAGATAAATATAATAAATATCTTTTTACTTAATTTATTATAAGAATTAATTATCTTAGTTTTTATAAATATTAATAAAATAAATATTTGATAGGAAAAAAATGTTAATATGTCTGAGAGATTTAAAAAATAAAATATTTCTTTATTCACATAAAATTGGTAGTAAAAGAAAATAAAAATATTAAATAGAATAAAACTGATAATACTTTCTTTGTTTATTATTTTTTTCTTAATTATTGAAAAAATCAAATAATTTAAAAGAAAAAATAATAAAATAATATATAATATTGATAAAGTAAAATGGTGAGAAAATAGTAAAACAAATGCTGAAATAAAAAATATTAGTATAAATTTTTTATTTTTAAATATTAATAAGAAAGTTATCAATGAATAAATAAAAAAAGGATATGCAAATGTTTCTTTAGTTACTCCAGAAGAAAAGAAAACGTTATAAGTATAATTTGCTAAAAATAGCGAAGCCAAAAAAGATATTAAAGAATTCCTAGTTATTTTCAAGGATAGAGTAAAAAGTATTACAGGGCTTAAAGATGCTATTAAAGGAAAACCCATTCTCATAGCATCTTTTACTTCTATTCCAAATACTATAGAAATTATAATGCCGAAAATTTGACTCAAGGGCCAATTAATATTATATTTATCTATATTTTTGATTTCGGTAGAAATATAACCTGTTTCTTTTCCTATTTCAGTATTTTTTATTAACTGCCAAGCATCTACGGATACAGGTTGTCCTGTGGCTATAGTAAAATATAATCTTATTGCTATGGAATTTATAACCAGAAAAATCAAATAGATAACGCCTTTATTCATATTTTATGCTAAATGTATAAATTATTGTTAAAAAAATTAATAGTATATATATTAAAATAAAATAATTTAAGTCCAGATTCAAATTTATTGAATAGCTAAATAATGAGATATTAATTAAATTTTGAATATAATCTTTGATAAAAATAAAAAATAAAATAATACTCACAAATGATATGTTTATTAATATTAATAAATAAATAAAAAAAGTATGAATTATTTTATTTTTTGATAAACCTAATTTAAAAAGTATATCTGCTTCTTTTTCTTTTTCATAGAAAAAGAATTTTATAATATTTTTTAATATTAAGCTAAATAAAAATATTATAACAATAATTAGTCCTATTATAACATTTTCATTTATTTTAAGTCTATTTATTATAACATTTTCTAACGCTCTTTCTCCTTTTACTAACTTAACTGCTGGTTTTTCTTCACTCCTGCTTGCCAAATAATAAACTAAATTATCTAAAGTCGTTCTTGGCTTTTCGTTTGCAGAACTTTCTTCAGTAATAATTTTACTTATTTCTTCCATGTTAGTTACTTTATTATCTATTTTTATCCTAAAGAATGACACATAATCAGTACTATAACCGTTTAGCCACGATGCCACAAATAATGGAACTAATAATTCTTGGTCAATTACAGTATTGGTTTTAAATTTACCAACAACCTTTAATTCCAAAATTCTATTGGTAAACGATGAGAACAAAATTATAGTTTGGTTGATTTTTAAATTTAGTTTCTCAGTCAGTTTTATACCGGCCAAAGCAACATAACCATCCTTAATATTTAAATTTCTTCCCTCTATAATTTCCATTTTCTGCATCTTTGAGAATAATGTAATATCTATACCTCTAACTACTATTAGTATGCTATTATTATACTGGGTTATTGAGATAATTTCAGGACTAACGGCTAAAACTCCCTTAATATTAGCTATTTTATTATATAAGCTTGTTGGTAAACTGCTAGTAACAGGAGAGATAGCTTTAGAATTATAGATCAATACGGTATCTTCTGTACTGAAGGTTTTAAGAAAAAAATAATATGTATTAATAAATATCGAAGCAGTCATCAATGAAATATAAAAAACTAAGCTAAACAATAAAATAAATATTAAATTTTTTTTATTCTTCAAAAATATAAAGATCATCTTAGTCTATGAGTTTTCTTACTTATAAAGATCAATCCAACAAAGTATCCTAAAAATAATAAAGTAAAATATATTAGACTTAAGTTTAATATTTTCATCTCATCTATTTTAAATTCTATCTTCATATTTGAAATTCCTGATATGAAACTTAACATAGAAGAAGTTATTACAAAACTTAAAACAATCCCGACCAAGGTACCCAAAAATGCCACAATAAATGAAGTTGATAGAATTAATACTATTTTATCTTTATGATTTATTCCTAAAGCGGTTAAAATTTCTATATCATGTTTGAAATTTTTTGTGTTAGATAATGTAAATGTAAAACCTGCTAAAAAAGAAATTAGATAAACTAAATTTATCCAAGCTAAAATTATCTTGATTGGTTCCTCAGCAATTGTTTCTATTGCTTTTGAATTATCGTTATATATTATTTTAACTCTTTGACCTAACTTCTCTTCAAGCTTTTTTACCAAACCATTAATATTTCCTTTTAGTAAGATTTCATAATAACTTACCTTATTTTCGTATATTTTTTTAGACCATAATAAATTTAAATTAATTAGTAAAGCAAAGTCATCTTCGCTATTCGAATAATGGATTGAAATTACTTTAAATTTATGTAGGTCATTGTTAATTTTTATTTCTAAAATTTCACCTTTTGATATATTAAACAATTTAGCNAATAAGTTTCCTACAAAAATTCCTTCTTCGTTCTTAAACTTGTTTTCTTCTATATTATAAATGTTTTTCAACTTAATGTAATCTAATGTGACACCCTTTATTATTATTTCATTTTCTAAATAATGGCCTTTAATAATTAAAACAGGTAATATTGCTTTCGCATTTTCTATAGTGATATTAAAGAAATTTAGTTTTGAGTCTGAAAATCCACTAGAGTTTTGACTAACAACATAAACATTGTTTACTTCAACCAATTTTAATAAGCCTAGTACATTGTTTTCCAAACTTGAAATTACTAGAAGAGGAGTTAGGAGTAAGGATAACAATAGGCCACAGACAAGAATTGTAGTGAAAGTTTGATTATTTTTATCTAAAAGTTTATTTATAATTAGCTCAAAATAATCGGTTGTTTTCAACTTTGTATTTTAAACCACATTTGAAGCCATGCAACCTTTCTTCCCTGCTTGGAATCCCATCCTAAAATGAATTTACCGTTGCTATAAGTCCATAATTCAATAACAAACCTAAATGATTCCTTGGAACCGAGTTCGTATATGGTTTTCTCAGTTCCATTAAAATCTAATGTCAAATAATATAGTTCGTTTATTTTTTCTATTTTAGCTATTTTCCATGTAATTTTAATAACCCATTTTTCTTCAGGTAATAAAACCTTTGTTATCTCTTGTATTACAGGAATGTCTGCTGGCTCAAAACTACTATTATTTACTACTTTAGTTGTTGAGTTACCTAATTTAAATTTAATAAGAGCAATGGAGCTCTTTCTTATATAATTTTCAACGATAATATACCATGTGACATTAGTATTTAATGGAATAGTGTTATTATTTTCGTGTGGATAATATTTATCTGCAGTTTTATTCATTCCTAAAATATACATCTGGAAATATTCTTCTTCTAATCTAGGAGTTGTAACAATATATGCTATGGCTGTATAAATGATTAATGAGACCAACAATACCGTTAAAAATTCCGCTCTAAGATAATTATTCGTTTTCCTCATTTTTTATAACTATACAATTTTCAAGTTTCCTACGTTTCCAATAATTATGAAATCTAAATAACAATATCGATGAAAAATATGTTATGATTGCTGCTACAACAGCTGTTGAATAAGCAGTTAATTTCAAATTCTGATCTTTAATTCTTGCTTCTTCTAAAAGTTTATCTGCTTCGTTTTCTGCTTCATTGATTAAATTATCGGCTTTTTCAAAGTATTTTTGCGCTTCTTCTAAGTTACCTTTTTCTTTTACCATTTTCCCCTTTTCTATATTTAATATTGCTTCATTGATTATATTAGTTATAATATTTAGTCTGTCATCTTTAATACCTTTATAATAAATTTCGTTTATTTTTTTAATAACATTTTCAATTTTAGCATAATAATAATTTTCATCTAATTCGATTCCATTAATTTGATTTATATAAAATGATAAAAATATTATACTTAAGAAAATAATAACTAATACTTTATTTTTTATAAGCATTTTTATATACTTTATACTTAACAATTAATGCTGTTATCGCTAAGGTTAATATAAAAACTGTTAAGGTGAACATTATAGGTTCAAGTTTCAATTTCCATGGGGAGTAGTTTAATAAAAGACCTAGTAACGGAACTACTCCTATACTGGTAGCTATATGAAGACCAAATCTTTCAAGAGATTCCAATTCACTTCTAGAAGGAAATAAAGTTTCTATTAAAGTGAATCCTGGTAAATAAACTATAAATATAGCTGAAAAAATCCATCTGAATATATTATACGGATATACGTTTGGGATTATGAAAACGAATAAATTAACAACGACAACCACTAGTATAACCAAATAAAACCACAGGTTATAACTCAAATCTTTCAAATATTTAATAAAATTAAAATCTTTAGGTAAATAGGGCTCGATTACTATTTTCTCTTCGTCTTCTAATTTATCCAACGCTTTAATTATCTCATTTTGATCCTTATTAGAAAAGTGATTAATTAGTTCATTAAAGGTAATTTTCCTCTTCTTTTCGATGATCTTAATTAATTCTTTTTCTAAATCCATAGAATAACTTTTTATTTATTTATTTAAAAATTTTGACCTTTGCCTAGCGTATATATCTTTGAGAGATGCCTATTTTTAAATACATTTCTAGTATCA
>AQYM01000017.1 GCA_000380705.1 Crenarchaeota archaeon SCGC AAA471-B05
ATCGGCAGCTGTATGTCTATCGCATATATTGGTATGCAAACCGGTAATTATTACAGTTTTTACGTTCAATGATCTTAACAACAAATCAAGACCTGTTTCATGAAATCCGCTATAAGTTCTCTTCTCTAATATATAATCTTTCTCTGTAGGAGCAAGTTCATCTATGATTTTAGCTCCTTCAGTACCTTTCATTGCATGAGGACCCCATAAAGAAATTTCAGGATCTGTAGGTAAATGGGCATCTCCAATATAAATTACAGGTATGTTATGTTTTCTTGCTTCTTCAAGCAATTTTTTAATGTTCGGAATTATTCTATGAGCTCTTTCACATTTTAAAGAACCATATACAAAATCTTTAAGCATATCGATGACTAAAACTGCCTCCATGTGAACTTTAAGTAAGTATAAAAAATTTCATTAAATTAAGGAGTAGCATATTGCTTTATCGAGTTCTTTAAATAAGGAGTAAGTTTTCTGAGAATCTCCATTAATATACCTAATGCCTCTTTTGTTTCTTTATCGGTAAGAAGCTTTAACATTGAAAATTTAGGAGGCTTTTCAGAAGTCGCCATATCTTCAAGAGCCTTGCTTAAACCTTCAAAAATTCCTATCATTAAAGCTCCTAAAACATTCATATTGACTCTTTCTAGAGTATAAGGAATTGAAAGGAGTGGTGCTAACGATTTAAATACTGCAGGATCTACGATTAAATCAGGAAGTTTTTCTACCAAGTATAATATTGGTTTTAACGTTGTTACCAATTCATCAAAAGATTTCCTAAGTTCTCTTATCTCTTTTATTAATTCCTCATATTCTTCTCTGGAAATAGATTTTTCCATGTTTATCACTTTGGAATATATCCTAAAAGCCAAGAAAAGTATTGCTTTTCAAACATTTCTTTAAAAACTCTTGAGAAACTTGTTGGGGGTAGGAAAATACAATCAGGATATTGAGCTTCTCCCAGAACAACTTTCGTGAAATCACAAGCAGCAGCCATACCGAAGCCTCCAACATCCATTACGCACGTTCCAAAAACTCTAAAATCATTGCTTAAATAGACACCCTTTATATCAGAAATTATTGAAGCTAAAGTATATTTAAAGTATGAATGAACTAGAACACCAGCCATTCCTAGCTTAAGTGAAGGTGCAACTACATCACCAATTGCATAAACATCGTCATATTTGGTCTTCATTGTAGGAGGAGTAACTTTAGCCCATCCTGTATTAGGATCAGATATGTCTGATTCGGCAACAGGCTTTGGAGGTAAATGAGGAGGAATCATGATAAGGGCATCATATTGTATTTTTTCTCCAGTTGCTGTTATGAGCACTTTATTTGAAGAGTCTACTTCTGCAATAGCTGGATTTTTACCTACTCCGATCCAGTTAATCTTTCTTTCAGACATCAATCCTTCCATCATTTTCGCTGCTAAAGGACCAAAGTTTTCAAAGGGTCTTTTAAATGGATGTACTAAAGTTATTTCTATATCCTTCCTCAAACCTAAACCGCTATAATAGAAGTCCAAAAGAAAAGCCACCTCCCATGGAGCTGGAGGACATCGATAAGGAGTGCTATGTACTGCAACTAGAAGTTTTCCTTTTTTGAAACCTTTGATCAATTTTCTAAGCTCGATAGCTCCATCAAGTTCCCATGGATTAAGAAAAGGTCCTCCTTTAACTAGCTCAGGTCTCGTCTCAGCACCTAATGCTATAATAAGATAATCATATTCTAGTCTTTTTGCAGAAGTTTCAACATATCTATTTTTCACATCAATCTTTTTAACTTCTGCATTGACGAATTTAACTCCTTTTCTTTCAATTAAAGATAAAGGTGCCGATACTTGATTCGGTTCCCGATAACCCATCATAACGTAAAGATAAGACGGTCTAAATTCTGTTTTATCTTTTTTATCTACAAGAACTATATTTGCATCTTTAGCTAATTCTTCTGAAAAATGTTTTGCTGAAATTAAACCTCCAGTTCCGCCGCCTAATATTAAAATGTTTTTCATAATATTTTTTTCTAATATTTTATTTAAAAATTTATTTATCCTAATTTATAGTAATATATTTTCTTATAGATTTTTGTATAATAATTAATTAACAAAATATAAAAATTTTATTAGCTAGGAGCTGTAGGTGCTTGAGCAACAATAGTTTTTGTTGCGTTCCAAGATATCTCAATAATACCTCCCACCTAATCTTAATATTGAACCGACGAAAGCGAGAAAAACCATTACTAATCCTAACATGAATCTGCCGAAATAGATGATACCTATGAAATTAAGAAACATAGAAAGTGTTAAAAAATTAACAGTCAAACCACCTATTTTTACTCTATCAGGCTAATCAGATATTATCATTAAAGCGCCTATTATTACTGAAATTGCAAAAATTAAAATTAATACTGTCAATAAGTATTGTTATAATAATGGAAGCGAATAAATTGGATCAATATCGAAGTGGAAGAAATTAGAGATACCAAAGCTATAATGGACTCAAGAAGCTATTAATATGAATATTTCTTTTCTATTTGATAAATGCAGCTGTCGGTTAAACTGAATAAATTTTATTTAAACATTACTAAATTTTCAAAAGATAATATATGCGAAAGAAACTTTTGACCTAACTCCTCAGCACTCTGAGNGATAGGAGTTTCCTGAGGCCTTGGGTGTTACCTTTATGGAGTTACTCTGTTATGATCTACAATAAACGGTAATGGTTATTAATTACGGAAATTATTACGTAAATTATTCCAAATAATCTTAAATTGGTAGAAAAATTAACTCCCTCTCTTAAGTATATAAATTTTTGATCCTATCAATAGATTGTTTGGTATCATCACAAGGGTACCATCATCTTTTCTAATCATCGTGAACATCGAACTAATATCCTCAACCAATCCAGTTTCGCCTGCAAGCGTAGCATAATCACCAATTTTTATAGGTCTTGTTAAAAGTATGAAAAGTCCTGCAATAGCTTGTCCTAAAACTTGTTGAGATGCAAAACCAATTACAAGTCCAATAAATCCACCTAATGCTACACCAGCAGCACCTCCAGCTACTGCACCTGCAATACTAGCTAATAGAGCACCGATTCCTACAATTGTCATTATGCTTTTAACAGCCTGAGCTGTACCATGAGGGTATCTAATTCTCAAAGACCAATAAATTGAATTCGAGAAAGCCATAATTATTAAATAACCAAATATTAGAGCCAAAACTATGTTTATGTAATCGCCATACTGGTCAATTATATAAACCTTAAAGTCCTTATAATTCGTTGGTATAATAGTATTTATTAATGCTGAGATGACTAAATAGGCAGCAATCGCCAAAATTAAATAAAAAATACTGTTTCTGAAATTGGTTCTAATATTAATAGTTTCTTTTTCCATAATTTAAGAGATATATATTTCTCTATTATAAATTTTATAGTGTTTTCTATTCAATTGTTTAATATTAAAAAAGAAATTTAGATTATTTTAAACTATTATCAGTTAAAAAAGTTAGAAAATCTCACTGTGTTTACCACTTTCGCATGAGTATAAAGTGGGCTTCTTTGAAAGGTAATGATTAAAAAGGATTCGCTCATTACTTAAAGATTATGTAATTATTTCTAAAATCATCCAAAATACTTCTTATACACTCATTGCTTTTGAATTTATGTAGAAGCCTATAAGGATGTTAGTTTTAGAATTATTCCTAATAAATTAAAGGGCTGTTTTTGAAATGATAGATGAAACAATAATAGGAAGTATAGAAAACCTAAGTAATTGTTGATAAATTTGCTGAATTCGTATGTTATAGGTCATAGTTACTTCTCTTTTACTGGAGATGAGGTAAAAAAATTTAAAGAAAAAAAATTTATGAATGTGAATGACAAATAAGTATTTAAATAATCAATTTTTAACGCATAAAAATTTATAAATTTTTATTTTATTTAATTTTTATGAGAAAAAAAATATCTCGAATAGTAACAATTGCAATATTTCTTGAAATAGTATTAAGTATAGTATTGCTAACGTATATAGTGTCTCCGATCTATGCACAATCCGATATTGATATAAAAATTAATTTGGAGAAAGCTAAAGTATCTACATTATTTATATTGTTTGCTCAAGGGGCTACTGTTTCTTGGCAAGCCTTTCAAGAAATCAATTTGCCTCCTACGATAAATTTAGATCCTGAAGTTGTAGGTTCTGGAACAGGTTTCTTAGTTTCTCCAGACGGTTATATAGTTACAAATGGTCATGTTGTTGGTATTTTTAAACGGTTATATAGTTACAAATGGTCATGTTGTTGGTATTTTTAATGATGATATAAGAAAAGTTGAGGGAATTTTATTCCGAGTAATAGCTTTAATTATCCAAGTTTTTCAACAAGAAGGTCAACAATTATCTCAACAAGATGTTCAACTATTACAAGCTATTGTTTTTGATGCGTATAAAAGAGGTGATTTAAAGATTTCAAACCTTCAAAATTTAGCATTTGTAGGTTTAGGACAGATAAATTAATCCATTAGGTTCTCTACCTGCTTTTGTTCCAGCAAGAATTGTTGATGCCAAGCCTGCAGAAGTAGAAGATCTTGCTATATTAAAAATAGAGAAACAAAATCTTCCTTCCTTAATAGTTGCCAGTGATGATTATTTAAGGACAGGCGATACAATATGGGCACTAGGATATCCTGGTGTGGTTGTACAGCACGGTATGTTATATAGACAGCAAGTACTTTACACACCTTCTGTAACTTCTGGAACGTTTAGCAATTATAGACAAAAGGAAACAGGTCCAAAAGTTTTCGAAGCAACAACTCCTGTTACTCACGGAAACAGCGGAGGACCTGCTATAGATAACACTGGTAAAGTAGTTGGGGTTGCCACCTTCGTTTCAATAAATCCCCAGTTTGGACACCAAATTCAGGGATTTAATTTTTTCATGGCAGCTTCTCTTGTAAATGAAATTCTGGCAAGGAATAATATTNGAAATTATCAAGGTCCTCTAATGCAGATCTTTGAAGAGGCTTTAAAACTATATTTCAATAAGCATTATAGCGCTGCACTTGAACAATTCCAAAAAATGAGAAACTTATATCCAGAATTTCCATATATTAATGACTACATATCTGATTGTCAAGCGAGAATATTAAAGGGAGAGGACGTTCCTCTTACCAATTGGACTCTGATTTACATCATAATAGCCGTTGTAGCAGCAGCTGCGGCTGGAGCATTTTACGTTTTCTTCGTAAGAACAGGAAAAATAGGTGGTAAAAAGCCCAAAGCTATGCCTCAGCCAGTATATTATCAACATCCTCAACCCCAGCAAGTACCACCAAGCTCATCTCCACCTCAACCTCCACCTACAAAATTCTGTATATATTGCGGTGCACGCATACCTATAGAAGCAGCTGTTTGTCCTGTATGTAATAGATACCAAACATGATTAAAATGAGGATTGCATATTTATTAATTTTTTTAATATCGCTCGCTGTATATTCATATATACCTAATATTTATTCTCAACAATATTATTGGAATCAAAATGATCACTGGTCATATAATGTAACAATCAGGTCATATAATGTAACAATCAATGGTACTATTCATGGTACTCGAGAAGTTATAGTGAACAAGATTTCCACCATTGAAGATGAAGAAGCATTCGAGATCCTTGATATCACAACCATAGAAGGTTATAATAGTACCATGAAAACATACATAACTCTTGATTTAAGAGTAATTCGCCAAGAAGCTCAAACAGCCACAACTCGTGTAACAGTTGATTACTTCTTCTCGGATCCTATATTCGTAAATCTACAAAATAATCAAGTGAAAGATTGGATAACAAAGTCGACGATGCTTATCGAGTCTATATCTGAGCTAACAACCCTTACTTATACGGGTGAGATGACAGTGAAGGCAAAAGTATTAGGTACCGAAATCGTTAATTTACCTGTAGGCGGGGTACCTGCATTCAAAATAGCTCTCTTCCAAAATACTACTATTAATTTAATGTCAGAGGTAATTACAGGTGGTTTACCTGGTTATTCTATTACAATACAAAATGGAACGGTATGGTATAGTACTCAAATAAAGCAGTACATAAAAGAAGATATTATTTCGACCAATATAATTAAAACTACTAACTTTACAGAGCAAACAACAACTTCTTACCTCGTTGAACTTAAAAGTTATAGTATACAACAACAGATTACATCACCTACAAGTTCACCTACCACTACTACCTCACCTACCACTACTACATCACCTACAATTCCATTCCCAACATTTACTCCTACAAAAACAGACTCCCCAACAGGCACTTCTACCCCCATTCTAACTTCAATGCCTTTTACATATACTCCTTCAACTCAACCATCCAGTCCTCCAATTATTACCACAGGTGAGCCAACAATATTTGGATTATCAATGTTTAATTTTATACTGATAATAGTAGGTGTAATAATTGCAATTACGTTAGCAAGTTTATTGCTCATGAGAAAACGTAAAGGAGCCCAACCTAAGGGAGTTTATCTAACCCAACCTCCTCCACCTCAGCCTCCACAATATACACCCCAACCTCCTCAATACACTGCTCAACAAACGCAAGCACAAAACTATCAAACTCAACCACAGCCCCAAGTTGATTTTACGCAGCAGACCCAGCCGCCACAACAGCCGATTCCAAGTACAAAAGTTTGCCCATATTGTAATTCAATACTTCCAGCAAAGGCTATGTTCTGCGCTGTTTGTGGCAATCCTCAACCCAAATAATTTTTAAATTTAAGAATTTTTTTTCTAATCATACTAGTCTAACAATTATACACAAATTAAATTAATACTATAATAAGGGAAAGCACATATACGAGAGGTTTATATTATTCCCTAAGAGAGTATATACTTCTTTCATAAACCCAGTATTAAGCAAATTTGCTTTCTTCTTTCAAAGTAATTAATGGTATAAGATTGTTAACCGTTATCGGTTTGAGGTTATTCTGGTTATTGACAATGTTTCCTATTATAGCATTCGATCTTTCTCTCTATAAGTTATTTGTATTCATGGTTTATTTTTTATAATTTACTTATTTTGAGATAAATCTACTATAGCTATATTTATCATTGTATTCTCCTACGAAATTTGAAACCATTAAACCCACCAAAATAAATAATACCAATCTATAATACTTCCTATTTATGCAGCAAGAGCAACTTTAATTTTCTTTTTATTAGTTACTCTCATTTCCATATTTATAATTTCATTAAATTCAACCTTATTATTTATATTTCACCGAAAACATGCAACAATTCTATAGAGTACCACTGAAGATAAAACTTTTAAACTTATTTATTTTATCTTTTTCCACAGTAATTATATAATATAACCTAAATAGATTATTTATAAAAAACTAAAATTCTAAATTTTCTATAATTTTCTTTAATTCATTTAGGAATAATGCTGCATCGTATCCATCAATATATCTATGGTCGAAGGCAAGAGTGAAATAAGAGAAATTGGAAATGATTAGACCTTCTTGCTGTAACTCAAATTCCTTGAAATAACTACCTATTGCAAGGATTGCTATTTGTGGATAGTTTATTATCGGATCAAATTGGATTATATTATAAGGACCTAGATTTGTTACAGTAAAAGTAGAACCTGTTACATCTTCTAGACTTAACTCATTAGCTTCAGCTTTTGTTTGTAACCTTTCTAATTCATCAGAGATTTCCAAGATTTCTTTCTTATCAACATCTTTAATTACAGGTGTTACCAAACCTTGTTTTGTTTGTACAGCTACAGCTATATTTATTTTATTATATATTCTCCATTCATTCTTTATGCTTAAAGAGTTAAGCTTCGGATATTTTTTCAAAGCATTAGCTACAGCTTTTATTAAAACTGCGGTTAAGGATATTTTCTTTGAATATTTTTCTTCAAGATTTTTTCTGTAATTTAAAAGCTTATCCATTTTAATCTTAATGGTAAGTCTTGCTGTAGGTATTTCTATATTAGCTTTACTCATCTTATCCGCTATTTGTTTCCTAAGTGTGGTTATCTCTTCAACGTAATATTCCTTTTGGGATTGCTCTACGTATTTTTTAACATCGTCTACTGTAATTATTCCACCAGGACCTGTTCCTTTTATTTTACTTAAATCTACTCCCATTTGTCTTGCTAGAGCCCTTGCAGCTGGCATAGCTCTAACAATTTCTTCAGTCCTTTTCCTTTCTAGGATTTCTTCACGTTTTTCTTCTACTTTAATTTCCTTCTTATAATCTAAGGGTTCCTCTTTACTCTTAGGAGCTGGTACATACTCAGTGTTTATAATTATAAGAACTTCATTAACTGGAACTTCATCGTTTTCTTTAAACTTTATATCCTCTATGAAGCCATCATATTCTGATTCTATATCATAACTTACTTTCATGGTTTCTATAGTTGCTAATTTCTCTTTCTTTTTCACTGCTTCACCAACTTTTTTATAAATTTTCCTTATTATAGCGGTTTCCTGAATTTCATCTAACTTCGGTACTCTTATCTCGACTCTAACCATATTCTATTACTTTTTTTATTCCATCAATTACTTTATCTTCACTTAAAACGTATTTCTTTACAAGTGCTGGAGATGCAGGCTCAGGAATGTGAGGAGGTGAAATTCTTACAGGAGGTGCTAATAAGTAATCAATTGCTTTTTCGCATACTCTAGTTATTATCTCAGAACCTACACCACAAACACCCCAACTATTTTCTACAGTTACAATTCTTCCAGTTTTTTTAACCGATTCAATTATTGTTTTTTCATCCAAAGGCCAAAGAGTTCTAAGATCTATCACTTCACATTCGATACCTTCTTTTTCAAGCTTTAAAGCTGCATTTAAAACTATATCTACAGTTGATGAGAAACACGTTATTGTTACATCTTTACCTTTTCTCTTAATTTCAGCAGATCCTATTGGAATAGTATATTCTCCATCAGGTATCTCTCCTTTCTTTTGGTAAAGAACTACGTTTTCGAAGAATAAAGTAACCCTTTCAGATCTAATTGCAGATTTGAGAAGACCTTTTGCATCATAGGGATTTGAAGGGGCTATTACTTGAAAACCAGGTATATGCATGAATATCGGTATCAATACTTGTGAATGAGTAGCACCAGAGCCCCTACCTTGAATTATACAAGTCCTAACTACTATAGGAGATGAAACCTTTCCGTTACTCATATATTTAATTTTAACTGCATTATTAACAAGCTGATTCATGCAAACTGGAAGAAAATCAGGATACATTATTTCAGCTACAGGCTTAAGACCCATTATAGCCATACCTATAGCTGTACCTATGATACCTTCTTCAGAAATAGGCGTATCTATGACTCTTGAAGGACCAAATTTCTCTAAAAGTCCTTTGGTTACTTTATATACTCCACCAAAAACACCAATATCTTCTCCCAAAAGTATGACTCTTTCATCTCTTTCCATTTCTTCATATAGAGCTTCATTTAAAGCTGAAGCAAATGTAACTATCCTGCCCATTTTTACCATAAGTTCTCGAACATTTTACTTTCCTCAGGATAAGGAGAATTCAGTGCAAACTCTACAGCATCTGCTATTTCTTTTTCAGCTTCAGCCTCTATTTCAAGAATTTTACTCTCAAAACCTTTTTCTTTAATTATATTTCTTAAATAAAGTATAGGATCCCTCTTCTTCCATTCTTCGACTTCTTCCTTGCTTCTATAAGGCTGATCGACATCCCCTGCATAATGTCCTAAGAATCTATAAGTCTTAGCTTCAATTAATATAGGTGTTTTATTACTCCTTACCTTCTCTATTGCTTCCTTAGCTTTGGTATAAACCTCAATAGGATTCATCCCATCAACTATAATTCCTTCTATTCCATAAGCTATAGCTTTAGTAGCTAAATCTTTGACTTTAGTACTTTTATGGACAGGCATAGAGATAGCATATTGATTATTAACGATAACTACTACTACAGGGGCATTAAGAATGGCTGCAAAGTTCAAACCTTCGTGAAAATCTCCGTTATTTACTCCACCATCGCCAACAAATACAACTACTACATTATCTCTTTTTAAATATCTTAAAGCATAACCTATTCCAGCAGCTACTGGTATTTGAGAAGCTACTATGGCTGAAGTAAATATTAAACCAAGTTGAGGTTCGGATAAATGCATACTGCCACCAATTCCTCCACAAACCCCAGAAGCTTTCCCCAAAACTTCAGAAATTATATACTTGGGATGGATTCCTATAGCTAAAGCAGGACAGTGAGAACGATATGTGGCTAATAAAAGATCACCTTTTTGCATAGCCGCTATAACACCTACTTCAGTAGCTTCTTGACCTATACTTAAATGAAGTGTACCAGGAACTTTTCCTTGTCTATATAAATTTAAAAGTGCTTCTTCCATGTACCTACTTCTAACCATTGTTTTATAAAGCCAAAGTAACTTATCTATATCCATAGTTTTTATATTTAATACAAATATTTAAAAATATGATAAAAATAGAAAGCATTTTGGGTAAGAGGTTAATAATCGTAGATTCCTTATCTGAAGTAAAAAAAGCTGAAAAGGGAGATGTAATAGTATGCGGCTCGCATGGAGGAAAATCTGTTGCCGATTATATAATAAACAATAACTTATTTGAAATAGGTGGGTTAATAGTAAATGATGCTGGCATTGGTAAGAATGAAGCTGGAATTTTTGCTCTTAAATATCTGGAAAAGTATAACATTCCAGTAGCTGCCGTATCCCATTACAGCGCTAAAATAGGTGATGGTGAAGATGTTTATGAAAATGGTATTATAAGTAAAGTTAACTCAATAGCATTAGATAAAGGAGTTAGAATAGGTATGAAAGCAAAGGAAGCTGCCTATATATTGTTAGATGCAAAAATAGAAAGTGATCTTACTAGGTTTATTTATAAATTCGATGAAATAGAAAAGATAATTATAGTTAGACTTAGACCTGGTAGCGATATATTACCTTCTTTAGAAAAACTTTGTAAAGAAAATAATATAGAAACTGCAATTGTTCTTAACATGATAGGAAGTCTTAGAAAAGCTAGCATATTGCTTCCTGTAGTTAAAGAGGGTAATGTATATTATACAGAGCCTATAGAGTTTCAAGGACCTCTAGAATTCCTATCAGGACAAGGTTTTATAATAAAAGACAGTGAGGGATTGTTTATTCATATTCATGGATGTTTCTCAGATTCTAAAGGAAATGCTTATGGGGGACACTTAAACAAATTTGGAAATATTGTATTAGCTACTTTGGACATAACCATAGCTTTACCAAAGAAAACAAGACTTATAAGAATGATAGATAAAGATGTAAATATTGGGACGATGTGGATAATAGAATAAAAAATTTTAAAAAATTTTATTTTATTTAATTAATCCTAACTGGAAACCTATTACGTTTATTGCTAACCATAGAGCATATATTATAAATAGTATGTTTATTATGTCCATCCATTTAGGTGGCTGATATGGTTTTGGTAATTTTCTTCTGATCAAATACATAACAAAAGGTACTGCTATTACTGTAGCTATTGCTAAATTACTAAAGGAAATTTGTATTAATATCAATGGTGCAGCTATAGTAGTAGCATAAAAAGCCCATATTACGTATATACCTAAAATCAGATAGTATAAACGTCTTACGTCATTCTTTATAATTCTGCTTTCCCTTACTCTTTTGCTTACACTCCATATAGTATCAGTAAAAACTCTTGTAAACAAATCTAAAATACCTACAAAAGTTGTAAATAATATTAGAAAACCTGAGATTGTTATAAGCCATGCAAAGAAATAACCGTAAGTTTCTAGTACTCCTTGTGATATGGCTGCAGCGCCTGCAAAACCACCTACTGCAGTACCTAGAGGTAATGAACTTCTCCAAATTAAAGCTGGAAACAACATACCTAATAGATTACCTAAGAAAAATATCCAAATATGTTCTCCTCTAGCTATTCTTACCCATTTCTTGAAGGTATTTATATTTTCCTCAGTAGGTTTGGCAATATAACCCTCTGGAGAAAGGGTTACTTTTTTACCTCCTATTAGAGCAGGAATATATCCTACTTTAGCTGACATTCCATAACCTTTATCTCTATACCAATTCATTATAAGTAGATTTAATCCCATAGCAAATGCAGGAGAAACTATGTATGCAGCCATGGTTAACCAGTTTACATCTGAAGGAAAGTAAGCTATAGGAGTACCAGTATTTGGATTATATCCTATAAAACCTTGAAAGGCCTCAACCCATATCGAGAACGGAGTAAGAACGATAGCTAGTATTGTTACTATTATTAACATTAATGGTGCAAGGATCCATTGGACTATTTCTAGTGTTCTTTCAATCTTTCTACCTGATGCTACTAGCAAAAAGGCTAATATTATTAGAACTACTATCCATGGATATGTAACCGTCCAGAAATCTTGTTGTGTAGGTAATCTGCCGAGTGTAATCCATGCTCCCATTGTACCAGTAGCTGCTATCCAACCTGGAAAACCTATCCATGTAAGCATAACAGCAAGAACTATGAATGGAACTACCACGTTGATCCTTCTCAAACCTACTAGTACTGGTTCACCTGTTGCGATTGTATAATGTAAGCAATATAAATTATATACGTACTGGAAGAATATTGTTATTATAGTAAAATAGAAGATATACATGCCATATCTTACGAATGCAACTGGTCCTGTTAAAAACTCTCCACCTCCTAGCCCTACACCTAAAATTATCATAGCTGGTCCGTATACTTTGAATAATAAATCTTTTAATGGAGGTTTTTCTGGGACGTTGAAAACTTCTGTATGGGAAGGTAGTTTATCTACTTCTTTGAATTCTGTACCTCCCATTAAATTAACAACTCTTTATTAAATATAAACTTTTCTAAAATAGTAAGCAATTATAAAGAACTAAAAAATGCAAATATTTTAATTTAAAGATTAAAACGAGAATTAATGTATTGTATACCCTCCGTCTGCTACAATTACTGCACCAGTTATAAAAGAAGATAAATCTGAAGCTAAGAAAAGAGCTAAATTTGCTATTTCCTCAGGCTCAGCTAACCTTCCAATTATTTGTTCTTTAAATATGTGTTTCTCAAACTCAGGGTTTATTTTGAATAAATTTTCCAACATAGGGGTTTTGGTAGCTGAAGGAGCTATGCAATTAACTCTTATGTTATGTTTAATATATTCAAGCGCAGCTGACTTCGTTAACTGGATAACACCCCCTTTAGAAGCTGTATATGCACAAGAATTAGGTGTCGCTACAATACCCGAAACAGATGAGATATTAATAATACTACCTCCGCCGCTTTTAATCATCTCAGGTATTGCGTATTTCATACAAAGCCATGTTCCCTTTAAGTTAACCTTTATTACCCTATCAAATTCCTCTTCTGGATAATTAACAGTATCTGCTAATATTCCTCTTATTCCTGCAGAGTTTACTAAAATATTGAGTTTATTGAAATTGCTTATAGTTTTCGAAATTAAGTTTTTAACTTCATCATTTATAGAAACATCGGTCTTAACAAATATTGCTTCTCCAAAATTTTGATTTATTTCTTTGACTACTTCTTCTCCTTCATTTTGTTTTAAATCAGCTATCACAATTTTTGCACCCTCTTTGGCAAACAATAAAGCAATAGCTTTTCCTATTCCAGAAGATCCACCGGTAATTAATGCTACTTTATCTTTAAGCAAAGCCATATATTTAATATATAAAGATTAATTATTTTTAATTTTGAACTTACAGTATAACTAAGAGATTTACTAATAAGGATAAAAAGTTTAACGGTATATTATGTTGATTACTTTATTAAATCATCAGTTTTGGTTTCTATAGAAAGAAAATTCGCACAGTTAAAAATAAGGCTTGATATTTTGTCATTTTTTGATGTATTCTCAAGACCATTTGTATATGGAATATACATTCCTAATAAAGTTTGGCAATTTTGTAATCTATATACTTTATATTCATTAACTTACGATATATATTAAAAAATAGATTATAGTGCATATAAATATAAAGAATTTAAAGATTTGTTAACATATGAAGACAAGGAGTGTAAGTCGACTAATATTGGTTGTTATAGTAATAGCTATTATAGTAGGTGCTGTTGCAGCATATACGTTAATTATGGGAAATCAGAATACAGGAAGTCAAGGTTCAGGTTCAACAAAAATAAGAATCTCTGGTGCAGGTGCTACGTTCATTGCACCTTTTTTACAAACCGCGGCATATGAATATGCACTAAAATATCCTGTAGAAGTTGATTACGCCTCAATAGGAAGCGGCGGAGGAATTAAACAATTCCTTGAAAAGACTATAGATTTTGGGGCTTCAGATGCTCCTTTGCCGTATGATAAATGGCTAGAAGCTGGTGATGCTTTGCATATACCAGCTGTCATAGGAGCGGTGGTTATAATTTATAACATCCCAGATTTACCTTCTGGTAAGCGTTTAAAATTCACAGGTCAAATTATAGCGGATATGTATCTTGGTAAAATAAATAAATGGAATGATCCTGCAATTGTTGCTTTAAATCCCGAATTAGCAAACGTTGATAAATCAATTACAGTAGTCCACAGATCTGATGGAAGTGGGACAACATATGTATTTACCCAATACTTATCTGTGGTATCTGAAGAATGGGCTCAAAAAGTAGGATATTCAACATCTGTTAATTGGCCTGCACCCAATAAACTAGGCGGAAAAGGAAATGAAGGAGTGGCTGGAACGGTTAAAAATACTCCTTATAGTTTAGGTTATGTTGAATTTACTTATGCAATCAAAAATAATATTTCATACGGTTATTTAGATAACCCTTCTACTGGAGAATTTGTAGAACCTTCATTAGAATCAATAGCAAAGACAGCTGAATATATCACAATAACTTTACCTAAAGGTCACGAAGATTGGTCAAAAGTATCTATAATTAATTCCTTTTTTGAACTATCTAAAACAAACAAAAACTTAAAAGGAGCATATCCGGTTGTAAGCTTTTCATACATCCTTGTCTACAAAGAATTATCTAAGGTTCCAGGTATGACAAAGGAAAAAGCAAAAGCACTTGTTGAATTTTTAAAATGGCTCGTAACAGAAGGACAGCAATATGCAGAACCCTTACATTATGTTCCTATTCCCCAACCAGTAAGACAATTAAATCTTAACACAATATCTTTAATAACATATAATGGGCAACAGCCATAGAATATCTTAAATAAAAAATGAAAGCAGATAAATTCTTTTCGTATATTTTAATTTTTTTCTCTCTTTTTTTTATTCTCATCGTATTCCTTTTAGGATATGAGTTATATCGTGGATCACAAAACATTATTAGTATTTTTGGCTTTAATTTTATAATAAACAGCATATGGGATCCGGTAAGAGATATTTATGGAATTGCTCCAATAATTTTAGGTTCTTTTATAACATCTTTGATAGCTTTAGTTCTAGCAGTACCATTATCATTGTTTATTGCATATTTCTTAAATGAACTAGTTCCTCATATATTCAAACCTTATCTATCTTCATTGATTGAACTTTTAGCTGCCATTCCAAGCGTTGTTTATGGTTTATGGGCTCTACTGGTTCTTGCACCTTTTTTAAGAGATTATGTCTTCATACCTATGCAAAAAATTTTAGGTTTTATTCCTTTCTTTCAAGGTCCAATCACAGGATATGGTTTATTAACGGCAGGCATAGTTTTGGCAGTAATGATACTTCCCACAATAACTTCCATTATAAGAGAATCTTTAGCATTAGTTCCATCGCATATAAAAGAAGCTGCAATATCTTTAGGGGCAATTCAATATCAAGTGGCTATTTTATTATTTAAATATATAAAATTTGCTATAGTAGGTGCAATAATTTTAGGTTTTGCAAGAGCTTTTGGTGAAGCAATGGCTGTTGCTATGGTTATAGGAGGTAAGCATGAATTCCCAATAAGTATATTTGATGCTGGTTATACCATGCCTTCGATAATTGTTAACGAATTTACAGAAGCTGTAAGTAATCTTCATTATGATGCTTTGGTAGCTATAGGATTTATATTGTTCCTAATAGCTTTAGCAAACATAGTAGTAGCTCGTTTAATAATACGTAAGACAATGGGTTACATAAAATATACCACGGTATGATAAGATTTAATTTAAAACATAATATGATGGGATTTTCTTTAAGAAAGATTCTCAATTATATCTTCATCTCGTTATGTTTCATAGCATTCACATTAGCAATGATACCATTGATATGGATCCTTGCTGAAACAATAATAAGAGGAATATCTGCATTATCAATAGAACTTTTATTAAATACAGCAAAACCTCCTGGAACGCCCGGTGGAGGTATAGCAAATTATATTCAAGGAACAATTATATTAGTGGCTATCGCATCGCTAATAGGATTTCCATTTGGTCTTCTATTGGGAATTTTCTTATCCGAATATAAAGAACATAAGTTAGCACCTTATATTAGATTCTTTGTAGAAGTTTTTGCTGAGTTTCCAGCTATCGTAATAGGTATTTTTATTTATGTAACAATAGTAAGAGGTGATATATTTAGATTATTTGGCGTAGAAAAAATTTGTATTAGTAGTTTTTGCTTAGGTCCTACAGGTTTTGCAACAATTGCAGGAGCAATTTCTTTGGCATTGCTAATGATACCTATTGTTGCAAAAGCAGTTGAAGAATCCCTTAAATTAGTTCCAACAAGTATAAAAGAAGCTGCTTTATCCTTAGGAATGAGTAAAGTTAGAAGTATTTTTTCCATATCTATCAGTTATGCAAGATCTGGAATCTTATTGGCATATATATTGGCTTTATCTAGAATAGCAGGAGAAGCTGCACCTTTGCTATTAACGGTATTAGGTAGTTTTTACTGGTTCACAGGACTCTTTGATAGGATAGGTGCTTTACCATTAGCTATATTTACATATGGAGTATCACCTTATGAAGATTACAGAGCACAAGCATGGGCTGCTTCATTATTACTAATTCTTGCAATATTATTTTTAAATATTGGCTTAAAAATTATAATAAGGAAGAGGTATAGTTGGTGATGGATACAATATTGAGTATAAGAAACTTGAATGCTTGGTATGGAACAAAACAAGTGCTATTCAACATTAATATAGATATACCTAAACATCATATAACTGCCATAATTGGTCCTTCAGGATGCGGTAAAACGACATTGTTAAGATGTATAAATCGTTTACATGAATTATATGAAGGAAATCGGGTTGAAGGAGAAATTTACTTTTATGGAAAAAAATTCAAAGGAAATATCTACGATCCTAACGTTGATCCTACTGATATAAGAAGGTATATGGGTATGGTTTTTCAGAAACCTAATCCTTTTCCAATGCTTTCCGTTTATGATAACGTTGCAATTGGTTTAAAAGTAAATGGATTTAGGGATAAGAAAAAAATACATGAAATTGTCTTAAATGCATTAAATAAGGTTTATTTATTTGACGAAGTGAAGGATTCCTTAAACAAATCTGGAAGTAGTTTATCAGGAGGCCAACAACAAAGATTATGTATTGCAAGAGCAATAGCATACAATCCTGAGCTACTATTAATGGATGAACCTACCTCTGCTTTAGACCCTATTGCTACTTCCAAAATAGAACAACTTCTTGTAGAACTTAAAAAAGAATTCACAATTATAATAGTAACACATAACATGCAACAAGCTGCAAGAGTTTCTGATTATACCGCTTTCATGTATTTAGGTAAACTAATAGAATTTGCACCTACAGAAGAACTGTTTAAAACTCCTAAGCATGAACTTACTGAAAAATATATAACGGGTAAGTTCGGATGAGGCTCATAGACGAAGGTCTTGAGAGGCTTAATTCGAAAATAATAAAAATGGCAAATCTTTCTAGGGAAACTGTTGAATTGGCTGTAAAAGCATATTTAAATAATGAAAAATTAACCGATAAAATTTTCTATAATTCAGAAACATTGAGAATTCTCCAAGATGAAGTTAGCGAACTGGCTGTTGAACTAATAGCTAGATATCAACCTGTTGCTTCAGATTTAAGATATATAAAATCATGCATGGAAATAGCATATGGATTTTCTAGATTTGGAAGATATGCTTATGATATCATGCAAGTATTAGAGGTATTCGGAGATTTATCTGTATGTGATAATGTAAATATTATTAAAGCTTATGATATTGTCAGTAAAATGATAGATTTAAGTATTGATGCTTTTTTAAACAGAGATTTTGATAAAGCAATGTTGGTTGAAAAAATGGATGATGAAGTTGATAGTATATATGAAGCGCATATAACAAATTTAGTAAAAGAAAAGTATGAGAATTTAAACTGTGCTGTTGCAGCTACTTTAATATTGCGTTACTTAGAAAGAATTGCCGATCATGCTTCATATATAGCTGAGTCAGTTCTTTATATTATTAAGGGAGAAAGAAGACCTCGAAAATAATATTAGAATATTCAAAATAATTAACTAAGGAAGATCAAAAACTTTTCCAAAGGTTAGTAGAAGAAAGAAGAGCTAAACTAGCTAAAGGAACAATTGAAGATTATTTAGGAATGCTGGAAAAAATGAAAGAACTTGAAAGAAAAGGAGAAATAATTGTTCATCATGTTCACGAAGAATATCAACCAAGATTAGTAAAAACCTTAAGCGGAAGAATTAAAAAAATACCTACAATTGAACTTTGGCAACATAAATCATGTGGTCAATGTGGTCATATACCAGGCTATATTTCTGCACTTTATTGGATGATGAATGAGCTAAATATACCTTATGTGGGTGACACAAACCAAACCTCATGTACAGCATGGAACTATTATGGAAGTGGTACATCAAATACTATAGCAATAACAGCAGTATTTGTAAGAAACATGCATGTAGCTTATGAAAAAAACGCTTATCCATTAATACATTGCGGTACAAGTTTTGGTGATTACAAGGAATGTAGATTTTTTTAATTATGAATGATGAAATAAGGAATAAAGTTAGGCAGATTCTAAAGAAAATAGATAGAGATATTGTGGTACCTGAAGAAATGGTTCATTACAGTGAATGGTTACATGTAATGAGATATGAAATAGCTGAGAAGAAAAAATATGATGTTTCAAATATAAAAGTTGCTGTACATGCGGCTTGCCATACTTATAAACTTATGTCTGAAGATTATACCTACGATGATAACATATTAAATGGTATAAGGCCAGCTCCAACTTCAAGTATAGTTATAGCTTTAGGTGCACAACTCGTAGACTATAGTAATTGGTATGATTGTTGTGGCTTTGGATTTAGACATATTTTAACTGAAAGAGAAATAAGTAGATCCTTTGCATATTTTAGAAAAATAAAACCAATCGTAGAAGAAACTAAAGCTGATGTTCTAATAACTCATGATACAGGTTGTGTGACTACTTTGGATAAAAGCCAAGTAGTACCGTTAGCTCTTGGTTATAAAGAAACAATTCCTGTAATTTCAGATTCTCAGTTTGCTGCATTAGCTATGGGTGCCCATCCTTTCAAAATCTGTCAATTGCATTGGCATATTGCGGATTGGAAAAACTTTCTAAATAAAATGGGTATTGAATGGCAATCAGCATATGATGAATATAAAAAATATCTTGAAGAACTTAAAAAAGGTGCAAAACCATTTATTTTAATACCTCCGCCTAGAAAGCTTCAACCTAAAAATATTCGTGAAAAAACAACAGGATAAATGTCAGAGAACCAATCTATTTTAGTTATAGGTGCAGGCCCAGCAGGTCTTCAAGCCTCAAAAGATATCGCAGAATTTGGTTTTAGAGTTGTACTTGTTGAAAAAAGAGATGAATTAGGAGGAGCACCGATTAGATGGAAATACCATACATTAGCTCCAGATTTTGTTCCTACGGAAAAAGTATTAGGTCCGCTAATAGATTTTGTTAAAAATAACAAACTAGTAATTATATATTCTAGTTCTATAGTTGATAGTTACGAACAAAAAGATGATTATTTTAAGGTTAGAATTTTAAATTTGAAAAATAAAAGCGTAAGTTACGAGAAAGTTTCTGCTATAATTATAGCTACAGGATTTGAGCATTTTAATGCTTCACTTGATCCAAGATACGGATATGGTATTAACCCAAATGTCATAGGAATAAATGAATTGGAAATTATGCTCAGTAACGGTAAAATTGTAAGGNATGATGGTAAAATTCCAAAACGGATTGGTTTTATACTTTGTGTAGGTTCAAGAGATAAAGCAACAAATCAATGGTGTTGTACTGTTTGCTGTGGTATTTCAATAAAACAGGCGATAGAAATTAAAAAAATTTTGCCTGATGCACAAATTTACGTGATTTATATGGATATAAGGACAATAGGACTTTGGGAAAAATTATATTGGAAAAGCATGGAAGAATATCATATTAATTATATAAGAGGAAGAGTTGGTGAAAATACTGGACAGGAGAAAAATTATTGGTTAAAGGAGAAGATACGCTTGTTAGAGGACCTTTTGAAGCTTTGTTTGATATGATTGTTTTAGCAGTAGGTATGGAACCAGGTGAAGGAACAAAACAAGTAGCAAAAGTATTCAATCTTAAAGTTAACGAGTATGGTTTTCTTGCTCCCCGTATACCTAATGTTCATTATGATTCAGGTAAGGAAGGAATATTTCTTGCTGGGGCATGCGTAGCACCTATGTCAGTAGAAGAAGCAATAGAAGAAGGTTCAGCTGCAGCAATGCAAGCAATAAATATGTTATAAGAAAAACCAAGAAAATTTCATGACGGAAGAAAGAAAAGAGGAAACCAAGAAAATTTCATGACGGAAGAAAGAAAAGAGGAAAAGAGGAAAGAAGAGAAAGGTAAGTATATTATTGAAAGGGAATATATAGAAGAAGAAAGAATAATTGAGCCTGAAAAATTAGATATTGGTGGAATAGATGCTTCAGGTAGATGGGGATTAATTGTTCTACCTAGAGTTATAACTGATTTTGATACCTCTTTAGTANAGGAAGTTAAAAAATTACCGAGNGGTAAACATATAGAAAATTGTTGGCAATGTGGTCTTTGNACTGCTGTANGTCCAGTAGCACATAAAGAGCCTAGATTTAATCCAAGATATTTTATTTATATTGTTAAAATGGGTTATAAATCAGAAATAAACAAACTAAAAGAATTTGTTTATTTTTGCCAAGGTTGTGGATTATGTTCAGAAGCTTGTCCTAAACATGTTGATCCAGCAGGTGTTATGATGGCTTTAAATATATTGTTTGATAAAATATGATTAGCATACCGTTTAACTTTTATTTATTGTATAATTTAGTTTTATTCATATTAGCTTCAGTTATATTAATACTAAGAATAAAAAAATGGGGGGTATCTTTTACTTTTATAAATTTATTAAAAGTATTTTTCAAAGAAAAAAGATTAAGTAATTTTACAAAATTAAAAATATTATTTAACACATTTTTTAAAGATCTTATACTTTTAAGACGTGCAGGATTTTTATGCGAGGAAAGTTTTCATTTCTATGGAAGAGTTTTCCTTATATATGGATTTGGAGGAGTAGTAATATTAAATATTTTGAATTTCATTCTAAATCCTAGCGTATCTACTCTAGGATTTTTACATCCTTTAAGTATCTTAACTTATTTAGCATATATAATTATGACGATAGGAGCTTTTATGCTATTATTAAGACGATATATACGGATTAATTTAAGGAAAACCACAGATATAGGAGTTTGGCTTATGCATTCTTCACTAATATATTTTGGAATAGTTTCAATATTATACTACTCAGCAATTAATGCAAACTTATCATTTTTAAGTAATATTCTCTTTTATTTTTATCTTGCAGGAATTGCACTTTTGTATTTATATCTCCCATTAAGCGAGGTTGGATATTTTATATGGAAAGGACCTGCAATATTGATACATGCTCTTAAATCTGAATCTAAAAATTTTAGATAATGCATAATAATGCTAGCTTAAGTCTTTCTACTAAGATTGAAAAAATGCTTTTAGGAAAAGATCACGTAGGAAGAGTTAAACATTTTGATGGAATTGAAATAGAATTTTTTGTAAATTTTGTTCGTAATCTAATGAAGGAAATAGGGAAGAAGTACGAAGATGGGATAGAAGTTAAAAACCAAAGAAAAATATATAATAATTTATGCTATTTGTCCAATAATCTTTTTCTATGGATAAGAGCGTCACAAACTGAAATAGGCGTATTGACAGAAGTAAGAATATATCACCCAACAGAATTAAGTGCTTTAAGTGATGAGTTATTGAACAAATTTATGGAAATCTTTGATAAAATCTACCATTTTATTTAATTTATACTTTATAATTTCTTGATTATTATTTTCTCATAAGAATCTCGTATAATCCATCATTTTTGTGCAACTTTTTCTATATCAAATTTCTTTACAGTTGGCTTCTTACTTTTGTTTTAATTGAATATTTAATTAGAGCTTATTTATATAAAGATTATTTGTTTAAATTTAAAATTTTTTGAAAAATAAAAGAAACTAAAATATTTCCTTAATTTTATATTTAATTATTCTTGTAATAACAATTATTAACATAACAGTTAACTTTATTTAGGAAAAAACTATTTAAGTATATGATAAGGACTTTAAACGAAGCAAAAATACTTTCATATTCATTAAATTTAAGCTACAAAACTTTAATTTCTGAAGTAATTTCCACATGGAGTAAGAAACACCCCAAAGAGATAGAAGAAAGCTTAACCTATGAAGAATTGGAAAAAAGAACAAGCGATACAGTTAGAGCAGTTAAGGAAGGATATTCTTCAATTTTGGAAATGCCAGTAATTCATGTTCAATCCATAATGCCAAGATTGTTAACTTTAATTTTCGTATCCTTTTCAACTGGAACAAATTTTCTCCAGCAATCTTTAAGATATACAATTCCTTTAATAAAGGAAAGAGAAGAAAAAACTGTAATTTTATTCATACCTGAAACCTTAAAAAACAAAGAAAATAAAATAGTTAACCATGTTGAAAAGGGATTAAAAATTTACTTTAAGCTTCTTGATTTAATTAAAGTTCCGAAAACTAGAAAACCTGAAGAAGATGCAAGATATCATTTACCTTTATGCTTGGGAACTTTTATTTCTGCAAACATAAATCTTGGCAATCTTGTTCACATGCTGGCTTTAATAAATCATGGAGAAAAGATACCTTATTTATGGAAGGATTTTGTTTTTAAGCTATTAAATAATTTAAACGAAGAATTTAAAAGAATTGTAAAGGAAACTAGCGAAGAAATAAAACTTGGGAAGTTCTTTCCAACATCTTATCCTTTGATTACCCCCAAAATTGTTAAAAAAATAGAAAAGGAATTCGAGGTTAACGAGAAAAATGAAGTTAAA
>AQYM01000018.1 GCA_000380705.1 Crenarchaeota archaeon SCGC AAA471-B05
TAAGCATAGATGCTGTTCAAAAAACGATATATGAAGCAGCTCGGATAGTTGAGACTTTGATAAAGCAAGGAAAAGTAAAGGAAGAAAAGCGTGAGATCAGGACTTTTAAAAAGAATAAAGATATTAAAATAACCATTAGCACAGGAACATTTTCAATTCTGAAGTCAGAAATAGGGTATTAGCCACCTGGACAAACTAATATGACATAGACAGTTACTTGCGGAGCAACACCAGCAACACCAAAACCATTGAGTAATGCAGCAATTATTCCTGTTAAAGCTAAATGTATAGCATTATTGAAGGCTTTCAAGTCAAATTTTATGTTACCATCGCTTCTATATGCTAAATCTCCGCTATTCTAACTAAGCCTTTATTTCCATCACTGTTCTATTCAAAGCAAATTTTATGATTCTTTTTGAAGGTTTTAACTCGAGTACTTTCTTCGATGATTTATTGTGTAAAGTAATCGTGATTCTGCACTTCCTCCAAACCAACAAGAGATTTTTTTCATTTTTTAAAGTTAAATTAACGATCTCATTTACATGAACAATTTAGCCTCGCTTAGTATTTTATGATTCCAGCTCTGGCCAAAAAGACAGTTAAATGAACAGCCGTAAAAACAATGCTAAATTATAATATCCGTATTCGGACCTTCACAGTAAGCATATTCAGGAAAACCCTACCTGCTTCATTTATAAGTTGAATAATTAAATGGGTTTTTGAAAAATATCCTATTTTCTTAGCAAGTAAGTATTTAATTTTGAGCTGAAGAGCTTGTTCTAAATGAAAACTGCTAAATTATAAAAGCCTTTTTGTCGCCTTCAGCCTCTTTAAAAATCGATGAACTCTTTCTTTAAGAAATCTTCCTCCTTCATACTGTAAGGTTTTCATATATATATACATCTTATTCAGGTTGTAATATATCAAGCAACTTTCTTTATCTTAAATCATTATATCCTCATAAAGATTCTAATATTCCCATTAAAATCAAAGCTATAAATTATGAATTCCTCATTTTTTTCTCCACCCATGCCTGGAGAACCGTTAGGCATTCCAGGAAGTGAAATTCCTCTAATTTTAGGTTTTTCGTTCAATAATTTATTTATTGCTTCAATAGGGACATGACCTATTACAATATAATCTTCTATGAATATGATATGGCAACTGCTTAAAGTTTCAGGAATATCGTAACTTTTCATTAAAGAGGTTACATCATCAACCTCATTTATTTTAACTTTTATATTAAAAGAGCTCAAATATTTCGAATATTCAATACAACAATTACAATTTTTAGATATATACATACTAGCCTCAAAAAATGATTTAACGTTATTTGTTTCAGACTGATTATAATAGGATAAAATTATACCTGTTAAGAAAATCAAAATTAAAAATAAAATAAAATAATTTCTTTTCATTTTATAGAGAAATTTTTTTCTAAATAATTATAAAATTCATCATCACATATCCATGAAAAATTTGGTAATCCTATAATCTTAATTTTTTTATCTATAATTATTGTTGGAACAGAATTTATTTTATATTCTTTAATTTTCTTTCTTATCTCATCATTTACATTATTTAAATCATAAATAATTAGCTTACAACCATAACATTTTCCTGCTTCAATAATATTAATTGCTCTTTTACAAAAATAGCAATCTCCTGAAAAAATTTCAATAGTATGACTCATCAAGAATATATATTATTATTCGATCATTTAACCTTATTTTATAGCTACACATCTTTACCATAAAATCAAGTGTAAATTATTATGACCTCTAAAGACCATGTAGCACGATATTAGCAACACCTTCTTCATTAACACTGGATAGAACTAGTTTCTTGTTAATTGTAGTTAATGAAATTTTTTATAAGCAAAAAATGATTTATGCTGATTACGATGTTGTAGTTATTAAGTGATGAGTCTTCTTCCAAGATTCGATAATTTTATTACTTGTTGTTATTTCAGCACCATAAATTCTTTTTAAATACTCTAAACCTTCTANATGATCCTNTTCAGTAAAAGAATCAACACAATCCTCAGGAACTTTTATTTTATAACCTCTGAAATAGGCATCGGCAGCTGTATGTCTATCGCATATATTGGTATGCAAACCGGTAATTATTACAGTTTTTACGTTCAATGATCTTAACAACAAATCAAGACCTNTTTCATGAAATCCGCTATAAGTTCTCTTNTCTAATANATAATCCTTTTAGCTGCTAAAGGACAAAGTTTTCAAAAGGTCTTTTAAATGGATGTACTAAAGTTATTCTATATTTTTCCTCAAACCTAAACCGCTATAATAAAAGTCCAAAAGAAAAGTCACCTCCCATGGACTGGCGGACATTGATAGGGGATGCTATGTATTCGACTAAAAGTTTTCCCATTTTGAAACATTTGATCAATTTTCTAAGCTTAAAAGCTCCATCAAGTTCCCATGGATTAAAAAAAGGTCCTCCTTTAACTAGCTCAGGTTTCTTTTCAGCATCTGATGCTATAATAAAATTAATCATACTCTAATTTCCTACAGAAGTCTCAACATATCTGTTTTTCACATCAATCTTTTTAACTTCTGTATTGACGAATTTAACTCCTTTNCTTTCAATTAAAGATAAAGGAGCCGATACTTGATTTGGTTCTCGATAACCATCATAACATAAAGATAAGACGACCTGAATTCTGTTTTATCTTTTCTATCTATAAGAGCTATAATTGCTTCTTTAGCTAATCCTTCTGAAAGAAATTTTGCTGAAGACAAACCCCAGTTCCATTGCCTAATACTAAAATATTTTTCATAACATTACTTCTATTATTTATTTAAAAATTTATCTATTCTAATTTATAGTAATATATATCTTTTTGGTCTAGATATTTTTTATAGATTTTGCATAATAATTAATAGCAAAATATGATAAAAATAAAAATTTTTATTAACTAGGAGCTGGTGGTGCTTGAGTAACTTGAGCTTTTGTAGACTTCCAAACTAATGCAAGAATTCCTCCTACTAATCCTAATATGGAACCGATAAAAAATCCTCCGCCAGCTGTGAATAAAGAAAGAATTGAAAAAATCAAAACAATTATGCCGCCCATTCTTACTCTTTGAGGATTTCCAGAATTTATCATAAATGCACCTATTATTACTAAAATTGCAAAAATCAAACCTACAATACCGAGAATTAATAATAATTCGCCTACCATTCCAAATAATGAAATAGTTTCAAATGCTGCACCTACTAATGCTAAAAAAATCGCTCCCATAATTGCACCTATTAAAATTAATATTCCTCCTATTAGAGATAGAACAAATGCTGTAGTGG
>AQYM01000019.1 GCA_000380705.1 Crenarchaeota archaeon SCGC AAA471-B05
CCCTTTTTCGCCTAAAATTGAGAAAGCCTTTCCTGCAATGTTAGGTTCTTGGTTTATTTCCTTGCCTATTAATGAAATCGATGCTCTCGAAGGATATAATTCCACATCGGCAATTTCCTTAAGATCTTTAATCAATTCTGCAACTTCATATTTATTTTCAATGGTTAATGATACATTTACTTCAGAGGTTGATATTAGATCAACGGGTATTTTGTGAATATTGAAGACTTCAAATATTTTGTATAGATAACCATATGCTAAGAACATTTTAGGACTATGTATATTAATGATATTGATATTTTTCTTGGAAACAATTGCGATAACTTTTCTTTTTCTTTCTACATTAGCAACTATATAGGTTCCTTTATTAGAAGGATTGAAAGAATTCAAAATTCTGATAGGTATATTTTTCCTTTTTGCTGGCAAAATGGTCTTTGGGTGCAATACTTTTGCTCCAAAATATGCTAATTCATAAGCTTCTTCATAAGTTAATGCATCGATGACTTTTGCATTAGGACAAACTTTAGGATCAGCAGTCATAATTCCATTTACATCTGTCCAAATTTGAACTTCCTCAGCATTGACAGCTGCACCGATTATTGTAGCTGTATAATCACTACCTCCCCGACCTAGAGTTGTTATTCGACCCTTTGGATCTTTACCTATGAATCCAGTTATTACTGGAACGCAATCCTTTAGATTTGATAAGTACTTATTGATGTTTTCATAAGATTGTTCTAATACTTCAGCGTTTCCAAAATTAGAATCTGTAATCAATCCTATATCATAAGCATTGAATTGCCTTGCATTTATTCCAACATTATTAAGATATTCAGCTATTATTTTGGACGAAGTTCTTTCACCAAAAGACATTACCAAATCCAAAATCTTCGCATTAAGCTCTTTTAAATAACTTATTCCTTTTAATATAACTTCTAATTCTTTGAATTCTTCTTTTAAAAGATCGAAGTCTAATCCTAACTCTTCCATAACATTAAGATATCTGTTAATGAGCCAATCTAGATTCAAATCTCCTTTAAGTGCATTATATGCAAGATTTATTAGATGATCAGTTACACCGTTGAAGGCTGATACTACTACAATTGGTTTTCTATGAATATTTTCGCTTACAATTTTAGAGAGATTTCTAATTCTATCTGCATTGCCTACAGAAGTGCCTCCAAATTTCATAACGATCATTTCAAATCATCTCGTTGAAAACTTCGATAAAGTTATAGAAACCCTTCTTATTCATGATCCATTTAGCAGCTAACAATGCACCAAGAGCGAAACCTTTTCTGTTTTTCGCTTCATGTCTTAGTTCTATATTATCGAATTCACTATCAAAGCCCACTACATGAAGTCCAAAAACATTACCTGCTCTTATACTAACCACGTGCAATTCATCAGGCTCTATTTTTCTGTTTATCATCTCAGCTAAAATCTTCTTTTTCCTTTCCATTTTGCTCATTACTATTTTGGCTATTTGAAGAGCTGTCCCTGAAGGCGAATCTATTTTCTTATTATGATGAATCTCATAAACATAAGCGTCATACCATTTGGCTTTGTTGAACAATTCGGCAGCTTTATTAACTATTGCAAAGAACAAATTAACGCCTATTGAGAAGTTAGGACTATAGATGAAACCTATCTCGTTTTCTTCAACTATTTTTTTTACAACATTTAGCTTCTCATACCATCCCGTTGTACCCATTACGATGTTACACTTTAGTTTAGCAATCTTTTCAACGTTATCTAAAACTGCATCTGCTCTTGAGAAATCCAATGCTACATCTACATTCTCTAAAGCTTCATGTGTAATTTTTTTATGAGTTGCTTCAGGATCTGTAGGATCAATAATAGAAACCACCTTTATGTTATTCTCTATAGCTGCCTCATGAATCGCCCTGCCCATTCTTCCATAACCTACAATCGCGATATTCATTTCAGTTTAAAGTAATCTTCGTATTGAGAAAGAATTTTTTTGAGTCTTTCTAAATTATGGGGTTGCATATTACAAAGCGGTAATCTGCATGGACCAACTTTCATACCTACAAGGTTCATCATAGTTTTAATAGGTATGGGATTTGTTTCAATAAAAGCAGCTTTGAAAAGAGGAAGTAAGCGATAATGTAATTCTTTTGCTCTTTGGAAATCTCCCTTTAATGCAGATTCGACCAGCTCAACTAAAGGTCTTGGAAGTAAATTGCTGATTACAGATACTACACCTTTGCCTCCTAAAGCCATGATTGGAAGAGTAAGGTTATCATCGCCGCTTAAAACAATCAATCTATTCCCTAATGCCTCAATGATATCCATAACTTGTGCTATGTTTCCTGAAGCTTCCTTGACGGCTATGATGTTATCAAACTGAGATAATCTAACTAAGGTCTGTACTTCAATGTTAACTCCTGTCCTTCCAGGAATATTATAAATAATAATTGGTATATCAACTGATTCACTAATTGCTTTGAAATGTAAATACAAACCTTCTTGAGTAGGTTTGTTGTAATACGGTGCTACAACAAGCAAGCCATCTGCACCTAGATCTTGGGCTTCTTTTGATAGACGAATGGCTTCCTCTGTTGAATATGTACCGGTTCCTACTATCACTGGCACCTTATTATTAGCTTCATCAATTACTGTTTTTATTATCAATTTCCTTTCCTCTTCTCGAATTGTAGGAGATTCTCCTGTAGTTCCTAAAGGAACCAACCCATGAATTCCATTTTCTATTTGGAACCTTACATTTTCTCTTAGAACCTCTAAATCGAGAGTAAGGTCTTGCCTAAAAGGCGTTACTAAGGCTGTTAATACGCCAATCATTCTACTATTTCTACCCAATTTGAAATATGATTAATTTTTAAGTATTTAAATCTTTTGGTTTCTTTTTGAATTAAGTCCCTTTAATATATGAAATACTATGGCGAATATTCCGATCATAAAAATTAAGAATTCTATTTTAGTTGTCAATGAGTACTATAACTACAGTCAAATATTATTTCTAAATTTTTAAATCAATTAAAATTTTAGAAGAAAAGAATAAATATATATATATAATAGAACAATTATTCTAATATTGAATTCGAATTTATATATTGATAGATAGATGGACCTGTTGAGGTGAAAATACTTGTTAAAAGATATGGTTATGGAACATCTTCAGGATGAAAAATTAGTGATTTCAAAATAATTGTAAGAGAGAAATTTTCTGATCATTTGATAAATAAGATCAAATAAGTCGAGAAATGGAAGAGAAATTAAAGGAAAGCTGTATAAAAACGATTAAAATGCCAGATAAAGGGACATGAGTATACTTTAAGCTGTTCTGTTTGTAAATTACTTGAAAGGACTATGCAATAATATTGGGTGCGGCTCCTTTATCAAGAATGAAATTGTTTATAGATTGATCCCATCCGGTTATTTAAAACAAATATTAAAAGGATTAAGCGATTTAGACTTACAACAAAAGATAATCGAGCATGGAATAAATGGTGTAAAGCATATGCTTGGTAGAGGCTTTGTATTCATCTATAATATTTACTTGTTCAGTTGATGTAGTAACCTTATTGGTAAGTTCTAGTAATTCTTTTGCAACGTTAAAAGCTTCATGATAACGTGCGAGTCCAGGTAAGGCAGTTATTTTTTGGAATGAATTAAAAAGTTTTCTGAAAAATCTTTAACATTCTTAATTTCTTCAATCAATCTTAATGCCTCTTGAAAATATTCTTTGTTTACTAAATCTTGAATCTTTTGAACCTCTGAAATATCCACAACTTAGCAACTCCATATAATAATTTAACGATTTTGCCAGAAAGCTAAAGAAACTTTAACATCCTTTTAGTTCTACTCCTTGTATTTTGATTTATCTAAATCTTTATCTAGCTTTATTTACTCCTAAAGGAATTCGTTTTACACTTTTAATAACAAACAACTCTTAGTTAAATAAAGTATTTCTTATACTTCAATCATTAGAAGAGGTTTCAAGGAATTATAGATTCACAACATTAATAGATATTTTTATTACATTTTAAACTGAATTATATAAATATATATTTAATTATAAAAAATAATATAAAATTATATGATTATATTTGTTAAAAAATTTTTGGACAAGTCAAAATAAACATTTAAATGATTATTTAATGATTAAAGAAATATGAAACTTACAAGAAAAATAATTAAAGGTATTACTGTTACTAGCATTGCAACTGGTATTACAGGATTTATATTAGGAATACTTATTGGGTATTATGTTTTTATTTCTCCTCCACCAACAGAAGCAATTCCTACAAAAGAGATAAATATGAAAGTTTTTCAGTTCGGTTTTGAACCTTCAATAATTAATGTTACAGAAGGAACGAAAGTAATTATTCATATAACGGAAGTTACATCAGACTTAGAACCAGGATTTCTTGCTCATACCTTCACTATAGGACCTCCTTATAACATTAACGTTATACTTGAAGTCGGGAAAAAATATACTATTGAGTTTATCGCAACTTATGTAGGAGAATTTATATTCGAATGTGCTATATACTGTGGTTCTGGGCATGCCGCAATGAAAGGAAAACTGATAGTTAATCCAAAAGTAGCTGGTAAAACAGTGAGAGCAGAAGATTATTTAGATATAAAATTCGTTAACAGTACGCTTAAAGTTTATGTTGAAGAAAAGAATCTTCCAAATGAACCTAAAAACTGGAAGATCGAAGATTATCCATATTTGGCAGCTATTATTCAACGTGAATATCCTAAAGGCGCAATAAAAATAATAAATCTAAAAACCTTAGAAGATTTGGGCAATATTATTGGTGTTGGAGATAAAGTGCATGTCGTTGAATTGCATCCTAACAAAAGATGGATGTATTCGATTTCTAGAGATGGCTTAGTATCAAAAATAGATTTGTATTCGTTACAAATAGTTAGGCAAATAAGAATCGGTGTTGATTCAAGAGGATTAGCATTATCATATGATGGAAAATATTTGTTAGCTGGAAACTATGAACCTTCTTCAGCTTTAATACTCGATGCAGAAACCTTGGTTCCGTTGAAGGTAATTCTAGCATACGGCATTGATTATGACGGAAATTCTATAAAATCAAGAGTAGCAAACGTGTATGGTATTAATAAGTATAAACTATTCGCTATAAACTTGAAAGAAGTAGGAGAAACTTGGTTTATTGAACAAAAACCACCATTTAAAATAGTTAAAACATTCAAAACTGGAAGGATTTTGCATGAAATTAATGCTTTAAGTGAGGATGAAAGATATATCGCAGTAACTTCACAAGTAGATAATACTTATACAATAATTGATGTTGAAAAAATGGAAATATTCAAAATAATAAAAACTCCTAAAATACCGCATCCCGGTCAAGGAACACCTGATTTTAAATATGGATTATGGTATGCAAATTCAATAGGTGCTGCTAATATTACCGTAGTAAATATCCATACTTTGGAATTGGTAGGTTATATATGGCCTGCAGGGATAGATGTAAATGCAGGTGGAGGTCTGTTTTCTTCACCAATTCCAATCGGCAATCCTGATGTAAAGTACATTTGGTTTGATATAGTTTTTGGTAAACATAATGGTACCTTATTCATAGTAGATAGAGAAATGGTAGCTAAAGGTAAATTAGGTTCAGAACCTGTTGTTAAAGTAATTACATGGAAGGATTTAGGTTTAGATAAAGCTGGAAAAATAGTTCATCCTGAATATAGTTATGATGGCAAGTATATTATAGTTTCAGCATGGGATCATAATAAAATAATAATTTTAGATGCAACCGTTTTACCAGAAATCAAAGTAGTAAAAGTTATAGATGCTACGACACCTACAGGGATATTTCCATTTTGGAGAGCACTTATAGAATATCTCGGATAATTTATTTTTTAAATTAAATTTTTTTATAAATATAGTTAAGAATTGATTACAGTAATGATGAATAGTTTTTAGGAGATATGTATCTTTCATAAAATCAAAAATTTATTAAACAAAACAACCTAACCATTTCTAATATTATTTTTATAATCAACATAAGTATGATTTTAATTCACATGAACAATTAATATTAATTAATCTATATATTATTTGCAATATTAAAAGGAGTATTATCTTTACTTAAATGAAAATGTATCATTAATATTTTGGATTTTTTCATTTCTTCAATCATAGAAACGGTTAAGAAAATTAAAGAAGAAATGAAAAAAGAAAGCAATCATGCATGAAATAATTTTTCTTGGATTTTATAAAGAATATTGAGGAACCATTTCATATTTTAAATTTCATTATCATAAAGTAATAACCTATTATAAAGAATTGAATTTTATCTTACGATTAATTAACAATAACAATTTATTATTCTTAGGATAGAAATAATTTGTGCATAAGATTAAGGAAGAAATTAAAATCGAGGAAATCGAACTCAAAGTATTGAATCTTGAAGGAATGATAGAATTTTACGAGCAAATTTTAGGATTTAAAGTCATTAAAGAAAGTAATGAATATGCCATATTAGGATCGAACAAAAATCCTTTCTTGAAGTTATTAAGGGATGAGAAATCGATTAAAGAAGAATTTAATTCTGTAGGCTTATATCATGTAGCATACTTATTGCCTACTAGAAAGGATTTGGCAATAATGCTTAAGCACTTATTAGAGAAAGAAGCAACTATTGAAGGTTTTGCAGATCATTTGGTAAGCGAAGCAATTTATTTGCGTGATATAGAAGGAAATGGAATAGAAATTTATTGCGATAAGCCAAGAAATGAATGGATTAGAATCGGTAATAAAATCGCGATGAGCACTGAACCCTTAGATATAGAAGGGTTACTTAAGTTAGCAAATGAAGAATTTAAAGGAATAAGCGATGAAACAAGAATAGGACATGTACATTTGAAGGTTTCTAGTTTATCTAGAACTGAGAATTTTTACACAAAAGCTTTGGGTTTAGACTTGACATTTAGATATTACGGTGCAATTTTCCTTGCAAGCGGAGGATATCATCATCATATCGGAGCNAATGTTTGGCAAAGCCTAGGAGCTCCTCCTAGAAAGGAGAACATGAGAGGATTATCTTATTTCACAATAAAGCTTCCTTCAAAAGAAGATTTTGAATGTATCATGAAAAGCTTGGGAGAACTTAGAATAAGTTACACTATTGAAGGAGAAAAAATTAAAATTAAAGATCCAGATAATATCAATATTATTTTAAAAACTTGAAAATTATAAAAATTCATCTAATATCTTCCTTGCTTCCTCTACTGTTGGAAAGGTTGAGCTATCAAGGGGATTTCTTTGATTACTTCGAAAAGTTCATGATAATTAGTCTTCTCTGTAACATAGAGTAAATCTATAGGTATTTTTGGACGAATTCTCTTGCTTTTTGGATGCAGCATCCGTATCTCTTGGATCATGACCTATTATTCAAGTTTGTAATTCTTTTCCTGAACCATTCATATGTTTTAGCTTTTTGAAGGGGATGCATGGGCTAAAAACCTCTATAATGCAAATCCTTTATGAAGGATTCCATTTTTTTATCAGCATAGCTAAATGCGGAGGATTTTCTGAAAATCCTCTTGCTACATAAGTTGCTCCTGCAGTTATTGCTAAAGCAATTGGATTGTTTGCAGAAATGTGTGCGTAATTGTTAGGAACTTCTCAAGTTATTGCAATAGAACTAGCAGAAAAGATGTTAAAAATAGCTAAAAAATTAGGAATGTCCACTATCGATTCGTGCAAACAAAACGTAGCTGAAGAAGTTAGGAATTTAACTGATGGAACGAGTTTCTACGTTAATTACAGTTAACGAAATTTTAAATTAATTCTTTATAAAAAAGATTTATGTTGATTATGATTTTGTGGTTATCAATTGATGAGCCTTCTTCCAAGATTCGATAATTTTATTACTTGTTGTTATTTCAGCACCATAAATTCTTTTTAAATACTCTAAACCTTCTATATGATCCTGTTCAG
>AQYM01000020.1 GCA_000380705.1 Crenarchaeota archaeon SCGC AAA471-B05
GGCCATAAAACTTTCAGAATCTCATAAAGAGAATTGAAAGATTATTTTCAGAACTTGCAATTCTAGTTAATTTAATAGAATCTCATAAAGAGAATTGAAAGTAATTCATACCAAAATGCTTTCGGAGATATAATTAATGGAATCTCATAAAGAGAATTGAAAGTCTTCTTCTGGCTCGGGATGGTATAGTAAGTAATAACGAATCTCATAAAGAGAATTAAAGCTATTCTTTCTTGTTCAATAACTTCGTTTTCTTTCAAAATTTTATCAGGTTTAACATTTTTATTTTGTTTGAAGGGATAAAATAGATATAAATGTGTTTGTTTATGAAGAAGTTGCGTGTCAACATTTAGCTTATATTTTATAATATTATGAAGGCTAATTTATAGTAGTTACCACACCTAAAATTCCAGGCTATAGGATTATCAAAGTTCTTAGTGTTGTAAGCGGAATTACAGCTAGAACAAGGGGTTTAGGAGGGAAATTTCTGGCTGGCTTACAATCGATGGTAGGTGGGGAAATTTCTGCTTTTACTAAAGAAATGTTAAAGGCTAGGGATGAAGCGCTGAAAAGAGCAATTGAACAAGCTAAATACTTGGGTGCCAATGCAATAATAGGTTTGGATTTCGAAACAACTGAAATTTTTCAAAGCGTAGTTATGGTATCAGCAACGGGTACTGCAGTAATAATAGAAAAATTAAAAACATCAGCAGTAGTAATATAAACATGTCGGAGTACTGCAGTAATAATAGAAAAATAAAACTTTTAATTTCTTAAGTATAAGCTTTCAATTTGTAAAATTAGTGAGTCAAAAAACATCATTAGATCACGTACTGAGTATAATACTTTCAATTTGTAAAATTAGTGAGAGATGATATAAACATGGAAAGTTTTTTGCTTTCAATTTGTAAATTTAGATTGATAATTAATCTAAAAAAGTTAGTTTATTAATTATTTAATTAAAATTTTAACGTTCAAAATATTTAGCTAAATCATATATAATTATAGGTTTCCAATAAACTTTTGATAAAGATTTAACAATTCCAATAATCCAAATAATTATTATCACAGCAATAAATAATAGATTTAATATATTTGTTATTTGTTTCCCGATAAAGGGAATTAAGCCAATAATTAATTCAACTATCGATAAAAAAACCCATCCTAATAATATTAAAATAAAAAAGGCTAAGGATAAATAAGCCCAATGTTTAACATATTTTAAATTTGGTTTTAAAACCAAGGCTAATATAGCACCAATTATTGAAGCAACCCAAGCAATAAATCCCCAAATCTTTTCTTCTTCACTTATTTCCATACTATATAATAAAAAAATTTTTTATAATATACTTTACTCAGTTTTATTAAACTTTTGCTTCCCTATATGGCTGGTTTTTCATTTCTAATTTTAATTCTTAGCTTTAAATCGAGGGTTTACATTTCTAAAGTCTCTGATTCAGTGTTGCATATCTCACATTGGGAGCTTTCAAAAGCTCAAGAGAATCTTAAAAATTTCAAATTTTAATGTCTTTTAAATATTTAGAAGACTAAGCGAAATTTATAATAATTTTTCTCAAAATTCTGAGAAACTTAAAGAAAAGTATCGAAATTCTTAATATTAACAAGATAAGCTTTTGAATTAGAGTTAAAAATAAATGTTTTAAGGGTTTCTGAGCTATGTTGAGAAATATTTAGTATTTGTTTTAATTCAAGAAATACAAAAAAATTTTTAAGTATATAAAAAATATATAACGTATGATTGGTAAATATTCTGCATATGATATTTTCTTAATTAAGACAAAAACAAATTTGCATGTAGGAACTGGAAAGGGAGGAGAAATCGTAGATTTGCCTATACAAAGAGATAGTTACGGCTTTCCTACAATTTATTCTTCAAGCTTGAAAGGAGCCATTAAAAGTTACATTCATTTTAAAGATGGTAATAAAATTGCTGAGCTATTATTTGGATCAGATGAAAGCGGCGAATTTGCTTCAACTGTTGCATTAACTGATGCCTATTTGTTAGCTTTTCCTGCGAGAAGCCTTAAAGGTGTTTATTGTTATCTCACTAGTCCTCTGTTGTTGAGAAGATTTAAAGAATATGCAGATATGGTAAAATATAAGTTAGATGAGAAAATTGAAAACTTAATAAAAGAAGGAAAAACTAACGTATGCGATCAAATTGATGCTATTTCAATAGAAAGTGACAACAAGAAAATAGTTGTAATAAATGAAGAGTTGATTCTAGAAAACTTAAATAAAAATGATAAAGTTGGTGAGTTAAAAAAAGCTTTGGACTTAGACAAGGAGTTGATCATAATAGAAGATGATGATGCATTACAACAAGCCGAAAGATCCTTAATAAGATTAACTAGAGTTAAATTAAATAGGAGTTCTAAAACCGTAGAAAGCGGTCGCTCTCCTTGGACAGAAGAGTATGCTCCTCCAAAAACCATTTTCTTTACAACGGTATTTTATTCAAAACCTCCTGCTTCCTTATTAGCTAAATATAAAGAAAATGAAAAAATTTTTGAGAAATTTAAAATTAAAAATATTGAAGAGATAAACGAAATTAAAATAAGAGAGTATTTGAGTGAGAATTTAAGATTTCTAATAATTGGAGGTCATGAAACGATAGGTAGCGGAATTGTTGAATTTAAATCACTGACTAAAAAAGTTGAACAAACTGAAGAAAAAAAGTATACCTGATTAAAGATGACGGAGGAAATTTATTCTCTTGTAAAGAAATCAATTGAATTATTTGATAGGATTTATACATCCATCCGTAAGCCTCAAGAGGACGAAAAAAAAGTTTCCAATTTAGAATCATCATTAAGAGCTAGAAGTAGAGAGATGCCTTCATTAATTCAAGAAATAGGATTGATAGGAGCGTTGAGTTATTGTTTTTCTAAAGGAAACGAATATTATGCTGAAATTATAAAAATAATAGAGGATAAAAGCAATAAAGATAAAATTAAAGAATATGCAGAAAAAACAAATGCTGGATATTCAATATATCTTTACATTTTATTAAAGGCTATAAATCATACCAAAATTTTACAAGTAGAAGTTGATAAACCTTATGAGGCAATAAAACAGCTAAGTCAAAATTTAAATAAAACAAGAATTATTGAAAGAATGATTATGCCTTATCTGTTGCAAATTAAAAGATTATGCGAAGGAACTTTGAGGAAAGGGGTTGAATATGAATCACGATAATGCTTGGGCTTTAATTCAAGAGGATATTAAGAATAAAAATTTGATATTTTCAGTAAAGGTAACAAATTCTTCATACTTAAGAATTGGAGGATATAATGCTAGACCTTATTCATTAAAATTGGGAATAGGTGAAAGATTACGCCCATCAAAAATTAAAGGAATATTAAAATGGTGGCTAAGAGTTGTAATCCTGGGTCAAAGAAACAATCTTCCAAGCTATAAAGAAGCAGAAGATATTATTAATAGGTATTATAGGTATTTAAGTTCCGATAGAAACGAATACGGTCAATCTAAATTTTTGTTGAATATAAAATACGAAAAAATAGATAATGAGAAAGTTGATAATTTTAGGAATGAAATATTCAGAATGATAGATGATGAGAAGTATACCACCAAATTAAAAGAACTAGAATCTGATGAGAAGTATGCCAAATTAAAAGAACTAGAATCCATACCAAGAATAAAACTGATATTAATGAAAAGAAAAGATGAAAAAGAATACAAAAAAGAAGAATTATCATTATATCCCCCTTATACCGTTAATGTAATAATATCATTTTATACTAAAACTAAGATAAAAACTTCTGAAGAAATAGAAATGTTAAAAACACTATTTGGTACGCTTATACTTATGCTAATTTTTCAAGGTTTATCTGCATTTTCTTCAAGAGGATTTGCTGGATGTAAATTATTAGAGATATATATTAATTCTGAATTTCAGAATTATTTAAACAAGATTTATAACATTATTAATGAAAAAATAATCAATGCAGACAAAAAAGAAAAATTAGAAGAAGGTATTAAAGACTTAATAAATAACATTATTAATGAAAAAAAAGAAAAATTAGAAGAAGGTATTAACAAATCAAGTAGGATGCCTGAGGTTCCAACTCTAGATGCTTCTTCTAATTATTTTGTCTTTAAAGTGTTTGAAGTTAAACCAGGTCATTCTCCCGAAAAGATACTAAAGATAATAAATGAAAGTGTACTCAAATCTACTTGGAAAAATTTTGACAAAAGAGGTAAACCCGACAAATATTATCATACATGGATCCTAGGTCTTCCAAGATCTCAGCGAAAAACAGGTTACATAGTATTTGAAAAAGTAGTTGAAAATAATAAGGAAATTGAAAAAAAAGGTTTTAGAAGAAAATCTGCTATTGGAATTAATATTTTTGAGACTAAAAATAAGAAATTTGTTATACTTCATGGTTTTAAATCAAACGATTGGCCTGTTTGTAAAAAGACTCAAGACAAAAAATTATTCATCTTAAAGCACTTCTCGAAAAAAGGAGGAGAAGAAGAAATTACTAAAATTATGAATATCACCGATAATAGGAAAGATGTGGCTAATGCGAATGCTGTAGAGGAAGCCTTTAATCAAGCTTTAGATTATCTAGAAAGATACCTCAAATCACAATTATGAGGGGGATGAAAGAGATGCATAAAATGAGAATCGAAAATTACTTATTTAATCAAAAGTACAGTTTTGAAGAAAACGATCTTACAAATCTTTTGTCTCTCACAGTTATTCATGGTTCTTATATACTTGGAAAAAAATTATCGAAAAGTAATCAAAAAAGAAAAGAGAAAAGTTTTGAAGAGTATGAAAAAGAATTTCTCGAATTTTTGGTAAAGAATTCTTCTAATTATTTCAAATCTAAAAAGGAAGACATAAAACAATATTTGCAAGACTTAAAAAAAGCGCTTGAAAATTATCTAGGTAATAGGGGCTTAATTAGAGAAATTAAGATGAAATTAACTTATAGAGGTGCTTTTGGAGTTAGTTCAACTTTCGGTCAAATTCCTTTCGAAGTAGGTCTTTACATTCATCCTTATTTTAACGTTCCTTATATTCCTGCTTCAAGTATAAAGGGAGCTATCAGAAATGGCTACTATTACTATTTGATAAACTACGAGAATAAATCTGAGGAAGAAGCAGAAAATGAGTGTAATAAAATATTTGGTGATAATAATTTCGCAGGTTTAGTAGGCTTTACAGATGCATTTCCTGTTCAAGAAGGAGAAAACGGCTATATTCTGTATCCCGATATTATTAACCCACATTACAAAGACGTGAGAAATGAAATGGAAGTCAAACCGATACCAATAGTCTTCTTAACTGTTGCACCAGGCACCACTTTCAAATTTTTTATGTACATAATTAAAGAAAGAGTAAAGAAAGAAGGTGAAAAAAGAACTATTGAAATAGGCGAAGGAAAAGAGCTAGCAAGCAAACCTGTTCCAGATAAAGATAAGCTGGGCATATTAGATCTAGCGCTATTATATGGTTTATCGATGGGTATAGGAGCGAAAACTGCTTTAGGCTACTCACAATTCTTGGTGATAAAATATGAATAAAGAAGTTCTTTGGCTTTATAAAACAGCAGCCCTATTACATGATCCACCAGATAAGGCTTGGGTAATAACGGGTAAGATTTCGGTACCTGAAGTATTGAGAAAACGACATAACTCAATTGAGGCGCATGAAGATAGAGCATGGCAACTCGGTGAGAGAATTTTAAAAGGTAGTGTGCTTGAAAAAGTAATTTCAGATTATACGTCATATTTCTTCTCGAAAAAAATTAATCTAGCCGATCGTTTGGCCGCAGGCTTAGACAGACAATTATTATATTTAATTGTTTCAAAAGAAAAATTACATGAAGTTGTAAAATCGTGGAGATTTAAAAACATATTTAATCCTTCTATAGAAATTCAAGCTGAACTTGACAAATCAATACCTTCTGAGAATGATTTGAATGATTTTATAAATGATCTGAACAAAATTTTAGAAGAAATCAAAAATCCTAAATATGCTTATTTTACTTTATATGCTCTTTATGAACTTGCATGGATAAATCACGAATTACCTATAAGCCCTTCAGATACTAGAATACCAACACATTCAGTTTTTGATCATATTTATGCAACAGCTACAGCAATAAATCTATTTATAGAATCGCAAAGTGAAAAACCTGAAGGTTTGGTAATTACGATCGATATACCTGGAGTTCAAGAATACATAGCAGCTTCAAGGAAGTTGAGAGATTTAAGAATATCAAGCTATCTAGTTTCACTAATAGCATGGAAAACTGTTGAAGAATTTGTTAACTTATATGGACCTGATATTTTAATACTTCCTACAGCTAGATTTAATCCTTTCTTCTATACTTATCTTTTAGGAAATTTAAAAAAAGAAATTAAAGATACGAAAAAGTTTAAAGAGATCTTTAAATTAATGAAACTAAAAATAAATGTAAATGGCAAGCCATATGATATAGAAATTCTGAGTGAAGGATTGTTTCCAAAATTCAGCGTAATGCCTCCAACGATAACTTTTGTTCTTCCTCCTATACAATATTTGAAGAAAGATGAAGAATTTATTCAGTTAATGAAAGAACATGGAATTACTGTATTAAATAAAGAGGAATTAAAAGAGCTTATTAAGAGAATATTCGAAAAAATATGGTTAAAAATATATGAATCAGTAAAAGAAAATGCGAATAAGATAACAAATGAAAAATATGAATTAATTAAAAATATAATAAATAACTTAGATAATTTAAAGATAAAATATGATTTTAGAAAAGCACCATTCGACTTAAGAATTGTAATTATAGATATTAAAGATGATATAATAAACAAAGGTATTTCTGATGATTCAAGAATATATGAAACAATTTTTGATAGAATAAATATAGAGTTATCAAAATTTAAAGATTTAAAAGTTGATCCTTTCACTAAAATAAATCTAACAGAGTTAACCACAAGAATATATAAAGGTGAACGTGAATATGAAAATCTTCTTCATTCAAGAAGAGCCTTTGATTATTGCACTGTATGTGGAAAACTACCAGCAATATTGCATGTATCTTCTAGTTGGGAAGTTCTCATAGGTGATCTAAGAAAACCCTTGGATGAAAAGATGAGATCAATATTTGAACCATATTTCGCTGAAAATGAAAAGTTCTGTCCTTATTGTTTGATAAAAAGGATTATTACCATTCCTGTAGAAATAAATAGATCAAGAAGAATTATATTCGAAAGTATCTTAATTGAATTTTTTAATAACTTAGATTACAAATTTGATATACATGTTCCTTCGTTGGCAGATATTTCAACGTACGAATTTAAAGAAAAAATTTTGGATGCAATACCTGATAATCTCCTCTTAAATGCTGTAAAGAAAATTGAGGATATAGTAGGAGAAGATATAAAGATGGAAGAGATTGAAAAAATTAAGCCGATTAGTTATGAATGGACATGGAAATATCCTGAAAAAGCTTTAAATAAGATCGATAAGAAAAATGTTGATAATAGAACAAAAGCAATTCTAGAAACTGTTTTCTTAAGAAAAGAGTCAGAGCTGATTTTCCTGAAAAATAATGAAAGAAAAAGGGAATGGGTAAACTTCGCGAGAGATTATAAAATTGATATCTCGCCCGGAATATATTATGTCCTAATTAGGAGCGATGCAGACAACATGGGTAAAATAGTTTCAGGAGAAGCCTTTTTACCTTTAGAGCTGGACCTAAATCATGATGAAATAGAAAAAATTAGAAAAGATTGCTTAAAAGAATATTTAAAAAGATCTTATAACTTACAAGATGTGATTAATGATAAGGAATTAGATGATAAACTTACCCAACTTATTAATAGCAGGAATATTAATTCAGTTATTAGTTTTTCATATCATTCTTCTGTAAGTAAATCTCTAATGTTAAACTCTTTAATAGATAACGCAATTGTTGAAGAATTTGATGGCTTTACAATATATGCAGGTGGAGATGATCTCCTTGTAATATCTCCTGTAGCTAAAGCTTTAAAAATAGTAAATCTTACAAGTAAAAACTTTCAAAATGGAAACTATAATGGATTTTATCAAATTGGTACCAATTATTTTATTCCTGCTTTATTAACAGGAAGAAGTTATGTCTTATATATTGCTCATTATATGTATCCTATGTATGCAATAATAAATAGTTCAAACAGATATTTGGATGAATTCTCTAAGGAAAGTAAATGGAGTATTTTAGGAAAAGGATATGAAAATAAATGTGGCAAGAGCGATTCCTTAACTAAGAATTCTTTGACCTTAGTATATTCTCCAAGAGGTTCAGAAACCTATGCTATATTACCATTATATAGAATTAATGAATTGAAAATGGAAGAGCGTATTAATGAAGATAAATACGAAAATGTTTTAGATATTCTAAATGAAATTATCGAAGATTTATTAAATGAAAAATATTCTACTCGATTAATATATAGTTTAATTGAAAAAGATAACTTAATTAATTGGAATATATTAATAAATAAGGAATATTTATTAAAAGCTGATATAATTAAAAATGTAATTGAACGTCATATTAAAATAACTGATGAAAAAGAAAAAATAAACAAAATCAAAAATTTCGAAAGATATATCATAATATTAAATAATATTTATATGAAAAAAGAAGACTTACTAAAAGAATATGAAAAATGGTTACTAGCTCAACTGTTTAAAGCTGTTCGTGTTTATTGGGGAGGTATTAGGGGAATTTAATATGCTAGTCAAATTTAAAATTTTGGGTCCAATATTTTTCAGAGGATCAGGAGAATTCGATCCAAGCTCAAGAGGTGTTTATTCAATGGGTAGAAGTCTTATTTTACCTACACCATCTACTATCGCTGGAGCACTTGCAACTCTATTCGGTTCTAACTTTTCACCTTCTCAAGATTGGATATCTGAATATATTAGTGTACTGGGCAAAATAGCTATTAGAGGACCTATCATTAGCATAATAAATAAGGAGAAAACAAATAGCTCAAACATTTATTTAGATTTTAGTCTTAAAAACAAGTTGATTTCTTACGATGCCTTAAATAGTTACGTCACTAAGATAAAAAGTATTATTGAAGAAGAAAACTCCGCTAAGAAAGAAAAAATGCTAGATGAGCTAAATAGAGAATTGAAAGGTAAAACCATATCACCTAAAATACAAGAAAGAATTGGAATTGGGTTAAAAGTAAGAAAAGAGAATATCAAAGTCGTAGAAGAAGATAAAGGTTTAATTTATAGCGCTCAATACATTGACTATTCTTTTGGGAAGCATTTGCTTATTGAAATCTACTATGAAATAATTGGTGAATCAAAAGTCAAGACCGGTTCGTATCATACTAGACTAGGAGGAGAAGGAAGAGTTTGCGAAATAATGATTAAAGAAGGAGAAATAAAGGAACTTTTAAAAATAAGCGAAAAGGCAAACGTGCTATACGTAGCATCTCCGATTCTTTATGATACAGGTAAAGACATAATCGAAAGTATTAGAAGCGAGATAGATACGAATGTTAAAATATATGGAAAGGTGAATTTACTAGGAGCAGGTTATAGCTTGTTAAACAACAAAAGAAAACCAATATATCAAGCTTTAGTTCCAGGTTCTTTAATCTTCCTCGGTGAAGAAAAGAATGGTGAGGAGCTTTACAGAAATGGATTAGGATATGCAAAAGAAATAGGATATGGTACAGTTATACCACTCTATATATAAAAAATAATTTATAAAAAGATATTTATTAAATAAATTTAATTTTAATATATGGCTAATATTTTAGTAACTTCCATGGGATTATCGCCAGGCATTGTAACAGAAGGTATAATTTATGTTCAAAACAATCTGAATATTAAAATTGACAAGGTATTTGTAATAACTACCCAAAAAGCCCTTAATGATTACGCTAATCTTCTATTAAGTTATACAGAAACTGAAATGAACTTTAATAATTTTGACTTCCAATATATATTACCTAAGGATGATATTAAGGACTATAGAGATCAACTTGAAATGATCAAGGTAATGCGAAAGGCTATTTCAGCAGCAGATCCAAAAAATAATGAAGTAATTGTTAATATTGCAGGGGGAAGAAAAACGATGTCTGCAGATTTATTACTTCTTTCGTATATGTCTAACGTTAGTTATGTTATTCATGTTTTAAGTGAGTCCGCAGAACGTGAATGGAATAAAATAAGCGAAAAGGTTAAAAATAAAAAGTATGATGAGCTAGAGCCTGAATTAAAAGAAAAAGTTAAGAAAGCTTTTGAACCTGAAGATCTAAGCGCTGTTACTTATCCTCTATTTATATTGAAAGATGAAAAACGCATGAAAGCTGTTTATCTTTATTTAAACAATAATGCAAAATTTGTTTCTAATTTTAAATACAAAGGAAAGAGCTTAAAAGAGTATGTAGATATATATAAATTAAGCAATAATGCAGATGTGTTAAAATCACTGATTGACTTTCTTGAAGACTCTATTCCTAAAAGAGTTGACCAAAAAGAAAAATCTGAACAACTTAAGAAAGGAGGCCATCCTGTGAAAGATATTGACCCCGCAAGAATAAAATCAATAGTTGAGGAAATTGAAAAAATGGAATTTGTATATAAAATAAACCATATAGACTTCAATGTAACCAGTAAATGTTGCAAGGTTGAACATGGTGATTATACCGATTATGATGATATAGAAATTGTAGGTTACAAAGTATTTCTAACTATTCCAATGAAAGATAGTCATGCAATTACCCTTGAACTACATACTACAGCATATACAGATAGGCAGTTCGAATACGTCAAAGATTTATTATTAAATCTAAAGGAATGCAAAAAATGATAAAAAATTTTGAATGAAAAGTGGAAAGCCTGAAATAAATTTAGGAAAAAGTCGATTTGTCCAGATGGAATATTTGAATTAATAAAAAAGGTAGTAAAGAATATATTTATTTATCAAAAATTGATCTCCGGCCGACAACGTTCAGTTAATATAGTTTTTTTTATTCTATTTAATATTCTTCCATTTGCTTATCTATTTCCTTTTCTGTCTTATTTTTAACTTCTTCTAATTCTTCAGCAAACTTAATTATCTCATATTTAACCTTTTTATTTTTTATTGCATATCTTACTTTTGTTTCTCTCTTATTGCAGCTTTGACAGTTTTTATTTCTATAAAAATTTACTTCAGGATCTTTGTTTTAATCAGATAGACCTTTAAATGTCAACAGGTGAACCTAAATTACGAAAATCCTTTAAATTTAATGTAATTCTCTATTTAGAACTTGTGAAGATATCAAAATATTCTATAAACACTAGTGATTCTGATTTTAAAAATTTAAGGAAGAATTTTTACTTTATTGAATTGTAAAAATCTCTTATTCCAATTTGAATAAATTTTTTAAGTTTGCCTTCTTTTCTATAAGATCTCTTAGATATTTTCCGCTTGTACTAAATCTTTCGTTAACTGTTCTTATATTATGATTGTGTATCAAAGATTACTAATTTCCAAGTTCTGAGAGGCTTAAAATAGTTGAATAATACAATACTATGATCACGCCCAAAAAAAAGCTACTAGTTTAGCTTTATTATAAGCATCTTTAAATTTAAGAAGAGGTATGTTATCGATGTCAATGAAATATGTAATTTAAATTGAAGACAAAACCGCAATAATTGAGTTCTGTTGCTATAGAATAAAATAATTAGTTAATTTTCTGTTTTAGTAGTTTGTCTAACAAGTAATTTAAGAGTTCATTTACACCGTAACCTTTTTCAGCGCTTATTTCAAAATGAAGTTCTTTTTCTAGCTCTCTTTTAATTAAATTATATAATTCTTCATCAACATGGTCTATTTTGTTAATTACAGGCACAACGATTTTACCCAATCCCTTGACTTCATTGTATAAATTAATTTGCTCTTTAGGCTTAAGCATTGATAAGCTTGAAGTATCAAAAAGAAAAACTATGATTCCTTCCAAATTCTTTATAGCGCTTATAGCTTTCAATTCTATTTTATTTCTTTCCTTCATAGGTCTATCAAGAATTCCAGGAGTATCTATTACCTGTATTCTTTGAAATTCGTTTATGATATGACCTACATGTACATCTTTTGTTGTGAAAGGATAAACAGCTACCTTAGGCTTTCCTGTAGAAATTTTCCTAACCAAAGTGCTTTTCCCTGCGTTTGGCGGTCCTGCAATTATAATAGTTGGCAAATTAGGATCTATGGCATGGAGTTTTCTCAATTGTTTAGAAATTTCAATCGCAAAACTTATACATTTCTTTCTTCTTCTTAAAATTGAAGCAACCCTTCCAACATATTCTCTTAGGTATTTATTAAAATCTTTTTCTTCTTTCAATATTAATTTTGAATAATCTTTTGACAATTTTCTTGTTAAAGATATTGCTCTTTTAATAGAAGCTAAACAAATTTTAAATTCATCTACATTGCCCGTTAATATTTCAACTATTTCTCTGTAAAAAGGATGCAATCCATTTATTCTTGGAAAAGATTTCAAAAAAACTTCATATCTACTTATTTGTTCTTCAACAAATCTTATCCTTTTTAAACATTTCTCCTTCGGATCACTAGCAGATATCCTAGGTATGCCTTCCAGTATCTTCCTAATTGTTTCCTCAACATCCAATGGTATTTTAATCCTTTCAAAAGGGCTTGACATGACTAGACTAACTTTTTATTCACAATATTCTAATTAAACTATTGAGCATATACTTTTTCCCAAATATAAGCTTAAAGCATGTAAAGCAAAACCTTGCTGATAACATGATTTCTGATTTTATAGTTGATATGAAAGGGAAAGAGATGTATTAAGCTTTTCAGTTTTGTAAATGATATTGTGTTGATCCTTTTTTAGGCAGTGGAACTACACTAATAGCATGTGTATTGCTAAACAGAAGAGGAATAGGCATCGAAATATTGTGAAATTGCTAAGAAAAGAGTGATAAGAGAAGGAATGATATTCCAAAAGAGACTAATGGAATAAAAATGAGATGGATTTAAGTGTAAGTAGAAGTTCTAATAATTTTATAAAAGAAATATGAGGAAATAGTAATCCAGGAATTAAGTAGATTATTTTCTCTTTAGTGAAATTTCCTTATTTTAAAAAGCTTTTTAGGTGAGGTGACAGAATATAAATTTATGATCGTATTCGCTACTTTGGGATTCGATGAAAAATTCATAATAAGGGATATTTTCAGTAGAGGTATCAAGCAAGACACTAAATTGGTCATATTTACTTCTAGTGAGGATCAAAGAGTCGATAAGGCTTATTCTTCGATTGTTACCACCTTTAGGAGTCTGCCTTTAAACATAGAAAAATATAAAATTAACATTGAAAACCCTTTTTATGCTATTTCATCAATTAGAAAAATAATATTGGAAAAAATTAGAGGACATTCAGAAATCGTATTTAATCTAAGTGGTGGACAAAGAATTCTCCTAGCTTATATTTTATCGGTGATAACTAGTGAAAAGATTAATTGTGAAATATTGATGATAAGTGAAGACTCTTCAATACATGTTTCACTACCTAGCAAAATTTTCTTTCCTNTTCAGTTAGATTCTATTTCTATAGAGATAATGAGAACATTAAAAGAGAAAGGTCCTCTTAAGCCTGGTGAAATAGTTAAAACATTGAATAGAGGAAGAACAACAATATGGAGAAAAATAAACCGTCTGATGGAAGAAAATTTGGTGGAATTTGACAGTAGGATAAAAAGGTATAAAATAACCGAAATTGGAAGTGCATTTACCTATTTCTGATAATAATTTTTCACATCTGAGGAACAAAAATTTTTATATTTGTAGGAGATAGTTTTATTATGGCTGAGATATATAAAGAAGGTAGAGAAAATATAATACGAAGACATATAAGAGTAAGAAACCTTCTAGCTAGCGTAGCTTTGGCAATGGGTCATTATACTTTACTTGATAGATTGAACAATGCTGTAAGCATAGATGCTGTTCAAAAAACGATATATGAAGCAGCTCGGATAGTTGAGACTTTGATAAAGCAAGGAAAAGTAAAGGAAGTAAAGGAAGAAAAGGAAGAAGGCAAACCTTACATATTCATTCGTATAGATAATGATGAATATAAGTTTTACGGAACTTTGCCTTCATCTTCAGACATCGATGATTTTCTGGCGGAATCTATAAAGGATGTGAGAATAGCCAGAATAATAGGTGCTTCAGCAATGGGTCTTATAGCAAGCGTAATAGAAAGTGAAAGTAAGGAGAAAGCCGCTAGTCAAGGTGTATTAGGTGGTGCAACATGAAAGGCTTCATAAGTATAGTTTGTAGGGCTTTAATAAATACTGAAAGTCTAAGTGGTGTAGAAACCATAGGAAACTTATCAAGACATAGAACAGCACCTATAGTTATTCCCAATGGAGATGGTTATACCATTAGATTCGTTCCAGTACTTTCTGGTGAATCCCTTGCTCATTATTACCAGGAACTTTTGGTAGAACAAGCAGAGAAACTAGGATTACCGCTTAGCCAACGTAGCAGAAGATTGGAATTTTTAAAGTTTAGCGCAGAAAAATTACTAGAGGAGGAAAATATTGCTGCTGCAAAAAATGAGAATGAAATAAGAAGAGTTGAAGTTGATATTCTCTTAAAAGATTATGTATGTGATGTTGGAGGTTTCTTATGTCCTGCAGGAGTTCCTGTTAAAAGAACTTCTTGTTTCCAAGTAGGCTATGCAATTCCGGCAATATATGAAGGAGAAGCATCTGCACTCGAGTCTCAGTTCCACATGAGGTTTTCCCCTTCTAACATGATAAAAGAAAAAGAAAAAGAAGAAGTTTATCAACAGCCATACAATGTTGAAGTCGCATCTGCTCTCTACACTTTCACGTTTACTTTAAATATTAGCAAAATAGGTGTTCCTTCAACTAACTTCGGAGTTAGAGATGAAAGAAAAGAAAAAGAATTAGCTTCTCAAAGAGAAAATAGAGTTAAAGGTGCTTTAGCAGCTCTGCTTAACTTCTATTCATCTCTAGCATTTGGTGCTAAGCGATCTAGATTCTTGCCTAATATAGAAGTTGTATCTTTGGTCGCAACATATAGTACGAATTACCATTTTATAGCAAGCGCTGGAAATAGTAAAAATTACATTTCCTTTACTTTAGAAAGGAAAAATAGATTCTTAGAAACTCTAAAACATTTAGGTTTTAAATATTCAGATTCAGACATTGAGATCTATGTTTTCGATAAAGAAGGAGCTGCAAAAGATTTGAAAACTTGTAAGAGTATAGAAGAAGTAATGAGTAACATCATTAAAAGTATTATGGAAAAAGCTAAATAATAAATGAAGGCACTAAGAGTTGAAGGAGAACTTCATTGGGGTTTTTGGAGCAGATTTCCAGAGACTAGTAAAATGCAATCTTCTTTTTCAATATTTCCTCCAACAACCTTAATAGGCGCAATTGCTTCAGCTATTTTTAACTTAGGAATATTGAAAAGCGTAGGAGAAGTTTATGTAGAAAATAAAAAATACGTTAGTCCAGCAGTAATGGTAAAAGATTTCTTTTTAAGTGTCTCAGCATATTTTAAACCAAATGTTAAAGGTTTTTCTATTGAAGACATAAATAAGTATATTACTTTACATTTTCATGCATTTGCAAAATCCAACGCCAATTTGCAAATAAGTCCTGAATATCTGGTTAAAAGTATAGAGGAAATCCCATCCTTAAGTGAGGAAGAAAAGTTAATCGTAGAAGTAATAAAAAAGAAAGGTTACATTGAACCTTCAAAGCTTGAAAAAAGGTTAAAAGAAAAATTAAGCAAAGGGCAAATTAGAGCTATCCTACAAAGTTTGAAGAAAAAAGGAATTGTAACTGAGATCGAAAGGAGATTTTTACCTAAGTATAGGACAGGTGCAATCCTTGTAGGAAAGACCTATTTAAGCGGTAATTTCGTTGCGATATATTTACTAAACGAAGAACAAATAGCTAAAGATCTAGCTGGTGAATTAAATAAATTAGTTTTGGCAGCATGGAACATAACAAGAATTGGTAGCAAGGAATCAATAGCTTCGATAAACAACGTTGAATTATTGGAAGCAAAAAAAATTGATAGTGAAAAAGTTTCTACAATACTTTATTTCCCTAGATTTTTATCTTCAGAAATAATAAGTGGTAAATATTATATAGAAACTTTTTGGGAAGGAGGATGGGGAAGAAATTATTATAAAAAGCCTGTAGATTATGTAGTTCCAGGAAGCAAGGTTCCTATAGAAAGCATGCCAATTGAAGTTAAACTATCAGATAAAGCTTTAGCATATCAAATCAAAGAAGAAGATGAAGTGCTTATAGTAAAAAGATGACGCTTAATTCAATTTACTTGGAGTTATGTAATGAGAGAGCATGGAAGCCCAGATATTTTATCGAAGAAACTTTAAATAAGCTCGAGAATCTTTTAAAAGAAAATAAGAGATTCGTACTTATAGCTCGCTTACCTACTGGTTATGGTAAAACTACTATTACAAACGTATTAGCTAGAGCTGCCTTGAAAAATAATCCTTACTTCTGTAGAGTAATTCATGTCTTGCCGATGAGAAGCATAGCAGACGATGTTTGCTTAGAACTACAAAAAGATAAAATGATTTCCAACCATGTAGCTGTACAACACTTACTAACCCCAGGATCCCCTTATTTTGCTAAAAAATGTATAGTAACTACTTTAGATACATTTCTATTAAACTTCTTTAAAATACCTACTCCAGAATTAAAGAAAGTATTTCAATATGATACTGCTCATTCGGAATTTCCTAGAGCAATGATATATCTTTCAATAGTGATTTTCGATGAATTTCATTTATTCGCAGGTTTAGGTGACATCTCCAATGAAGGAAAAGCCTTAACGTCTGTAATTGCTTCTATGATCTGCCTTCTCAAAGCTAAAGTACCGATTATTATAATGGGTGCAACCATACCTGACGTATTAATTGATAAAATACGTGAGGAAATTAGCATTGTTGGGGGTGAAGTTGAGTCTGTAAACTATGTTTTCGATAAAGATTTAGAATTCGACGAGAAGCTCCGAAAGAAAAAAAAGAGAATACATATAGAAGAAAAAGATGTGATGGAAATTTTGAATAATATAGATAGTAGCAAAAGTGTGCTTATCGTAGTAAATACCGTTAAAAAAGCAAAAGAAATTTACAATTCCATAACCAATAAAGAAGAAGTTGGGTTTTTACATGGTAAAATTCCTGAAGCAATAAGAGCTGAAATAATTAAAAAAATCAAAAATTCTAAGCCTAGAATATTAATAGCTACTCAAGTTATTGAAGCAGGAGTTAACATAAGTTATGATATACTTATAACAGAACCTTGTCCAATTGATAGGTTAATTCAAAGAGCAGGAAGAGTATGTAGATTTGATGAAGAGGAAGGAGACATATATATTTCAAAATTCGAAAAGGATTATATTTACGATGAAAATTTTGTTAAAACTACTCTAGAGGTTTTGAATCCTAATAAGGGAATTGAAAGAAAGGAAAGTAATGTATTAACTTTTGAGTTCGCTAATCAAGCAATTAATGAGGTATACAAAATCCCAATAAAGGAATTGAAAGAAATAGATTATGATATGAAAGGTTTTCTTCAAGAATTAGATGCATTACCTATACTTACTTCCAAATATGCTAAAGAATTAATAATACGTTATAAAGGTTTCACCGAAAATTTCGGTATAGTAAGTTGCTTTAACGAGAAATATTTAAATAAACTGTATGCAATACCTGTTAGTGAAAAAGAAGGCTGGGAATTGATAAAAAAACATGGTAAACTGATTGATGCCAATTATAGATTGATCGATTTTAAAGCCAAGCTACGTGAAGTTGAATCTCTTTCAATTTATTTACTTGATAAAGGCTATCAAGGAATTGCTATTCCTGAAGAGGAATATATTGAAATAATAGGTTTCCGTCCCAAAATTGATATTAAAACATCAGCTTCAGCTTCAAAGAATATTTCTAGTTCTCCTTCCCATCATGAAATTTCTAAACCTTGTGCTTTCATTGGACAATCACTTATTAAGCATACAGAAAATACGCTCGAAAAGGCTTTAAAAATGAAATATAGTTTCGAAACGATGAGTAAAAGATTTGAAGCATTAGGTATTAATATTAATGCAGAAAGGTTAGAGAAATTAATAAAAGCAGCTTGTATTCTGCATGACCTAGGTAAAGCAGCGGATGAATATCAAGAAGATTTTTATAATAGCTGTGAGTGCAAAGGTAAAGTAAGCTTCTATTTGCATGAAGTAGCATCAGCTTACTATGCTTATAAAAAGTTAAAGAGCATTGAAGATTATGAATTAGACACAAAAGAAAGACAATTAATAACTCTAGCTATACTTTTTCATATAGCAGGAAAAAATCTGTATGATTTGAAAGATGGTGTTAAAGAGAAGAAGATGAAATGGACTTTTAACAAATATTGGAAAAGTTTCGAGCATTTGCTTAACAAACATAGAATAAAGGTAGATTATAAATCATCTTCTATTAATACAGAGGAAGCTATGAATTTCTTAGAAGAAATAGAAGAAATAATCAGAAAAAGGGAATCATATTACTTAAAACTTTACAATTTAATATATAGTGCAATCTGTGTAGGAGATAACTTAGATTCCTACGAATTTAGAAGAACTGATATATCAGAGAGCAGAAAGATTTTTATTGAGGAATTAAAAGAGGTGATAGCAAATGCTTGAAGAAGAGCTTAGAATAGGTTTACCTATTCAAGGTATAATTAAATATTACATTTATAGTTTTCTTGAACTTTTACCTTCTCAAGAGGTAAAAATAAATTCTTATGACGATCATGTTAAAATATCTTCTTATAATTTAATTAAAGTCTATACTAATGCTTTTAAAAGAATCATAGATAGGATTGAAAAATCTAAAAACATATACGAGTCTTTAATTCCTCTTTCTAGTGACGATGAAGAAATAATAGAAAAAGTTGGTAAGGAACTAGGAATAGCAAAAGCTGATATTTACGAGATGATTCAACAGTATGTGAAAAATTTGGATAACGGAAAATATTCTATTGTAGATTTGAGCAATGCATTATATCCATTTTCTATCGGTACCTATTCAGTACCTTCTGTATTTAACATTGAATTTTACGGATTTACTAGGGGCGCCTATTTCAATGGTAAATATAATTTCAAATATAAGCTCAACTTACATACGTTGATGATTTTGATTGCAGGTTTTATAAATGCAAGGTGTCTGAGATTTAGTAAAAAAGGAGAAAGCATTTCAGTATTAATATTTCCTCCATCTTTCAACGAAGTAAAAGATTTCGTTCCGAAAAATAAAGAAGAATGGATATCTATTCAATATTTAATAGAAAATGAAGCACAAAAACAGGCTATAACCTCAATATATCCAATTGAAGCATTTATACTTTGGCTGCTAATAAACTTACCTGAGGAAGTTACTAGCACTGTTAATCTATATCTAGTAGCGATAAGCGAACCTGCAGGTTTAAATCCTGCTTCTCCTATGACAGATTTCTTCATACCAATGCGTACATTATCTTTACTTATGGAGGACTTCCTAAAAGGATTAAAGGATAGAGAAGATTATAAGGAAAAACTCAATAAATATTTATTAAAACCTGCACTAAGATATGGGATTCTAAAGAAGGAAAAGGAAGATCAACTATACGAAGAAGAAGCAATGCGATATGTCAAGTTATTATTCGTGGCATCTCAAAAAAATAGATTATCTGAAAGGATAGAACTTTTAAATCTCAGCTCACGAAAATATTTATTATTATTAAAAAAATCTACAATAAAAGAATCTGAAGAAAAACTAGCAAAGTTACATTCAATGATGAGCCATATTGCAGGAAAGCTTATTAAATCGTATTAAAATGGCGACAAGAATTTTTTGATTATTAAATGCTCATTAGAGAATTGAAAGATGAATTGATAGATATAATGAAACCTTTCACGAATAAGGCGAATGCAAAGCTAATTGACTTAAATGAGTTGATTTTTCTACCAAAAGAATACTTTAGAGAAATACCACTAATCAACAAAACAATTTCTAAGTTGTGTAAAGAATATTTGAAAATAACTTATTAATGAGAATAATACGTCGTAATTTGAGCGATCTATTGAGAGGATATTGTTACTGGTACTTTAAATTAAATCATGAATCTTAGTAATTTCAACTTATCTGCTGCACAAAATGAATTATTGAATAATCTTCTCAATAGTATTGAAAGTGAAGGTAGAGCAATAGTTGAGGCTCCCACAGGAACCGGTAAAACCAGAGTTGTCATTGAAGCTTTAAAAATTTTATCATCTAATAAGGGACTTAAGCGCTTTTTAGTAGTTGTTCCAAAAAAGGTAATGACAATAAATCCTTGGAAAAAAGAATTTGAAAAGTGGTGGCAAAATATAAAAGTGACATGCGTGACAGGTGAGTTTTCTCGCACAACTAGAGAGAAGATTTATAAAGAAATTTTAAAGGAAGAAACTTTCGTGCTCGTCATTACTGCTATTACGCTTAAAAACGATACCAGTATGGAATTAATAAATCCTAACGATTTTGATGTCATAGTAATCGATGAGGCTCATCATGTCGTAACCACTGATGAATATAATAGTTACAGATTATCCATACATTATAGGCAACTCGTTTTGTCTCTTTCTCTTNNTTATAATGTAAAAGTTATTGGACTAACACTTTCAAGTAAAACAAAAAAAATAGAAGAAACAGAGAAATCTTTAAAAGCTATCCCTGTAAAATCTAAGAAAGCTCGTGCGCCCTATACCAGAACAAAAGTTTTACTCATAGAACTAAAAGAAGCCATAATTTTCGATAATTTTGTTAAGCGCTGGATTAAAGTATATTCAAATCGTTTAAAAAATATAATAGGAAACAGAGTAATTTGGAAGATTAAACCAGATAATTTCAAAGAATTATTGGAGAAAAATCAAATACCAAAAGAGAAACAAAAAAGATATATATCGTATTATAACAAGTATCGAACTTTAATTAATGCAAGACAAGAAGTATGGGAATGTCTTGACTCCTGTGCTATTAAAAGATTAAAATATGTAGGTCTTTTAAATGATAAAGATAAGATAATTCAAAACTGCATTTTTGCTATAAGTTACTGGAAATTAAAATATATATGCAACCTAATAAAAAAGTTAACAAAAGAGAATAAAAAGGTTTTGGTATATGCAAAATTCAGACGTGCAGGAAGAAAATTACAAGCTGAACTAAGGAGTTATGGTATAGAAGCAAGAACCTTTTTTGGAGGCCAAAGTCCGCATAATTTAAAAGAGGCCATAGAAACCTCAAACGTTATTATAGCAACGAGTGTTATTAAAGAAGGAGTTGATCTTCCTGAATTTGATGTGCTCATTCATATTTCGTCCCATTCAAATAAGTTTACTAGAGACCAAATAAGAGGAAGGATAAGGGGAGGTGAGGAATTTTATGTTGTATTTAAAGACACGAATGACGAAGAGAAGCTAAGAATGAATGTCGAAGAGCCTGCAGGAATATTAAAAGAGGCATACGATGATGAATTTATTAAAATTCCAATCCATAGGATTCGATATAATGAGTACGTATTAATTCTTAAAAATAATACGGAAAATGGAAATTCGGGATTTAAAATAGAATTACCAAAATCAGTTTTTGATGAACTAAATTCTAAATTTATTGATAAGAAAGTTATTGGTTATGTAGGTGAAGAAATAGTGAAATTGCATTTTGAGTTGAATGGAAATGTTGTTTATAAATTTAAAGATTTGCGTAAACTAAAATCATTTATAGGACTTACAAAGGAGCAAAATACGTTCTTAAGAAAATTAGTAGATATAATTCCTCCGCCTTTTGATCTCTTGGTAATATGTAAAAAGCCTCTACTTATCGATGTTAAATCTTCATTTAAACATGATAAACCTAATGAAAAAATCGAAAAAGAATTTAATATTAAGACACAAACAGCAATCAGTCATGGCTTTTTACCTACTCTTACGTATGTTCATTTTTCTAGAAACGAAAAGGGATTAATTGTTAAAATAATAAACTATGGTTATACTAACGGAAATACTGGTGTGTTTTCAAATTAATTTCTCGTATAACATTAAACTTAATATCTCAAGAATTATCAATATTTAAAATGATTTAACAATATATAACAATATTTTCATGGTTTGTAACCAGAAAATACTTAGTAAAATCAGGATTAACAATAAATGATATTATTGATATATATATATTAGTCCATGAATTTTATTATTTCATCAATTTTATTTTTAAATATCAAAACCATTGAAGTTAATATCATATTTTTAAGCTCTTCAGATTGATAAACAAGCTTCTTTTCTTTCCTTTTAATAATGTACGAAAGTTGCAGCTACTAAGATTAAGACCACCTATACCTTTGTACTCCTACAGTAAGACAATTTTAGAAGAAATTTTTTCTTAATTATTAATTAACATATAAAAATTCGCTTTCGAATTATTAGATCCATGTAATTACATGATATTTTCGATTTGAAACATAGTATACTTACAAATCATCTTTAGATTTTTTAATATTCTGCATCATAGAAGGACTAAAATTTAATGTAAATGTTGATGCATAAAACCACTGCTATGGTTAGCAAAGTGATTGAGAAACCTGTTAGCGCGTAACCTGAAATCGTAAATCCACAGAAGCCTGCATATCAATAGAATTCTTTCAATTCCCGTATTGGGATATTCAAAAAGATTGTTTTGAATTACCATTTTATATTTCTTTCTTTGCTTTGAATATCAAAAGATTTGATTTCACATAATCCAGTATAAGTTCATGACAGTTTTGGTATGAATTTACCTTTAGCAACAATTTCTTCAAAACTTTTTGGCAATAAAGCTAAATCTGTAAGTCTTTTTTCTAAATCCTCAGCATTTGAATATTCTACATTATAATGTGGAGGATTTGGAAGTTCAAGTTGATTTAAGATTTAATAATTTAAATCTTGAAGAAATTATAATTATTATATTAGAAAATGGAAATTAAATTTATTTTAATGATAACTTTAATTGTTCTTTTAGTTCTTTTATTCTCAGTAACATTGATTGTTCTTCTGATGTGGCAAATGCATATGATGATGATGGGAGGTTATTCTTTTCCTATGTTTTGGTTTTTAGTTTTTATATCAATTCCTTTAGTTATAGTGTTGATAATGTATCTTTTCCTATCATCAAAGAAAAATGAAGGGAAAAAATATGAAAGTATAAAACATTATGTTTATCCTTTAACAGATGAGGAGAAAAATATCGTAGAGTTTTTGAAACAAAACAATTATAGATCTACTCAAAAGGAAATTCAACAACATTTTAAACTCTCAAAAGTTAAAGCACACAGAATTTTGGCTAGATTAGAATCAAGAGGTATAATAATAAGGACTAAAAGAGGTAGAGAAATGCTTGTTGTATTAAAAAAAGAAGAAGTTTCATGAAACTTTTTGAAACTGTTTTCCAAGAAAGTTTCAATAAAGAATAAAATTAAAGAAAATGAATAAGTCTATTGAATGGACAAAAATCTATTACTTGGCGTATTTATAGGTGTATTAGCAACACTATTACTTACAGCATATTTAGGAATAACAACATACGCTAATAGCATGATGGGGTGGAAGAACGGAAATGTAATGCAAAATAATAAAGGTCATATGCAAAATATGCATGATCATATGATGATGGAGATGCATGAGGAATGCGAAAATATAATGAGCACATGAGTTAAAGATTAAATAAAATATTAATAAAATATTTTTTATGAGTAATAAAGTATTTTTTTGCGGTTCAACTTTGGGGCTATGAGACAAAAATTTTGGATTTGTTCGAAGAACTTGAAAAATTAGGATATGATGCAGCATATTATGGCGATGGTCCTTTTTCTTGGCTTTTAGATTGTTTTTCAGTATTATCCTATGCAGCTTCTAAGACTGAGAAAATCAGACTTGGACCTGCTGTTACATATCTTGAAGGAAGTTATAGGCATCCTATTGCAGTAATTAAGACGTTATCCACAATTGCAAGATTAAGTAATAATAGAGTCGATGCGAGATTTGGTTTCATAAAAGAAAAAGCAAGAGAATATTGGTCTAGATTTGGGATTAGTATTCCAAGAGCAAAAGAAAGAATAGACAGGTTAGAAGAAGGATTGATTATAATGAAAGAATTAATGAAGAATGGTTTCTCAAATTTTAAAGGAAAATACTACAAAATAGATATAAGCGATTTCAAACCGCTAGCAAAAATGCCTATTTGTATTTCAGCAATGAGTAAGAGAACAATAGAAATAGCATTGAAGCACGCTGACATATGGGAAGTGTCTTATTTGCCTCCTGAAATGTTAAATTCTATCATAGAAAAATATCGCAAAAAAATAGAAATTTCTCTTGAATTAGATGTTGTGATTGGAAAGAATGAGAAAGATTTCAAAAAGAAATTTAATGAGTACTTGAAAATCCGAAGAACAAAAGAAGAAGAACCTTTTATCAAATCTGCAATAAAAGGAAAACCTGAAGATTGTATTAAAAAGATTGAAGAATATCTTAATTTAGGTGTTAAAAGATTTACTTTAGCTTTCAACGAGCTTCCAAATTTAGAAGGGATTAAAATTTTTGCTGAAGAAGTAATGAGTTCATTTAAATAATTTTATATTTTTAATTTCAAAATATTATTATGTAATTAACCTTACTGTTAAACGGAATTTTTGATCTTAAAAAAGGAATAAAATTTAATAAAACATAAATAAAAGTTATTTTATTAGAAAACTTTTATTTAAATTTAATACCGCAACCATTTATCTCTAATCTCGTGCTTTAAGATTCTCATGGACATAAATAGATTTTCAGTTATTCATACAAGAAGCATAAATCCAGCTGCAATACATAAGGGATGCTTGTGAAGAATTTAAGTTATCAATACAGCTATTCTCTATAGCAATACAGTAAAACTTTCTAATTTCCTATTAATTATATGAATGCTAAGCTCGAAGGCTAACTTAGCTAGATAGTAATCTTAAAAAAGTTAACTATTTTAATAAGTTCAACTTTTTCATATTATGAACTATCCAAAGAAGTTTACATTACGCGTTAGAAAAAAAGGAATTATAATATTACCTAAAGAGCTTAGAATCGCTATTGGTATTGATGAAGGAAGTTTTCTCATCGCTGAAATTAGGGAAGAAGGTTTGCTCTTAAAGCCTTTAAAACCTTTAACTGTTAAGATAAATCCTGAGATTGTTGAAAAGATTCTTTCTGAAGAAAAGCAAATTGAAGAGGGGAAGTTCTTTGAAATCGTTAGAGGGTTACGTCGTTGATACTAGTGTTTTAGTAGCTTATATAATTGAAGATGAGCCAGGTAGAGATAAAGTTGTTGAACTTTTTGAAAAAGCTATCAAAAATCACGTAAAACTTCAACTTACTTATCAAACATTAAGCGAATTATTTTACATTTCTTCTAGAATATACAGCATAGCTGGTGAGAATGAAACCTAATAAAAAAGCAATCGAATTCGCTACATGGATATCTGATATAATGAAAATCATTGAATTAAATTCTCAAATAGCCTTTAGAGCTGGAGAACTTAGAAAAATTCTTAACATAGCTCTTACAGATTGCTATGTTATAGCTACAGCTGAGCATTTCAAAATAAAAGCTCTTTTTCTTAAACCTGAAAAAGAAATGTTGAAGAATATTGAATTAATAAGAAAATTGCCAGTTTCCTTTATATTACCCTGATAAGAAAGATATTTAAACAAAATTTTAAAATATTCTTCCCAATATATTTACCTTTGAAACTATCAAGTTATCAATAAAATTAAAGATGAAATAATAAATTTTTTTATTCTATATCTACTCTATTGCTAAAAATAGGTTTGATGCTAAGGTAAAAACTACTATTGCTATTATGAAACCTATCCAGAATAAAATGTTAAATGTCAAAGATTTCGCGAAATCTATAACTAAATTGCCATCTTTTCCATCGACAAATAATTTCAAGTATTTAGATATACCATCTAATATTTCGCTTATGATGATAAGTAAGATTCCTACTGCGGACAGTATTCCTGTGTAGCCTTTAATCCAAACGATGAATAAAGAAAAGTATAATCCCATAATAAGATTTTCTGGTTATAATTTTTCGAATATCCAGATAAAGTATCTTATGTTTCAGTAAATGTAGGAGCATTTATGATGTTAGATGTTAAAAAATTAATAAAAATTGGGCGTTTCCCGCATGTATTTGATCCTTCATATTATTTGGATTGGAAAATGTAGAGGTTGGTTTTTCATTTTGGAGCAAAGGTTATTATTGCGCAGTCTTGCCAGTCGAAGGAGGAATACATTTAGAAGAAAGAACCTTAAAAAGGAAAAGCTTCATAAGGCAATATCTTATAAGTAGAAATAAGGTCTTTTGCCATAGAAAAATTTGGAATAAAAAGCCTTTAAACTACAGTTTAAAAGTATCTTTATTAAGAAATTTATTCTTTGAATTAAAGTTCAAAAGAAAAGAAAGAATTAAAGGAATTTTTGATGGTCTAATAAAAGATTTCTTATATAAATTCAATGGAAAATATTATCCATTACTCATCACACCTGATTTTAAGGATATTTTAAGTCATCTATTCGTTATGACAAGATGGGTGAAACAATTAAAAATGCTGAGTACTTCATTTATTACAGATGATGAAATAAAGGAATCTAATTTCCCTTTTTTAATAAATATAAAAAGACTAATGAATAAAGGATGAACAATAAAAATACGTTACATGCTTCTTTTAAAAAATGGTTGCTAGCGCTTTACATTTATTTTCTGGCTTAATTCTTTCACCTTTTATTAAAAATAATCAAGTAAAAATCTCCCTTGTATTAGGTAGCTATATTCCTGACTTCGATATCTTGTTAATACCTTATTTAGAACCTGCAATTAGAGCACATAGGACTTTTACCCATTCTCTATATTCTTGCAATTTTACTTATATTATTCAAAACTACAAAGAAATACTATTTTTTAGGATTAGCTTTAGGCATTTCATTGCATATAGCTTTAGACATACCTTTCGGCGGAGGAGTTTATCTACTCTACCCTTTAATCGATTATCCTTTTGGTTTCAATTCTTCACATTTTCTCTTGACTTCTTTATTTGCAGATATAATTTATTCGCTTGTTGTTGTTTATCTATTATTTATGTTTTCTATATTTTATCTCAAAGAAAAAATTATATGTAACCTGATTATCACTTTATCGTTTTCTTTTTTACTTTATGCTAGTTTAATTATACATATTATACCTAGCTTGATGCCTTTCATCCTTTTACCTTTAATTTGTTATAGGTATAGATCTATTATTTATAGATGGAATTTAAGAAAAATTTAATATAGCAAAATAATATTTTATTAATTTTTTTAAGTTATTAAACCTATATGTATTCTATTAAGTTTAAATATGTTCAATTAAGTTTTTTTATAAAATTTTTATTGAATTAAGTTATAAATAGATTATGACTAATGAAAAGATTAAGCCTAGTATTAACTTTAGGAATACCGTTATTTATGATTTTATGGATTGCATTATATCTCGTCATTTCTGTTTTGATAAATAGCATTATTCCAATATACTACAAAGAATTCAATACTTACGTTTTAACACCTTATGGTTACCACATAAGTTTAGTTCTTGCATTGATTTTTGGTTAAATGAGCATCTTTTTTTATGTAATATATTGGTCATTGAGGTTAAGATATCCACCTAGTACGGTACAAGCTGTGAAGAGCATATTTACGATAATCGGTATAGGAGAGCTTTTAGCTAGCATTGCAAGTGCAGAAGGAGCTGCAGGTGTACCTTAGGAGGCTTCATTGGATTGGTCATAGGATTTGCTTCACAACAAGTTTTAGACAGGCTATTGCAGGAATTTTCATTTTTTTAGCTAGACCAATTAGAATAGGCTATTATGCTACTTTGGGTGGTGAAACAGGAATTATTGAAGATATAAGTTCGATGTTTACAATATTAGAAAAGATGATGGTGTTCTTGTTTAAATTCCAAATAACCTGCTAATAGGCTTGAAAATATACGTAATAAAAAGAAGCTCTTAATTTTATTATTTTATAGCTACACATCTTTACCATAAAATCAAGTGTAAATTATTATGACCTCTAAAGACCATGTAGCACGATATTAGCAACACCTTCTTCATTAACACTGGATAGAACTAGTTTCTTGTTAAGTATTAATAAGCGAAGAATATGCTTTTTCAACTCTTGAATCATCACTTGAAGTAAATATAACTAACTTAGCTTTTTGCTTAATACCTCTGCTTAAAATATCTCTTATTATGAACTTTTCATCAAAACCCAGTGTAGCAAATATTATCACTAATCTATTTTCTTCAAAATAAGATAAAAATATTTTAAAAATTATGCTAGAAAAGGAAATTCTAAAATTGTTTTAAGATATTTAGAATCGTTGTTGATGAATCTTGAAAAAGCCATTCAAATTGATTGAGAAACGCTCTAAACTACTTTTCATATTTAAAAATTTTTTGTTTGTTTCTATTCTATCAACTTCTGGATATTCCTGCCACATCTTAAACAGCCTGTGCATTATATTTCTTTTGTAAAATATCCACCTAAATTACCATCAAATACACCGTATTCACAAGGTCTATCAAATAATGCATCATATCTAAGTTTCAATTCAGAATAAACTTTAGAAATTCTGTTTTTAAATTAATATTTTTATTCAATAGTTCATGTAGCTTCCTTATTGAAATATAAAATAAAATTGAATTAATAATGAATTTTATAATTAAATCGTTTGTTTCCTTAATTATGAGTTTAGTTAATTTAATTTTGTTTATCTTTGATTCAAATTTATGAGGAACTTTAAATTTTGATGGACAATTTTAATTGTAACGTATATGTTCAAAATCTTCAACATTAATAAGTTTCAATAGAATTATTAAATCAATTCAATTTGAATATATTCGCTTAGCAATAAAAAATCCTTATCTTTTGTTACAATTTTTTCATTGTATGCTTTTGCAGTGGAAGCTATTATTAAATCGAGATCTGATATATTTATACCCTTTTCTTTCAACATATAATAAAGTTCAGCATACTTTAATGCAACTTTCTCATCCAATGGATATATCGTATAGATCTCTTTTAGACTTTCAAAGACTTTTAGCCTTTTATTTTCTTCTAAAACTCTAATAACTTCCATTACAGAGACTATAGATAATGAATCACCTATACTGGCTAATTTTCCTTTAAGTATATCTATTAAAACTGAAGTATCGATTAATGTCATATTTTAAACTCCTCATGCATCTTCTTATGGCTTTCTTCTATTTTTTCTATCTCCTCTCTTGTGATTAAACTCCTTAACTTAGCTATTCCATTCTCAGCTTTTTTCTTGCGATATTCATTTATTAAAATAAGCAAGAAATCGTCCCAGCTCATTGATCCTTTTTCATTTTCAAGTTTTTTCTTAATTTCCTCTGATACGGAAATCGTGGTTATCTTTTTGATCATAATTATTAATTATTAATTAACATATAATAATTATTAATTATTAATTAACATATAAAAATTCACTTTCAAATAATTAGATGCATATAATTACATGATATTTTCGATTTGAAACACAGAATACTTAAAAATCATCTTTATAAACACCTTTACGTTTCACCGGATTTGNTGCTATATTATGTACCTTTTAATGCTCTTTATTTTGAAGGAAAGGAACTTATAGAAAGCAAAACTGTTTCATATTATTCCTAATCTCACTCTCTTAAAATATTGTCATAGAGTATCGAAAGGAGATTGTCTAGTAATTGGTGGTTCTCCAAATAATGACTTAAAATATGCATTACAAGAATAAAAAAATAGCTGAATTGCTTAAAACTGAAGTAAGAAACTGTACGAAAAAAAGAGATCATAAAAAAATGAAGAATAGCAAAGTTATTTCATTTTCTTGCCATGCTTGTTATTCTTCAAAGGATTATGGTTTAGCATCTTACATTATTCTACCTAATGGTGAATATCTAACGTCTAAAGAAATATTGGAAACAAAACTTAATTCAGAATTAGTAACTCTGAGCGCTTGCGAAACAGCTAAGCAAAGCTATTTTGAAGGAGGTGATATTTTTGGGTTGCTAAGCTTCTTTTTATGCACAGGTGCGAAGAGTATCGTAGCAAGTCTGTGGAAGCTAAATGATCGCGTTGATTATTTAACTATGAAAGAATTTTATATTCATCTAACTCAAGGTTCGAGTAAAGCAGAGGTCTTAAGATCTGCACAACTTAATAAAAAAAAGAATATCAAAACCCCTATCACTGGTCTCCTTTAATCCTTATAGGCAAATATCATTAATTCTCAATAGTGACGGAAAATGGCCCAAGAGATATACTGAACTTAAATTTAATCTTCACTTGTTTTATTGCTTCTTTCACTATATTCTTAATTTTCATTTCATTCTTTTCCCTTAGATATTGTTTTAGTGCATTGTTATATTCTTTTAATAAAATTAATTGATATAGTTCTGTTGTTGTTAATTTTATATCATATATATATATAAAATTTGATCTATAGAAGTTAAGAAATGTAATAAAAATAAATTATTTGTTAAAATAAAATAATAACATTAATTTGTATTAACAAAAATAACAATTTAAAATTTTTAAAAATGATATTGATTAATTTTTTATTAAACCTTATTACTCAGAAGAAGTACCTTTTTCTAATGAAGCTTTAACCATTTCATAAGCTTTTTTCGCTTCTTCAACGGCAACCTCACTTTCAAGAGTTGTTATATCACCGAGCGATTTGCCTTCTATAAGTCCTCTAAGCAATCTTCTCATAATTTTTCCACTTCGAGTTTTTGGTAATGAATCCACAAATATTATTATAGCATCTGAAGAAACAACAGGTCCAATTGTTGCCCTAAGATGTCTCTTAATTTCTTGTTTCAATTCCTCACTAGGTAAGTAACCGTGTTTTAATACCGTAAATATTACTGGTATTTCACCTTTTATTGGATCACTTTTTCCAACACATGCACTTTCTGAAACTGCTTGATGTTTAATCATCGCAGATTCTACTTCAGCAGTACCAATTCTATGCCCTGCAACCTTTAGTACATCATCAGCTCTTCCAAGAACCCAAATGAAACCATCTTGATCAATCATTGCATAGTCTCCTGTATAAAACCACCATCCTTTATGCTTATATTTACCATAATAAACTTCAATATATCTATTAGGATCATTCCATAAGGTCATTAATTGACCTGGGTATGGAGATGTAATAACAAAATACCCTCTTTCCCCTGGTTTACAAATGTTACCATCTTCATCAACAACTGCACATGATATTCCTGGAAATATAGGACCATTTGTACCAGCTTTAAGAGGTAAAATTTTCCCTCTTCCTGGATAATGTCCTGTTAGTATTCCACCAGTTTCTGTCATCCACCAAGTACTAGATGTGCATGTTTTTTCTCTTCCAAATACTTTAAAGAACCATCGCCATGCTTCAGGATTTATTGGTTCACCAACACTATGAGCTATACGTAATGTTGATGTATCATACTTCATATAAATTTCTTCAGGTTGTTTCATAAGCATTCTTATTGCAGTAGGAGTTGTATAGAAGATTGTAACACCATATCTTTCAATAATTTGTACCCATCTTGTAAAATCAGGATAATCTGGAGCTCCTTCATACATTATTACAGTTACTCCATGCATTAATGGTCCGTATACAATATAGCTATGACCAGTTATCCAGCCTATATCTGCTGTACACCAATAAATATCATCTTCACGAATATCAAATATTAATTTCATTGTAGCATAAAGATGAACAGCGTAACCCCCTACGCTATGCTGTACACCTTTAGGTTTTCCAGTTGTGCCAGATGTATAAAGAATGAAGCTATAATCTTCACTTCCCAGAGGAACTGCTTCAACATAAACATTCTTTGGTATATCTTCAAGTATCTCATGATGCCATACATCTATTTCTGGATTCCAAGGAACCTCGTTTCCAAGTCTTTTAATTACAATAACTTTTTCTATTTTATGTCCTTCTTTTTCACATATTTTAACGACTTCATCTACGATCTCCTTTAATTTTATTTGTTTACCCCTTCTCCATAATCCATCTGCTGTTACAATTATTCTAGCTTTAGCATCGATTACTCGAGCAGCTAAGGCTTCAGCACTAAAACCGCTAAATACAACACTATGTGCAGCTCCAATTCTTTGAAGTGCAAGCATATAAAGTGGAAGTTCTGGAATCATGGGTAAAAAGAGTGTGACAACATCTCCTTTCTTCACCTTGAGTTTTTCCTTAAGCATATAAGCTATTCTGTTGGTTTCTCTGAAAATATCATAATAAGTTAGCTTTCTAACCTCTTTAGGTTGGCCTCTTTCATCAACAGGTTCTCCTTCCCAAATTATAGCTACCTTGTTTTTCCTTCCTTTTTGCAAATTCCAATCTACGCACAGATAAGCAAGATTTGTTTCTCCACCTACAAACCATCTGTAAAAGGGTGGGTTACTATCATCTAATACCTTATCCCATTTTTTGAACCAGAAAATTTCATTAGCTAAACTTTCCCACCATTTAACTACTGCTTCTTTACTATTAACAGTACTTTGGTAGAATTTTTTCCAATCTTCTATACTTTCTATTTTATCCTCCCAACCCTTTGGTATAATGTACGTTTCGAATTCTTTTTTCATAACATCAACTAGTGCTCCAGATATTCCACTACTCATTATTTTTAAAAAATTTTAGGTTATATAAATAGTTAGTGATTAATTTTTATAAATAAATAAATATAGTTATAATTATATATTCAAATATATTAACTACACAATAATTTCTAGCATCATTTGAAAATATAAGTTATCCTATGATTCAGGATTGTTTTCAGAGATTTTTGATATAATTAATAAAGCCATATTAAAATAATATTTATTAAAGTAAATTTACCTAAAAAAGATAATTAAAAAATAGTATATTTCAAATTATTGGAGGAATAAAGAGAAGGTCTTATTCTTTAAAAGTTTAACTTTAAATTGAGCTAGAAGATAAAATTTCTATGTAAAGAAACTCAGATCAGGCTTGACTTATAGAGCTAAATAAAATACCGTGAGTTGTAGAATCGTATAGCTATGATGCGTTATTTTGGGAAAATACGATAATATGACAACGCATAGAAATAAGCGTATTTAAAAGATTTATAATTTATATTATTAAAATTTTAACAGCTATTTATACGCATTTTGGATAATCAAGGATATATACCATGATATCAACCCTCTCATAAATGAGGGGAATTGTACCTCCATAAATGGAAAATTCTTTTATTAAAGCCTCTTCCTACCATCTTTCTGAGTATTTTATAAAATGAAACGTGATAACCGGCTAAATATGCTGGAATATATTATATTAAAAACTATAATTGAATTTACAAGTAAATATTTATATAAAAAAAAATGAAATATATGGCATGAATTCAATCATAAAAAAATTAATAGTAGTAAGTACAGTAAAAATAAAATCGATTTCTTTAATATTGGTGTAAAAAATGTTTAAAAAAATTCTTGCATTTGCTTTAGCATCGCTAATATTACTAAACATAGCTATTCTAAAGGAAACCTATGCACAAGCAGATCCAAGTAAAGATTTGGAAAAATGGCTTCTTGATAATATTAACATATTAGGTTTGTTCATGCATAGAGGAGCTGAATATTCAAAGAGAGGAAATTATTTAGAACCGACTATTAGCTTTCTCGTATCCGATTACAATAACAAAACGAGCTTATATTATCCGAAAACAGTTTCCATGACATTTTCAGAATATATTGACTACGTTAAGAATAACAAATTAGTTTTGCAAATGAATATAACTTATTTGGGATATGAAAAAACTGGACCGCTAACTTTTGTATGGCCTCCATTTTCATATATATATAAGAGGACTTTCAACGATACTACAAAACTTGGATGGGGCACATATTTAACGAGTAATATACCTCTGATGAGTTTTGTGAGTAATGAGGCAGAGCCTTACACAGTGAATGTATTTGAATGGGATGCAAGAAATGTTTTCGTCGAAAAGCCAGAATATCTTTATGAGTACCTGATATTGGGAAATCAATCAAATGTAAAATTACCTAAGGGAGAAAACATTTTGCTAGCCTTGTCTCCTTACAAGCTAGATACTTCAATTTATGAATTAATAAAAACGGTATTAAAGGGCGGAACAATATTGTATCCAAACGATCCAGGTAAGATTCTAGATGAATTTGCAAAAGATGATACATCAGTAGGTTTATTATATATAACCTGGGAAGTTGAAGGTNATAGCGGTTATCTAAAGCCTGCAGCAGTTTCAAATTACAAACATGCTGTCATACAAAATATTACCTTTATGCATTATGCAGATGGTCTTATGCAAGAGAAAGGAGAAAGTAAAGAGAGTTGGTACAATAGAACTGTTCAATACGATATGGATAGAATAAAAAAATTCAACAGAGACTTTAAAGCTAATTACGATATTGTAAATACTCCAATTTTCTCAACTTATGGCTCTCCCACAAAGTCCTATTTTACAATAGTTGATTTATCGAACAAGGACGCAGCAAGCCTATTCAGGGCGACATCTGTGTATTACATAATAGATCCAAATGTTTATAATGGAAAAGATAAAATTAAATTAAAAATTTCAGATGTTAAAGGTAAAATTAATTTAATTTATGAAATTAATATCGAAATAGATAAAGAGAGATTTAATATAAAAGACATAAATGTAATAAACGTAGATATTAAATCTGATAAATATCATGTTGAATACGATGTTGTGGATGGTAAGTCTTCTGATGTAATTACTATTCGATCTGAGAAATCTTATAACGAAGATGGATCCTTAGTTTTGAAATTAAATTTCAAAATTAAAGGTCAAATTTTTGCATCTTCATCTGGAGAAATTTTTGAATATGAATATCCTATAGGAAATTACCAAGAATTCTATTCTTCCTCTTCTCAAGAAATGGGAACCTTAAATATCTACATTGGTGGATGGATGCCCAATCCGCATCCTGGTACTACTTCAGTATTTGATTTCTCATCAGATGGTTCAGGTAATGAGATGTCAATCAAGCAAAAAACATCTACTTACATTTTAAAATTATTTTATCATTCTTATTATGTAAACGTTACCGACACCATATCATATGGAGGAGTATGTGAATGGAAATGGACTAACCAAAAATCATTAATTTATCAAGAAACTACTATGATGGGCAACTATTATTATTATGCCTCTACTTATTCAGACTGGAAATATAACTTGGATGGCATCATGATCATAAAAGATAATAAGATAATCTTTAAGGTTACAGACGAAGGTTCGTTTCAAATAAATATATTATCCTATATCGCAGGTGCAACATTAACTACAAAGTATAGGCGAATCCAATCACCAGAGTTGCCCTCAGCTACATGTTCAGGTAAAAGTATTTTTGTATATTTTATTGAAGAGAGGTATCCAGTCTATGAATCCTCATCTAGACAGAAGAATGAATATTATAACTATGGATGGAGGCTTTTCTTTGATAAACATGAATATTATAATCTAACAGAGGATCAGCCTGTTGAGATCCCCGAATCGCCTAGTTTGCTAATCTCCCTAGATACACATCAAACCGTAGTAGAAGAAGAATTGACTGGATACATTATTAGCTATGGAAAAGATGCCATAGGTTCAACTGTATCATTAAATGCCTATGTTGAATTTAATAATACAAAAGTTCCTATTACAGTAACCCCTAACAAGTTAACAATAAGCGAAGGTAAATATCCTTCGTTTACCTTAAAAATGCCAAGTTATGTAAGTTTGCGCTCCAAATTCGGAGAAAATATGCCTCTAAGACTTCCAGTTATTATAAAAGCGGTAGATAATAGGGGCGCAAATGCTACTGAGATTGTTCTCTTAAATGCAAAAGGATATTTCATTGTATTAAATTTCAAAGATGTTGATTTAAACCTTCCAGACGATCCATGGAAATCAAATGTATTGGAAAAGCTTGGGGTACTGATTAATACTAAGCCCTTGAAAGGTGTCACCTTGGATATTAGCATAAGAGAGAAGAATAGTATGAAGGAGGTATATAGAGATAGAGTCAGGGATTCCCGTTATGTGATAGTTTATGACCCTAATATTTTCGAGAAAGACAAGACTTACATTTTGAATTATACATTGAATTTAGATGTTTTAAAGCTTTTTAAGGTTGAAGATGCTGCGATAAATATAAAGATACCCGTTCAAATACCTGAAGATAAAAATTATGCAAACTACACTGTTTATGTACCTTATTCATTATTTGAGAGATATCAAAAGTATACTTATGCACTGAAGGGTGAAGATAAAAAGTATAGGCTGCTGCTTGCAGATCCCAAGTTGGTACTTGAGTTACCAATCATTGGTATTCTTTCCTCAATTTCATCTCTAGCACCTGAAGATCTTAAACCTTTCTTTTCAACCCTTATAAATTCGTTTGATAAATTAGGATTTTATATCGGTCCTAAAATAGCTTTTCCTGCAATATTGAGTCAAGAGGCTAAAGATACGGAGCTTGAGGTTTTCTCAGAACCTTTCAACTTCAGAGATTTAAATTACAGGCTTTATGAAGATGGATTTAAAGACCCTTCAAACTATTGGAGTAAACTTGCAAAAGTTATAATTTTACAGGCTGAACTTTTAAGAAATTATAAGTATGCAGAATCATTAACGTTAATAGTATCTCGAATAGCTGCTTTGCTAATAACTTTAGCGATATTTGAAAATAGATTTATTAAAGATATAAGCGGTGAGAAAGAAAATAAAATTAATCTTTTCCAATGGTTTGAAAAAAAGTTTGGTGGACTTAATCCTAATAAATTAAACACGTTAAACAAGCTTGATTCATTGAAAATAGGTATGCTTACAGGCGAAGGTGCTTTATTAACAATATTAAATCTACCATTTTTGAAAGATTCCTTCTTTACCCCTCTTATTAAGCCCTTAAAAGAACGTGTAGGACAAGAAGGGGTTTCGTTAATAATTGCATCATCTTTTAAAATTATAAGGTTCTTATTTGACAGCTTAATAAGCAAGGGTAAATTATTTGGTGATTTGGCTTTCGAATATGTATTCCAAATTATTGCTTTCATAGTATCCCATCTTCTAATGCTGATCCATAATTTGATTAATCAAATACTCGTATTTCTTGAACTAGGAAGATTGAGTTTGGCTAATTTATTTTTATTTTTAACCAATTCTCTATACCAATTTAATTTTATAGCTCAGCAATTGCAAGACATCTCTTATGGAAATTTGAGAAAAAATATAATGCTCCCAGTTGAGGAACCGTCATGGAAAAAAAGGGGAGAATTATACGGTGTAGCGAATTTACCTTTGGATTATTCCGGATTTGAAGAAGGCTTTTATCTTATCGCTGACGGTTATCTCATGGTTGAATCTATTACAGCTATGATACTCTCAATAGTTAGAGGTCTTGATGGTATCAAATTTAAAATAAAAAATGTTGAAAGAGGTAAAATACTTGAATCGATTTTCAGTCTGTCAAAACTCTTTACTGGAGAAACACTTGGAATAAATAAAGGTCAAGGATTTAGTAAAAAGAATATACAAGGTGCATATCTAGCCTTCGTAATTGCAGTGTTGGTAGATAGTATCATCAAAATTATATGGAATTATATTTTCTATTTCTTAATAATATACAGCAACGTTGCGACAGAGCTTTTTGCTTTTATGGGCGTTCTATTGCAAATGTTTTTACCTTTAATCACTGCCATATTTGTTGGTAGTAAAACGGCTAAAAATGTTGGAATAAAAATGAATTTCCAAAAGGCTTTACAACTTAGCGATGAGGATGCAAAATCATTGAAATCACTTTCTGATAAAATTAGATCATCAGGCTTAAAACTAAACGATATGATTACAACCTTCTACTATGATTCAGAATTCTTTAATGAATTAACGGGTTATTTAAGGGATGCTAATTTATTACTAACGAGAAGTTACTACAGGATAACAAATGCTACTGAGCAGCTTAAAATGCAAGAATTGAGGGCTGCATATGATTATGAAGCCGCTTATTTGTCGCTAATGCTTTTCGCAATTGTTAATTCACCATCTTCTAGAAGCTTAGCTTTAGAAACAGACTATTTGAGCAGTAAATTCACTACAATCGCAGAAATATTGAATAATGCATCGTTGTTATTGAATAATGCAACAATGAATGGTCATACAATAGATAAGCTAGGACCTCTTGTTATTTTAACACCTTCAGATGTTTTCACGAACTATTATCCTGCAACAAACAATATTGATGTAGTTATTTCCAATATAGGAGATAAAGATGCAAACGTTAAGCTTAAGATTTTAGAAACAAATATGACAGGAAGCTTTGAGTCTAATGTAGTTAATTTAAAAGCTAGAAGTACTGAAATAATATCGTTAAAGCCGATAAAAAAAGCTGGTGAGTCGGAATCAGTACAAGCTACCTTATTAGTTTATGTTGATGATCAATTAATTTATGAACTGTATATAAATATACCTTTAACCATAGAAACTTATAGTGCAAGCAATAATGAAATCGAAGTTTATAGCGACGGTCCTGTTTCTATAACTGATAATGGAATAAGAATAACGAACTCCACAATCGTACAAATTTCTCTTCCTAGAGGCGATTCAAGATATGTTGCATTGCTGGATGGACGCATGATAAGATCTGCAGAAATTTACAGTAATAATTATACAATTTTAGCCATTGCTTTTAGTAAGCCTGTTTCAGGAATTATAACTTATAAAAGTATAAAGCAGGATGTTGAATATCTTGAAGGAAAAGGTTCTGTAAAAGGAGAGACAGGTGTTACAATAGAATCTAGTGGCGCTTTCAAAGCCCAAGTATCTATACTTCATGATAATCCTTATCCAGAAGCTTCTCTAGCGGGTGCTGAAAAATACAAAATAATTTCAATAGATTTACTTAGCGCAGAGGCCGGTTATGTAACAATTAAAATATCTTTCGAAGATCTAGGAATATCTGATCCCTCACAAATACATTTGTATAAGTATAATGCAACTTTAGAAGCTTATCAAGAAGTTAAGGACTATCAAGTCGCTATTAATGAAAAAGTAGTAATATTTAATTTAAAGCCTGGTGATCCAGTATTTGCTTTAACATACAGTAAAATTACAGGAGGAATAAGTAGCGGAGGAACAGAGATTAAACAAAAATCAAGATTAATAATATTTGATAATAATATACTTTTAATAATAATTATACTTATAATAGCACCACTTATTTTAGCGATATTATTATATAAGAAATTTAAAAAGTAATTTATTTTTTAAATAATTTTTTAAATTTATATTAATTTATAGTTATTTTTATATATTATTTAGAAAATAATTTATCAAGAAATAACCATTTTGAAACTTTAATCTGACTCCTTCAATATTAAAAGAGAGGATTCCTTATTGATTCATAGCTATATATATATCATATTAAAACAATCGAGGATTCAACAAGTTCACCATAAATTCATTAATAGTGATAACATCACGATCATTTTCATAACTATAAGAACATTAAAATAACGATAACTAATTTCTTTCATTTTAATATTAAGTTTGGTACATATATAGAGAAATATTTAGGATTAAAAAACACTCTGTATTATCTCTTAGAAAAATACCCATGATAAATTAATTACAAGTTATTCTTTCTTTAACTTAAATTGATTTAAGAGTTGAGCACACTCCTTAGATTAACTAACTTTATTTACTATCTCCTTCCTGTCCTAAAGAGCAATACTTGTCATAAAGGATAATCTTAGTTTTTTAATAAAAGGCCTTATGGAAAAACAATTAAGCTAAACTGAATTTTTAGTTTTAATTTTCTTAATTATTTTATAACATAATGAATTAATAAATAAACAAAAATTGCAACATTAAAAAAGAATATAAGATTACCAGTTAAGCTAAATTGACCATAAGCTATTCCTAAAATCAAATACCAAATTATAAAAGGTCCTGTGAATATTAAGATGCTAAAGAAGATTATAAGAAGTAGAAAGAAAGTGAAACCTAAAAATAGCAAAACTAATCTTATTGAACGTCTTTGAATATAAGGTATCCATGGCCAGAATATTATTGCTTGTGATAATAATATAACAGTCCCAAACCTATTAAAAATAAGAGAAGAAATGGATGTAATTAATAAAGCTAAAATAAACCCTTTCCCCTTTTCAACCTTCTTATGAAATAAAAGTATAAGTAAAAAAGGTAAAAAGAAAAATAAAAAGATAAGAAGATAATTTGGAGAATAAAGGTAGGGATGTTTCGGAGGTGGCGGATAAGTATCATAAGTTAAAACTAATCCTAAGTTTGTGGAAAAAGTTACAATTAACAATGATGGTAAAAACGATAGAAAATAAATAAGTATTCCTAAGAAAGATTTGAGTAATTTTCTTAAATTTTCTCTACTAAAAATTAAATGAACCAAAACCATTAGAACCAATAATGAAGGAATAATCCAAGTTTGTAATGAATTAATATATTTTTCTTCGTTTATAAGCAAATAGTCTGGGTTATATTCTGGAATTATGTCTGCTTTATCTAAACTAATTATTAACCTTTTCAAATATTCTCCATAAATTTGAAAAGATTCTATTTCCATATTTTCCATAACATCTTTCTCTGTATGATAAACTTCTGAAGCTAAATCAGGTTTATTGCTTCTTGTAGAAATTTCTATGGAAGGAATTCCTTCAGCTATTATTGGTCCTTGATCTGTAAAGGAAATGTCAACTGTTCTATAAATATATTCCCAAATCCCTACAGGATCTTCTACTTTAATTTTCATAAAATCTCCAACATCTTTACATAATTTTCTTAACCATAAAGGAGAGTAACCTTTAAATTGTCCCATCGACTCTAAAAAAATACTTGTTAACTTTCCTACAGCTAAATCTTCAGCTACTATTACTACCTTAACTTTAGACTTAAAACTCTTTGCAAAAACTTTAGCCCCTTGCATACCCCATTCTTCACTATCTACAAAGGCAAAAAGTATATTTCTTTTCGAAGTATAATTAATCAACTCTTTAGCCAATTCAATCAAAACTCCTACATGTCCTGAAGTATCGCTTGCAGCTTCTATACTCATAGGTACCATGTCGTAGTTGCCTAGAATAGCTATTGTTTCATTTGTCATTCCTTTTTTAAAAGCGTATAAATTCCATCCCGTTCTCTTATATTCTATGTTTACCGTAAAATTTTCTTCTGTTATTTCATATCCGAATTCCTTCAAAACATTCTTAACCCAAAGAAATGCTTCATAAGCTCCTTGAGTACCTGTAGTTCTTTTTGGGAAGTTTTTTGAAAAATAGTAGGCATAATTATACGCATCTATCCCGCTAAAATACAATTCTTTTTCATAAACTTCTATTCGACTTGATGAAGTAAAATTAATAAAATGGAGTAATAAAAAAGTGGATAGAATTAATAAATTAATAAGTAGCAGGCTGAAATTTTTTCATAAAATTAATATATTTAACTATTATTAAAATTTTAAAAGAATTTACAAAATATTGAAAAACTCTACCTTTAGTGCAGAAGGCGGTCTACCTTTAAATTATTCCTTTTAAAATTTCATTAATTTCCGAGATTATTTCTTCTTCACTTCTTGATGTTTCCAAATGTTGATAATCAGCATATCCCTGTTTCTTTTCTTTAATATGTGTAACTACAAGCTCTGTAGCTTTTCTAGTAGGATGGGTAATTATATTAATATATGCTCGTAAAATTGCGTCAATCGTAGCTTCTTGTAAAACATATTTTTCATTGTCAAATTCAACATACAATCTGACATGTTTATGGCCTGGAGGTATAAAGGCTATTATTCTTTTTACGTCGCTATTCCTTAATACTTTTACCATAAAATGAAAAAATTTAAAAAAATATAAAATTAAGTTTTTGTACTATTATGGTTTTGCTCGTGTTCTTCCATTATTTCCTCGCAAATTTATTTAAGTTCGCTAATTATTCTCTTAGGATAAGAATAAGGTACTCCCAGTTCTTTCAAAGTTTCCTCTATTAGGGAAGCAATAGATGAATATAATTGAAACCATGTTTTTCCTGCAGTCCAAGCTCTAGCTTCCATTTGTATTCCATTTTCTAAGAATTGAACTGGAAAAACAACAGGTGGGGGATCAATCAAAATATACCATTGTTGGTTAAACTTGTTTAATAATATTTCAATAACTTTTTTAATATCTATTTCAAACGGAACTGTAAACTGTACTCTCACCAATCTTGCTATAGAAGAGGAGTAATTTATTACTGGTGAGTTAAACAATTCATTATTTGGAATTCTTATAAAGAAACCTTCGAAACTTTGAACTTTTGTAGAAAGTAAACCTATATCTGTAACCATACCTACGTTGTTATTGTAATTTATAAAGTCTCCTATTTTAAAGGGTCTTTCTATGATCAGTAAAATACCTGAAAAAAAGTTTGAAAGAGTTTGTTGAGCAGCTAAACCTATTACAATACCTATGAAACCTCCAGCTATTAATAACTCAGTAAATTGAACTCCAGGGATTTCCAGTTGTCTTATTGCTATTGCCATACCTATAAGGATTATTATATAGTTAACAAGTTTTGAAATATTTCGAATAACATGTATAGGTGCTTTTTCATGGAGTCTTCTTCGAATAATTTTAGTTAATTGTCTAGATGTTATTATAGCTATAATTATCGCAAGAATAGCTTCTATGTAATTTTGATAAAATCTAAAATAATCCCATATATTTTGTAATATTTGCAAATAAAAATAAATAATCATGTTCCAAAACTCATTTCAAATTCTCCACCAAAATGTTTTAACGGTACTGTAGGTATTAGTTTGCTTCCTTCCAATGAAGGTTTATTGGTAAGTTTTACTACAGCCAGACCTTTTTTCAATCTATAAAGCTGAATCATCTCTCCGCAAATTATATCATTGTTGATAAAAAGCGAAAAATCATGAGCTTTAAAGATGATTTTTGAAATAGTCCCTATACTTTCTCCTTCATTTATTATTTCTATTAAAGTCAAAGCTTCATGTTTATTTGAAAATACCCTTTCAAAAAACGCATTAGTTTTCCAATACCTATAAATTACTCCGTTACTTATATTTCCATATAAAGCGTATTTCTTAGGATAAATTTCTATTGTATCTATTAATTTATAAGTCTGATTATTTGTAACATAAATTCCTATATCTAAGGGTAATTTAACATAAACCTTGATTTGCTCACCTGAATTAACGTATATATAAGGATCAAATACGATGCCAAAATATTCTGTTACCGAAAAATCTAGACTAAGCTTAGGCAATTCTTCTATTTTTAATCCTTCAGGAACCTCTATTCTTTTGTCTCCTCTAATGTAAACACTATTATTCTTTTCTTTAGTGATAATATATTTGGGTTCCATATTTTTGTTTTATTCTCTTACAATAATAAATATAAATAGCCTTATAAATTTTTGAAAAATTTTAATTTATGAGATGCTTAACTGTTGTTATTTTAATTTCGTTGATTTACACCATAAGTTATTCGCAAGAACATCCAAATAGTTTAGCGAACCAAAATAATGATTTAAACAATTTAAATTATGGTATCGCTCCTTTATTTAAAATGGTTAATTTATCAGCGACTGAAAATATACCTAAAATAAAAGCTTCCAATATTCCTTTACATCTACCCTTCAAATATAAGTATAAAATTAACCAACATACTAATAATTATGAGATAACACAAAGTTCACAAAGCGATCTAAAAATTTTATTAAGTTTCGAAGGAATACATTATGGTTTCAACGGAATTTACCCTAATTTTTATACACCTCCAGATGTTCAAATAGCTGTAAGTAATAATCATGTGGTAGAATTTGTAAATGTTTTAGGTGCTGTTTGGTCAAAATCGGGAAATTTTTTAGGTTATATATCCCTTAATTCTTTATTTTCAGGAAATTATATTGGAGATCCTAGAATAATTTTTGATCCTTTAAGTAATAGATTTTTTGCCAGCGTATTTGATAAAGATTACAATGCTATAAGAGTTGCTGTGTCAATTACAGATAATCCTTTAGGGAGTTGGTATGTTTATATTTTTTACCAACCAAACGGTTTATTCCCGGATCAACCTTATATAGGTGTAAACGATGATAAGGTGGTCGTTTCTGCAAACATTTATCATCCTACTTTAGAAATATATTATGGTGCACAGTATTGGATAATAAACAAATCCCAAATGCTTTCAGGCTTATCTGTTAATTACGCAGTAAGTGACCTAGATACAACAGTTGCTTCAATTAGACCTGCGCACCATTTATCTTCTTCAAATATTTTTTACATGGCTACAACTCAAACAATTTCCAATAATTTAATTTACGTTTATTCTATAATAGGTACGCCTCCTTCAAGCGTAATAGTAAATAAATACAATTTTAACGTAAAAACAATAAATAGTCCTCCTATTGCACCTCAAGCTGGTTCTCCAAGTTACTTAGATACTATAGATATAAGGATTCAGGATATAATATGGAAGAATAATAGATTATTGTTTACAGCCAACGTAGGATGTACACCGGCTGGAGATTTTACTACTAGATCTTGCTTAAGAATAATAGAAATAAATACAAGTAACTTTTCAATTAAACAAGATTTTGATTATGGAATAGCAGGCAAATACCTCTTTTTTGGTTCTTTAAGGTTAAACAAAGATAATATTATGTTTATAATTTTTGGTTATTCTTCTCCTACAAATTATCCTGGTTTAATGGTAACCTATCAAACAATACCTAATAATTTAGAAAATCCAATAATTTTAAAGAATGGCTTAGGTCCTGAAACAGTTTATTGTTCAAATAATGTTTGCAGATATGGAGATTATTTTGGTTCAGCTGTAGATCCTTTAGAACCTGAATATGTTTGGGTTGCAGGAGAATTTGGAAGAGGTTCTTCAGGATGGTCTACATATATAGCAAAACTAGGTTTAACTGAATATTTCATAGTAGCAAGCTACTCAATAATAGGAAATGAAACAGGTTCTTCTCCACCTATTTTAAGATATTACTATAATAATAGTTTACATTCGGTAACATTAACAAAAAATCCTGTCAAATATAAGGTAGATAAAAACAGTCCTTGGGAAGTCACTGAAATTTTAATAGGTTCCAATGAAAATGAAAGATGGAAAACAAATCAAGTTACAAAAGGAATTGTAAATTCTCCCTTAACTATAAACCTAACTTATTACCATCAATATTATGTTCAATTTAAATATGAAATAATTAACGGAGGAAGTGGATATTTACCACCAAAAATTAAAATATACCAGTTTAATCAACAATTGGAAGTTGAACCTGATACATATATTTGGGCTGACGAAAATATTTATAATTTTACCAATCCTTTGATAGGTTCAAATGAAAATGAAAGATGGTATTCTTTAAATAGCGAAGGAAAAATAGATAAGGCTGGAATTTATAAAGCTTCGTATTATCACCAATATTTAATAA
>AQYM01000021.1 GCA_000380705.1 Crenarchaeota archaeon SCGC AAA471-B05
GAAAATAAATTAAATAGAAGAAAATGATAGATATTACTCTTATAAGAAAGAATCCTAAGATTGTAGAAGAAGCATTAAAAAAGAGAAATCTGGATTTTCCTTTAGATAAACTTATCGAATACGATAAATTATACAGACAAAAGCTAAAAGAATTGGAAAAAAATAGACATATAAAAAATGAATTAACTTTAAAATTTCCTAAGGTTAACGAAGAAGAAAAACAAAAGATAGCTCAGGAAATAAAAAGAATAGATGAAATAATTAATTCACTTGAAAAAGAAGTAAAGGAATTAAAAGAAAATAGAGATAACCTTTTATATAGGATTCCTAATATTCCACACGAAAGTGTACCTTATGGTAAAGGAGAAGAAGACAACGTTACAGTAAGGGAATGGGGAGAAAAAAGGGTTTTCAAATTCAAACCTCTACCTCATTATATTTTAGGAGAAAAATTCAATATAATAGATTTCAATAGAGGGGTAAAATTAGCAGGATCAGGATTTTACGCTTTAAAAAATAAAGGAGCAGCGTTGGAAAGAGCTTTAATTAATTTTATGATAGATACGCATGTAAAAAAAGGCTATAAAGAAATATTTCCTCCTTTTTTAATAACAACGGAAGGAGCTTTCGGAACTGGTCATTTACCAAAATTTGCAGATGATATGTATAAAACTGAAAAGGATGATTTATGGCTTTTACCTACAGCAGAATTGGCACTTGTCAATTTTCATGCAGATGAAACATTAAATTATAAAGATTTACCAATTTATTACGTGGCTTATTCAGCATGTTTTAGAAGAGAAGCTGGAAGGCATGTAGATTTAAAAGGAGTATTAAGAGTACATCAATTTAATAAAGTTGAACTTGTAAAAATAACAACTCCCGAAACAAGCTTTGAAGAATTGGAAAAACTCGTAAATGATGCAGAGGAAATTCTAAGATTGTTAAATATTCCTTACAGAGTAAGATTGCTTTGTACAGGCGATCTAGGTTTTGCATCAGCAAAAACCTACGATATTGAAGCTTGGTTTCCTTCTCAAAATAAATACATTGAAGTGTCATCTTGCAGTAATTGTACAGATTTTCAAGCAAGAAGAATAAATTTAAAATTTGTAGGAGGAGGAAGAAAAACTCCTGAATATGTTCATACTTTAAATGGATCAGGATTAGCTGTTGGAAGAACGTTCGCAGCAATATTGGAAAATTATCAAGAAGAAGACAGAATTATAATTCCTGAAGTCCTAAGACCCTATACAGGTTTTTCCGAAATAACACTTGAAGATTAATTTTTGATAATTATTCCTAGATAATTTTCTTTTAAGTATTTTCCTTTAAAGGAAGTTAATAATAAAATTTTAACGTTAAAACTTTTCAAGAGACTTTTAATTTCATTTAAAGTAAATAAATGATAGTATCTTTTTGTTTTTTTACCCCATTTAATATGTACATCCCCAAACTCAAGAATTTCTCCTTTATATTTCAATGGATATTGTATTATACTTAAAAAAAGTCTCCTTAAATTAATTAAACTCCAAGCAGTTATTAGAATAATTCCATTCTTCTTAGTAATATTTAGACAATTCATGAGAAATTTTTTTCTGTAATAAAATGAAGGGATATGATGTATTGTAGCCACAGATATAACAGCATCAAAATAATTATTTCTTAAAGGTAAATACAATGCATCTCCTACAATCGGTAAAAATAGCTTTTTCATACCTTTAAATTTTTCATGAGCTATTCTTATCAAATTCGATGAGAAATCTAATCCGATAACTAAATGATCGTTAACCAAAGGCAAAGAATGTCTACCATTGCCGCAACCTATATCACAGATAATCGAGCCTTTTTTAAATATTTTATAATAGTAAACTACTTCATTCCATGGCTTTATACGTGTAGCACTAAATTCGTCAGAAAATTCCTCATAAAATTTTTTAACAAACTTTTTTATTTTTAGGCTTCTATTCAAAAAATTATTCATTAAACATGTTATATGCCTACTTCATAAGCTTATTATGTTAAACTAAATTATTGAAGACCTTTGAACTGTAGGCTGTACAGAATAAATAAGTTTTATATACATTGAATTTGAGCATTTTGGACATTTTTCATCGGTTATTTTGTTAACGTAATCTCCCTCTTTATGATCTCGTTCTACTTTTTCTTTGCATTTTTCACATTCAAGAAGAGTTTTAGTTTTAACTTTTAAACTTTCTTCTACAATTTCAATTATTTCCCTGCTCATGCTACTTCACCTATTCCTAGAGTATTTCCAATTCCTACTATTAATGCTGTACCTCCTTCAGGAACGGTTTCTAACACTAATTTCTTTACCTTTTCTGCAACAACATCCGCTTTCTCAGCTATTGTTTTTATCATTGGAGAAACTGCTTCAGTAAAACTTTGTTTAATTATTATAGCTAATAAAGGTATTCTGTATTTCATTGCACTTTCTTCTATTTTATATTTTTCAGGACCAGGATCGCCTATGGCTGCTCCTACACCTTGAGCTATAGCTCCAGTTTCTTCTCCTTCATATTTTAATGCTGCATCTATTGTAACAATTAAATCTAACTTTCCTTGAAGATTTTCAATTATTTGTTTAACAGCTGCACCTGGCTTACCCACTCTTGAAGCTGGTCCTTTAGCTTTCATTAATAACAACTTTCTATTTTGGTAAAAAGCTTCACCTAAAACCATATCATTACCCACATCATATACTTGGCTTACCCCTAAATCTTTATATAACCTTACAATAACGAGAGGACCAATACCATCACCTATTGGGATTTGCATGGTAGTTGCAGGAATAGCTCTTAAGAAACTTCTTGCAAGATCTAAAATAATAGGCATTATAAATTCAAGTTGAACTGCAAGATAATAATTTTTATATTTTTCCGCTAATATATACCAATGTTTTGCTTGTTTATTTAATAAGTGAATTACCAATGCTACAGATGCAGTATCTGTTAAGGAATCCAGTTCGTCTTTATTGACTTTGGGGGCTATGGTTTTAATTAAAGTTTGAAACCTATATTTTGTAACATCAAGAATATATTCTAATCGATTTAGAATACCACTTGGGTCTCTATCCACAGGTTCAATTTCAAAATATTCAATAATTTCTTTTACGTTATCTTTTAATTCTTCAACATTAGCACCGTATTTTTTTAATTGATCAGCCAATATTTTCCTTGCTCTACTATCTAATGCGTCTAGTATTCTTAGTTTTCCTTGAACTCTATTCAAGATTGATCTCCTTGCTATAGATAATTGGAAACCTGGTAATAAGAAAGCTAGCATTCCAAATAAAATGAAAATAAACCAAAGTATATACCACAACGAACTCATATCTGGAGGATTTAACTGAGATGAAAAGGATGGTAAAACATTATTTCCGTTGGTTAAAAGAAAAATAACACCAAAAATTATTAACAATAATATAATAATAACCACAGAATTTTGGCTTTGAGCACGGAATTTTTTATTGAGCAGTTTTTTTAATTTAAGAGTAAACAACTCCTTTATTTTTCCAAAGATAATAGATGAACTGAACATCTTTAATATCAATTGAAGAAATAGTATTGTAGTTAAATACTTATCTAATACGTTATATGTATTTTTTATATTCATTAATATTAAATTATTTCATGAAGTTTTTAAATGCTTTTTATAAAAACCTTTTTATACTTCATAAAAATAATCATGATAAATTTTAACCTAATAAAGCCAGCCGGCATGGCTACCTTCGCACGGCCTTTCGGACCGTACTAAAAGTAGCCACGGTGGGCGGTTTAACTTCCGGGTTCGGAATGGGTCCGGGTATTTCCCGCCCCCTATGGCCGGCTGGCTATTGTTAATTTTTATTTTTGGGATATATTAATTTTTCTCAAAATTTATAGAATTCATCTTGCTACAGACCCTAAGTTTTTTCTCCTAAAATACGACTTTGTAAAAATATTATGGGGCCGCCAGGATTTGAACCTGGGACCTCGCGGTCCCAAGCCGCGCATTCTGGTCANGCTTTTAGCATTCTAACCAGGCTGAACTACGGCCCCTTAAACATAATTTATTTATAAAAAAGGGATTTTAAAGTTTTTGACAAATAAAGTTAAATTTGCTAAAAGAAACCATAATCTGACTTGTTCATGGCTAAGTACTAGGCTTTCAATTTTTTGTAAAAATAAGCAATTTAGATATTTTTATTATCCTTATTTATTATGTTAATTGTGAAAACTAAAGTAATAAAGGTTGATCCCTTTAATCCTGAAGATAATTTAATTGAAGAAGCTGCTGATTATATAAAAAAAGGTGAAGTTGTAGCATTCCCAACAGAAACTGTATATGGCTTAGGAGCTGATGCTACTAATCCATTTGCCGTTAAAAAAATCTTTATAGCAAAGGGAAGACCTTTGGATAATCCCATAATTGTTCATATTTCAAAGTATGAAGATTTAGAAAAAGTATCCTATGAAATTCCTGAAGTTGTTTATAAATTAGTTAAAAAGTTTTGGCCTGGACCTTTAACAGTAATATTAAAAAGAAAGGAAATTATAGCTGATGAGGTTTCTGCAGGATTACCCACAGTAGCATTAAGAATGCCTTCTCATCCTGTGGCTTTAAAATTAATAGATTTTTCAGAAAGACCCATCGCAGCTCCCAGTGCAAATAAATCTGGAAGACCAAGCCCTACTTGTGCAGAACATGTCTTAAACGATTTAAATGGAACAATTCCTTTGGTAATTGATGCAGGAAAAACATTGTTTGGAGTTGAATCAACGGTTATAGATTTTACAAAAAATCCTCCTTTACTACTTAGACCTGGTGCTTTACCTGTGGAAGAAATTGCAAAAGAAATTGGTGAAATAGTAGTAAATGAAATTGCAAAAGGGGTTAAAAAGTTTAATGAGAAAGAAATTGTTGTTTCACCTGGATTAAAATACAGACATTATGCACCCCAAAAGCCTTTAATATTAGTCGAAGGAGAAGAAAAGAAAAAGATAATTAAAATTAATGAATTAATAGAATTAGAAAGAGGAAAAAATAAAAAAGTTGGATTGTTAATTTCTGAAGAAAATTTAGAATTCTTTAAAGATAAATGCGACGAAATAATAATTCTTGGGAGTAAAAAAGATTTCTTTAAAATTGCTTATAACCTATTCGAAAATTTAAGAAAAATTGATGAAAGTGATGCTGAAATTTTTATAGTTGAAGGAATTGAAGAAAAAGGTTTAGGTTTAACAATAATGAATAGATTAAGAAAGGCTTCAAGTGAAAGAATCGTACTATAATTATGAGAAGAATTAAGCTGGGTAGAACAGATATAAAAGTTTCGGTGATAGGTTTAGGTTGTTGGCAGTTCGGTGATGAAAACTGGGGATGGAATGTTGAAATAGATGAAAGAAAGGCAATAGAAATTATAAGAAAGGGCTATGAACTAGGAATAAACTTTTTCGATACAGCTGAAATTTATGGAAATGGTGTTTCTGAAATAATATTGGGCAAAGCAGTTAAGGATTTCAGAGAAGAAATTATAATTGCTACAAAGTTTTCTCCCAGGCATGCAAGATACAAAGACATAATAAAAGCATGTAATAAAAGTTTGGAAAGATTAAATACAAAATATATTGATTTATACCAAATGCATTGGCCTAACCATTATGTTCCTTTAAAAGAAACAGCTGAAGCCTTGGATTTTTTATATAAAGAAGGAAAAATAAGAGTAGTAGGTGTAAGTAATTTTCCTATACCTTTAATTAAAGAGTTAAAGAAGAACCTCAAATATGCTGAACTGGTATCCAATCAACTTCATTATAATTTAATTGAAAGAACAATTGAAAAAGAAATAATGCCCTATTGTTTAAGAAATAATATAACTATAATAGCCTTTAGCCCTTTGGAACAAGGTTTATTAACCGGTAAATATAATAGCAAAAATATTCCTTCGGATAACATTAGGAGAAATAACGTTTTCTTTAAGAAAGAAAACATTGAGAAAATAGAAGAGCTAATAAGAAATTTGGAAGAGATTGCTAAAAAATATAATCGAAGTATTGCACAAATAGCATTGAACTGGATAATTAGGCATCCAAACACAATAGCTATACCAGGAGCTAAAAACCTAGGACAACTAATTGATAACATAAGCTCTTCCGAATTTGATTTAACAGAAGAAGATTTTCTAAAATTAACAGAAGTATCAAGTAAAATTAACATAGAGTATTTTTAAGAGAAAAATATAACTGAATTTTTTTATATATTGATATCCATGAAAATCAAATTCATAAGCGGTTGCAGTGCTGGAAAACCTAATCTAATCTTGCTCAGTGTAAATAATGAAGGAATAATACTCGATTGTGGTTACCAGTATGATATGCCGGATTTCACTAAAATTGACAAAGAAATAAAGCATATCTTTATAACTCATGCACATGCTGACCATGTTGGAAGCCTTACGATACTTAAAAGAATATTTCCAGAAGCTAATGTTTACATGAGTGAGCCTACAAAGGAATTGAGTAAAATTACTATAAGTAATCTAGAAATTAAACAAAAATACAGGATACCTAAAAAGGAAATCGATGAAATAATTGAAACGGTCAATTTAATAAAAGAAGATAACATTATAAAAATAAGCGATAATATTAAAGTTCTACCTATCGCTGCAGGACATATATTAGGTGCATTGGCTTACTTAATAAGAATTGATTCTGAATTAATACTATATACAGGAGATATTAGCCTAATGAATTTGCCATTGGCTGGACAATTTTTCTTACCTCAAACAGGCGTAGATTTGATAATTTCAGAAAGCAACTTTAGCCTGGGAGAAGAGAATTTCTTTAAAAGCATGGAAAAAATAACACAAATAATAGCAAACACGATAAAATTAAAAGGAAAGGTCATAATGCCTATTCCAGCTATAGGAAGAGCCCAAGAAATTGCAACATACTTGGCTAGTAAAATTCTATCAAATGAACTGCCCCGTGTTAATATTTTTATTGACGGAAGTGTAAGAGAAGCATTTAAAGTATATGATAAGTATTATACGGAGCTTAGGGGTTATCTAAAAGATATTTACCTAAATGTTAAATCCGCTGGACTAATAAAGGAAGTAAGCGATATGATGAGAAAAGATATAATAAAATCAGAGCAACCTTACATAGTTTTAACAACGCCTGCAAACTTAAGGCATGGTCCTAGTTTAACATACGTACAAGACTATATCCTAGACGAAAGAATCGCGATTATTTTCACTGGAAAGGTAGAGGATAAAACAACCGCTAAAAAACTTTTGGTAGCAAGAAGAGGGGAGTTGATAGATTTTGAAGGTGTTGCCTTAGGTAAAAGATGTAATGTTTATTTAATAGAAGTAAATGAGCATGGTAATGTTTCGGATTATTTACAATTGATTAAGAAATCGCTAGTAAAAGGAGTTATACTTACACACGGAAATGATGTTACAAAAGAATTTTTAAATAATATATTCAGTAAAGATTTCCAAAACATTTATTTAGCAATACCTAAGGAAATGGATGAAATAAACTTAGAACTAAGTTTAAAGATATGTAAAAAGATGCAACTAATGGAAGAAGAAGTTTTGGATTTTTTAATTGAAAGAATGAATAAAGAATTTAAGACTTTATTCGATAGCAAAAAACCTATAAGCGAAGAAGAAGTTTTAAAATGGCTTGAAAATCAAGAAGTTTTACATGAAATTAAGAATCAAGAAAAAGCTAAATCTATATTTTTTGTAGCCTTTAGATATGCAGTAAAATACTCATATAAGGATAACGCTATAAATTTTGAATACCCAGCTTTAATATTAGAAATTATAAGCAATATTATAGAGAAAATTTATGGAAAAACAACAGTGAAAATGCTATTTAACCAGTTGAACGAAACATCAGCTAAATTCTTTAAGAATTTAATACTTAGAGGAGGAACAATGAAAGCTCAGCTAAATATAGAAATTACTTCTATGGAAAAGCTAAAAGAAACAATAAAAAGCTTCGAAGAAAACTTTTCAAAATTCAATATTAAGGCTCCTTCAATAGCAGAAATAAAAAAATTATGCGAAGAAGAAGTTAAAATCAACCAAAGTTTAAAAGCTTCTTATGAAAGGGTATTTAAAGAAATTTAATTTTCTTTTTATTATTAAATATTTAGATGCCGGGGTCATCTAGCCTGGCTAGGATGCCGGACTCATAATGCAAAGCCTAGGGTCAGGCTAGCGTGAAATCCGGTGTCGTGGGTTCAAATCCCACCCCCGGCATACATATAGTTGGTAAGATTATGCCAAGTAAAATGGTTGTAAGAAAAAGATTTTAAATATATACGGATGTTAAAGCTTTTTGAATTATAGACGGTTCTGAGATTAACTTTAAACCTTCCCAAATACTAGGTTTTTTGCCTTCAATAAAAGCTTCTATCAAAGTTAAAGGTTTCAAAGTTTTGACTGTTTTTATTATTTCTTTATCGCTTAGTTTAAGCCAGAAACTTAATATTTTTTTACCAACAATAAGTCTTTCGCCATACTTAGTCCAGAAGATTTCCTCATAATTTTCTTTAAAACAATTTTTACCTGCAAAAAGTGCGAAGCGAATACCTTCACCGCTTGAAGGCATAACCATTCCAGCAGAATCTCCAGCAACAACCACTTTACCTATCCTTAATTGTCTTAAAGGTCCATTAGCAGGAAAAGCTGCTCCTTCAATTTTACCTAAAGGTTCAATTTCAAATTTTTTTAAAAATCTTTGCATTCTTTCAAAGTAAAAACTTTTTGAAGCTGAATGACCGCCCACTCCGTAATTAACATATCCTTTACCATAGGGAAATATCCAAACATATCCTGAACCGAAAAAATCTATATAAAGAGTATCTTCCCTAATTTTATTAGTTTTACCATAACCTCTTAATGCAGGAGCTAATTTATAATTAGAATAATCCAAACCTTTTCTTCTGGCAAAAGTGGAAATATAACCTGCAGCATCAACTATTAAATCGTATTTTTCTTCTTCTATTTTTTCCAACTTTTGATTTAAAAAAACTTTAGCTCCTTCATTGATGGCTTGTTGCATTAAATCCTCAAGGAATAAAGTTTTATTGACTATCCATCCATAGTAAGGTTTTGTATCTGTTTCGAATAATTCTTCTCCATTATAGTATATTACAGCTCTATCTATGTAATTCAAAGCCCATTTAGATTCTGTTGGCTTTATTGGTACAAAATCAAAACCTTCAGAAAAGATCGCTTCTCCACAAGGTTTATAAGCTAACTTTTTCCTCATTTCATACAATTCTACCTGATGTCCTTCTTTTGAAGCCCAATACGCGCAATTCAAACCTGCAGGACCAGCTCCGATTACTAATATTTTCACAATTCTATTATTTTTTATATATATAAAAAAAATTGCGGTAATTACATTGAACTAAAGTCTCATACTTTAAAAAAGAAAAAACAAAAATTTCAGGTTTATAAAATCTATTCGTTATTTTCAAAAGTATTTATTAATCGAAGCTATTTATTCATAATGAAATTTTGGATAGATATACTTACAGCAAAACAAGCAAGATTTTTTAAATACTTTTCTGAAAAATACCAATCTTTAATAACTACAAGAGAATATTCTGAAAGTTTAACTGCTTTAAATAATCTTAAAATGAAGTATGAGATGATAGGGAAGCATGGTAAAAATGTAACTGAAAAACTTATTTTCAGCGTTGAAAGAAGCTACGAACTTTTAAAGTGGTTTTTAAAAAATAATCCTAAAGCTTTAATACACCATGGAAGTGTAGAAGCTTCAAGAATAAGTTTCCAAGCAGGAATACCTATATTCGATTTTAATGATTCACCTGAATCAATTTTTGCAACAAGACTTACTGCACCTCTTGCAACTGTAATGATAGTACCTAAAGGATGTGGAGAAGAGTTCAAAAAATTTGGTGCACAAAAAATAATTGAATATGATGGATTAACTCCTATAACATGGTTAAAAAGACATGAATATAATTATGAAAATATCAAAAATTTAATTGACGAGAATAAAATAACAGTCGTAATAAGGGAGCCTGCATATTTGGCTTCGCATATAGAAAGGGATAAAGATACGTTCAATACTTTAGTTAAAGAATTGAAAAAATTTGGAAAAGAAATAAATTTAATAATACTAGAAAGATATGTTGGGAAATTTGTAGATTTACCTACACTATTAACAAAAACGGATATAGTTATTGCAACAGGATCTATAATAGGAGAAGCTTTGGTAAGCGGAGTACCTTTAATAATAGATTATTTACCTATAGTGCAAAAAATGTATGAAAGATTTGTTAAAGAAAATATGATAGTTCATGCTGTAACGTATGAAGAAATAATAAAACATGTTAAAGAATTTATCAGGAATCCTTTAAAAAGAAGGGAGCCATTATATAACAAAATGGAAGATCCTTTAGAAATATTTGATAAAATAATTAAAGAAAACTTTTCTTATTTATTGGGATAATGGAAGTAAATATAATTTCTTCAGAAACCTTGGGAACAAGATCTTTAGCTACTTTAGTTAAATGTGAAGATATAAATATTTTAATCGATCCTGGCGTAGCACTAGGTCCTAGATTTGGATTAATGCCCCATGAACTGGAATATAGAGAACTATATAATGCGAGAAAAAAGATAGAAGAGATATCAAAATTTATTGACCTAGTTTGTATTACCCATTACCATTATGATCATTATACCCCTTTCTGGGAAAAAATAGATAATTTATGGACTTTCGCAAGCTCCGAAAGTGCAACAAAAATTTATTCTAATAAAGTAGTTTATTTGAAGGATTTTTATAATAATATAAATTATAGCCAAAGAGAAAGGGCAAAGGAATTCATACCCAAATTAAAAAGAGTTGCAAGAGAAGTAAAAATAGCAGATGAAAAAGAAGTAATAATTGGAAATGTTAAGCTAAAATTTTCCAAAGCCGTTCCACATGGAGAAGAAAATACACCGCTTGGATATGTAATAATGGTAATAGTGGAAGAGAAAGGAGAGAAATTTATTTTTGGTTCTGATATCGAAGGTCCGATGAGTAATCATACCTATGAAATAATAGTTAAAGAAAAACCTGATGTGTTGCTGTTAAGTGGACCACCTTTATATTTGGTAGGAAGTAAAGTTAGTATGGAAAATTTCAAAAAAGGAATAGAAAATTTGAAAATGATTTGTAAAAAAGTTCCAAATCTAATAGTAGATCACCATTTATTAAGAAGTACTGAATCACTATCTTACATAAACGAACTAAAGAATATAGCTGAGAATTATAAAAATAAGGTTATGTTGGTAGCGGAAAAAGAGGGAAAGGAAATAAACATGCTTGAAGCAAAAAGAAAGGAGCTTTATGAACGCATACCTATAAGTAACAAATTTAAGAATTGGATAAAAGTTAGAGAGGGTTCGCCTATAAATTTTGATTAAGATAATTTGTAAAAATTTTAAAAACTTAAGGGTTAAGGATTTATATATCAATTTAATTCTACTAAAATAATGTTATGAGCCAAAATGAAAGATTGCTAAAATTCATAGATGCCACATATAGCTTAAAATGGCTTCAAAAAATGTATGGAAGGAAACAAAAGGACGTTACAAGGACTGTTCCAAAGAAAAAGAAATTACCAATTAAATCCGAATGGCAAAGGAAAGCATTAGAATTTACCAAAAAAGCCTTTGAAGAATTAAAGCAACCTGTAACAATAAGGCAAGTTCATTATTATTTGGTAGGTTTGGAATTACCTGATTATAAAAACGATTTAAAACATTACAATAAACTAGTTGAATTTATGTTAAAAGCTAGAATAGTTGGAGAAATTGATTGGAGCATGATTACGGAAACAGAAAGCTTAGCATATATTCCTGAAATTTGGGGGGTTTCAAACATTGAAGAAGCAATTCAAAAAGCAATAGAAGCTATTCCTACTATGGGTAAAAATCCATGGGATGAAATTGGTAAGCATATTTACGTATTTACTGAAAAAAGAGAATTGTTTGGGCAATTAAATAGCATATGTGAAAAATATTATGTTCCTTTGATTAGTTTCAAAGGATATGGAGCAGTATGGACTAGGATAAGTAAATTGGCTCCAGAAATTAAGGAAAAATTGGATAAAGGACATAAAGTTTACGCTTTAGTAGTAAGTGATCATGATCCTAGCGGATTAGATATTAATAGATTTTATATGGCTTTGTTAAAGGTATTTCATCATTTTGAACTAGATGAAGTAAGAGTAGCTTTAACTGCTAAGCAAATTGTGGATTATAATCTGCCTCCAAATCCAGCCAAAGAAAAAGACCCAAGATTTAAATGGTATAATAAAATGTTTGGAGATGAAAGCTGGGAAGTGGATGCTTTGGTTACAAAGGATATAAAGGAAATGCAAAAATTATTGGAAGATGCAATTTTAAGAATATTGGGAAACGATATTGAGAAATTTAAGCAAGTAGTAAACGAGAATGCAAAGTTAGCTGATGAAGTAAGGAACAAATTAAAAGAGAAGCTAGGCGGATAAAATAAATAGAGACAAAAAATGAAATATTAAATACATTGAATTTCTTAAAATAATCTTTTATTTCTTTTAATTAAATAAGATATTTTTATGGATGAACATATAAACGAGTTAATTAAAAAACTAGAAAAAATTGAAACTGAGGTTAATAAAGGCAATTTAAAATTAAAAAGTCTTGGTTTTTGGAAAATAGTTTATGAAGCTAAAGTTAATCCATATATTGCTAAAATTTTAGGTAAAAAGATCGCGGAAATAAATAAAAAAGTATTTGATAAAAGATGGAAGTGGAAGTTTAGACCTATTTTGGGAATTATTTTACTATCTTTAATTTCTATAGCTACTATCTTTTTCTATTTTCTAGTATATTATGATAGATTTTTACTAAGCATTTATCTTCCTATATCTTCCTTTATATTATCAGCTTCACTACACCCAGTGACTCAATATATTACGGGAAGAATATTTGGGATAAAATTTTTGTACATATATCCCAGAGGAATATACATCTTCCACAGAAGTTCTAAAGGAAGATCCAGATTTCTCTTTTTTAATGCTTCTTCTACAATCTTAGGATTCTTTCTTATAAGAGTAATATCTATCATTTTCTTCTATTTAATTTATTTTCTATTAAACGTTTTATAAAAGCATAATAAGGCGGTGAAGGGTTTAATACCTTAGCTTTAAATTCAGGATGTGCTTGTGTTAAAAAGTAAAACTGCCCTTTTATTTCTGCAATTTCTACTAAATTATCCTTTAAACTATATCCGGAAAATATTAAACCTTTTTCTTGCAATATATCATAAAACTTAGGATTCACTTCGTATCTATGTCTATGTCTTTCCCTAATTATTTCTTTCTTGTATATTTCATAAGCTAAAGTTCCTTTCATTATTCTTATCTCATAAGCTCCTAATCTCATTGTTCCTCCTTTCATTTCTATATTTTTCTGGTCAGGGAGAAGGTCTATGACTGGATATTTCGTATAAGGATCTACTTCTGTACTATTCGCACCATCAAGTTGACATACGTTTCTTGCAAATTCAACTATTGCCAACTGAAAACCAAAACAAATTCCAAGCATAGGTATCTTATTTTCTCTTATTATTTGAGCTGCCAAAATTTTCCCCTCTGCTCCCCTCTTGCCAAATCCTGGAAGTATAATAGCTCCATCACAGGAAAGAATTTCATCTATTATTTTAGTATTTTCTTTTCTTTCGAGTTCTTCTGCATCGATCCAAATTTGGTTTACTTTTGTTCTTAACCAAAATCCAGCTATTCTTAACGCTTCATTTATACTTACGTAAGAATCCTTAAGCTTTGAATATTTCCCTATCATTGCTACACTTACAAAATATTGAGGATTATCCGCATTAAGCATCAACTGCTTCCATTCATCCCATTTAGGTTCATTATTTTGCAAATTTAGAAGTTTAATTAATAATTCACCCATCCCCTGTTCCTCAAGGATTAAAGGTAGTTTGTAAATGTTTTCAACATCGTAAGAATTAAATACAAATTCTTCTCTAATGTTTCCAAATAGGGCAATCTTTTTTCTTGCTTCAGGATTTATGGGTTTAATACTTCTAGCTACTATTATATCTGGCTGTATACCGATTCTTCTCAATTCATTTATGCTATGTTGTAAGGGTTTTGTTTTTTGTTCCCCAGTAACAGATAACGTTGGAACTAGTGCAACATGTACAAATATAACGTTTGTAAAGGGTTCTTCCAACCTCATTTGTCTTGCAGCTTCTAGAAAAGGTAAACTTTCTATATCACCTACTGTACCTCCTATTTCTACTACGATTATATCTGAATCGCTTGAATATGCTACTTTTCTTATCCTTTTCTTTATTTCGTCAGTTACATGGGGAATTATTTGGACACATTCTCCGAGAAAGTCACCTCTTCTCTCTTTGGTTATAACTTCTAAATAAATTTGTCCTGTAGTAATGTTATGATCCTTTGTTAAATCTTTATTTAAAAATCTTTCATAATGTCCTATATCCATATCTGTTTCAGAGTTATCTTCTGTTACGAAAACTTCACCATGAACGTAAGGATTCATGGTACCACTATCAACATTTAAGTAGGGGTCTATCTTTATTGCGTCAACTTTATATCCTCTTACTTGTAACATTTTTCCTATTGAAGCAACGATGACACCTTTTCCTACTGAAGATAAAACACCACCTGTTACGAAAATATACTTTTTCATCTTAATAATAACCATATTTTATAAAAGCAAAAATAAAAATTTAGTTAGAATTATAAAATTATGAAAAGAATCAAATTGATACAACTAATAATGGTTTTTTCGTTAATCTTAAATTTGCCTGTTTTTTATTCTGAGGAGAACACCAAATTAAGCTTAGTTTATAATATTGAATCAAGCTCAACTTTTCAAATTAAAATACCTAATTTGCCTCTAACTACTAATTACACTGTAGAGTTTAAAGGAAATAGTACATTTGAATTTTATAAACATAACCAAACATGCTATGATTTCTCTCTTTATATAGAAGGTAATATTTATACGAAGCCGTTTCCATTTAATCAAGAGATTAAAAATAAGACATCATCCATTATTTGTTTTCCGCTCTCACAATATATAACTAAGCAGATATCTTTATTGGGTGAAAATTTAAGTTCTTTTATGAACCAAAATCTCAAATATAATTTTAAAATTGATAATTTCACCTTCAATGGGCCTATAACGTATAATGATTATCAAGCAGTAGAATATAATATTAAAGGAAATTTTGAAATTATTTCTTTTTCAAATAGTAATTACATAAAAATTATTGCCTATTTTTCTTCAAAAATTATTAACTCATTTTACTATAATATACCTTTATATTATGAATCTTATATAAAAGGCAATTATGAAACCAATTTAAACCAAACATCAACTAGTAATATTATACCGGTTGGAAACAATTTACCTTATGAAATTAAGTATAAAGCTGAGTTAATTAAGGAAGAAGGATTTAATTTGAAAAGAAAAATGAATATAAATAAGTTGGAATTTAGAACCACCACTAATGTAACTTTCGTTATATTTTCAAATTCTACGATAAACAGCATAAAATTGAGCGGTTCACAACTTAATATTACTACCGAATCTCCCAGCCTAATATACGTAATTTATGGAGCAGAGAATCTTTTTATTTCTCTTGATAATATTAAGGTGGTTACCGATAAAAATGAAACATTATTTATCCCTATATATTTATTTAATTATTCTTCAATCTCTTATTTTTCTTTCAATCATTCCAGCATTTGGCTAGGTACAAACGCTGGTTATTACGAATATAAGAGAACTTCGGTACTAAGTTATAGAAGTGTTCTAATTTATGTTTTAATAAGTACACTTACAATAATATCTCTTATTCTATTATTTATTATTTTGAAAAATTTTCTCAAATAAATCCTTAGCAATAAATTAATATTTGTTAAATAATTGAAATTTTTGGGCAATGTTAACAGTAATAGTAGGAGGAGCCTTTGGCGATGAAGGAAAAGGAAAAATAGTATCTTATATAGCTTTAAAGGATGACGTCGATGTAGCTGCAAGAGCAGGGGTTGGTACAAATGCTGGTCATACTGTAGTTTATAATGGCAAAACATATCGATTAAGACAGGTTCCTTCAGCTTTTGTTAATGAACGTACTAAACTTTATATTGGTGCAGGAGTTTTGGTAGACCCTGAAATTTTCATAAAGGAGGTCAATGAACTGAATTTAAAGAATAGAATTTGGATAGATTACAATTGTACAGTAATAGAAGAAATACACAAAATTAGGGATAGATCTGATTCACATTTATCTAAAGTTGTAGGAACCACAGGTTCAGGATGTGGTCCAGCATTGGAAGATCGTGTAAAAAGAATAGCTAAGACATGTAAAGAAATAGATTTTTTAAAGGATTTTTGTGATGATGTTGCATTAAGGATAAATCATGCGTTAGATAAAAAACTGAGCGTAATAATAGAAGGTACTCAAGGGACTTTGCTATCATTATATCATGGAACTTATCCTTATGTTACTTCCAAAGATACTTCCGCTTCTTCATTATGTGCAGATATAGGTGTTGGGCCAAAAAGAGTTGATGAAGTAATAGTTGTTTTTAAATCTTACTTTACAAGAGTAGGAGGAGGTCCTTTAGAAAACGAACTTTCTTTTGAAGAAGCAAAAAAATTAAACTTAGTTGAATATGGTACAGTTACAGGAAGACCTAGAAGGGTAGCTCCTTTCAATATAAAGTTAGCTAAGAGAAGTGTTATGATTAACAGTGCAACTCAAATAGCTATTACAAAGATAGATGCTTTGTATCCTTCTTCAAATAAAATAACTGAATATGAAAAACTACCCAAAGAAGCTAAAGAATTCATAGAAAATATAGAAGCAGAATTAGGTATTCCGGTAACATTGATAGGGACAGGAAACGAAGTATTTGATATAATAGATTTAAGAAAAGTAAAACTTCGTAAATGAAAATTCTCCATTTAACATGGGAATATCCGCCCCGAATTATTGGAGGTATATCTAGACATATCTTTTATCTGTCTCAGGAATTAGCCGATTTAGGTAACGAAGTTTATATCATAACTTTAGATTTTCCTAATACTCCTTTAGAGGAACATTTGAATAATGTTCATATCTATCGTGTAAAAGTAGAATTTCCTTCGTATGATTTTTTAACGTGGGTCTACGCATTTAATCATTTTTTTGAGAAAAAAGTAGCTATGCTAAGCCAATCCTATGATATTATTCATATTCATGATTGGCTCGTAGCTCTTGCAGGTATTTCTTTAAAATATTTTTTAAAAAAACCTTTACTGTTAACTTTGCATAGTATAGAAAAAGGAAGGGTTGGCTCAATTTCTAGTCCAGTTTCTCTAGTAATAGATAGCATAGAATGGTGGGCTACTTATGAAGCAAAGAAAATAATTACAACGACAAATTTCATGAAACAAGAAATAATAAGTCATTTTAAAGTCCCTGATAACAAAATTGAAATAATTTTTAATGGCATAAAGGTAGAAGATTTTGATATAAACGTAGATAAAATTGAAGTAAAAAGAAGATTGGGGTTCTCTGAAAATTGCAAAATAGTTTTATTTATAGGTAGGATAACTGAACAAAAGGGTATTAAATATTTAATAGAAGCTGCACCTTTAGTTTTAAAAAATAATAACAATGTAAGATTCGTAATTATAGGGGATGGTTGGCAGATTAACGAAATTAAACAAAGAATAAACGACTTAAATTTAGGCTGGGCTTTTAGACTTACTGGGCATATAGATGATCATAATTTAAAACAAATATTGAAATCTTCAGATGTTTTAGTAGCTCCATCCATATATGAACCTTTCGGAATAGTAGCTCTTGAAGGTATGGCCGCTGGAATTCCTGTAATAGTTTCTGATATAGGAGGCTTTAGAGAAATAGTTGAAAATAATGTTGATGGTTTAAGAATAAATCCTTTTAACGTACATGAGCTAGCTTCCGCAATTCTTTCTATAATTAATAACGAGAATTTTGCAACGTATTTAGTAAATAATGCAAAAAATAAGGTTTTAAAGTTTAGCTGGAAAGAGGTTGCGAGAAAAACTCTGGAGGTTTATAAATCGGTATTAGAAAATTAAATTATGAGAAGAGAAGAACTGAAAATAGAAGAAAAGATTTTACTTTACTTAAATTCTTCAAGAGCTTATTCTTCAGATTCTTCAAAGAATAAAAATGAAATAGCAACTTTTTTAAACATTGATTTATCATTGCTTGAATCAGAACTTGAAAAATTAAAGAATGAAGGTTATATTGAATATAATGATAACAATATTTACATAACTGATAAAGGAATAATTCGCTTAATGAGCAGATTTAGCTAAATTTTTATCTTGCATTAATAGTTAAAATATATGGTTATTTCTGTAGATGAGTTAAAAAAATATATAACTTCAGAAATAGGCATAGAAGAAGATCAAATACAAATTAACGGGATAGATTTAAGGGTAGATAAAATTTATGAAATACTAACTTTCGGGACTCTTTTTAGAGAAGAAGTAAAGCTTCCTTCTTATAAGGAAATAATTCCAGAGAAAGTTAACGATAAATACGTTTTTTTCTTACAAGAAGGGGTTTATATTCTCGAATTTTTTGAAATAATAGAAGTTCCTTCTGATGCCATAGGAATATGCTTCCCTAGGTCATCCTTGTTAAGAATGGGTTGTGATATTAGAACTGCTTTATGGGATAGTGGATATAGGGGGAAATCAAGGGTTCTTTTAGTTGTTCATAAAAGAGTAGCAATAGAAAAGGGTGCAAGAGTAGCACAAATAGTTTTTTTAAGGACAGAATCGAAGGCTGAAAAGTTATATAAAGGAAAATATCAAAATGAAGGAATAAGTAAAGCTTTACAATAAATAAATCCTCATACTTTAGGGCTGTAGTAAGTAAGTCAGAATAATTAACTTGATTTATTACATGAATCTTAATTTTGATATAAAGATATAGTTTTATTTATATTTATTTAAAAAATTAATTTTTAATATTATAATTAAAAATTTTATCTTGTATAATATTAAAAATTTCTAGCTGAAAGTTTGATAAGATTTATTAATTACGTCTTAGAAAGTATTTTAGATAATGAATAACAGAGGAATAAGCTGGTTAATAGGAGGAGCTCAAGGAACAGGTATAGAAAGAGGAGCTAGCATATTCTTTACAGCTATAGCTATGGCTGGATATTATGTTTTTGGTAAAAGAGAATACCATTCTAATATTATGGGTGAACATAGTTATTATTATGTAAGATTTGATTCAAAACCTGTTTATTCTCATATTGAAAAATATAACATTTTAGCCTCATATGATGCAGAAACCATCTTCAGACATAGCTTAGAAGGATTACCTGGTTCAGCAATAATTTATGATACTGGATATTTAAACGTTAAAACTAAAGATGTACCTACTTTAGATAAAAGAGTTAGAGAAGACATTCATGGAAGATTTAATAATAACTTTGTATCGATTTCAGACATTATAGAGGAAGCAAAATCTTATGGAATTAAAAGTTTCCCAATTAACTATAAAGAAATTTTGAATAAAGTTGCATTGAAAACAGGCGAAAAACTCTCTGAATTAACTAGAATGAATAATGTAATTGCAGTTTCTGCTTCGCTTGCCATTTTAAAATTTGATTTAGCTATTCTGAAAAAAGCTATAGATAGAGTTTTTAAAGGAAGAAAAGTTGTAGTAAAATTAAATTCATTAGTTGCTGAAGAAACTTATGAAATGGTAAATTCTTTAGGTTATATTAATGAATTTAACATAAAAATAAGTCCAATTGAGAATAAGAGCAAAAGACTTTTAATAAATGGTAATCAGGCTATAGCTTTGGGGAAATTAGTTGGGGGTTGTAGATTTCAAACATATTATCCAATAACTCCTGCTACAGATGAAAGTGCTTACTTAGAAGAACATGAAATTTTAGATGTAGAAAATTACGATCCAGTAAAATCTGAGAGAGAAATTTTAAAGGGGGCGGGATCTATTGTTGTGGTGGAAACAGAAGATGAAATAGCAGCGATAACCATGGCTTTAGGAGCTTCTTTAGCTGGTGCAAGGGCTTCAACATCAACATCAGGTCCCGGATTTTCTTTAATGGTTGAAGGTTTGGGCTTTGCAGGAATGAACGAAATTCCAGTTGTAATAACCCATTATCAAAGGGGAGGGCCATCTACAGGTATGCCTACAAGAACAGAACAAGGAGATTTAAGGTTTGTACTACATGCAAGTCATGGGGAGTTTCCTAGAATAGTTATTGCGTCAGGCGATATATCTGAATGCTTTTATGATGCAATAAGATGCTTTAATTATGCTGAGAAATATCAATTACCTGTGATTCATTTAGTAGATAGATTCTTAGCTCATTCAGTTGAAACCATTGAACCCTTTGATATTAAATCTGTAAGGATAGATAGAGGGATAATTTTTGATGAGAATGATTTGAAAAAATTAAAAGAAGGTGGAGAAAAGTATAAAAGATTTATCTTTAATTCTACAGGAATTTCTCCAAGAATTTTCCTAGGTACAAAAAATGCTGTATTTTGGATTACAGGAGATGAACATGATGAACTTGGGCATATAACAGAGGATCCTGTAATAAGGGATAAAATGATGGAAAAAAGAATGAAAAAAATTGAAATAGCTGAAAGGGAAATTCCTTTAGAAGAAAAAGTTAACCATTTCTTTCCTTCATATAATTCAGACTTAACTATAGTAAGCTGGGGATCTACAAAAGGTGTAATTCTAGATTTAATAGATGAATTGTCAAAAGAGGGATATAAAATAGAATTTTTACAAATAAGATTAATGTCCCCGTTTCCTTCAAATTATGTGGAAAAAGTTTTATTCAATAAGAAATGGATATGTGTGGAAAATAACTATTCAGGGCAACTTGCAGGTTTAATTAGGGAAAAAACAGGATTAAAACCAAATAATTTAATAGTAAAATATAACGGTAGACCTATTTCTTTGGATGAAATTTATATAGCTGTTAAATCAATATTAGAAGGTAAATCAAGCTATAAAGTGGTGTTGAGAGGTGGAGCTTAAATTAACAGATTATAGGACTGAAGTACATGTAAACTGGTGTCCAGGATGCGGGGATTACGGTATATTAAGTTCTATTCAGCAAGCATTATTTGAACTTAAACTTGATCCAAGCAATGTTGCTATCTTTTCAGGAATTGGGTGCAGTGCAAAAACGCCACATTATATTAATGCTTATGGAGTACATACCTTACATGGTAGAGCTTTACCTTACGCAATAGGAGCTAAATTGGCAAATCCTGAACTTACTGTTTTAGTCATATTAGGTGATGGGGATGGTTTAGGAATAGGTGCAGGCCATTTTGTTAATGCAGGGAGAAGGAATGTAGATCTTACTGTAATATTATACGATAATGGTGTTTACGGTTTAACAAAAGGTCAAGCTTCTCCTACTTTAAAATTAGGTTTAAAAACCAAATCTTTACCGAAACCTAACATCAATCAAGCAATAAATCCAATACTTTTAGCTTTTGCTTCCGGATATACATTTATAGCTAGAGGTTATGCTTATGATGTACCTTATTTAAAATATTTGATAAAGGAAGCAATAAATCATAAAGGTTCAGCTTTAGTTCATGTTTTACAACCCTGCCCTGTATATAATGATATAAATACTAAAGAATGGTATACTCCAAGACTGTATAAATTAGAACAGGAAGGTTATGAATGTATTATAACTAATGAAACAACTGAAGAAGAATACTTAAGAAAGATATCTTTAATGATTCAGAAGGCTAACGAATGGGGTAATAGAATACCTTTGGGTATATTTTACAGAGATCTAAGATATACAACCTATGAAGAAAGGATAGAAGCAAGGATACCATCTTACAGGTTAAATCCTCCTGCTAAGCAAAAAATTAGTGATCCTTTTGGTAAGCCTATAACTTATATAGATAAAATTTTGGAAGAATTCTTAATTTAATCTATTTTAAAAATTTTTTTAACCAATAATAAAGCATCGTATAACTTATCAATATCTTCATAGTCATTATAAATATAAAAGCTTGCACGAGCCATAGCAGGTACATTATATTTTTTCATTACAAGTTTTGCGCAGTGATGACCAGCTCTTATTTGGATTCCTTCTTGGTCTAAAATTGATGCCACATCATGTGCATGGNCTCCTTCAATATTAAACGAAATAACTCCTCCCCTTATTTCACTATTCTTTGGACCGTATATAGTTAATCCTTTCATTTCTTGTAATTTCTCTAGTGCATATTTTACTAGAAGCTTTTCATGTTCTCTTATTTTATCCATACCTATTGCATTTAAGTATCTTACAGCTTCACCCAAAGCTATACCCCCTTCAACGTTAGGTGTTCCGGCTTCATATTTCCAAGGTAAGTCATTCCAAGTTGAATAATGAAAATCTACCTCTTTTATCATTTCACCACCAGTAAGGAAAGGTTCCATTTCTTCAAGGATTTCTCTTTTAGCGTATAAAACTCCTATACCCATAGGACCTAGCATTTTGTGACCTGAAAAAGCTAAGAAATCACAATTAATTTCTCTTACATTTACTGGCATATGCGGAACAGATTGAGCTCCGTCTATTAACACTAATGCACCTGCTTCATGGGCCATCTTTGTTAATTCTTTGACAGGATTTATCGTGCCTAAAGTATTTGAAACATGTGTAAAAGCGAATAACTTTAAAGGTTTATCTATTTTATAAAAATCTTTTTTATCTAAAAGTCCTTCATCGGTTATTCCTATATAATCTAATTTTGCTCCTTTTTCTTTACAAAGAATTTGCCAGGGAACTATGTTACTATGATGTTCCATTTGGGTTATTAATATTCTATCATCTTTGCTAACATTTTTACGACCCCATGAATAAGCTACAAGGTTTATCGCTTCTGTAGCATTTCTTACAAAAAGAATCTCTTCATAACTTTTTGCATTAATAAATCTAGCAATTTCTTTTCTACTTTCCTCATATGCTAACGTTGCTTCTTCAGCTAAAGTATATACTCCACGATGAACATTAGCACAATAATTACTATAAAAATTTTCTATAGCTTTTATAACTTGTATAGGTTTTTGGCTTGTAGCAGTACTATCTAGATAAACGAGATCTTTACCGTTTATCTTTCTTTGAAAAATAGGAAAATCTTCTTTAATCTTTTTTACATCTAAAACGTATTGATATTTCAACATTCTATGATAATACTTTCCATCATTTATTTAAGTCTGACTTTATTTCCGAAAGCTTTATTCTTAAAATTTATAGAATTATTTTAAACTGCAGACTCTAATGGTATAAGAATTGAAATTAAGTGTGAAAACTGTGGAGCATATTTAGGGTATGTATTTTATGGTGAAGATTTACACCAAAAATATAAGATACTGTGTATATTTCTTTAAAGATTTCTTTTGCTTTTTCTTTAGAAATGAATTTAACTCTTCGTATTAGAGATATAGCTACGATTAATTAGGTATATTCTATGACTGAGTAAGCATATTTTATATAAGATATGCATAAATAATCGAAGAAATATATCATTAATTAAAGGGATTAGTATGAGTAAACTTGAAGAAGGACAAATTGCTCCAGATTTTGAAGCATTATCTTTATTACGAGGACGGGTTAGCCTAAAAGATCTGATAAAAAGTAAAAAATATCTTATACTTTATTTTTACCCGAAGGATGATACTATGGGTTGTACAAAAGAAGCCTGTAGTTTTAGGGACAATTTCGAAGCTCTTAAAAGCTTAAATGCAGACGTGGTGGGTGTTAGCTTGGATGATATTGAGTCTCATAGAAAATTTGCTTCAAAATACAATTTGCCCTTTGATTTAATATATGACGAAGGTGGAAGGATATCCGAAAAATATGGCGTACTTAAAAGCATATTTGGTAAAAAATTTGCTTCTCGTGTTACATTTATAATTAACAATGAAGGAAAAATAATCAAAATATTTAGGAAAGTAAATACTTCTGAGCATGGAAAAGAGATTTATGAATTTCTTAAGAATTTAGAATTGAATAAATGAAGTACCTAGAATTATATAAAAAAATAAATGAAAAAGTTAAAGAGTTAGAAATTAAGTACAAATCATCTAAAATAAAAAATGAAATAATAAAAGAAGAATTAAAAGAATTAAAAAGTATATTAAAAATCATAAAGAATAAAAATTATTTAATAAAATTTTATAAAAATCTGATAGAGAAAAGATTAAAAAGCAAAGAATTCTCGTTTTTATCTAAGTATTTTGATTTAAATTATGAAGAAATGCTTCCAGAAAAAAAGCTAAGTTATGAGGATTTTAAGTTATTTCTTGAAACAAAAAAGTATAATGTACTACCATGGGATGAATTTTTGGAGCCTTGGAGAAATTATTATCTTGTTTTATCTGAGATTGAAGATAAAATTAAAGAAATAGATTTGAAATTTAAATTTATTGAATATTATCTTTCAAAATATCAAATATCCAAATAATAAAACCCCTTTTATTTAAAAATATTTCTTAACAAAAAATCATGGTAAAATTAAATTAAAATTTTTCTTAACCATGAAACTCTTATGGTAAATTGAATTATTTAACCTTGTTTTTCTTAAAAATAAAACTTTAATATTAATTATAAACAAATATTAAGTGGGTACAGGGCAAACCTGTATCTGGATTTGTCCTGTACCTATATATTTAGGCATAGATATACCACCGGGGGCTTCCACAGGTCGCCCCCGCCTGTGGAAGGTGGTATATCTATGCCTAAATATATAGGTACAGGANNAATNCAGATATGGGCTTAAATGTACCCAGTTAATATATTTTCTTTTAGATTTTTAATCAAATTCAAATATTCTTTAAATTCTAATCTTTTTATTGTAACTTTATCAACATAAATGATATAAATATAATCTATTTTTGCTGTTTTTAATTCTTCGATAGTTATAGGAGGTGCTTTATAATATTTATCTAAAATAGTTTTTATTGCTCTTATTTTAGATTCGTCACGTTTTTCGGGAGGCAAAATAAATATATCGGGTATTTGCAATAGGTGAAATGGAGGACATCCCAATGAAAAGACATCAGCGTACCTTGAATATCTCGCTATTTTACTTATTTCTCTTGCATATCTATACGTTATAGGATCTGCTGAGTATTCAGGTGGAACAAAACCTGTTTCTATTTCAATTATTTCTTTTTTATTTTCATATGAAGTTATTAAATCTGCTATTAGGTTATTTATTTCCTTTTCCACCTCTACTTCTTTATTTTCTTTAATTAAATTTAGTGCAAGTACTAATTCCATCATTGTATGATTTGATTTTAAAAGTTGTCTAAGGTAAAGATCTATGATTCTTTCAACAAGATCTTTGAATATTTTCTTTTGTTTTTCATCTAAAGCTTGACTTTCTCTTTGATAGAAATCCTCTAGTTCTAGCAAAAATTTATTCATAAAATAAAATAAAAAATAAGTCGTATTAATTCATAGCTTTCCTAATATGTTTTAATTAGAATTTTAAAAAAATTAATATTTTAGCTATATCTTAAATATAAGTACTTTAGTTATGGATAAGATACTGTTATAGTTATTGTAGAGTTTACTCTTCCTGCAGCTAATATAATTAGTCTATAATGACCAGCTGGTAAGTTAACTGTAAATGAATCTCCTACACTTGGATCTAGCCTAAGCCATTTTGTACTATGACTTTTCCAGTTATCAAGATTCACTATAATAATATTTACCGCTTTTACGTTACCGTTTATGCTTTTTATTGTTACAATCCATTGTCCATCACTCGTAGTATTAATATTTTCGCGATGCTTAACTATTCTATTGGTCAGATTAATCGTAATCTCCTTTACTTGCTGGTTAGGTTCTTGAGCTTTAATAACCAGTGGGCTTATCGTATATACTGCAATTATTGATACTGCTATTATTGCTGTTATTAATACGGTAGCTAATATTGTTTTATTCATTTTCATCAATAAAATTTTAATCCTTATTTTATATAAACCCAAGTTTTTGAATGCTTATTCAATTATTTTGAACTAAATAAGCCGGGTGAGGGATTCGAACCCCCGTTATGCGGCTCTGCAGGCCGCCGCATAACCACTCTGCCAACCCGGCTCCAAATATAAATTTGTTTTAATTATCTTATTAAATTTATTATTTCTTTAATTGTAGCATTAGTTTTTATTCCTTTTGTTGAAAAATGTGTTCTACTTGCTTTAAATCCTAAAGATTTTAATTTTTCTATAACGGATGAAATTTTAGGACTTGAAACTTTTAATTTACTACTTATAGCGTCAAGATTATAATAGAATGGGGGTAATTCATCTTCCTCAATTAATATTGAACATAATTCGCTTACTTCTCTAATTCCGAAATTTATCATACCTTTTACTATTTCTTTATCTATAATTTTACCTAACCATAAAGGTCCTGCAATTTCTATTTTATTATTGCATAATGGACAATATTTACTAAAATCTGGTTTTAAACCAAAATGAAAATCTCTCCATAAACAATTAAAACAGTAAAGTAAATAACCATTCTTTTCTAAAATCTCGTCAGTTTTACTTGAGCTTACATAATATCTGAAATATGCGCGCATATAATGCATTGTAGAATGGGCTACAACAGGTTCCAAAGCTACTTCATTTATTGCAGCATTTCTAATAGAAGCGCCTATTAATATTCTTAATCCTATTTCATGCATGAATTCATTCCTTAAAGGGGTAGACATATACTTCCTTATACAAGCTTTTGTTGCTACACCGCATAGCGCTGCAGTATCAGTAGCGGTTATTGCCAAATATCCTTTATGAGCTAAGGCTCTTGTAGCTGATTGAATAAAAGGCATAGGAGTACCGTAAGGATCGATATCTATAAAATCAAACCTGCTTCCCTTTTTTGCTTTCTCGTTTAATAATAAGTTTGCATCTTTGCAAAAAACTTCTGCAACATCCTTGATGTTATTTATTTCTAAATTTTTCAAAATATTATTATAAGCTTCGTATTCAATGTCATTAACTGTCATTTTTTCTATAGAATTGCTTTCTAAATAATATCTAACAGCTCTTACTCCTGTAGCAGCCAAGGGCTCACAAATTTTTAATTTTCTTTTCATTAGTTTACTTATCTCAGTAACAAAGGCTATCCCAACATCTCTTGAAAATTTCGCCAAAGGATTGTAAAAAACATTTTCAAAAACGTATATTTTTGCTTTTCCTTCTTCGAATATTTTCATATAATAATAATGAAATATTATTACTAAATTATACTAAATTATGATTATTTGCGGTATTGATGAAGCTGGGAGAGGTCCTATCATAGGACCAATGGTTATTGCAGGAGTAAGTTTTAAAAAGGAAGTTCTAAAGGATTTAATTACACTAGGCGTAAGGGATTCTAAAACTTTATCTCCAAATAAACGTGAAGAACTTTTTTCTAAAATTAAAACTTTATCTGAAGCTTATTATATTATCAAAATTTCATCTTCTGAAATAGATAATGCTATTTTTTCAGGCTTAAAATTAACCAAACTTGAAGCTAAATATATAGCTGAGATTATAAAAAAAATCTATGCTGAAATTTATTATGTAGACTCTCCTTTGAATAATCCGAATGCATTTTTAAAAATTTTGAATAATTTAATTAATTCAAAAATTAATATTGTTTGTGAGATAAAAGCGGATGAAAAGTATGTACAAGTTTCTGCTGCTTCAATTTTGGCAAAAGTAGAAAGAGACAACGAAATAAAAAAATTGTATAAAAAATATGGTTACTTTGGATCAGGATATCCATCAGATGAAAGGACAATTAATTTCCTTAAAGACCTGTTATCCAAAGGAAATATACCTGAAGAGGTAAGGAAAAGCTGGAAAACTTATAAAAAATTAATTGCAACGTACCGAAACCAAACATTAAAGTAAAAAATTCTAATGTTTAAGAATCAATAACTAGCTAAAACCAGTGCATGGTCTATATCGTAAGGTTCTAAATTTAATGTTTGGATAATATTAAACCCCCTATTTTTTAATTCATTTATTTCCATTTGAAAAGTTATATCTGCCTTCTTTGTGACATCTATACTCATAGCTTTAATTATAAAAAGGATTTTCCCTCCCTTTTTTAAATAAAATTCGCTATTTTCAGCTACTACAGTTGCTTGTTGTGGTTGAGCTATATCTGCGTATATTACGTCCACTTCATCAACTAAATTATAATATGACTTTGGTTTTCTAGCATCAGCTAATATAGGTATTATGTTTTTCCTATATTGGACACATTTAGTTAGAAATTCTCTCATAACTCTGGGGGCTATATCTACAGCGTAAACTATTCCTTTTTCACCTACTATATCTGAAACATGACTGACCGTTGTTCCTGTAGCTGAACCTAAATATAAAACTTTTTTAGAAGGTTTTATCGGCATTTCTTTAAGACCATTCAAAATTGCTCCTGCTAATTTACTTCTGTATGGATTCCAAAGCCTATATTCGGTATTCATGTAATTTATAAGTCTTTCATCATAAACTTTTACTCCCGGTGCAAAGTTTTTAGTCGCTAAAGATTTACTTTCATCTTCTAAATATGCCCAATATATTCCTTCAAATTTTTCATGGGGTATAATCATGATTTATTTATGTTTTCTTTTTCTTTTTAACTTTAGGTGGTTCTGCATAAAGCTTCCTTATCATTGCAATTCTCTTTTCAATATCTCTTTTAAGCATTTCCTTTATATTTTTTTGGCTGTAATAATCTGCTCTGGCAGCAATTGTTATTTTATTAGCTAATAATCTTGCTATTTTTCCTCTTTGCCATTTCGGTGCACTATGGACTAATGGATGTTGGAATAGTATTCCATGTTTTGGAGGTTTTGTGCCGTACTTTAAATGTTTAAATAATGCTTTTTCTGCACCTAAAACTTGAATTGTGCTTGCTGGTAAGTTTGCCAATTCCTTTAGACCACCACTTTTCGCAATAAGTCTAGCTCCAATTGTAGCTCCGGTGATTGATTCTAAATTCGGTGCTATTTCTTTCATTATTTCTTCCAAATAACTTTCTAATTTTCTATTTTCTTCATATAGAAGTTTTATTTTTTGAGCAAAACTTCTTATTATTTCCAAATCTTTCTCATCAAAATCCGCACCTGCTGTTTTAATTGCAGCCTCAACAATTCTTTTAGAAATTTTTTCAGAAAATCCTAATTTAATTAAAATTTCTTCATTTAAATTAAATCTATTTGGTTCATTTATTATTAAGTCAGTAAATCTTTCGTTATCCTTTAAGATGTTATATAATTCTGGGAAATATAAGCCATACCATTCTACTAATCTTTCAACCAATATATTAATTGTTTTATTCAACTCATCAATACTCTCAATTACTTGTATTACTATTCTATCCCTTCTTTGTTGTTCCCCTTTTATTCTAATTTTAGTTATTTCTATAGAGAAATTACGTATTAAGTTATAATATTCTTCTTCGTTTAACTTTTCTTCCTTTATTAAAAATTCTTTGGCTTTTTTTTGAATTAAATTTATTATTTTCACGTCTTCTAGAAGTTTTACTTTATAGCCATTTTTTGCTAATGTATCAAATATTTTATCATCGATTATTTTTAACTCTGATTTTTTATCTAATTTGTTAACAAAGGATTTTAGACTTTCTGTAAATTCTCCTTGTTCTAATTTTGTTCCTTCTTCTATGGCTTCTTCCAATGATAGTTTTCTATAATGACTTACATTACCTTTTTCATCTAGTGCTAAATAACCTAGCGGAGTAAATATTAAGTACACTTATATTTTTAATTTTTTATAAATTAAAAATTAATCTTAATTTTTAAATAGCTCTTTTTCATATTAATATAATATGCCATCCCACGGTAGTCTTACTAAAGCTGGTAAAGTAAGAATGGCTACTCCTAAAATTCCTCCAAAGCCTAAGACCAGCCCATTTCCTAGAAAACATTTAAGGACTAAATATTTTAAAAGAGTTATATATCCTCAATTATCAGCTCAATCAGTTCCAGTTCAAGAAGAAGCAATAGTATAACCTTTTAGATTTTATTTTCTATTTTAAATTTAATGTTAGAAGGTTATGTTGGAAAAGTTAGAGAGTTATTGGAAAAGAATAATATAGACATTGGGGATCTCATTCAAATTAAGGATAACGAGACCGTCTATGAAGGATTGTTGATGCCCCGATATGAAATTTTTGATCCTAATTATATTACATTAAAACTTAGTAATGGCTATAATATTGGTATTAAATATAAACCTGATTTGGTAATCAAATTAGTAAGTAAATATTCAAAAAGTGAAGTAAAGGAAGAATTTTTTGAAACTGAACAGTACGAAGTAAAAAAGAAAATAAACTTATCCTTTATTGGAACAGGAGGGACGATAATGAGTAAAATAGATTACCGAACAGGCGCTGTGAAACCTTCGTTTAATGTAGAAGATTTAATAAAATTATTAGAAAACTACGGAGAGGAATTTAAAATAAACATGATTGAACTTTTTAAAATTTTTAGTGAAGATATTACAATTCAACACTGGAAGAAATTAGCTGAAACGATTTATAATGAATTCAGAACAGGTTCACAAGGAGTAATAATAGCCCATGGCACTGATACTCTTGGATATACATCGGCTGCTTTAAGTTTTGCATTGCAAAATCTTCCTCATCCTGTAATTTTGGTAGGTGCACAAAGAAGTTTAGATAGACCTTCTTCTGATGCAGCGTTAAATTTAAAACATTCATTAATTTTTTCCTATAAATCAAAGTATAGCGGTGTTTATGCGATTTTGCATTCTACAAGTTCAGATGATTATAGTTATGTTCACCGTGGTACAAGGGTTAGAAAAATGCATACAAGTGCTAGATACGCCTTTAAATCTATAAATTCTTATTCTGTGGCAAAAATTTCAGATAATGAAATAATCTATATTGATACAGAAGGTCTTTTGGAAAGAAATGCGAACCGTAGTGTTGAATTATATAATAATTTCGAAGAAAAAGTTTTCCTTTTGAAAGTTTATCCTTCAATGAATGAAGAGATAATATACTTTTTAATTGAACGTGGATATAAAGGTATTTTAATTGAAGGTACAGGTTTAGGCCATGTTCCTTCTAGAATAATGGATGCTATAAAATATGCTATAGATAAAGGTTTGCTGGTTGCAATGTCTTCCCAATGCCTTTACGGTAGGGTAAATATGTATGTGTATGAAAAAGGTAGATTATTGCTAAAAATGGGCGTAATAGGAACTGAAGATATGTTTCCTGAAACTGCTTTGGTTAAAATGATGTGGTGTTTAGGTAATGCTAAAGATATCGAAGATGCAAAAGAGCTATTTTTGAAAAATATCGCTGGAGAAATATCTCAAAGAACTTTATATAAGTATGAATTATAGAGAATTAGGTTTAAAGGTAGGATTGGAGATTCATCAACAACTTGACACTAAATATAAATTATTTTGTTCATGTAAAAACAAACTTGAAGATGAAGTTTTATATGAAGTGGTAAGAAAACTGAGACCTACAGAAAGTGAAATGGGCGAAATAGATCCTGCAGCTTTAATGGAATTTAAAAGAAATAGATATTACATTTATCAAGTAGTTAAGGAAGCCAGTTGTCTGGTTGAATTAGATGAAGAGCCTCCGCATAAAATAAACGAAGAAGCTATAGAAATTGCAGTAATATGTGCGTTACTTTTAAACAGTAAGATAGTAGATGAAATTCATGTTATGCGAAAGGAAGTAATAGACGGAAGTAATACAACAGGCTTTCAAAGAACTGCTCTTTTAGCTTTGGGAGGTTTTATATATGATGGTAATGATAAAATAGGAATACAATCGATAACTCTTGAAGAGGATGCTTGTAGGAAGATTTATGAAGATAATGAAAAAGTTATATACCGTTTAGATAGACAGGGTATTCCTTTAATAGAAATAGCTACAAAACCTGATATAACAAGTCCTGAGCAAGCTAAAAGAGTAGCTTACAAAATAGGGTTAATTTTAAGGAGTACNGGAAAAGTAAAAAGAGGATTGGGAACAATTCGACAAGATATAAATTTATCGATAAAGGAAGGAAGTAAAGTTGAAATAAAGGGAATACAAGAACTTGGTTTGATACCTAAAGTAATTGAATATGAAGTGTTAAGACAGATAAAATTGCTGGAACTTAAAAAGATATTAATAGAAAAAAACATTCCAAAGGCGAAATTTGAATATATCGACGTAACCGAATTATTATCCAATACACAAAGCAAAATAATTAGAAGCAAAATAAACGAAGGAGGAAAAGTCCTTTTACTTCCTTTATTAGGAATGAGTGGATTTTTAAAATTCGAAATAAACCCTAATAGACGTTTTGCTTCTGAATTGGCTGATTATGTAAAAGCTTGGACCTCTTTAGAAGGAATAATCCATAGTGATGAACTTCCTTCTTATGGCATAACTGATAAAGAAGTTGAACTATTATATAACTTTTCAAAATTAGAGCAAGGTAAAGATGCGTTTATAATTGTTGCTGGCGAATTAGAAAAATGTAAGGAAGCCATCAAAGTTATAGTGAACAGAATTAATTATGCCTTTGAAGGGATACCTGAGGAAACTAGGGTAGCATACATAGATGGCACTACTAGATATGCTAGACCAAGGCCTGGTGCAGCAAGAATGTATCCTGAGACTGATATTCCGCCCTATATAATAACTCAGGAATACATTGAAAAAATAAGACAAAATATTCCTCTTACAATAGAAGATAGGATAACATTTTTGCAAAAGAATTATGGTTTAAATCCTCAATTGGCGCAAGAATTAATTGATTCCCAATTTGAAGATATATTTGAAAAGGTTGTACAAATTGGAGTAAAACCTTCAATAGCAGCTACTGTTCTTACCCAACTAATTAAATATTTAAAAAGAAGTGGAATTAATGTGGATAGACTTACTGATAAACATTTCTTAGAAATTTTTATAGCCTTAAAGGATGGAAGAATAACCAAAGAAGCTATAGAGCCGATTTTAAAATTTTTTGTTCAAAACCCCGATTCAAGTATAGATACCGCAATTAAAGAATTGAAACTGGAAGTTTTAAGTAGAGAACAAATAGATAAAATTGTAGAAAATATAATAAAAGAAAGATACGAGGAATTAATTAAAAATAAAAATAGAGCTTTTGATTTGGTGATGAAAATTGTAATGAGTAATGTAAGAGGTAAAGCAGACGCTACACAAGTATCTGAAATTGTGAAAAATAAATTAGCGATCTTTTTATCTTCTTAAATGGTAAAAAACAGCTGTACTATTTTTTGGAGTTTAAGTCCCCAATTCCCAACTCTTTAAATAANTCATTTGTTCTTCTGTTAATGTATCTATTTCAATATTCATAGTTTTAAGTTTTAATAATGCTACTTGCCTATCTATTTCATAAGGAACCTTGTGAACTTTAACTTTAATTTCATTTCCTTTTTCCTTTAAATATTTTACAGATAAAGCTTGAAGAGAAAATGAGAGATCCATCACATCTGAAGGATGTCCTTCTGCACAAACTAAATTAACAAGTCTTCCTTCAGCAAGAAGATAAAGTTTTTTACCATTAATTAAAGTGTATTCTGTTACGTATTCTCTTACTTTTCTCTCTGATATAGATATGGATTTAAGATCAGGTAAAGAAATTTCAACGTTGAAATGTCCAGTATTTGCAAGTATTGCTCCATCTTTCATTCTAAGCATATGTTCCTTTCTTATTACGTTTATATCCCCCGTAGCTGTTATAAATATATCGCCTTCTTCTGCTGCGTCTTCTAACTTCATTACTCTATATCCTTCCATTACAGCTTCAAGAGCCTTTATAGGATCCACTTCGGTAATTATTACATTGGCACCCATTCCTTTAGCTCTTAAAGCTAAGCCCTTACCTACCCAACCATAACCTGATATTACTATTGTTTTCCCGGCCAATAACACAGAGGTCGCCCTTATTATTCCATCCAAAGTACTTTGGCCAGTTCCATATCTATTATCGAAAAGATATTTAGTGTAAGCATCGTTAACACTTATTATTGGATATCTTAAAACGTTTTGTGCTTCCATAGATTTTAATCTTATTACTCCTGTTGTAGTTTCTTCAGTACCGCCTATAACTTTGATATTTTGTTTATGGGCTAAAACAGTTAAATCTGCACCATCATCCATTGTAATGTCTGGGCTTATTTCAAGTATTTTTTCCAAACACCAATAATATTCTTCTTCTGTTTCGCCTCTCCATGCAAAAACATTTATTCCTCTTTTTACCAAAGCAGCAGCCACATGGTCTTGGGTAGATAAAGGGTTCGAACCTGCTAAATAAACCTGCGCCCCTCCTGCCTTTAATACTTGAACTAGAACTCCTGTTTCTTTAGTAACATGTAAGCATGCAGCTATTTTTAAGTTTTTCAGCGGCTTTTCTTTTTCGAATTCACTTTTAATTAATCTTAAAACATTCATTCTTGTTTCAGCCCAATCCAAATCTTGTTCTCCTTTATCGTATAACTGGAAATCTTTAATTTTATATTCCATAAAGAAGATTATAAAATTATAAGAATAAAAAAATTATTTTTAATACTTTGGTACTGTTTGTTTATATATTTCTCTTTCGATTACAAAGGATACTAGGAAAGCTGTTGTATATAGTAGTATAGAGATTAATATTGGATTAAGTAATGTAAAGGTAGCTGTGTAAACGTTAAACGGAAAGAAATTTAGAAATGTAGGTCCTAGAAAATATGCATCTTGAAGTATTGAAAATAATACTGCTAAACTTCCTCCCATTGCAAATGTAAATCCAAATGCTCCAAGTTTCCTTTGTAAAGTAACCCCTAATAATACAAATACTAGTATCCAGATTATTGCATTTGTTATATACAATGTGTAGTCCATTTTGTTTAATACTTGCCAAAAATTTATTTAAAAAACAACTCTTTATGGTAAATTTTAAGCTATTTTTTAGTTTACCATTAAGTTTTTATCATTTTTTCGATCAAATCCACAATGCTAACTGCAGGATTAATTCCTGTAGCTCTATGAAATCCATNCCATAATGGGGATGCATTAACTTCTAAAACATAATATTCGTTATTTTCTTCAGCTATATCTATCCCGCTATAATATAACCCTAATTCTTGATTTATCATAATAGAAACTTTTTCTAATTCTTTAGGGATTTCTATTTTTACTTCCTTAGCTCCTTGATAAATATTTGTTTTCCAATTATTCGATTCTCTTGCTATTGCACCCAACACTGTATCTCCAACAATAAATATTCTTAAGTCTCTACCTGGTTTGTTAATATATTTTTGAAGATAAAGAGTATAACCTTTTTCTTTAAGTTGACTAATTAACCTATAAGCTATATCTGGATTATCAATCAAAACACTTCCTATACCCCTTGATCCTATCATTGGTTTAATTACACATTTCTTATTCCTTTTAACAAACTCATAAGCTAAAAATTCATCTTCGGTTATTAATGTTTCAGGAACTTTTATTTTTTTCGAGGCTAAAATACTTAAAGAAACGAATTTATTTCTTGCCTTCATAAAAGCTTCTATTGGGTTTACAACAATTTTACCCATTCTTTCTATGTTATGGATTAAGTTTATTCTATATTCCAACTTTTCAGCACTTAATGAAGAACCGATACTTCTAAGGATAAAAAAATCTATTTTATTTATTGGTTTACCTCCGTAAGTTACTGTAACGTTTCCTTCCCTAATTTCACATGCAAACTTATCTATATTTAAATAGTAAGCATGATGATTTCTTCTTTTTATTTCTTTTAAGAAACATAAGCTTGTATATGAAGGAGTAGAATCACTTCCTATTACAGCACCATACATATCTAGTATAGGTTAAACATATTTAAATATATTTTTTTATTCCGATTAAATATATTTCATCATCTATCTCCCATTCCTTTATTAAGTCACCTTCAATTTTTTCCTTTGATTTAAACTCGATATTAAGTGCTTGTGTTTCTGTTAGGATGTAATTCAATTGGGTTTTTAGCATATCTTCTTCTTCTTTTGCAGGTGGATTTATAAAGATCAATATTTTATCAGTGATTTTTAAATCCAAAATTTTTCGCATAACTTGTATTCTTCTTATAATCTCCCTTGCTAAACTTTCGCTTTCTAATTCGGGTGTTGTTGTAAAATCTGTGAATATAATTCCATATTTTGTTTCAATGGAAGAAAATTCACTTTTAACATTTTCAGAAAAGTTTAACATCTCTGAAGTTAACTTTACATTTCCTGTACTTGTCTCTACTTCTATTTCGCCTTTATCTTTTAATTCCTTTAATATTCTTTCTGAATCTATACTTTGTAGGACTTTTTCTACCTCCTTTATTTTATCTTTAAGGATTGGTCCTGCTTTAGAATAATTTAGTTTTATGTTATAAACTATAAAGTATTTTTTTGCTTCTTCTTCGCTCATAATTTCTATTTCTTTAACGTTCAGTTGATCTTTTAATAATTTTGAATAGTTTCTAATTATAGTAATTACTTCGTTATTATTCGTGACAAAAATTATCCGTTTTATAGGCTTTCTAACCTTTATACCTTTTTTCATTCTTAATGCAAAAGAACTTGAAACAATTTCCCTTACTATTTCCATTTCGGTTAAAATCTTCCTATTAGGCTCCCTATAAGTAGGCCAATTTAGCAAATGTATACTTTCAATGCCTAAAAGTTCTTTGGCAAAAAATTGATATATATATTCAGTCATAAATGGAGCATAAGGGCTTAATAAGATTAAGCATTCGAATAAAGCTTTAAATAAAGCATAGTATGCTGCATTTTTAGCAGGATCTTCTTTTTCAACCCAAACTCTTTTTCTTATTATTCGTATATACCATCTACTTATATCATTGACTATGAAATCTAACAAAGTTTTTAAACCTATAAAATTGGACATTTTTTCGAAACTTTCTGTTACTGTCTTCTTAACTTCCTCCAATTTTTCCAATAACCAAAGATCTTCAATTTCTAAATAATCAAATTCCTTAAATGTTAATGGGTTAAATTTATCTAAACACATATATAAAGAAGCAAAATAGTAGGTATTCCATATTATATTAAGCGTCTTAAATATTTCTTGTAAACCTCTAAGTGAAAATTTAAGATCTTCCCATGTAGTATTCATTAACTCGTATACTCTTAAGGAATCCCTACCGTATTTAGATATAACATCGTCAGGATTTATAACATTTCCTAAACTTTTATGCATAGCCCTTCCTGTTTCATCCAAAGACCATCCATGCATAATTACTCTTTTATAAGGTGCCTTTTCAAAAGTTATAACTGAAGTTACCAATAATGTATAAAACCACCCTCTTATTTGATCTAAACCCTCTATTATTAAATCGGCAGGAAATAACTTATCAAACATTTCAGATTTTGATGGGTAATTTAAACTTGCCCAAGAAGCAGCTCCTGAATCTACCCATACATCTAAAACATCCGACACTCTTTTTGCTATATTTCCACATTTGTTGCATTTAACTTCTATGTTATCTATCCATGGCCTATGTAAATCAATCTTATTAGCTTCGATCAATATTACAGAATTTGCAATAAGTTCTTGAATTGAACCTATTACAATTATGTTTTCGCATTTGGAGCATATCCAAATTGGTAAAGGTATACCCCAGTATCTCTGCCTAGAAATTGCCCATTCATGAGCCCCTCTGAGCCACGGAAGAAATCTGTTCTCCAACGCAAAATTTGGACACCATTCTGTTTTCATCGCTTCTTCTATTAATTTTTCTTTAATTTTTGGTACATCGATAAACCATTGTTCTGATAGTTTTAAAATTAACGGCGTTTTACATCTCCAACAATGGGGATACTTATGGGATATTTTACCTACATAAAATACAGCGTTGACTTTCTTTAAATCTTCTATTATTTTCTCATTAGCTTCAAAAACGTTTAATCCTTTATATCTCTCTATTTCCTCTGTATATCTGCCATTATTATCAACAGGTGATAACATAGGTAAATTATACCTTTTACCTAAGTCATAATCTTCTTTACCATGTCCTGGTGCTATATGAACCAAACCTGTACCTTCTAGCATGCTAACATATTCTTCGCTTAGGATTACCTTATGTTTTATTTCCTTTTGTATTTTGATATATTCGGAAAGAGGATTGATATAAATTCTTCCTTCAAGTTCTTGACCGGATATTTCTTTTAAAACAGATAAATTTATTCCTGTTTCTTTTTCAATTTCTTCCTTTCTTTTTTTGGCTATAATTATTATTTCATTGTTTGGGCTAATTGTATAGAGATACGTTTCATTAGGGTTTACCGCTACAGCAACGTTAGAAGGTAAAGTCCATGGAGTGGTGGTCCATACAAGTAAATAAGCATCTTCATCTTCAAGTTTAAATTTAACATATAACGAAGGATCTTCTTTTATTCTATATTCATCTGTTACTTCGTATCCTGCTAGAACTGTTTCACATCTAGGGCACCAGTGCACTACTTGAAGTCCTTTATAAAGTAAACCCTTTTCATAGGCTTTTTTTATAAAATACCATACACCTTCAATATACTCGTTAGTTATTGTCATATAAGGATTATCCCAATCCATCAAGATTCCTAAATTTTTAAATTGTCTTTCTTGAATTTTCAAATTTTCAAGTGCATATTCTCGACATTTATTTATAAATTTATCAATTCCGAAATTTTCAATATCTTTTTTTGTTTTAAAGTTTAATTTTTGTTCAACTTGCACCTCAATAGGCAATCCATGCATATCATAACCAGGTATATCCCAAACATCATAGCCATTCATTCTATAAAATCTTAAGTAAGAATCTTTGATTATTTTATTCCATGCAGTACCTACATGAATAGGATTTGTAACATACGGTGGTCCGTCTAAAAAATAGAACTTCTTTACTCCTTTATTCTTTTCTTTTATTTTTTTGTAAATTTGATTTGTTTCCCAATATTTAAATACTTCTTCTTCAGCCTTTATTGGTTCGTAAGTTTTTGGTAGTTCTTTTATCATAATCGTAATAAATCTATTTAATATCTTACAATAAAAAATTTGATGTGGAAATAAAAGAAAAAGGTAAAAAATATGAAAGAGAATTGGTTGAATTGCTTAAAAAATATGGTTGGCATAGCCGAAGAATTCCTGCTAGTTTATTAGATGTAATAGCAACTAAAAATGATAGAATTGCTGTATTTGAAGTTAAATTTACAAAAGAAGAAAAAATAAAAATCTTAAAAGAACAAGTTGCTAACTTATATGATTGGCTTTCCTTTTTTTCTTACTATCCAAAAAAAGAAGCTATTATAGCTGTTAAATTTAAAAGAAAAGGATGGAAATTTATTAATGTTAAAGAAATAAAAGATTATAGCATAAGTTGTGATATGATTAATACTTGGATACCATGGGAATGAGTCCAATTATTAATATAGTATATGAAATAGATGATATTGAAGCGATAAATAGTATAGTTGAAGCCGTAAAAGAAGTATACGGATTTGAAGTTTTTTCAGAATATAATAAAATAAACGTTGAGTTTGCATACAATTTATCTAGGAAGCAATATGATGCATTAAAGATCCTATTTAATCATAGATATCCTGTAAGTAAAAATATCCTAACGTTACTTGTTATCGATAAAGATATATATGTTTCTCCTTTAAACTTTTGTTTTGGTCTTGCAATAGACAAAATTGCTATAATTTCAACTTTTAGATTAATTTCTCAAGATCGTGAAATTTTCTTATCTAGATGTAAAAAAGAAGCAATACATGAAATAGGACATATGTTAGGTTTGTCTCATTGTAAAAATTATACTTGCGTAATGTTCTTCAGCAATTCCATAGCAGATACGGATAGAAAAAGTTATAGAATGTGTGATGTTTGTAAAAGTAAAATTAAAAAAAGTTTATCAAAATAATTAATTCTGTATTAAATTTTGCTGTCTTCTCTACCCTAAAGGACGAAGTTTTCAGTCTATTGTAAAAACTGAAGTTAAAACTAATAATACATTAGACTTCTTTTCCTTTATTCGTCTATAAATATATCCTATCCATTCTTCGCCATAAGGAACATATTCTTCAACCCTAAACCTATAGCTTAATAAGTATCTTTTTAAATCATTCCTAACTCCTCTTAGAAAAGCATAGGTAGGATATTTCATGTAAATTTTACTCAATTTAAGACTTTCTTGAATTATTTTGTCATCATGTGTAGCTATAGTAAACTTATCGGAATTCTCAAAAAGATATTTCATAATTTCCAAATAATTTTTATTTATCTCACTTTTTTTCTTATAAGCTATAGTTGCAGGTTCGCTATAAGCACCTTTAACTAATCTTATTTCTCCTCCATTTTTCACAATTCTTTTTACGTCGTTTAAACTTCTTTTTAGATAAGCTTGAATTGCGATACCAGAATTTTTATACGTATCTAAACTCTTTAAATAAATCTCTATAGTTTTTGAAGTATATTTGGAACTTTCCATATCCAACCATACTTTTATGTTATTTTTCTTAGCTTCACTTATCAATTCGAAAAAATTATCTTCACATAATTTTTCATCAACATACAATCCTAACTGTGTTAATTTTATAGATATTGAAGAATCTAGTTTATAGAATTTTATGAGTCTTAATAAATGAATATATTCTTCTAGATTTCTTTTAACTTTTTCTTTTTCTTTAATATATTCACCTAAATAATTTAAAATTACCCCCATTCCTTTTTCGTTAATGTGTTTAGCAACCTTAATTGCATCAGTTATATAAGGTCCAGCTATCCATCTTTTAACTAAAGGAGCGAATATATGAGTAATTTTCATCTAACATACAAATAAAAAAGTTATTTATTATAATTATTTAAAGAAATAATGCGAATAGCTGTATTGGTAAAAATCATAAGAAAACTAAAACTTGAAGAAAAAACCTATAATTATGAAAAATTAATTAATCCTTATGATTTAAGGGGAATATTGGAAGCGTATTTATTAATTAAAAAATTTGGAGGAGAAACATTTGTAGTAAGCATATGTGAAGAAAAGGATGATATTGAAATTCTCAAGCGTGTCTTTGATTGGGGCGTTGATAATTTAGTTATAGCACATGATCCGCTGTTTAAGGATTTAGATATACTTGCAAAATCAAAAGTAATCTCGGCTGTTATCAAGAAAATACCAAAAACGTTGGATATAATTTTATTTTCACAATATTCACCAGATAATACACATGGTTCATTAAGTCTATTTGTAGCTGAAAAATTGAACTTACCGCATTTATACGGAGTAAGGAAATTCTGGATTGAAGATAGTAAAGTTGTTTCCGAAATTATTACTAATAACGAAATCATCTATAAAGAGGTAAGAATGCCTGTTTTGATTGCTTTAGAACCAGTGTTGGTTGATTTCACAAAATATAGTTTAACATCCACTGGTAAAAAAACTTTACTTATCTGGGATTCTAAATTCTTAGGTTTAAAGCCTGATGAATTAAAATCTAAGTTAAGATTGGTAAACAAATATCCAATATTCCCAAAACGAGAAGTGAAAATCATTACAGCACAAAATTATAAAGAAATAGCTTCAAAAGTTGTTGATTTATTAAAAATAACATGAAAATAGCTTGTTTTTCTTCATATAAAGAAAAACTTAAGTATCTTATATCCAAAGCAAATAATTTCACTAATTCCGAAATTCACTGTATTATATTAAATTATTATTTTAATAGGGATGAAATAGAGGAAATTTCTAAGCTTAGCGTTGGAAAACTGATTATATTAACCAATTTGCTATTTATGAGATATGATTATGAAGCGTTTGAACTAGGTTTAGCTGAATACTTTAAAAAATATAAACCTGATTTAATCTTAACCACCTCTCTAATAAATGATATTGAAGTTTGTGCAAGACTTGCCTCTAAATTAGATATACCTTTTCTCAATTACTGCGTAGATTTTCAATTTAAGGATGATAATAAATTATTAGCTAAAAGGTTTGAATATGAAGGATCTTATATTTCTGAGTATGAAATTAATTTCCCTGCAATCATTTCAATTATTCCCGAAGAAAAATGTAATCTAGCAATTGGGGGAGCAAAAGAAATCGAGGAAAATGTTGTTACTGTAAATGTATCTAGAGTTTTAATCCGTGATGTAATAAAGCAAGAAACAAAATTCGATGAATTAAAGGAATCCAAAGTTATAATTACAATAGGAGAAGAAATCAAGGATAAGAAATTATTACCTAAATTAGAAAGTTTCGCCAAAATTTTAAATGGAAGAATATCAACCAACAAATTCTTTTCAATAAAAAACGGCTGGTTTAAAGAATGGATAGGATTCTCAGGTGCAAATTCTTCTTATGATTTAATAATTAATTTTGGGGTGAATGAAATTTTTGATTTTATTGGCGTTTTAAGCAGGGCTAAAAGAGTTATAACTATCACCTTAAATCCTGAAAATGAAATAAACAATTTTAGTGATTATATAATTTTAGCAAATCCTAATAAAATAATAGATGAGTTAATTCGAGAATTAACTAAAAGGATAAAGAAATAATTTTATTTATTATTCTTTATAAGGCACAAATTCTTTTCCCAAGACTTCTCTTCCTATGATTATTTTCATTATATTTGTTGTTCCTTCCGCACCTAAATAATATGAAAGAACACCTCTTAAACCTATTTCTAGTCCTAATTCCTTAGTATAACCTAATGCGCCATGCCACTTCATTACTTCGAGAACTGTATTTAAAGCTAACTGTGGTAATAACATTTTGCTCATTGCAGAAAACTTAACAACTTCCTTCCATTCAACTTCTTTATTTTTATATTTGTCAACAAGCCATGCAGCTTTATAAACTAACAATTTTGAAGCTTCAATAAGTGTATAAAGCTCGGTCAAAGGAAATTGAATTCCTTCATATTTTGCTATTGGCTTTCCGAAGGCTTCCCTATTTTTAATATATTCTATACCTTGTTCAATAACACTTTCAGCCATTCCTAAACATGAAGCTGCAACTAAAATTCTTGCAAGTGTAAACCCTTCCATTGCGTAATAAAACCCTTCGTTTAAATTACCTAAAATATATTTTTCTTCTACTTCGCTATCTTTAAATCTTAATAGCGAAGTTGATATTCCAGTTCTTCCCATATTTTCCAAATAGCTTACTTCTATATTTTTCATTCTTTTAATAGGTAAAAAGAATAAAGATATACCTCTATGTTTTAACTCAGGCTTTGTTTTAACCAGCGTTACTAAACCTCCATCGTTTTCTAAGATTTCCTTTACTCCACTTATGTAAATTTTTTCTCCGTTTATAACGTAATTTGTTCCTTTTTTAATTGCAGTAGTTCTTATTGAAGCTACATCAGAGCCTCCTGTAGGCTCTGTGGAACAAATTCCTATAAAAGCTTCTCCTTTAACAAGTTTTGGTATAAATTCTTCTTTAATTTCCTCTTTGGCATATTTTTCAAGTATGTAACCCCATGCAGTATTAACAAGATAGAAAACTGCGGTGGCCAAGCTTATATCATTTTTACCTATTTCTTCAGCTACAATCGCAGCGGTTACAAAGGATGCTTCTGAACCACCATATTTTTGAGAGTTTAAAATACCTAAATATCCTTGTTTTGCCATCTTTTTAATAAATTCCTTTGGTATGTAACTTTGCTGATCTATTTTTTTGTAAATAGGCTTTAATTCACTTTCAAAGAATTTTCTTGTGACTTCCTTAAACATTTTCTCTACTTCTGAAAATTCAAAATCCATTAAAAGTAAATCAAAATTATTATTCTTATACTTTCATATTATATTTTAAAATATGAATCAAAGAAAATTTTACGTAGCAACGGAAGAAGAAATATTGAGTGGGAAGGTAACGGATGTTTATTACCCTAGAACTTATTTAGTATTAAAGGCAAAGAATAAGCTAGAAACAAACGTTACGATGGATGTTCATGCATATAATTTCCCTAAAAATTATACTTGGGCTGTTTTTTGCGGATTAAAAGAAGTAATTAATTTATTCTTAGGGAAAAAGGTTGATGTATATGCTATGGATGAAGGAACGATTTTTAGATTATATGAACCAGTATTAAGTGTAACAGGACCTTATTCTGAATTTGGTATCTATGAACCTGTAATAGATGGAATACTAAGGCATAATGTAAGTATAGCTACAAAAGCTGCAAGATGCAAAAAATTAGCCATGGATAAGATGATAATTTTCTTTGGAATAAGGTCTATTCATCCTGCAATAGCTCCAATGGCTGACAGAGCTTCTTATATAGGAGGTTGTGATGCCGTATCTGGTGTTTTAGGGGCTGAACTTTTAGGTATAAACCCAGTTGGAACAATGCCACATGAGTTAACTTTGATCTTTGATGATGTTAAAGATGCATGGATTGCCTTTGATGAAGTTTTACCCAAAGAAATACCTAGGATAATGTTATGTGATACGATGTATGACGAAAGAACTGAAGTTTGGTTAGCTATTAAAACTTTGGGAGAAAAACTATATGGAGTTAGAATAGATACTCCAAGTTCAAGGAAAGGAGATATTAGGAAAATATTACAAGAAATTAGGTGGATTTTAGATGTAAATGGTTTAAAACATGTTAAGATAGTTCTTAGCAGTGGTGTTGATGAAGAAACTATAATAAATACAAGAGATTTAGTAGATATATACGGGATAGGTACAGCTATAGCATTTCCGCCTTCTATAGATTTAGCCTTTGATATAGTAGAAAAAGAAGGAAAACTTTATTCAAAAAGGGGCAAAATGCCTGGAAGAAAACAAGTATATAGATGTAAAAATTGTTTCAATGATACAATACGATTATTTAATTCACCCCCACCTGAAAAATGTGAAGTATGTGGTAGCGAAGTGTTCCCATTGTTAAAAAAGTATATAGAAAACGGTAAATTAGTTGAAGAAATTAAAAGTGATCGAGAAATAAAAAAATATGTTTTAGAGCAACTTAAGAAGATTCAAGTTTAATTTTAATTTTATTTTTCCTAATCATATCAACAAATATTTTCCATACTCTTTTTACATTAATATGTCCTGTATAAAACCCATGTTTTTCCAATTTTTTACTAACCTCCTTACATAATTCAAAGGGTAAGATTCTTTTTTCTTTATGCTTATTTGAATTAATAATTTCTAATATAGCTCTTTCTATGTCATGGCGAAAAGGATAACCTTTTCTACTCATTAAATTTTAATATCTTAATGATTTTTAAGTTTTATTATCTTTTTTGAGTTAAAAGCGTAATATTTAAATATATTAGATAATTTTTTAATAAAAATTTTTCTATTTTGTAATATCTATAATTCTATACTTAATTAAAGTCTAACTTTTTAGTTCGGGGACCGTGTTTAATAATTTTTTAAATTTTCTATGGTCGGGAACGACTCCCATTCTAAAGAGCTAGACTTTAGTTAGTCTTCGGAAAATATGTTGGGTCTAAATTCTTAATTATTTTAGGAATATATTTGATTAAATCTGTAGCTACAATTTGATTTCCAAAATCTTCCGTAGCCATTTCTCCTGCCTTACCATTTATATAAGCTGCAGCAACCGCGCTCTCAAATAATCTTTTACTTTTAGCCAATAAAGCTGCACATAAACCAGTGAGGACATCACCTGTGCCACCTACTGTCATAGCTTGCGTCCCAGTTCTATTCAACTTTACTTTATTTCCATCACTTATTATATCTATATGACCTTTTAGCAAAATTGTTACTCCTAATTTTTTACTTTCTTCTTTAACTATATTGCTTCTTTCTTCAATTTTATCATAAAAAGGCAAATCTTTTCCAGTTAAAATTTTGAATTCTCCTGCATGAGGTGTATATATTGCGTTAATTCCATTGGGCTTTTTTGCTATCTCAGTTTTAAGAGCGTCTGCATCAACTACCATGTATTTGTTTAATTCTTTAGTAATTTTGAATACTTCTTCTACACCTTCTTCTATATCTTGACCCAATCCTGGACCAATAGCTATGACATCTGATTTTTCTATGAATTTTTTAAAGGAATATACTGAATTTTTTGTTAGTTTTTCTTCTTCATAAGGTATAACTATTAATTCAGGCGCTATTGACCTTATCGTATTAGCGATTTTTTCAGGAACGGCTAAATATACCAAGTCTATTCCACTTCTCGATGCAGCCAAAGCACTAAATGTAGGAGCTCCGTGATAAATTTTTGATCCTCCTATAATCAAAACGACACCGTTATCTCCCTTTCTTGAATATGGATTTCTTTTTTTAAATATAATTTTAGCATCACCTATTCCAGCATAAATTTCAGCTTCTGGAGGTATTCCTATATTAGCTTCTATTATTTTTATGTTATCTAAGAACTTTGAAAGACCTTTTTTCATTTTATGCATAGTAATAACTACATCGCATTTAACATAATCTGAAGCAGACTCTCCTGTATCAGGATCTATTCCTGTGGGGACATCTATTGATAACTTAAATATTTTAGCTTGGTTTATTATTTTAACCAAGCGGGCTATTTCAGGTCTTAATTTACCCTTAATTCCTGTACCAATTAACGCATCTATTATTACATTAACGTCTTTAATTTTTTCTACGATTTCTTCATCTTCCATATTAGTAGCAGAAAAAATTTCTACCGATTTCTTCATTCTCTTTAAAATTTTAAAGTTCTCTTTTGCTTCCTCTGTTTTAATTTCATCTTCTTTATGGGATAATATTATTATTACTTTTCCTCCGTAAGAAGCTATATGTCTAGCTGCAACGAATCCGTCTCCTGCTTTATTTCCTGTTCCTGCAAATATTGCAACTTTGTTAATTAAATTTAATTTTTTTAAATAATCAGCAACGTTTGAACCAGCATTTTCCATCATCAATATTCTTGATATGCCTAACTCCACAGCATTTTCCTCTATTATATTCATTTCCTCCAAAGATAACATAATGATAATATGTTAAACTTTATATTATAGCGTTTAAATATTCAATATAATCATGCCAACATGTCCTAAATGCGGCCAACAAACAGATAAACCAATTAAGACATGGGTTCTTGCACCTAAGGGTAAAAAACCTCTGAATATAGGTTTATTCAAATGCCCAAATGGACATTATTTCAGAAAAGCAGTTATTTAAAAAATAAAATTTTTCTATTCAACTAAAATATTCCCAGTAATAATAAGAATGCTATTATTAACCCGTAAATTGCTAACGCCTCTGATAGACCTAGTACTATAAAGCTCCAAGCTCTCATAGCTGGTTTTTCAGCTACAGCTGCTATAGAGGCAGCACCTGAATATGCTATAGCTATTCCTGCACCTATTGCTGCTAAACCAACAGCTAAAGCAGCACCTATCAGTCTTAGACCTTTTTCCAACTCTCCAGCTTGTGCACTTGCAAGAGGTATTGTTGCCATAAATAGTATTACTGCTAAAATTAGTAAATATCTCTTATCCATATTTACTTTAATGCATATTCTAATTCCTTAAATATTTTTTCTTTAATTTCGTCTATTTTTTTCTCTATTGTTTTGAAATATTGCTGTTTTTCATTTTTAATTTCCGCTAACAAATTATTAAATTCCGCTTTTATTTTATCTTCCATGTTTTGTTCTCCTTTCTAATATAGCTTTTATCTTTTTAAGTCTTACGAAATCTTCCCTTTCTCTTTCTTCCAAAGTAGCTATGATATTATAAATTGCTCTTTCATAGTTTGGTATAATTATATATTTGAGTGCATTAACTTGTCTTTGAGTTTTTTTTAGTTCTTCAGCTAATTTATATATTGCATTCTCTTTTTCTGCACAACTTATTAATAATGGTATTATTTCCTGAAACTTTTTTATTGCTCTATCTAAAGAACTAGGTGTATTTACGAAACCGTAAGAGAGTGTACCCTTTTCAAATTTTATTGAAAACTTAGGTATCTTGACTCCCATTAAATTTTCTTCTTTAACCTTTACTTCTGCAGTATAGGGTGCTACTGTTATTAATGAATTTAAATTTATATTACTCTCACTCATATATGCTTCATATAATGCGTAATACGCTTCATATAAAGGCTCATATATTTTCTTTTTTTCTTCCTTTATTTCTTCTATGAGCTTATCCAGTTCATGCAAAATAACTTCTCTTTTATCTTCGAGAATTTTCTTAACTTTTTTAGCAAACGCTAAGCTTCTTCTTAGTCTTATTAAAGTTATTTTTGTGGGTAATATTTTTCTCTCGAAGGATGACATTTATGCTTTTTTTCTATAATATTGTTTGATGTGTTTTTCTTTAATTCTGGTTAATTCAGTTTCTGGAAGCATTGATAAAACTTCCCATGCTAAATCCAAAGTTTTCCAAATATCCCTATTTTCATAGTATGATTGAGCTAAGAATTTTCTTTCAAAGACCTCTGCATATCTTAGATAAAGAAGATCTGTTGGGGTTAAACTACTTTCTCCTACTATTAAAGCTAATGCTCTAAGTTCCTGTGCTCTTGCATAAGAAGCGTATAATTGACTTGCTACTTCAGGATGATCACTTCTAGTTTTTCCTTCACCTATACCGTCTCTCATCAACCTGCTAAGACTCATCAAAACATTTATTGGGGGGTAAATACCTATTCTGTATAAGTCTCTACTTAGTACAATTTGCCCTTCTGTAATATAAGCAGTTAAATCTGGTATTGGATGACTTATATCATCATTTGGCATAGTAAGAATTGGCATTTGGGTTATACTTCCTTTTTTGCCTTTTATTCTTCCTGCTCTTTCATAAATTGTAGCTAAATCTGTATATAAATAACCAGGATACCCTTTTCTTCCGGGCACTTCTTCCCTTGCTGCACTAATTTCTCTCAATGCTTCTCCGTAGTTTGTCATATCTGTAAGAATGACTAAGACATGCATATCTTTTTCAAAAGCTAAATATTCAGCTAACGTTAAAGCTATACGCGGTGTTATTATTCTTTCAAATGCAGGATCATCAGCTAAATTTAAAAATAACGCACTCCTTTTTATTGCTCCAGTTTCTTCCAAACTTTTCTTAAAAAACGATGCTTCATCATGTTGCACTCCTATTGCTGCAAATATAACAGCAAATTCCTCTTCTTGACCAATTACTGTAGCTTGCCTAGCTATTTGTGCTGCAAGCATGTTATGAGGAAGACCTGCTCCTGAGAAAATAGGTAATTTCTGTCCTCTTATTAAAGTATTCATACCATCTATTGCAGAAATTCCTGTCTGGATAAAGTTTGTCGGATAATCTCTTCTTTCAGGATTTATTGGAGCACCATTTATGTCTAGATAATCCCTAGGAACAGGAGGAGGTAAACCATCTATGGGCTTTCCTAATCCATCAAAAATTCTTCCCAACATATCTTCAGTAACTGGTAATTCAAAAGTTTTTCCTAAGAACCTAGCTTTGGTTCCTTTTGGGGATAATCCTGTCGTTCCTTCAAATACTTGCACTATAGCTAATCCGAAACCTACTTCTAATACTTTACCCAACCTTGTTTCTCCTGTAGGAGTTTCGATTTCCACTAATTCATCATATGCTACGTTAGAAACATTTTCTATTATCATCAAAGGACCCTTTATATCTCTTACCGAATAATATTCGATGGAGGTAACTTTATGCATTTTACTCACTTATTATTTTATTAAAGCTATCTATTATTTCTTGATGTAATTTATCCAACTCTTCTGTTTTATCATTTGGCACTGTATACCTGCATCTCATAAGTTTAACTATTACCGGCATTGACCTTATTTTTGTCAAGCTAATACCCTTCTCTAAGGTTGCCTTTGCATTTTCATAAAATTCAACAAAGAGTTTAAGCATTTTATATTGTTTTTCTACGCTACAATAGCTATCTATTGGATCGAAAGCGTTTTGTTGTAAGAAACCTTCTCTTATCATTCTTGCAACATCTAATATTAATTTTTCATTATCTGGAAGAGCTTCAGGACCTAATAATTTAACTATCTCTTTTAATTCATCTTCTTTTTGAAGAATTTCTTGAATTTTTCTTCTCAATATTAACCAATTTTTCCCTATAAATTTTTCCCACCATTTTGCAATAGAATCTACATATAATGAATAGCTAATAATCCAATTTATTGCAGGATAATGTCTTGAATATGCTAAAGCGCTATCTAAACCCCAGAAAGTTCTCACAAATCTTAAAGTATGAACTGTTACAGGTTCTGAAAAATCTCCTCCTGGAGGTGAAACTGCACCTATTACTGTTACAGAACCTATCCTTTTATCTCTACCTAATGTCACTACTCTTCCAGCTCTTTCATAAAATTCAGCGAGTCTTGATGCTAAATATGGGGGAAATCCTTCCTCTGCGGGCATCTCCTCTAATCTTCCACTTATTTCTCTTAAAGCCTCTGCCCATCTGCTAGTCGAATCAGCTACCAATACTACATCGTATCCCATATCCCTATAATATTCAGCAATCGAAATCCCTGTATATATGCTCGCTTCTCTTGCGGAGATAGGCATATTACTTGTATTAGCTATTAAAATAGTTCTTTCCATTAAAGGTCTTCCGCTATAAGGATCTGTTAATTCAGGGAATTTTACCAATACTTCAGCCATTTCATTACCTCTTTCACCACAACCGATGTATATTACAACTCTTGCATCACACCAAGCAGCTATTTGATGTAGCATTACAGTTTTACCTGTACCAAATCCGCCTGGTATAGCTGCCGTTCCTCCTTTTGCTATGGGGAATAGGATATCTATTATTCTTTGACCTGTAATTAAAGGCACTTCAGGTTCAAGTCTTTCTTTATAAGGTCTTGGTCTTCTTACAGGCCATTTTTGATATAAGTTCACGCTATATTTATTTTCATTTTTGGTTATTTCAGCTATTACCTCTGTTATGTAATATTCGCCTTCTTTAGCAATATAAGAAACTTTTCCTTCAATTCCTATGGGAACCATTATTGCATGTTTAATTAATGGTGTTTCTTGAACAAAACCCAATATATCTCCTTCAACTACTTCCTCACCTACCTTCACTTTAGGTTCAAAAAACCATTTTCTGTCTGTTGGTAATGGATCTACGGTAACTCCTCTTTTAACAAAAAAACCAACTTTTAAAGCTATAATGTCAAGCGGTCTTTGAACCCCATCATAGGTTCTTCCTATTATTCCTGGTCCTAAAGTAACGGATAAAGGTTCTCCAGTTTTATAAACAGGTTCACCTGGTCTTAATCCACTGGTGTTTTCGTATACTTGAATTACTGCTTTATCTCCTGATACAGCTATCACTTCACCTATTAATTTATCGTATCCTACATAAACTACTTCGTACATTTTAATACCTTCTAAACCTTCTGCTCTTACTGTTGGACCACTTATCCAGCTTATTTTACCTACTTTACTACTCATATTATTCACTCATCAAAATTTTACCTAATTCTTTTCTTATATAATCTTTTTGTCTATTTAATCTTGCTTCTATTGTATTAT
>AQYM01000022.1 GCA_000380705.1 Crenarchaeota archaeon SCGC AAA471-B05
AATACAGAAGTGATTATGAAAATTGCAGCTACAGCTAAACCGAAAGCGAAATCGCTTATTGGCTTTGATACTATAATTGCAAGGTAAAATCCCATAACTGTTGATATAAAAATTAAAATAAAACCTGATATAAAAATTAAAATAAAACCTAATATGGAAAAGATCATTTAAGATATTCGTTAACTTTTCTATAATCGAAATTTTCTGTATCTAAAATGTTATGAATAAAATTAAAAAGCGTTCTTCTAACTTTGATATCTAAGTTAGGATACCATATAGGACTAGCTACAACTAAAGCTCTCCAAACAAAGAATGGTTGTATTACTTCAAATATTTCATAATCCTTTGTTAAATTCAAGTATGTTTCAAAGAAAGTATTCCATAAAAGTTCAAATGGCCCAGCTAACTTATTCCATTTTTGTAAAGAGAAAAACAAATAGTTTATTGTCATAGCAGAAACATCATCTGCAGGTTCACCGTAGTCTCCCCTACTTCTATCACTAACTTTAAACTCTAAACCTTCTTTAAAGAAGACATTCCATGGATGAAAATCACCATGAACCAGACTTAATCTATGCTTATATCTTTTAAGCTTCCATCTCCACTCTATTAATTTTTTCTCAATTTCCTTTAATTCATCCTTCTTTAAAAACTCAGCTTCGTAAGGATAACTGTCTATTAAACCCATTATACATTCTCCATGACCTATAAGATCACGTATTCTCCTTAAATATATTTCTTGCTCTTGATGCCTTTTTGAATGAATTGAAGCTAAATATTCAGCAAGTACTTTGCATCTATTTATATCTATATCATTTAATTTTTCTTCATTTTTTATCCTTTCAAGATCTTTAAAATAAAGTTCTCCTTCAATGAATTCCACAATTATAAAGAATTCGTCAGGATCATATAAAGGAATAAGGTTCCCCCTTGAATCAAAATAACCCAATGAAACAGCTTTTGCATGTCTTGGAAGTTGATTATAGGATTTATAGGACCAAATCATTATTGCCGCTCTATCGTGCATAAATTCATGGCCAAAAATATCCTTTTTCATAGTTTCCAAAACTACCTTCTTTGTTTCACCCTTAAATTTATAAGTTATAATAACTGGAATACCGTAACCGTAACCTTTTATTGATTTCCCTTCAATTTTTATTCCTTCAATGTTTAATATTTCAACTTCTTCTTTATGTATTTCACTTAAATATTTTCTTATATTATCAAAGTTTAAACTTGTCATACTTTAGAATAAAATTCAAAATAAAAAAACATAAATTAAGATATTGTCATAGCTACTTCTATTAATTCAAGCTTTTTCCCATCATGAGAAGGTAAAACAAAAGTATTTTTAACAGAATCTCCATATAAAAATGCCACTAGATCATTATTACGCCAAATCTCCCCGTTTATTGCACTTATTAAAACATTTTCTATACCTTGAATCTCGTTTATAATTTGTATTATATTGTCTAATACTTCATTATAATAAGTTTCCATTCCTATTGTTAATGAGCCAGAATGGGAATGTAAATGGGAATCTATTTTATATTTGCTAGATTTTTCTTCGATAAACTTTTTAACTTTTTTAACAAATTCTGTTTCTTCATGAAAAACAATTTCCTCTTCTTCATTTTCATGAATCTCAGCCCCTTCTTCATATATACTTATGCTAAGAATCAAATTTGCTTTCTTATTTTCTAAAATTCTCTTAAGATTTTCCTCTAATCTCTTTTTCTCTTTAAATGTACTAAACAATTCAGTCATAAATTCATAATAACTAAATTTTATTTATGGTTTTAGAAAAAATTTTCAAAAATATAAAACCTATAATAGGAGTTGTACATCTTAAACCTTTACCTGGTTCTTCTGAATATAATAATTTAGAGGAAGTTATCGAAAGAGCTATAAAAGATGGAATAACTCTGAAAGAAGGAGGTGTCGATGGAATAATAATAGAAAACTATGGTGATAAGCCCTATTATCCAAACAACGTTCCTCCACATACAATAGCTTCCTTTTCAATAATAGCTCATGAGTTAAAAAAAGAAATAAACATCCCGGTAGGAATAAACGTTTTAAGAAACGATCCTATGGCAGCTTTGGCAATTGCAACTATAAATAAATGTGATTTCATAAGGGTTAACATTTTTAGTTATGCTTATGTCACAGACCAAGGAATAATAGAAGGAAAGCCTTACGAGGTTATAAGATACAGAGAATTTCTTAAAAGCAAAGTTAAAATTTTTGCTGATATATTCGTTAAACATTCCTTTCCATTGTTTAATTTACCCATTGAAACAGTTGCAAAGGATACTTATTATAGATGCAAAGCAGATGCTATAATTTTAACAGGAGAAGAAACGGGGAAGGAAGTAAATTTGGAAAATGTTTTAAAGATAAAAAATGTTTTAAACGCACCTGTATTGATTGGAAGTGGAATTAATTCATCAAATATCGAGAAATATTTTAAATTAGCCGACGGATTTATAATAGGCACATTTTTTAAAAAGGATGGTAAAATAGAAAATGAGGTGGATTTGGAAAGAGTTAAAAGAATAGTTGAAATCGTTAATAGAAATAGAAAAATATAGTTTTCCATCATTCTATAACTATGAGCTACTTAACTTTACTCAAAAGTTTAAACTATTTATTTAATCCAAAAAGTGTTGCAGTTATAGGAGCTTCTGGAACTCCTGGAAAAATAGGATATACCATTCTCAATAATTTACTCAAAGGTAACTTTAAAGGGCGAGTTTATCCAGTAAATCCTAACAGATCAACTATTTTAGGAAAGACATGTTATAAATCAGTTTCTGAAATTCCTGAACAAGTTGATTTGGCTATAATTGCAGTTAAAGCTGACCTTGTTCCAGAAATTTTAGCTGAATGTGAAAGAGAAGGAGTTAAAACTGCCATAATTATAAGTGCAGGATTTAAAGAAATAGGTGAAGAAGGAAAGAAAAGAGAGGAAAAAATTGCAGAAATAGTTAAAAAAGGAAGAATAAGAGTTCTAGGACCTAATTGTCTAGGTGTCTTTGATAACTATAGCGGTTTATCAACATTATTCCTTCCAGATACTAGAGTGGAAAAACCAAAACCAGGAAACATATCCTTTATTTCACAAAGTGGTGCGATGCTTGCCATGTTCCTTGATTGGATGGCAAAGGAAAATATTGGTGTAGCTAAAGGAATAAGCCATGGAAACAGAGTGGATATAGATGAAGCTGATTTAATTTATTATTTAGCCTTCGATGAAGAGACAAAGGTTATATTGATATATTTAGAAGGATTGGATGAAGGAAAGGGTAGGAGATTTATGGAAGCATGTAAATTCGCTACTTTTCATAAACCTATAATCGTAGTTAAAGGAGGTAAAACTGATGCAGGATCCAAAGCTGTAGCTTCACATACAGGAGCTATGGCAGGAAGTTATAACATATATAAGGCTGCCTTTAAACAATCAAATGTTATAGAAGCAAAGGATATTCAAGAAATGTTTGATATGGCTAAAGCTTTAGTTATGCTTCCTTTAATGTCAGAAAACAGAGTAGCTATAATAACCAATGCAGGAGGCGTAGGTGTTCTTGCTACAGATGCACTTGAAAGCAGAGGCTTCAAAGTAATCGAGTTGGATGAACAAACCCAAAGAAAGCTTAGGGAAAATCTTCCAGAAAGATGTTCAGTTAAAAATCCTGTTGATTTAACAGGTGATGCTTCAGCAGAACAATATAGAATAGCAATAAATACCGTAATAAGCTTAAATTATGTAGATGCATTATATGTTTGTCTTTTATTCCAAGAACCAGCTTTAGGATTTGAAGTATTGGATTACATATATTATGCCAAAGAATTTGGGAAACCAATAATTAGTGTAATTATGGGCGGAGGATTGGCTGAAAGAATTTCAAGGATAATAGAAAATAACGGAATTCCTTCCTACCCTACACCTGAGAGAGCAGCTGCAGCGTTATATGCATTATACCAATATTCTAAAATTAAACAAAGCTATTTAAAATTATAAAATGGGCAGAAATACATTCCTTAGATTAGTTAACGAAGCAAAAAAGGAAGGAAGGAATATATTATATGAATACGAAGTTAAAAATCTTCTCAAATCCTATGCAATAGATACAACTAATCCAGTATTTATAAGAAATAAAGAACAATTGGAATCTTTGAATAATATAAATTTCCCTTGCGTAATGAAAGTTGTTTCAACTCAAATAGTTCATAAAAGCGATATAGGTGGAGTTATACTTAATATAAAAAATAAAGAGGAACTTTTGGAAGCCTTTGAAAAAATAAAAAATAACACAGAAAAAAAAGGAATAAAAATTGAAGGAGTAATTGTAGAAGAAGAAGTTGAGAAAGGATTAGAAATAATAATAGGTAGCTATAAAGATCCTATATTTGGAAACGTAATTATGTTAGGAAGTGGAGGAATTTATGTAGAAGCCTATAAGGATGTTAGTTTTAGAATTGTTCCTATAAATAAAAGGGATGCTTATGAAATGATAGATGAAACAATAATAGGAAGTATACTGAAAGGTTTTAGGGGAATAAAATATGATATATTTTCGGTAATTGATGCTTTGATTAAAGTTTCAAATTTAATAGAAGATAATCAAGAAATAGTTGAATTAGATTTAAATCCAATATATGTTTACAGCCAAGGAATAAAAGTTGTTGATGGTAGATTAAAATTCGTTTAAAAAATTACTTGGTTTTATAATTCTATGACGCCATCAGAATAAAGTAAAGCTGAGAATTGTATCGTTGCTGAATCACGGTATAAAGTGGTAGAGAAGTAATGTGATACAACCATAGGCAAGGATTCTCCTGGTTTGTTTGGATCTAGGAAAGTAATTGAACTGGGCTCAACAGTGAATAAAACATTGTTAAGTTTACTTTCATCATATCCTGAAGGTAGTTTTAATTCATGGTAAGAACTGGCTTTCTACCGTCCTCAAGTGCAAAGCTTTAGATCATCGTAAAAATGCACACCTAACAGATAGAATGACTTCATTAAAGTAGAATATCCCCCTTCAGGTGAAATTTACTCAAGCTTTCCTGTTTTTGGATTAACCTTAAATCCTAAGGTTTCAAGAGCTTATACACCTAGTAGCGGAGTCGGTGTATCTAGCTCAACCACGAGTATGGGGTCTCTTCTTCCATCAACCTCCGCTAAAAAAGCTTAACTTTAACCATTCCATACTTTTTCCAGGTCTACAAAGTACTCGTAAAATGTCTTTTTGCTAATTCATAAAGCTTCTATTACTTCCTTTTTGGCGAAATCAAATAAAGGATTGTCAAAAAATCTATCATCTTAAGCTTTGATGCATCACCTAGAGTTTTTAACAAGAGTGACCGATATTCCTTCTTTGTATATATTCCTCAGATATGCTTATCAAAAGATATTTTAGAGAAACAGGTATTTTTATTATCTATCTCATAACTAGTAGTTACATCTCTTGTACTAAAACAATCGAGAGGTTCAGAGAAACTCCATTTATGATATCTTCATTTTTCTGAACGCTTTTTTATTAAAATATTTAAATTTCATCTCCTTCATAAAGAACGAGACTTTAGTTTATTGTGAGCTTATTAATTCGGTGTTTTAATAAATTTTTATGATAAATACAAAGTATCTTATAATAGGAGGAGGTTTAGCGGGAGTTTATGCTTCAATTACCATAAGAGAAAGGGATCCTAAGGGAAGAATCATATTGGTAAGCGAAGAGAATTATTTACCCTATGACAGAGTACCTTTATCTAAAACATATTTACAAGGCTTAATCAAAAAGGATTTACTTTTTATTAAAAATGAAAAATTTTACAAAGATAATAACATTGAATTATTTTTAAATAAAAAGGTTGAAAGGGTAGATTTTGATAATAATATAGTCTTTTTAAATAACGAAGAAATAAAATACGAGAAACTTTTATTAGCCACTGGAGGTTATCCTAGAAAGATAAAATCAGAAGAGGCTGATAACATTTTTTATTTAAGAACAATAGACGATTGTGACAGAATAAAAAATGTTATAAATAAAGTTAAAAGTGCAGTAATAATAGGAGGAGGATTCATAGGATGTGAAATTGCCTCTTCTTTTAAAAAATTTAATATTAAAACTACTATTATAGAAAAAGAAAAGACGCTTCTTCCTTTAGCTTTAGATGAATTAAGCGGTAAAATTATAACTGAGCATTTTATAAATAATGGAATTGAAGTATTAACAAATACAACTGTTTCAAAAATAATAGTAAAAAACAGAAAGGCAATAAGTGTTGAAACAAGCGAAGGAAAGGAAATAGATGCGGATATCATAATCATAGGTATTGGAATAATTCCCAACACTTACTTAGCTGAAAATAAAATAAAAACAAACAATGGTATAGTTACAAATGAATTTTTAAGAACAGAAAGGGAGAATGTTTTCGCAGCAGGAGATGTTGCAAATTTCTACCATCCCTTATATAACGAGAATATGAGAGTTGAACATTACGATGTTGCAGTAAAACATGGAAAAATAGCAGGAATTAACATGAGTGAAGGAAAAGCTATATTTAACGAATTACCCTATTTCTTCTCGTATATGTATAAACTTAACATATATTCTTGGGGTTTTATAAAAGATTACGATATGATAATTAGAAGAGGAGAACTAAATGTTGAAAAGGGATTTTTACAATTTTATTTAAAACAAGGAAAAATAAAGGCAATTTTAGCGGTAAATACTTTGAAAGAAGTAGAAGAAGGTAAAAAATTAATAATGAAAAAAGAATTCGATAATCCAGAAATACTTTCTAATACAAGTATTAGTCTTAAGGATTTATTATGAAAAGACTAGTTATAGCAATAGGAGGAAATGCAATTGAATTACCTTACGGTTTAAATGATAAATTTAAAAATATTAATGTTGTTTGTAAACAAATTGCAGAAATTATAAAAAGAAACTATGAGGTGTTAATAACACATGGAAACGGACCCCAAATAGGAAATCTTTTACTTCAGCAAGTAAAAACAAAAATTCAACGTTCTTTAAGTGAAATGATAGCGATGACCCAAGCAGAAATAGGATTTTTAATACAAAATTCACTTTTAAATTTTATAGACGCAAAAATTGCCACAATTATAACCCAAGTACTCGTGGATGAAAATGATCCTGAAATTAAAAATCCAACTAAACCAATAGGACCACTTCTAACAAAAAACGAAATTGAAGAGGTTGCATCGATAATTAAGCTTCCTTACAAGAAAGTAACAGTAAAGGATATGGAAGGATATAGATTCGTTGTTCCTTCACCTAAACCTGTTAAAATAATAGAAGAAGAAATAATACAAAAGCTTGTGGAAAATAAAATAATAACTATAGCAGGAGGGGGTGGAGGTATACCTGTAATATTAAATAATGGAAAATACCAAGGAATTGATGCAGTCATAGATAAAGATTATACAGCATCACTTTTGGCAAAAATAATTAACGCTGAATTATTAATAATAGCAACCAACGTAGAAAAAGTAAAAATTAACTTTAGAAAACCTGATGAAAAAGAACTTGATTTAATTAACATAAATGAGGCTACGAAATATTTACAAGAAGGACATTTCGGTGAAGGAAGCATGAAGCCAAAAGTTCAAGCATGTATAGATTTTCTTAAAAGCGGAGGAAAAATGGCGATAATTACTTCAACTGAAAAAATTTTAGATTCTATTGAAGGAAAGGCTGGTACTAAAATAATTAAATGAGGAATAATTTATTAAGTCTAGGATATACTTCATTTGGAATTCTCGTTACGTTACCTATAATTTTCTTGGGAATTTACGCTTATGAATTAGGAGGAATAATTTATACAAGTTTAATTTATTCGTTAGCTGCTGCAGGAATGGGTTTTATTCCCAGAATTATTGCTCCGTTTTCTGATTTAACAAGATATAGAATAAAATATGCATCATATTGCGTATTGTTAGGAAGTTCCATTTTGATATTCCCAGTTCTATTTAATTTGTCAAAAGAGATTTTAATCGCAATATTGATAGCATCAGCTTCTATAATTCAAATAGCCCAGCCTTTATTCTTATCCTACGAAACAGAAAGAGAATATAAAACTGGAAGTGCTATAGGAAACGTCTTTATGTATATTAACTTAGGCTATTTAATAGGAAGTTTGATTTATGCTTTATTAATATCCTATTCAGGATTCAATTCCAGCTTTATCTTTACAGTAATTTTAGGAATATTAACTTTTCTAGTTTTTCTAAAATTTAAAGAATTACCTATAAATTACGAAGGAAAGGTGGACGTAAAGGATATAAAAACAGGAATCGATGCTTTTAATTTAGCAAATATAGCATATATTTTTGTTCCAGCCTTTTCTTTTTCAATTTTACCAGTTTTATACGTGGAATATTTAAAAGGAGGAATATTGGATTGGGGTTTTGCAAATATCATATCAACCATTACCAGCATAATTGGTTCCTACTATATTGGGGGGCTTGTGGATAAAATAGGATTTAAAAAAACGGTATATTTAGCTATAACTTATTATCCGATATATTATTACATTATTTACATATTTCCAAATATTCCTTTATTCATTATATTATATTCTATTCCTGCATGGCTTTTCCTATGGATACCTGCATTTTCATATTCTTCTAAAATAAGTAAACCTTATGAAAGAGCTACAGCCCTTGCCAATGTTAACTTATACATAGGAATTTTCAGAAGCTCCGGAGGATTTATTGCGGGAATACTTATCAATGAAATTGGTTTTAAGTCATTTTTGCTCTTAGGTACAATATTTGCTATAATTTTTTCTTTAATGTTTATTCTAGTAAAAAATTTAAGCAAAATAAGATAGAGATATTTTGTGAAAAATAAAATCTCTATAATTTTAATTTTGATTTTCATTTTATTATTAGCGATATTGTTAGTTAATATTCAGCAATTCCAAAGAGAAGAATTAAAAAGTGCAACGATTATAATGATGGCAAAGCAATGGAGATTTGAAATAGTTAATCATACAGGAATTTTGAAATATGAATATATCTCTATAGGCGAAACTAGGGCTAATTTAACGATATGGATAAGCAAGAATACGATTGTTATTATGAAAATTAAAAGTATCGATGTTGTACATGGAATAGGGATGGAAGGGTATCCTGTAATGACTATTTTACCACCTAACGAAGAAATTAAGATAAAATTTCTAGCTGATAAAATAGGTAAGTTCAAATTTTATTGTACTGTTTTTTGCGGTACGGGTCATCCTGACCATATTGGCTATTTAATAGTAATATAATGTATTACCATTTTTCCAATTTATTTTACCACATAGAAACAAAGAGTGGAACAGGAATTTTTCCCCTCGATTTGATAACAGGAAGTGTATTGGCTTCAACAATACCTCTTATTATAGGAATTTTAGTTTCAAGTAAAATTAAAGGTAAAAATCTATTCATAGGATTCATAATAGGAGCATTATTTTTCCTATTTTTTGATTTACTGAAACAAACTTCAGGTATAAGTGAGGCTAGAATTAATAATATAATAGAAGTTGCAAACTATTTGGGATTCATGATAGGAATAAGCGTATTTTTTCCGTTAATATTCTCTAAAGAAGTAAAAACAAACCTGTATATTGTTTATGTCTGGGCTTTACTAGGTGTTGGATTTCATAGTTTTGGAGAAGGATCTATAATAGCTTATGATTTTTTAACAGGTGAAACTGTAATAACTTTGACCCAAGTAATAAGTTACTCTTTACATAAATTTGCTGAAGGACTAGCGATAGGAATACTTTTATACGAAACAAGTAAAGAAATAAGAGACGTAGTAATTTCTTTTTTATTATCTTCAACACCGTTTATCGTAGGTTTAATTTCTTCGTTATATTATCCTACTTCAGAGTTATCAACTATATTCTTTTCCATAGCTGCTGGAAGTACTGTATTTTTGCTATCATATTTATTAACTAGAAACAAAATAAACGATAAATTATTACTAGGAATAATGATAGGATTATCTTTCATATTTTTTGCTGGAGTTTTACATTCGATATGAAATTAGCTCTATTTTTTATATTTCTTTTATTAATTCAACCAAATCAACTATACATTTCACCTAAAATCCTTTTTGACGATCGAACAAACAATTATATAATCGAATATGAAATACCTACAAAAAATGCAGGATTGGGAGGATTAACCGTCGATGAAAATAATAATGTATGGTTTGTGGAAATAAACAAAAGTAAAATAGGCGTCCTATTTAATAACTTTACCATCAAAGAATACCAATTTAAAATAAACAGAACTGCTAAAAGTGGAATAGAATATATAGCTATAAGCCAAATAAAGTATGATAAGCTAAGGAATAGTTTATGGTTTACATGGTCTCCTTCAGACGCCTTAATTAAATTTAATTTGAATAGTTTAAACTTTGAAATTTATAAAATAGATGAAAAAGATAGCGGAGTATTCGATGTATTTATAGATGGAAAAGGTAACATTTGGGCTACACTTCTTTTTAGCAATAAAATAATAAAACTTGAGCCTGAAAATAATAAGATCGAAAAATTTTTGATCCCAGATCCACTAGGCGGGCCTGCAATATTAACAGAGGATAAGTATGGAAATATTTGGGTTACTTTGGCATATGGAAGAAAATTAGCTAAATTAAATGTTGAAAAATTGGAAGCAAATACTTCAAAGGGTATCGATTTGTTTGAAAACTTTGATTTTAAAAATGTTTTTTATTCTCCTGTAGGTATTTTTTACGATAATAAAAGGAATTTATTATGGATAGCAGACCATGGATCAAGTTCTATTTATAGTTTTAATCCTTTTAATTTAACATGGAAACAATACTTGGTTTATCAATCAGGAGATTTGTATTCTTTAATAAACTACGTTAAAATGGATAGTAAAGGAAGAATATGGTTCGCTTCCCATATTGGTAATACCGTTGGATTTTTAAACCCTGAAAAAGGATACGTAATAGAGTTTAAAATACCTACATTTAATTCCACCACTTTATGGTTAGAAATAGATAAGAACGATAACGTTTGGTTTACTGAATTTTTAGGGAATAAAATAGGCTTAATAAAAAGTTTCGGTGAAAAATATGAAATTCTTTCCAACATAAATAAAATAAACATTAATTCAGGTCAAACAGGAGAATTTGAAATTGAAATTGAAATTTTAATTGAAAAAGAAATTAATGCTACACTTAATTATTCTAGTATATATCTAACTTTGAAAAATAAAATAGAGATTATTCCAGAAAAAGGAAACATTTTATTAAAAAATGGCACAAAAATTAAAGTAAAAATAAAATACTATGATCTGCCCCAAGGCAATTACGTATTCCTAGTGGTCTTTAAAAGCCCAAAAATGATAATTAGCATTAACATTTATTTGCTAGTTAATCCGAAGGGATTTGAGTGGTTTAGCATAATATTAGCTATAGTTATTCCTTTAATGATTACAATATTCATTTTCATATTTTTAAGAAAATTTTTTTACAAAAAATAATTTAAAAAATACGTGATAAACAAAATTAAAGGTACAGCAAAGGTTATTATTATGCCGTTTATTAAACAAGCAGCTGTAGATTGTTTCCCAAGAATTAAAATATAAACAGGTAGCGTATTATCCATCGTAGTTGCTCCTCCAAAAGCTATTAAAGAATATGATTTAAAATATCTTGAAAGGAAAGGAATTAAGAAAAAGGTAAGTAATTCCCTTAAATAATTCTGCAAAAATCCAAAGAAAGAAGCTTCTATACCGTAAGTAGATAAAAGAAAAGAGGAAGTGTAAGTATACCATCCCATACCTAATGATGAAACTAAAACGTATTGCTTTAAGATTAAAAGGTATATAAATAAACCTGAAATAAAACTACCTAAAATAGCTCCTATCGGCAAATAAATATAGGTTTTCCACATAAATTTTAAATTTTCATAAAGTTTTGAATCTCCTCCTATGCTTAGTCCTGCTGAAAAAATTAAAATGCATAGGAAAATTTGTATAAAAAATTGAAGAAAATTTTCGTTGAAAATTTTAAAAAACATTCCTGATATTATAGAGAAAACAATAGTTCCAGCCAATAAAAAAGAGAATTTAACAGAAAGTTTATTCTCAAATTTTTGATTTTCAAATATGTCTTTATTCTTAAGAAATCTTTTTTCTAATAAATACGAACCAAACATGCTTCCGAATGAAACAACTAAAGAAGAAGAAAACGATAATAAAAAAAGGTAATTAATGTAAAAGATATCCGTCGTTAAAATATAGTTTCCTACAGAATATCCTATAAAATAAATTAAAATAAAAACCGAAAAAATTAAAAGAATATTAGAAATTTTTAAAATTGAATTTTTTAAAATTAAACCTAATATTATGCCTAAGAATAACGAAGCTAGAATTAAAGATAGATTAAAAATTAATGAATCCATAAAAAAATAAACAAGAAGACTCATTTAAATCTTATGAAAGGAAATATATATAAAATAACGGATAACGTTTACCTTATAGATACATTAGGATTAGGATTTGAAAAGACAATTGCATGTTATCTAGTTAAATCAAATAAAATAGCCTTAATAGATACAGGTTATGCTTCTTCTTATTTAAATGTAATAGAAGCGATAAAATCTATAAACATTGATTTTAACGAGATAAATTACATTATACCCACACATCTCCACTTAGACCATTCAGGAGCAACGAGTTATTTATTACAACATATGAGTAAAGCAAAAGTAATAGCCCATAAAAGAGCCTTTAAACATTTAATCGATCCTACAAAATTAATTGAAAGTGTAAAGGAATTATATGGGGAAAATAAATTAAGACTTTTCGGTATTCCTTTGCCTATAAACGAAGAAAGAATAGAAGTTGTTGAAGAAGAACTTGAACTTAATTTGGGGGATATTAATTTATTATGTATTTATTCTCCTGGACATGCACCCCATCAAATAACTGTACTAATAAGAGAATTAGGAATGTTAGCCACAGCAGATTCTGTAGGTGTTATATATCCGGATTTAAATATAATGATACCTACGACACCTCCACCCAGTTTTGATGCAAATTTGGCTATAGATACTTTAGAAAAATTGGCTAAATTGCAACCAAAAACTCTTTTAATTCCCCATTTTGGTATTAGAAATGATGTAGAAGATGTTTTTAATAATACAAAAATAAAGATCAAGGAATGGATAGACTTGATCAAATACTTTAAGGGACAAGGTTTAAATGCCGAAAGTATATTTTTAGAAATTATTAAAAAAATCTCTAAAGAATTAAGCAAGGAATTGCCAATTTATACAAAGGAACTTATACGAGTAAGTGTTTTAGGAATATTAAAATATCTAGAAAGAATTTAATATTAGATTTTGCTCAGAAAATCTTCAAATTGTTCTATATTTTCAAAAATCTGAACACCAGGATGATGGAATTGAAGTTCATTTGTACTTGTATCATTTTCAACTAAAACTAACGTTGGTATCTTTGAATCAATATGAAATACAATTGATTTTAAATACACGTTTATAAGATTTTCCTTTTTTGTTAGGAAAACTGCGTATTCTTTATCTTCCTTTCTTATTAAATAATCAACTGTATGAAATACATTACTAATTCCTTTTATAGTATATTTAGGAAATACACTCCAGTTGAATTTGCTACATATCTTTTCCATATTCATTAATGAAACTGTTTTCTCCTCCTTTTTTAAAAAATTAAACAATAATAAGGTTATTGTTTAATTTTTTTGCAAAATTTGTAATACCATCCCGCTATTGCTATTGTAAATTTTTCAAGAATGTTAGCCTGTTATTTCTTCCTTTTCCTATAAGCTACTTCTTCCAGTCATAAATGGCTAGGCTTTAATTTATTAAACTAAAACCTTTCCTATAGTTCTAGAAGGAAGTCAGCTCATAAAACAAAGGCTAAAATAGGAAGAAATCAGCTAGGCTTTTCTGTATAATATGATGGTTAACGGAATGAAAATTAAAAGATAAGTTATATGTACAATTAATCTTAACCATTCCATACTTACTGAATAACCAAACATAACGGCAAATATTGAACCTATGATATTTTTATGATGGAGTAAATTATCTTCACCTATATTAAGAGAAAAGGCTTTCTCACTTAAAAATCCGAGTTGTATATTTGAATCTTCAAAGTATTCTATTAATTCATGTGTACCATAACCTGCAAGTCCTCCTGCTAATAAAATTATAAGAAAACTTGTTAAATAGAAAAATCTTCTTATATTAATATTCATTCCTAACTTAAATATGCTATAAGCTAAAAGTAATGCTATAAAAATACCTAGAGACGCGCCAAGTATAGTATCATTCAAGGAAATAAATATGAACGGGGTTAAAAACAAAACAGTTTCTAATACTTCCCTAAATACTATAACAAAAGATAAAAATAAAAATGCCATTACAGCACCTTTGGTTATTGAAATTTCAACTTTTCTTTCTATTTCTATTTTAAGAGTTTTACCCTTTGTTATCATCCAAAGTATTACAGAGGTTAATACCCCTACTGCTAAATAAGCAGCTATCGCTTCAAATAACGTTTTATGTATAGGAGAAAGAGTGCCGTAAATAAGAAAAATAAAGATCCCTATGATGATTCCCAAAATTATAGCTAAGTAACTTCCGTAAAACGTGTATTTAGTTAAATTTACTCTACCAGTCCTCAAGAGATAAGCTATTATAATACTTACTATTAAAGCAGCTTCAAATACTTCACGTAAAGTTATTACAAACTGACCTAACATGATTTTACTTTGATATAACAGAGTTATAAATTTTATTCCGTTAATTTATAAATTAACGTTGTTATTAAAAAAGTTTAGTATGCAAAGGTAATTTTTCGAGTTAAAAAATATATATTAGTAAAGGAAACTTTGTCTTATTAAATGTTTGTGTCAAAAAGGTATATCGAAAGAATAATTATTTCACGTTCACATTTGATAAACGATTTATCATTACCTTATAATAAACTTGAAACTGAAGGAGGATGCGGAGTAATAGGAGTAGCTTCTTCAATACCTATCGAAGGAAGATTCTTTTTCCAAGCTTTAAAACAAATGAAGAATAGAGGAAATAAAAAAGGAGGTGGAATAGCAGCAGTTGGATTGGATAATGAACAATTAAAAGTATCAAAGGAAGTTCTCAATAATTGTTACATCTTCCAAGTAGCAGCCCTCGATGAAAGTTGTATAGATAAAATAGAAAAGGAAATAATTTTTGAAAACTTTGATGTCTATGAAAAATACAAAATAGATAGAATCGAAGATTACAAAAATATTGGTCTTGAAGTTAAACCTCCTGAAGTTTATAGGTATTTTGTAAGAGTAAAGGAAAACAAGTTGAAAAAATTTATTGAAGAAAATCAACTTCACGGATATAACATTGATAAAGTTGAAGATGAATATGTATGGCAAACTTCCTTCCTTCTAAATAAGAAATATTACCATTCACTAGGAGACAAGAAAGCCTTTGTTTTATCCTGTGGTAAAAACATGATAGTTTTAAAGTTAGTAGGTTACGGTGACGATGTAATAAAATATTATAAACTTGAGAATTTCAAGGCAAATGTATGGATAGGCCATCATAGATATCCTACAAAAGGGAAAATATGGCATCCCGGAGGAGCACATCCATTTGCTGCTGTTCACCATGCCCTTGTACATAACGGAGATTTTTCTAATTATCATCCAATCGTTGAATACTTAGCCGAAAGAAATTACTATCCTTTATTTTTAACAGATACAGAAGTAGCATTATTATTATTCGACCTTTGGTATAGAGTTTACGAATACGATTTGGAATACTTAATTGAAGCTATGGCTCCTACTTCTGAAAGAGACTTTTATATGCTTCCCAAAAATAAAAGAGAAATTTATAAAGAAATACAAGTTGCGCATATAATAGCTTCTCCAGATGGCCCTTGGTTTTTCATCATCGCAGGTCATGATCCTTATAAAAAACAATTCCAACTTATAGGAATAACTGATACATCTATGTTAAGACCCCAAGTATTTGCTTTATTTGAAGGGAAAATTAAAATAGGAGCTATTGCATCTGAAAGACAAGCTATAAATGCGTTTTTTAGATCACTATACGAAGAAGGAATAATTCCTACTTTATATGCAGATAAATATTGGGTAGCTAGAGGTGGTTCACATACAGATGGCGGTGCATTTATATATATCATAGATTATTCAAATAACAATTCCCTTTATTGCATGAATAAGTTTGGACAAATTGTTAGAACCAAAGATGAACAAAAACATCATAGCAAATACGAATTTAACGGAGGTTCATTGATTTTAGAAAAACAAGAAATAAAAACAAAGGATCCTTTGGCTTTAGCTAAGGAAATTATTCCCAAAATTAAGGAAATAAGCTACGAAGAATTCATATTAACAATAGAAAACGTTAAAAAGTTTTTGGATAAATTGGATTTCATCCAGTTTCTCACTTATTTATACGATTTACCTTATAATTATGGTAATAAAAAGAGAAGTTCAATAAATACAATTTTAATGGAATATTTAATAAATGAATTTAGTCCAGTTGATAAAAGGTTTGTTTACGTAGAATATGATAAAAGGAATAGCTTGACATTCTTCAAAGATAAAATACTAGTAATAGATGCGAAGGACTTTCCTTCAGAAGGTGATGATTCTTTGGCAAGATTTATAGTTAACTCGTATAAATTGGGATATAAAAGAATAATTGTTTTTAATACAAGAGGTCAAAGATTTATAGGATGCGGATTAGGGCCTAATTCACATGGTTTAAGAATCGATGTTTACGGAGATTCAGGAGATTATTTAGCAAGCGGTTTGGATGGAGCTGAAATATATGTTCATGGTTCAGCGCAAGATCAAGTTGCCCAAATTATAAAGAGCGGCAAACTTGTAATATATGGAGATGTAGGACATGCCTTTATGTATGGTTCAAAAGGAGGTGAAGTATATGTTTTAGGTAGCGCAGCAGGAAGACCTTTGATAAATTCTGTTGGAAGGCCTAGAGTAGTAATCAATGGTACATGTTTGGATTATCTTGCAGAAAGTTTTATGGCAGGAGATCCTTTGAAAAACGGAGGTTTTGTTATATTAAATGGATTAACAATAAATGAATATGGAGAAATTGTAGAACTCGAAGATCCTTATCCTGGTAGTAATTTATTTTCCTTATCTTCAGGAGGAGCTCTTTACATAAGAGATCCATATAATAAGTTAGATGAAAATCAACTACATGGAGGAAAATATGTTAAACCTACTATTGAAGACTGGGAATTGGTTTATCCCTATCTTAAAAGAAATGAAGAATTATTCGGTATTTCAATAGATTTCTTATTAACTGTGAATGGTAAAAGAAGGATCTTTGATGAGGTATATAAAAAAGTTATACCTAAACATTAAAATTTCAGAGACCAGAAACCTTCTTCATTATTTCAGTCAATCAAGCCTTCATCATAATTTAAATTAAATTACTTTTGCTTAATATTAAATTTTACATTAAACTAAAGCCTTACTCTTTAAAGTTGGAAGTGTCATCCACTTCTTCCACACCTTAAATAGCGAGGGTTTCCTCATACGTTATGGTCTCACGTGAAAACAGTCAAGAGATTCAGAGTGTTCCCATTTGTTGGAATTTTTATTTGTTTACTATGTGATGTTTTTTGGATCTTAATACTCTTCATAGTAACATTAACTCCTATTGTTTTATTGCTCCTTATTCAAAGAAATATAAAAAAATTAAATTTTATCTCTGCCCCAAAGAAGGAAGTTTAAAGTAAGTAAATAGGAATCTTTTGAACATGGTATATAAATTTTAAAAATATAAAATATTTATGAAGATATTAGCTTTGCATTGTGATTATGTAAAATATGAACCTATAGCTAAGGAAATTAAAATAGCCGAAGAGGTTGAGAAAAAACCTGTTTTAATAAAGGAAGTGCTTCTTTTGTTAACCGCAATTGAAAGTAATGATAATGAAGAGACTGTTAATAAAATGATTAAAAATTTGGAAAAAGTGATAAAAGAAATAGGAGCCAAAAGAGTTTTAATTTATCCGTTTGCTCACATTTCCACAGACCTCAAGAAACCCTCAGAAGCATTATCTTTGCTTAATAAATTCAAAGAAGAATTATCAAAGCTAATAGAGACACATAAAGCCCCCTTTGGTTGGAATAAATCCTTTGAATTGAAGGTAAAGGGTCATCCATTGGCTGAGAGATTGATTACAGCAAACTAAAACCGAGTTTTTATGGACGAAGATGAAATTTAAATTTTAAAAAAGAAAGTCAAAGCATGATGGAAAGTTGGATAAAACGTTAAAAATTTAAAGATACGTTATATCGAGAAAGTAGAAGGAGAAAATCTAGTTTTTCTTAATGGTTATAGTTTCAATATAGAAACATGGTTAAGCATAAACGTTATCGAAGAATTTTCCAAGAAATATAAAGTTTTTGCAATCGATATGCTCTATGGTTTAAAATCAAAATCTGATAAATTTTATTCAAATAATAAAGATGACTACGCGGATTTTCTTAATGATATATTTAACATACTAAATATTCAATCTCCTATAATCGTTGGGGCTTCAATAAGTGGCGAAATAACCTTGAGATATTTAATAATAAGGATATTCTGCAAAAGCATCTGTAGTTATTGCGCCTAGCAGTATTTTAGAAATAAAGGAAAGTATTTAACAAAATCAAAATTCCATTATTAATAGTCTGGGGGATAAGGATGATTTAATTCCCTTAAGAAATGCTTATATTTTAAAGGAAAATGTACTAAATTCAAGTTTAAAGATAATAAATAATTCAAGACATGCTTGTTATTTAGATAAGCCTGAAGAATCCAAAGAAATCCTGAAGGAATTTTTAGCAAGTTTATAAAAATAAGTTTAAAAAATTATTTAGCAAAAACTTAAATTTACCAACAACGTTATTAATTATGCAGATACTAAATCACGATTATCCAATTTCACATGAAGAAAAATTCGTAAGATATAAAATAGAAAAAAGGCTTGCTCCAAATAAATATAAAATTCCCCATCGTTTTGAACCAAAAATAAATAAAATAGAATTAGCTAAGCTTATTATTAACGAATTTAATGAATTAATTCTTAGTTATTTGTTATTTGAAATTAAAAATATAATAAAAGAAGATATTTTTAAAATTATAAGAAAACAAGAGAAATTAAAAGATAAAATAACACAAATATATAACAATTTAAAAATAAGATATAAAGCATTATTTGATAGACCTTGTGAATATGGAGTTTTCAGCGGTATTTTAGGAGGATTTTTGCCTAAAAAAGAAAAATGCACAGGTTGTCTGAGATGTTGGCAAGAATATCCCAATGTAGTAAGGATTTATTATAATAAGGAATACTTAAAAATGGAGGATTCATTAAACTTCCTAGGACTTAAATTAAATGAATTTTTTATGATATTATGCGAAGCAGAAACAGGAGAAGAATTAGTTAAAGGTATGGGCTATAAAGGACCATATGCTGGAAGCTTCTGGGATGGAATATGGCTTGATATGTCAGAAATAGTAAGACCAACAAGGGATGGAAAAGAAGGAAGAGAATACATATCTACAGTTGTAGACATAGGCAAAAAACTAAAATACTTTGATTTAAATAACAAAAATAACGTATTTTCGATACAAATTCCAATCTTCTTCGATTATTTGGAAGATTATAATTACAGGATTATCCAAAGCATTGCGTTTGCAGCAAAGGAATGTTCAACTTTTGCCATATTACCTTTAAAATATTATAAATCCTTAAAACTAGATAGTATTATTCCTTTAATAAGATTTAATGAAATAAAAGAGGTGGATGAAAACAAAGTAATTGAAATTTTATTTGAAAATAATTTTGATGAATTAAAAATTATAAGGGAAAAATATAAGGATAAAATTTTAATTATAAGAGTTAAAGCTGATGAAAAATTAGAAGATAATATTATAAATCTTTATAAAATAGGCATAGATGCAATTCATATTGAATTTTCGATAAATGGATTGGATTTCACCAAAGAAAGAAAAAATGCTAAATATGTAATTAGAAAAGTTCATAATGTATTATTAAAAAACGGAATAAGAAACGAAATATCAATTTTAGGAAGTGGAGGAATAAATCTAGCTGAGCATGTAGTTAAAGCTATGATTTGTGGCTTAGATTGTGTTGGTATTAACTCAGTTGTTCACTTAGCTTTACAATCTAAAATGGAAATAACGAACGGAAAAATAATATTTAAACCTAGAAAAATAGATGTTGAATGGGGAAAACAGAGATTAATGAATCTTCTAGCTGCTTGGCATGAACAAATTATAGAGGCTTTAAGCGCAATGGGTAAAAGAGATGTCAGAAGACTTAGGGGAGATATAGGAAGGGCTATATTTTATGAAGAAATTAGGAAGGAAGTCTTTGCTGATATAAAAAAGGCTTTTTAAAATGGAAGAAATAAATCTTATTGCAATTGAAAAACATTCAGAAAAACTTAGGAAAAACTTAGAAATTTTACCATTAAATAAATTAGAAGAGGACTTTGCAATGGGAAATTATGGATGGACAAGAGATTTAATTCTTTCAATATATTATGAAGCTTCTACAGGAAAAATACCTAGAAATTTGGAATACAGAATAGGTAATAGGGGAGATGGTTTTGATTCACTTGATTTCGATTATAAATATGATTTTGATGAAAAAGATTTTCTGAGATGTTTTGATGATATAGATATTTCACTTGATTTAAACAAAAGAAATTACGGTGAAAAAATAAAGATCTCAATGCCAATGTATGGAGCTGGAATGTCCTTTGGTTCTATAAGCTTAAATGTTATGTTGGCTAGAGCAATGGCGGCTAAGGAATTGAATACTTTTACTTCAACTGGTGAAGGAGGATATCCTAGAGAATTAATGAAATATAAAGAACATGTAATTACTCAAATATCAACTGGATATTTTGGAGTAAGAGAAGAAACGATTTTGATTACTAGAATAGTAGAATTTAAATATGCTCAAGGAGCAAAACCTGGATTAGGGGGACATTTGCTGGCTCCTAAAGTAACTCCTGAGGTAGCTAAAATGAGGGAAACCGTTCCATTTGTTAATATTTACCAGCCATTTCCGTTTCATAGTGTTTATTCTGTTGAAGATCATAAGAAACATGTTGATTGGATAAGAACAGTTAACCCTGATGCGTTGGTTTCTGTTAAGGTATCTACACCAATAGATGTAGATATGGTTGCTGTGGGAATATATTATGCAGGCGCACATATAATTCATTTAGATGGTGGTTATGGTGGAACAGGTGCGTCCCCTGAATTTGCTAAGAAAAATATCGCAATGCCTATAGAATTTGCTATACCTAAGGTTCATAAATACTTAGTACAAGAAGGAGTAAGAGATAATATAGTGTTAATGGTAAGCGGAGGAATAAGAACACCTCATGATGTAGCCAAAGCTATAGCTTTAGGAGCTGATGGATGTATAATAGGTTCAGCTGAGCTTATAGCCTTAGGATGTACACAATGCGGTAACTGTGAAAAGGGAGGTGGAGGAAAGGGATGTCAAATAGGAATCGCTACTTCAAATAGAAGATTAAGCTTATTACAAGATCCTAAATGGGGATGTAAAAGGTTAATAAACATGTATAAGGCTTGGTGTTATGAGTTAAAGAAAATATTATACATGCTAGGATTAAAAAGAATTGCAGAATTAAGAGGAAGGTATGATCTATTAATAGATTATGGTCCTAAATTTAAAGGTTATGAAGAGTATTTAGATTATTTAAAAAAATAAATTAAAATATGATACTAATGTTGAAGAGAATCATAGATTTAAGACCTCTACAACAGATATAACATCTCCATCTTTTAAAGGTTGAGTACTAGACCTCTTATACCCTTACCGTTAAATTCATCTTGATTGAGGTACCATTAATAAAACAAAAAATTCCTTTTCCTCATATTTATGTTATAATTGCTAAACTTTCAGTAAAATAAAGAAAATATTCTAAAATTTTATGATCCCCATATAAAGCAACTAACTCTCCAAAGGGAGATTTCTCTCATTGATTCGTAGTTACATCTCTCATATGATGGACAGTAGATAAGTTCGAAGAACACTCTATTTGATTTAATGAGGTTCATTTTTCTGATTGTTTTTTTAAAATAAAAATTTAATATTTAATTTCATCCTGCCTTAAGAGACGAGACTTTCGATATTTTGTAAAAGTCAAAAAAGTTTTCTTCTTCAACAGCAGCACTTCATTATTTCTTTGGCTTCGAATTAAACATATAAATAATATATCAATTGTAAACTAAAATAATATTAATGAAGGTTATTTTAATTATACTGTTTCTTATATTAAGTAATTTAAACTACTTAGTAATTGATTCAAGCCAAGAACAAAAATTTTATATTTCATTAACGCCTTTTCTATTGAAAAGTTCAAATTTTATATCCTATTTCCAAAAAGAAAATAACCAAGAAAAATTCATCGTTTACATATCAAATTTGGAAAAAGGATGCGAATTCAAGGTATAGAAAATGTTTTAATAAGTGCAATAAACGGGGAGATTTGGCGTAATAATGATCTAGTGGCATTTTTATATGGAGATTCTGTTAAAAATACTTTTGTTTTACCTTCTCATGATGGGAAAAAGCTTGAATTAATAGAAGTAGCTATGACAATATCTTAATTTATGTTTTTTTATTTTGAATTTTATTCTAAAGTATGACAAGTTTAAACTTTGATAATATAAGAAAATATTTAAGTGAAATACATAAAGAAGAAGTTGAAATATTAAACATTGAAGGAATAAAAATTGAAGGGAAATCAATAAAAGGTTACGGTTACGGTATTCCAGTTATTATAACTTATAAATTTAAGGGTGAAACAAAGAAGGTAGTTTTGGAAACTATGAAAAAGGATATTTTTGGCCATGAATTTATGCACGATAGAGCGGCAATAATGATTTGGTCCTATAAATCCTATAATCAACTTCCAAGACATGCAAAAGCTGTTTCATTGGGTTATTTTGATTCAAGGGGGAACCTTATTCCTTTATATGATCCTGACGAATTCTTTATAATTGTGGAATTCATTGAAGGAGAACTTTATTTTAAAGATCTTGAAAGGATAAAAAATGAAGAAAAATTAAATGATATAGATATAAATAGATGCAAAGTACTTGCTGAATATTTAGCTTCAATTCATTCAAAAAGGCATCAAGAGCAAGAAATATATTTAAGGAGAATACGTGATCTTATAGGTCATGGAGAATGTATAATGGGTTTAATAGACAGTTATCCTTACGAAGCTGAGTTTTTAAAGAAGGATGAATTAAAGGAAATTGAGAAAAAATTAATAGAGTGGAGATGGAAGCTTAAAAGATATAAGCATAGATTAAGTCTGGTTCATGGTGATTTTCATCCATGGAATGTCTTCTTTAAAGAAGGTTTAGAGTTTAAAGTTAGTGATAGAAGTAGGGGAGACTACGGTGAACCTGCAGATGATGTTTCTGCTATGACAATAAACTATTTGTTTTTCTCTTTACAAAAATGGAATAAGTTAGCTGGGCCATTTGAACTTTTATGGAATACTTTCTTTGAAACATACTTGAATTTAACAAAGGATTATGAAATATTTGAAGTAATACAACCATTCTTTGTTTGGAGAGCTTTAGTTGTAGCTAGTCCTATATGGTATCCTAACTTAGATATCAAAGTTAGAAGAACGCTTTTTAATTTTATTCATAACATTTTAGATACAGAAAATTTCGATTATAGAAAAGTTAACGAATATCTTAAATGATCTTTTCCATATTAGGTTTTATTTTAATTTTTATATCAGGTTTTATTTTAATTTTTATATCAACAGTTATGGGATTTTACCTTGCAATTATAGTATCAAAGCCAATAAGCGATTTCGCTTTCGGTTTAGCTGTAGCTGCAATTTTCATAATCACTTCTGTATTGGCAATAACATTTGCAATTATAGGAGCATTATTCAATCTTATAGCATTATTAAGAAGATTTTCAAGAATTGATTCAATAATGGTTTTACTTAGTTCTCTTTTCCCAACTTTTCTCGCATTTTTTTCTTTATATTATTATCTTTCATCAATTCAAAATTTAGTAATGCTATTAATTAGTGGGCTATCTTTAATTTTTGCATCGATTAATTGGATTATCTTTATTATAGGAATTTTAAGGAAATAATGGAAGGATTTTGTGTTTGGCTCACAGGTCTTCCTTCTTCAGGTAAATCTACAATAGCTAAGATTTTAAAGGATAAATTAAATAAGGAAGGAATAATTGTTCATATAATAGAATCCGATGAATTTAGAAAAATATTAACTCCAAAGCCAACATATTCTAGTGAAGAAAGAGATTGGTTTTATAGTGTTATTGTTTATTTAGCAAAGATTTTTGTAAGCTATGGAATTAACGTAATCATAGATGCCACTGGAAATAAAAGGAAATATAGAGAAGAAGCAAGGAAAAACATTGCTAAATTCATGGAAGTTTATGTTAAATGTCCTTTGGAAGTATGTATAAAAAGGGATGTGAAGGGAATATATAAATTGGCTTTCGAAGGTAAAGCTAAAACAGTTCCAGGTTTACAGGATATTTATGAAGAACCTTTAAATCCTGATTTAATTGTTGAAACAGATAAGCAAAGTAGCGAAGAATGTGCTGAACTCATATTTAAAAAGTTAAAGGAAAGATTTTTATAATTGATATATCGGTTTTTATTATATGGCTAGAGATGTGGTATGCAATATGGAAGTATCAGAAAATACAGAATATAAGTTACAATACGGCGGTAAAACGTATTATTTCTGTTGCGAAGAATGTTTAGAAGAATTTAAGGCAAATCCCACAAAGTATATTAAATAGTTTTTATAATTGATATATCTTTTTTTGATATATGGCAAAGGATATTATATGCGGAATGTATGTTGATGAAAAGAGAGCAAAATTTAAAGTTGAAAGAGGCGGTGTTATTTATTACTTTTGCAGTAAATCATGTTTGGACACCTTCCTAAAACCTGAAATAGAATTTAAAAGAACCAAATACCTTACAATATTCGGTTTTACTTTAGGCAGTTTTATAGTTTTCTTTGAATATTTTTATAAACTTGACCTAATAATACCAAATTTACTTTTGTTATTCTTATTGGCAACTCCTGTTCAATTTATAGCAGGTTTTAGATTTTATCAAGGTTTATTGGATGCAATAAAATCCAAACAGGCAAATATGGATAGTTTAATTGCAATAGGTACATCAGCAGCTTGGATTTATAGCACGATTGTTACTTTTCAATCACTTAACTTTTTACCTCAAATCTTACCTTATACTGGAGTTTATTACACAGAATCAAGCTTAATAATTAGCTTCATACTCCTCGGAACTTTAATGGAACATATGGTTAAGAACAGAGCTTATGAAGCTTTAAGAAAACTTTATGAAATTCAACCTAGTAAAGCTAGGGTTATAAAAAATGGTAACGAAGTAGAATTACCTGTAGAAAAAATAGAAGTAGGTGATATAGTAATTGTTAAGCCGGGAGAAAAAATTCCTGTAGATGGTATAGTAATCGAAGGTTTTTCTTCTGTTGACCAATCTCCTATAACTGGTGAAAGCATACCTGTAGAAAAAAATGTAGGAGATGTTGTAATTAGTGGGTCGATAAATAAAAATGGATATTTAAAAATAAAAGCTACTAAAGTTGGTGAAGAAACTACAGTTTCACAAATAATTAAAATTGTAGAAGAAGCAATATTATCAAAGGTTCCAATACAAAGGTTAGCTGATAAAATTTCTTCATATTTTGTTCCTATAGTAGTATCTGTGGCTATCTCTTCATTTATAATTTGGTATTTTGTATTTAATTTACCCTTTGGTATTGCCTTCATAACTTTAATTTCAGTATTAATAATAGCATGTCCTTGTGCTTTAGGAATAGCTACTCCTGCAGCAATAATGATAGGGGCAGGAAAGGGAGCAAAGAATGGAATATTAATAAAAAGTGGAGAATTTTTGGAAAAACTAAGCAAAATAGATATTGTAGTTTTTGATAAAACAGGTACTTTAACTAAGGGCGAGCTGAAGGTAACTGATGTTATACCTTCTAAAAATTATACTACTCTAGATGTTATAAGTTATGCTTCAATAGCTGAAAAATTATCTGAACATCCTATAGCTAAAGCGATATTAAGAGAAGCATATGAAAAGGGTATAAAAATCGAAGATCCCGATTATTTTCAAAATCTTCCAGGTCTCGGTGTTTTTGCTAAATATAAAGGAAATGAAATTCTTGTTGGTAAAAAGGATTTGATGGTTAAAAATAATATAAATATAAACGATCTTTTGGATTCTTTGGAAAAACTACAACAAGAGGGAAAGGTTACTCTTGTAGTTTCCGTTAACAAGGAACCTGTGGGTATAATTTCTTTGTTTGATACTATAAGAGAAGAAGCTTATATTACAATAGAAAGTTTAAAGAAGATGGGTATAAAAACCATCATGTTAACTGGTGATAACTATAAATCTGCTTCTTATGTAGCTAAATCTTTAGGTATTGAAGAAGTTTTAAGTGATGTTTTGCCACATGAAAAATATAAAGTAATAGAAAATTTAAGGAAAAAGGGTAAAAGAGTTGCGATGGTAGGAGATGGAATAAACGATGCACCTGCGTTGGCAGCTTCTGATGTTGGAATAGCTATAGGTAGTGGAACAGATATAGCAAAGGAAACAGGTGGAGTTATATTAATAACCAACAATTTAAAGCTGGTGCCTAAGGCTATAGAATTAAGTAAACTGACCATTAAAAAAGTTAAACAGAATTTATTCTGGGCTTTCTTTTATAACGTAACTCTTATACCTATAGCTGCAGGAATTTTATATCCTAATTTTGGAATACTTTTAAATCCTATATTTGCTGCCATAGCTATGGCTTCTAGTTCAACTACTGTTGTTTTAAACTCTATGCTTCTTAATAGATATGAGTGAAATTAAAACAATAGAAATAAAAAGTTTAATCAAATTTTTCATTTTAATTTTATTATATTCATCAGATTATCATGGATATAAATTAATGAAAGATTTAGAAAAAATATTAAATAAAAAAATAAGTCCATCACATATTTATCCTTTTTTAAATGAATTAATGTTAAATGGTTATTTAGAAATAAAAGAAAAAGGTATAAAAAATAAGAAAATTTATTCTTTAACATATAAAGGAAGGGAATTTGCTGAATTTATAATTTTTAGGATGGGAAATTTATTGGAATCTTTTCTAAGAAAAAACATTAAAATCTGTAATAACTGCGGATGTAAAATTTATGAAGGAGGTTATGTTTTAAAACAAAATGGTAAAACTTTGTTTTTCTGCTGTATTCATTGTGCAAGAAATTATAAAATATGAATAAAAGATTCATAGTTATTTTAGAAAATAAAGGTCTCTCTCCTAAGGAATATAAGAGTTTATTCAATCTATTCAAAAAAATTCTTGTTGGATATAAATTAAACGATATTCGAATAGGTAATTTTCATATTGAGATAGATTTATTCTCTAGTAATAAAGATTTTTTAAAATTGCTAAACGAATTTAAAATAATAGAAGTAAGGGATTTAAGTGAACAAATGCAAAAAAATATCTTTGAATTTGCTAAGGAATTATTTAATAAGGAAAGATTTTGGGAGTTTCACGAGGTTTTAGAATCTTTATGGAGGAAAAATGAAGGCAAAGAAAAAAATATATTACATGGCTTAATTTTAATTGCTGCAGCCTTTGTACATAAACAAAGAGGCAATGATAAAGTCGCTCTTTCTGTTCTTAAAAGAGCCTTTTTAGAAATTGAAAATTATGAAGGAATGTATCAATGCTTTGATATTACGTACATAAAGAATAAAGTTTCTGAAATGCTAAACAATAGATATTTAAAGGAATTTAGGATATAGTTTTAGTTTAAATATATAAAAGTCAATAAATAATTTTTAGTTATGTTAAAACTTTGTATTAATTCTCAAACCCCACCTGTAAGATTTAATGTTGATTATAGTAAATTAAAATTCTCAAATTTGGAAGCTTTTGTTGAAGGAAAAGATTATATTTTTAGCCCAGGTGGTGTAACAAGGATGGTTTATCCTTTTATTTTAAAATGTTTAAAAGATAAAATTGTTAAAACTCCTTATTGGATTTCCTTAAATCCCTTAGCTCCTGATATCTTAGACTTTAATGGAATAATTTTGTATAACGTGAAATTGGATCCTAATATTTTGAAAGGATATGGTTATACAAAGGAAATAATTTGGAAAATCTTACATGGAATGGAAAATCCGAAGGAAATTTTCTGGGAAGATGAATTTACAGATTATATTTATTATAACAGAAAATCCAGCCTTATAATGCATGATTTGGATAGGGAAATTGATTTTGATGTTTTTTATATTCATGATTTTCAACAATTACCGATCGGATACATGCTCAAAACTTTAAAACCTAAAATATTCAGATGGCATATACCTTTTGAAGAGAATTTTATTCCTAAAGAATGGAAAGATTTATTATCAGTATATTTTAATCAATATAATGCTGTAATAGTCAGTTCCGATAAATTTAAAGAGAATTTAATTAAAATAGGCTATAAAGGTAAGATTTTTAAAATTTATCCTTATATTGATATTTCTTCATATAAAATTCCTAATAAATCTATTATAAATGAATTTTATGATAAATTTAATATTTCTAAAAATGATAAAATAATTTTAAATGTTGCAAGAATGGATCCTATTAAAAGACAAGATATAATTATTAAGGCTTTAGCTAAATTGATTAATAAATTTAATAATTTAAAATTAATATTGGTAGGAAATGGAAGCTTTTCAAGTTCTAAGCAAGGATTAGGATTAAACAAAGCAGAGGCTTGGGTAAATTATCTTAAATCTTTAATAACAGAATATAATCTTGAAAAGAATGTAATTTTGACAGGTCACTTAAGTGATGAATATTTACAAGCAGCTTATTATATCTCTGATCTAGTAGTCTTATCTTCTTTTACTGAAGGTTTTGGCTTAGTAGTTATAGAAGGTTGGCTTTATAAAAAACCAGTCATAGTTAGTTCCAATGTAGGTGTAGCTGAACTAGTAAATGGAAGTAATGGATTTCTTTTCGATCCCTTAAATATAGAAGATTTGTCCAATAAAATGGAATTAATACTAAAGAGTGAAAAATTAGCTTCAGAAATGGGTTTAAATGGTTATGAAACTGCTAAATTATGCTCCTTAGAAGAAGGATATAAAAAAGAATTGGAAGTTTTAAAAATCGTCTTAGGTGAATTGTAATGCAAATAATCAATCAAGAAGTTATTGAAAAAGTTATATCCTCAATTCCTTGGATAGAGATTTTTACTGTTATAGTAATTTTAGTATCAACATGGATCTTAGTCAAAATTTTCAACCTTATAATAAATGGTTTGTTAAAATTTACTTATCAAATCGTAAGAGAACAAATAAAGAGAATATTTTCCATTTTAATTTGGTCATTGGGAATAATTTTTGCAATACAGCAACTAGGTTTAAGGATAGATTTATTAATAGCCATTATAGTTTTGATAGGTGTAGGAACAATAATTGCATCAAGGTATGTGCTTGAAAATTTAGCTTCAAAATATTTTGTGGATATATATGTTCCATTCAAGGTAGGAGATAAGATAAGTATTAAGGGCTATTCGGGAAGGGTTATCGAAATAAACCCTATTTCTACAGTATTGTTAAATGATAATAACGAAATAATAGCCATACCAAATTCCTTATTTTTAAAAGAAGTAACTCATAATTTAACCCCAAACGTTTGGAAAGAAGTTATAATACCTATAAAGATTAGTTCATTGATAAAACTTGAAGATTTTGAAAGAGAAGTTCTTAGAATTTGCAATAAATATAAACATCTCTTGGATCCACGTTTTCCTCCAATTATAAGCATAAAAAATATGGATTCTAAAAATATAGAGCTAATTTTAACTCTAATGGTAAACGATGTTGAAAAGAAGATGTCCTTTATGAATGAGATTAATTCTAAAATAACTGAGCTAATTAATAAATTCGAAAGGGAAATAAAGACCAAATAATTAATCCTCTTCTATTATAAGTTTATTTCCTTCTATTTTTACAACTCTTATCTCTTTCCCTTTTTTAATTTTACCTTTTATAGAAGAAGCTAGCCAAGTTTCATTTTCGACCAATACTATTCCTTCTTTATCAATCTCTGTTAATGCTTTGCCTTTTTTGCCTATGATGTTTTCCTTAGATAATAAAGGCTCTTTTTCCAAAATATAAAGAGCTTTGTAAACAATTAAGGATAGGATTGTTAATATGACTATTATTAAAATAGTTAGCCATAAGGGCAAGTTTATACCTAAAAAAGGTAAAATCAAAAAAATTGCTATAATAATTACTATTTCATCCAGCAAAGCTAAAATTGAAGCTTTAATTCTTTCTTTTTTCATCAAATTTAAATTTTAAAACTTAATATAAAAAAATATATGTTTGGTTTATCCAAGAAGAAAATAACGTTATATGATTTTTTAAACGAAGCTTTAAGGCTCTTGGATAAGCATAGTTTGAAAGTTTATAAGCATTTGGATATTTTAGATGTTCACATTAAAAAGTTAGATGAATTAATAGAAGCTACGGAGGAACAGACTAAAACCATGGATGAACATATTAAGAATTTATCAGAACATATTCGAAGCATAACTTCTAGACTCGATATGTTTGATCTTTATCCTAAGGAAATAGTTAAATATGGTAAAATATTTAACTCGTATTCTAAGAAATTGGATAAATATTTAATTGAATCAAAGAAATTGAAGGAAGTATTAAGCAATTATGTGAAAATGGTTTCAGAAAATAATCAAGCTCTGAGCGATTTTTCAAGGAGTTTTCAATCATATTTAAAAATACTATATAAACTGTTATACCCTTTAAATTTTAATGACTTTCAAGAAGAATTATATAATAAATATGGTATAATTCTAGAAAAGGTAGAAAAAATTAAATTTATAGATAAAGAAGGAAAGTTTATAAGAAAAGATGCCTGTATTGAATTTAATCTCTATAAAAATGGAAATCAAAATTATTTGTTAGAAATAAAAAATTTTATAGATTATGAATTAGCCGAATTTTTAATATACAAATCAAAGATATTTAGAGAAATAAATAACATTGATTTTAAAAAAATAGCTATCACATTGATTATAAATAAAGAATCTTATAAATTACTTCAAGATAATAACTATGAAATATTATATAGATTTATTATATGAAATTTATTTTATTATTTTTATTAATTTCTATTTTAAATATTTCTCAAAATAATTTATTATTAAATCAAGAAAATTTTTATATAAAGATAATTGAAACTTACGATAAAACAGATTCAATTAAAGTAAATTTAGCTAGAGTAATAGATGGCGATACAGTTGAGGTTTATTTTTGGGATGAAAAAAGTAAGATAAGGATTGTAGGTTATGATGCCTATGAATTAAGTGAAAGTAAAGGTCTTGAAGCAAAATCCTATTTGGAATCCCTATGTAATAATGCAGAAGTTTTCTTGGATGTTGATGAGTTGGAACCTAAGGATAAATACAATAGGACTCTAGGTTATTTATGGTGTAAAAAAGATGGGGAAATACAATACAAATCTGTAACTAAAAGTTTTTTAATTTTAAGACCTGACTTAGTCAAAAGAACTCTATACATTCCTCCTGATGAGCATCCTTATACTGTTTGGTTAACTAAACATATTATTTTAATAAACTCAAACGTGGAAGTTGATATTTATGTTTACAATTTAACTGGAAATTACAAATTAAATTCTACTAGCTTTACTTTAACTGGTGGATATTACATTATAGAGAGCAATTTATACGTTAACTTAACTGAATTAAATTTGTTATCCAATAAAAGTCAAAAAATAAATTTGGAAGTCAAATATTACAAAGAAACAACAAAGACTTTTACCGAAACTGTTACGGTTACTGAGCAAAAATGGAAAACAGAGTTTATAACTAAAACGGAATTTATTACTGAAACTGAAAAATATACATTAAATTATACAATTACAAGCTTGATAACTTCTACTTCTTCAACGAATAATTTTTTATTATATATCTTTATATCTTTTTTTATTATAACTTTAATTCTGTTATTATTTATAAAAAAGATTAGAAAATTTTAAAAACCATTTCTAATATATTCAATATTTTTCTTAAGAAAAGTAATATATAACTAATTATTATATAAAATGCAACATTTATTGAAAATAATAAATTATAGAAATAAATTTTATATTCACCGAAACTTCCGTATAATCCTCTTCCTAAAATAAAGTAAAAATAGAGAAAGTAAAAAATTATTGAAAGTACTTCACTGTAAAGAACTAATTTTTTATTAACTTTAATTAAATTTATTAATATAATAGGCAATGCAAATATGATTAAATCATTTAATTTAAAAAAAGTATTTTTTATTGGCGAGAGATAATTGAATATAATAGTTATTAAATATGGTAATATTATGAGTAAAAATATACTTAAAAAAGTAGATGATAATAATTTTATTAATCCAAATTTTATTTCAATTTTCTTTTTCTTTATTATAATATAAATTAAAGGAATAAAAATTAAAATTATTAATAAAATAAATAAATAATAATTTTCTATATTTACAATTATTATTTTATCTTCGTTTAGAAATATAGTTTTTTCATAAGTAAATATTGAATTTATTCTTATGGTATAATTTCCTTCAGGTAAAAAATACTCAATATTACTTGTAAAATTTATGTAATTTATTTTACCTACGTGACTTATTTCGCGTATAACTTGAACAAAAGCTGTTATCTCATTACCAAGCCAATCGTTTACTATAATCCTTAATTTATAATATGGAACGTAAGATATCTTAATTTTCATGGGACCTATTAGTTTAATAATTGCTGATTCTATAGTTGACCTAAAACTCCTATTGCCCAAATATATTATCTCTGGAGGTTTTATGACATAACTTTTGTTCCCTTCCAAATATATTGGATTTTCGTATATTTCATATTCACTATCGTTAATTTTAACTATGGCTTTTAGAGAATAGTTTGTATTGGTTTGAACAGTTAAGTCTAGCGGATAATAAGGTATATAATAAATTGTTATTGAAACATCTTCATTTATAACCAAGTTTATCTCATTATTGGTATAAATTTTTTCATTAATTATTATTTTTTCAAATTTATATAATATATCATTATAACGAATTTCTTTTTCTAATTTAATATTAATATTCGTTCTGAATAAAATTAAATCGATTGGTACTAAAACTTTAATATTATCTAATTTTATTTCGCTGGATTTTAAAAATTGATCGTTTTTAATATTTATTTTTAAGTTATATTTTTGTACTTTTATTTCCTTTACTTTATGCCACGCCAATTTTGGTTTCCCAAAGTAGTTTATAAAGCCAAAATTTGCTTCAATATCTGTTGAATTATAAGAAAAATCATCATATCTATAATAAACTACCAATCCTATGGAAGAAATTATCGAGGCTAAAGCTATTTTCTCGACAAATATTGCTTGATTAATTTCATTGTGGATTTGATTATAAGTTGAATACCCAGTTTCTGCTATAACAACCGTTTTGTTAAAAAGTTTTGCTTTATTTATGTAATCGTAAACCTTAGAAGCTTTTAATGGATTCCCAGCATCTTCTGAATAATCATCTAAATAATTTGGATAGTAATCAATACCTATTATATCGTATTCTATATTCCATTCTGTTAATTTTCTAAGAAAGCTAAACCAATTAGGATTATCTACGATAACGTTTATCATTACTGCAGATTTATCTAAAGATTTAGTTATACTAGATAAAGTCTCTATGATATTTTTTATCTGTGTTTCATTCCACTTACCTATTCTCCATCCTATCCATTTATAAAACGTAACATGGTTAAGTTCATTTTCTATTTGCCAAATATCTATTTTACCTGAATATCTTCCAACCGTGTTTTTTGCATAAATTCTCAAATAGTTTATGTAATCTTTATTATCAACAGAGCCTTCTTTTAAAATCCATTCAGGTAAAAGATCTGTATGTCCTGCTCCTAATATGGCTATTATTTTTAAATTAAGCTTTTTGGCTAAACTTATTGTGTAATCATAGATGCTATAATCGAACTTTCCTTTTTCTCTTTCTACTACCTTCCAAGATATATGCAATCTAATCCAATCAAATCCTATTTCTTTTATTTTGATCAAATCCTCTTCTATGTTATTCCTTATTGTAGGATCATAATGTATTCCTAATGTTAAGAAGTTTGTTTCGTTTATGCTAAAATTAAAAACGTTCTCGATCAAAGGTGAAATAATCAGGAGTAAAATTAAAAATTTCATGGAATAACTAAAATTTTTGTAATTAAAGGAAAATTAATTTTTATCGGTTCTTCTATGAATAGTTCTACTTTTATTACACTTCCATGTTTGATACCTTTTATTATACTTTCAAAGTTTATTTCATTATAATTGGGTACCAAATTAATTTCTATATTTTTTTCATCTAATAAATTATTGTTTATATCATATATTCTTATTTTTGATCTTATAAAAATTTCTTTTTCTATATTACTTTTTAATAAAATTTTTGATTTAATTAAAATCTTTTCATCATTTATTTTTTCAAAATAAATATCTTCTATTTCTATTTCTAATTGTTTATTTAAATTATATTTAAATTGTTTTTTAAACATAAATTTATCTTTTTTAATAAATATATTTACATCTAAGTTTAAATTTTCGAATAAGAACTTAAACAAATTGTTTTTATTTGTTATAACTTTTGTTTCAATTGTATTTTCGCCATATATTAACTTTTCTATTTTAGAATAAAACGAAGCCAATTTTTCATTGTTATTGTAAATTTCTCCAAAAATTTCTAAGTCATTCATCTCCATCCAGCCTTGATAGTTTATCTTTAATGATGTGTAAAAGGTTATATTATTATCCTTTTCTTCCAATCTTTTTATTTTTAGTATATTAATTATTTCCTTTAATGTTAATTTATCAAACTCTATAAGGAAAGGAGAAGAAGAGCTTATGACTCTTTCAACACTTAATTCAAAATATATTAAATTAAAAGCATAACGCCCATTGGAAATTACATGTATTTTTACAGCTTTATCCTTTAGAATTTTTTCATGAATATTTAAAGTAGTTATTTCTGTTAAATTTAAATAAATATGAATATTTAGGGTTTTTTCTTCTCCACCCTTTATTTCTATTTTCTCATAAGGATAACCAACGCGAGTTTTAGTTATAAGGAAATTATCCAAAGTAAATACTGAAATATCTATCACTAAGTTTTCTATGTTATACATTCCGTAATTTTTAATTTTAACTGGTACATTAATTATCAAAGAATCGTTTATAAAATAAAAATTCATTTGGCTTGGATCTGTGGGTACATCAATTTTTATTGCAGCTGAAGATATAAGAATCGTTAATCCCAATATTGAAAATGCTACTGAAGAAATAATAACTATAATCTTTAATAAACCTATTAATATGCGAATTCCTTTCATTCTTAATAATTTATATACATTTTAAAAAATAGAATATATATGTTTAGATTTTTCGGTGAAAGATTTGAAATAGGGGAAGGAAGGTATACAGAATTAATTCATATCCTTATTGCTTGGCTTGTTTTAACTTTCGTTTTCTCTTTTAGATTCATACTNAATGAACTTTTTTCAGCTAAAGCTCTGGATATAAAGCTATTAAGTATTCTTATATATTTTGGAATATTTGGGATAATAACCGCTACTGGTTTTGTATTGCACGAATTGGCCCATAAGTATACAGCAAGATATTATGGGCATTTTGCAGAATTCAGAATGTCTCAACAAGGATTAGCTTTAGCTATATTTATAACAGTTGCTACTTTTGGAAATTTTATTTTTGCAGCACCGGGAGCTACTGTGATAGTTCCAAGGGGAAGTATATTTGGATTTGGTCTAACTAGAAAAGAAAACGGAATCATAGCAGCTTTAGGTCCAATAACGAATCTTATATTGGCAAAATTTTTCTTCATTTTAACTTTAGCTTTTTCTTCAAATCCTTTAATATCATTTATTGGAAGTTTAGGAGTATTTGTTAATTTATGGTTAGCTGCATTTAATTTAATTCCAATTGGTGTTTTAGACGGTGCCAAAGTTTTAAATTGGAATATTTTGGTATGGGCTTTGCTTACAATACCTTCTTGGGTTTTGGTAATTATAATAATTATAAGCTAAAATAATTCCGTTTTAAAATTTTTAGTAATCTCATCCCCGCTCTAAGGACGAGATTTTCGATCTTTTATAATTTTCCTTTTCTATTTTATGAATTTATCTATTTCTAGCAAGGAATTTATTTTAGGACAATCGTATTTTGTTTCTCCTTTCCTATCCAGTAAAATAGCCTTAACTCCTAATGATAAAGGAACCTTTACATCTAAATCGTAGTTGTCTCCTATAATCATAATTTCGTTGGGTTTATAAGAAGTTAATTCTATAGCTTTCTTATATAATCTCACATCAGGTTTTTCAAATCCTATGGAAGCTGTAGTTATAACAATTGAAAAATAATATTCCAAACCTTCCTTTCTTAATCTTTCCTTTCTAAAATCTTCTTCATTTAAAATTGTTTGAGCAATTATCCCTAAGTTCTTTCCTTTCATTAACAAATAATTTAAACATGGTATTACATCTGGATATACACTGGCACCACTTCTTTTATGCCATTCATTATATAAAATTTCAATCATTTCATCTAAATGTTCTTTTATCCCTAATTCATCAAAAAGAAAACTATAGTAATCATAAGCTATGTTTTTATTCCATTTATATCTTGCTTTTAAATATTTTCTTTCCCAATAATTTTCAGCAGAATCATAGGCTCTTTTTACCTCTAAAAAAGAAAAATTATAGTTAAATTCCTTCAAGACTTCATATACTATTGTAGGTAGGTCTTTTTTAATATAAACTAATGTTCCTACATGATCAAAATAAATAAATTTTATTTCATCCATTATTAGAAACTCTTATAAAATATATTTAAGCTTTAAGTTTAGAAATATAAACATGATAAGTGATAGTTTAAGTATGAATCTATTGATGGTGTCTTCTCTAATTTTCACCAACGTAGATTATTTGCTACTATTACCTTTGATCGTAATTTTAATAATTTTAATAATCCTTAAGCGTAGGAGAAGAAAGAAAGAGGAAGAAGTTAGGATGAATCCTTTGGATTTTCTCCATGGTTAAATCATGCTAAGATTTTATTTAAAAAAGTTTTATTTATTTATTTAAAAATTTAATATTTATTATGAGTGAAGTAAAAATAAGATTAAAGGAATATCATAAAGATTTCATTAATTATTTAAAATCTATAAATGCAAAATATGACTCTTTAACAAATACTTGGATTTTAGATTATTCTAACTTCGAAGAAGTAAAAAACAAGATTAAGGAATTCAATCTTGACAGTAAAGTAGAAATTTCTGTTAAAGTTCCAGTTGTTAAGAAGGAAAAATCTCAAGAGGGAAAAATAGTAATGAGATTATCAAGGGATGGTAGATATGCGTTGTTAAGTATAAATTTATTAGCATTTAAAGAAGATATTAAGTCATTAATAAGTGGTAAAAAGAAAATTGTTAGATTTAGAGTTCTTCCCTATAGAAGAAAAACTGGCTCTTCAAAAGGTAAAACTTAGATCAAAGGCCTTCTCTCATCATTTATTCAGAGCTTTGAACCTTTCTCATCTATATTTTATTAATTTTAAATCAAATTTAAATTCATTTCCAGTATTGTTATAATTCTGAAAAGTATTTGGAAAGAATCAAGAACTTTATCTCCTATTCTTATCACTCTCTCAGCATCCTTTAAAATCCACTCATTTTCGAAATCTCCATGGGGGAAACCTCCTATAATGATTATTTTTTGTTCTAAAATGTCAGCTAAATTTTTTAGATCGGTCTTTTCTCCTTTCTCATGAAAAACTATCCAATTCATGTTTGTTTCTTTTATGAAATCCTTTAAACCTATTTCTTTTAATCTAAGTAGTTCTTCGCCTGCATAAATTATTGAACCTTTTTCGTATAGCTGTTCAATTAAACCAATAAAGTTGTTATAGTTTTTAGGTATTCTGGTTTTATTGTTCACTTCAATTATTTTGTCTTCAATGGTATGAATAAAAATTTTACTTAAATTATTTTGCGCTAATATACTATACTGATGAACTAAAAGTAACGAATGAATTATATCAGGTCTCCCTCTTTTCGTAGAATTGGGTAATTTTAGCATTGCAAAATGATGTTTAGCTCTATCCAATATGATTTTCGAAGGATCTTTGCCCCTTTTGGCTGAATCTGATACTATAGCAGGATGATTAATTATTTCCTTTGGTATAAGTTCTAAAGAAGATTCCGCTATTAAAAATTCATATTTCATTTAAAAATAAATATCAAACTTTTATTATTAAAAATAAAATGAAATGTTAACGATTGGAATTGATCCAGGTACAAAAAGCTTTGACATTTGTGGTATAGAAGAAAGGGATTCAAGTATAAACGTAGTAGTTGATGAAAGTATTCCTTCAGAGGAAGTTGCAAAAGATCCTTTAGTTATTATTGAAATAATAGAGAAAAATAAACCAAATTTAATAGTTGCACCTTCTGGTTATGGTATAGCTTTAAAACACATTTCTCAGATGGATGAATTGGATAAAAAATTAGTAAAATAACTAAGTACTATACAGAAGAAGACTGCAAGAGATTATCTGAACCTCAAATTGAAGAACTTAGGAATAAGATAAATGAGTTAACCAAAGAAAATGAAGAACTTAAGAATAAGATAAATGAAATAAAAGAGAAGCTTAATTCTATTTTAAAATCATTTTAATAAATTTTTCTTTTTTTAAACCCATCAAATAGAATAAATCATAAAATAAAGCAATCATAAAATAAGCTTTAATAGTTTTAACTTCTAATTTCACTATTTTATCATCATTCAATGAAGGAATTCCTCTTCCATCTTTATTACTTGTAGATATATAAATATAACCATCTGGTCCTTCAACAACATCCCTTATTCTTCCTAAAACATTGTTTAAAATTGCATAATGATTAACGACTTTTATTTCTTTAAAATTAATTTCTATTACCCTTAGATGTTTTCCTCTTAAATTAGCTACTAAAAGTTTATTCTTAAGTTCTGGATATCTATTACCCTTATAAAAGCTAATCCCAGAAGGAGCCCATGTTTCTTCTCCGCTGTCTAAAATAGGATCTTTAAATCTTTCGTCTTTGGAAATACCTACGACAATAGGCCAGCCATAGTTTGCACCTTTAATTATGAAATTAATTTCATCATGAGCAAAACCCATTTCTCCACTAGGGCCATGTTCACTTGCAAACATTAAATCATTATACCAATCAATTCCCTGCGGATTTCTATGACCATAGCTATAAACTGGTGAGTCCTTAAAAGGATTATCAATAGGGATTGAGCCATCAGAATTTATTCTTAAAATTTTTCCAGCCAAACTATTTATATCTTGAGCCAAGTCTCTTTGAAAAGCATCTCCAGTAGTAATATATAATTTATTATCAGGACCAAATTTTATTCTTCCGCCATTATGAATAGAATAAGCTGGAATCTTGTCCAGAAGAATTTCCTGATTAATTAAAGACCAATTTATAAATTTATATCTTACAACACGATTCCAAAGTGTTTCTTCTTCATAAGTATAATAAAGATAAATATAAGGAGAATCTGGGAAATTCGGATCTACAGCTATTCCCAGCAATCCTCCTTCACCTATTTCTTTTACGTTGAGATTTTCGACTTTTATATTAATTAAAGTGTTGTTATAAAAGGCTTTAACGAAACCAGGTCTTTCTGTGAAAAATAGGATACCGTTTTTAGAAAATGCAATAGCCCAAGGAGTGTCCAAATTTGTGATAATATCGATAACCTCGTAATTTTGAATACTAAAGTTATAATTAAAATAAAATAAAATAGAAATAATTATTATAATAAGAAACAGTATTATAAAAAATATTTTATTTAATTTTTTCACCGTATTTATTTCTTAATATTTCTGCTGCGCTTTTCATTGATTTTAATTTTTCAAAGGCTATTTGAGGAGTAGTTATAGGGACTTCAGCAAAAGTACCAAATCCACAATCAGGATTTAAATATATTCTATTTGCGTCAAAATATCTCAAAGCTTTTTCAACTTTAGAAACTATCTCTTCAATCTTTTCTATCTCATCTGTTTTGGGATTAACCACACCTAAACCCAATTCTTTATTTGTTGGATAATCTTTAAAAACATCTATATCTCCTGCTCTTTGTGTTGCAAATTCCAAAACGTATTGGTCTACTTTCATTTCCAAAAGGAAAGGAAGTAAAGGATAGTAGTCTCCTTTTAATAAAGCTTCTTCTTTCTTACTCCAGTTTCCCCTACAAACATGAACGCCTATTTTTATTCCCGAAATTCCTTGTACTGTCTTGTTTAAAATTTCCACAGCAAAATTAAGTTCGTCCCTAGGATTCTCTTTTGCAGTTAAAGCTGCACACATGAAAGTTTGAGTTGATAATTCAGGACCATATAATACTTCCATTAAAACAGGTTCATCTAATTGAACAAAGTCCACACCTAATTCTTTTAGAGCAATTATCTCTTCTCTTAATATTTTAGCAAATTCTTCAGCCAAATCTTCCTTTTCTTTGTAATATTTATCAGAAATTCCTGGAATCCATGAAGACCTAGTTAACAAATATGGTCCAGGCAAAGCTATCTTTATTTTTTTCCTCGTATGTTTCTTTAAAAACAAAGCTTCATTTAAAGCTAGGTAATTTTTCTTTCTTATGTAATTTGTAACAACTGGGCTCCTTATTGCGAAAGCCGGAACATCCAATCTTCTTAACATTTCTTCGAAAGCAAATTTGTCAGATGCAAAATCTATAAATTCGGCTACAGTTTTTAATTCTACACCTTCTATTTTATCTGCTACAAATGAATAAAAGTTATCCCTTCTTTGTTCTCCATCACTTATTATATCTATTCCTGCATCTTCTTGATACTTTATTGCTATTAAAACCGCATCATCTGCAATGTTTTCAAATTCTTTATATGAAATCTTACCTTCCCTTTTTTTCTTTAATGCATCAAGAAGCCATTTAGGTCTTGGCCATGAACCTACAACTGTTGTAGGAAATAACTTTTCCATATAAATTTATTGCTTAAAAATATATTTAAGTTAAACTCTCTCCCATTTTTTCCAACTACCAAATTTTAAATCATATTCAGGACATCCGCGTCTAAAATAAAAATTTTTATCTAATCTTTCAGTATTAACTAAAAATTTATAAAATATATTATCTAAAAAACTTACATCTTTTAATATATCTTTAGCTTTTTCTTTAAATTTTATTATGAAACTTAACATATCTTCATTACTTTCAAAATAAATTATTATTATTCCTTTAGTTATTATTTTTAAAATACCAAAATCTGTAGAATATTTATAAGTTACATTATTAAAGCCTTCTATTATTTCATCGATAATTTTTATAGCTTTATTAAAATCTTTGATTGAAGATAAAGGTATTCCTAGCTTCCAACATTTCAAGGAATTCCTATGCTGAATGCCTTTGGTATAATAACTCCAGCATTCTTCACATTTATTTAACCAATAAGAATTATGTTTCCCTTTCCACTTTAAAAAATACTCCACAAAGAAAATCTTTACTATAAAATATTTATATTTTTAGGTATACAAAATTTGACATTTTTCACAATAAAAAGTTATTCTATTTAATAAACCAAATTTAATAGTTGCACCTTCTGGTTATGGTATAGCTTTAAAACACATTTCTCAGATGGATGAATTGGATAAAAAATTAGTAACTCTAAACAAAAAGGATGATGAAGGAATTCCTGTGCTTAAAGGGTTATCAAAACTATTAAAAATGTTTAAAGAATTAAATTACAATGCTTATTTAATTCCTGGTGTAATACATTTACCTACTGTAAGAAATTATAGAAAAATAAACAAGATTGATATGGGAACAGCTGATAAATTATGTGTAGCGGTTTTGGGCATTTATGATCAAAGTAGATATTTAGACATCAGTTATAATGAAACAAACTTCATTTTAGTAGAAATTGGTTACGCTTATAATGCATGTATTGCTGTGGAAAAGGGCAAAATAATCGATGGGATAGGAGGCACAAACGCTTCAATTTCTTTTAAATCCTTGGGAGGAATGGACGGTGAATTTGCCTATATTCTAGGTAATTTTGAGAAAAAAGTACTTTTTAGTGGTGGTATTTCTGATATATTACAATCAGAGAATCCTGAAGACATTCTAAAAGATGAGTTTGCTTCTGAAGCTTTCTTTGAAGGGATAGAAAAGATGGTTTCTTCTATGCTTGTAAGTATAAGTTATCCTAAAGAAATTCTAATTTCAGGTAGACTTTCTAGAATAAATGCAATATATGAAGAATTGAGAAAAAGATTAAGGAAATATGCGAGGGTAAGGAAAATTGAAGGATTAAAATACATTATAAGTCAAGGAAAATATATTGAAGGTAACTCTCTTAAATGCAAAGAAGCTGCACAAGGAGCTGCGATAATATCCAATGGTTTAGCAGGTGGAATTTTTAAAGATTTAATAATTAATCTCGAAATTTATAAATCTAAAGGAACAATATTGGATTATATATACTTAAGGAATTACCAAACAAGAATTTTTAAAAATTTAGATTTATTTGACAAATTATAAAATATTTACACTAAATTCAATATATATATTATTTATGTTAAAATTGACTATAGTATATACTTCATAAAGTTTTAAACCTAATCTCCCTATGGCATCTAAATATATTTTTATATAAACTGAAAGAGGACTTTGGCTGTAATTATGAGCTAAGAATAAATGTGCAGCATTTGTTATTACTATCTTTACATTTTTTATTATATTTTTTTGCATCTTTATTATTTGATATTCCGAATTATAGTATCCATAACCGAGTTTTAATCCCGGATGTTTTTCTTTTTTTGATTCAAATATATCAAAGTTTATCGTTATATTTAAAGCCGGTAAATAAGTTATAGTTGCAGTTATATTATATGGATTATCAAAGCTGATATCCGCATTTATAATTATTCCAGTTTGTGTTATAGATGAAACTGAATATCTTAATACGTTAAAAACTACCTTGGGTCCTTTTTCCGTATAAACCAATTTATTCAATGTTACGTTTATTTCATAATTATAAGCCTTGGCTTCTATTTCTATTTTATCCAATGTAATGGAGAAACTATCACTAAATAAGAATTTTTCTATGAACCAACCTATATATTCCCTATAAATTTTTAGTTTACTCTCGACTATTATGCTATCTTTTTTATTTGTCAATAGAACATCTCCTTTTACATAACCTTCTCCCAATTTTTTTGTATCGTTATAAATATCAAATCTTGCATTTTTAACAGTTATAGGAATGTTTACTCCATTTTTGTATTCATAATTTATTAAAAGTTTTACGGGGAAAATATCTCCTGGATATTCATTTTGTATATCTAAAATTTTCACATCATAAGTTAATACAAAATTATGATTGATAACGACTAATATAGGATTTATGAAATTTAAAACAGTATTTAAATATAAGCCATTAATGTTTGCTCTTATTTTTACATTATTTACAAATAGGAATATTTTCTTACCTTGAACTAAAGGTGTGGCAAGAACATTTAGACCTTCTTGAGTAAACTCCGCTTCCAATACACCTAGCATTAAATAATTGTTAGGATTATAAACATTTATTAATCTAATCTGGGCTACTTTCGTGTTATTTGAATAAGCATTAAGTATTAGTTCATCAGGCATCAAACCAAAATTAAATCCTTTTATCGTAGCGTAAAACTCCGCAGTTAACTTATTACCTGGGTATTCAATTTGAAAATCTGGAATATAAACATTTATTTCGTATAGTATTTTAGCGGTTGCTACTATTTCCTTTAAGTTTATTTGATAATTTTCATTACCTAGAATACTATTCGCTACGATATTCCTTATGCTTAATTTAACGGATTTTTTGCTTAACATTTCTTCAATAACTTCTTTAAATGTACTCTCGTCCAATTTTATTCTTACAGTTTTTTCAATTGATAGGTAGTTAGATTGAATTAAAATATTCAAATCTAAATTAATTTTTGTAATGAATTTATCTTTTAAATATATATCTGCATTTATATCAATAATTTTTGCATTATTAATATTTATACTTGAATTTAAACTGNCTTGAAACTTTATATCAAAATATTTTTCTATATTAGCGAAAGAAACGTTTTCTATTATTCCTTCAATTTCTATTCTTAAAGGCTTTTCCAAAATTATTTCTATATCCTTGTTATATTCAACATTCAAATTTTCACCTAATACTTCTAAAGAGATATTAACATTCCTTAAAATGAAACTAACCAACTCTTCGTTTAAAAATTTTTCGATTAAATTATTAATTTCTTTTTTTACTGTCGCTTTTAAAATGAACGTATTTTTACTTTTATCTATTACTATTGTAGGTAATACCAGATTAATCTTAGTTATTAAATTATTATTTAGGTATAAATCTGCAAACCCTCCTTTAATGTTTATTGATAGTCTAGGCAGTTCACCTAAGCTTATATATGCTGTTATTTCTATTTCTACTTCTTTTGAATTAATAAATTGAACTCTATTTATTTCAGCCTTTATAACCGGTTTCAAGTTTATTTTTGAAGTTTTAAGATTTATTTCATTTAAATTTACAAAATAATCATTATTTAACAAGTTAAATTCTAAGGTTAAATTTCTTACGTTGATTTTCAATTCTTCTCCATTAATAATTTTAGCTATAGGCTTTTGTAAAGTTTCTAAAGCTCTAATCTTAAATTCGGCTTTAACTGTACTGTTGGATATTAAATTAAACGAACTTACCAATTCTCCGTAACCGAAAAGATTATCATCGTAAATTATTTCAAATTTTGCTTTTTTTATCGTTATTTCTGCTATTAATATTTTAGATATCGAAGAAGTGATGTTTAATTCAGTGTAATAAATGTTGTTATCTATACGGTTTACTTTAATTATTTGGAAATCTACCAACGGTTCAAATCTTATTTCTTGACTTAAATTAAAAGAAATATTTAAATCTTTGTTTAAAATATTTAAAATACCATTAAATTTAGCTTCTATTATTATTAATTTATTATTAATAAAATCATTTATCATTTTATTTAAATTATTTTTATCTACTTCTATAGATATTTCAATATTTGTAACATTTGAATTTATTTTTAAATTTTTAGAAATTATTATTTTCCCAATTTTATAATCTTTATAAAATAAATTTATTTCTGAATCTTTTAATATAAAATTTAATCCATATTCATTTATTAAATTTATTGATATTTTGGTTTCATTTTTCATTAAATATATTTTTTCAATTTTAATTAAGTCTTTTATGCTTTTAGCAAAATATATCGTATTATTTGAAATTGAAATATCTAAGCTTAAATTTAATTCTTTAATAAATATATTTAATTGTGCTTTATAAGTTATGTTTACTTTTCCTTCATTTATTAAGTTTTGTATTAAATCAATTGTATTTTGATTTATATTTATAATTAAATCTAAATTCAATTTTTTTACTTCTTTATTTTTTAAATCTATTTTTTCTTTAATTTCTAAATAACCAATATCATTTAAAATATAAATTTTCCCCTCATTAATTACTATATTAAAAGGGGAGTTATTGGTTATGCTAACTTCAGTTTTGGCAAATAAATTAGTTTCATTTTCACCAAAAACCTTTATATAGTTTATATCTATTTTCCATGAAGCAATCTTGTACAAAAATCCAATGTCAAGCTTAAGTTTTCCTTCCATATCTACTTTCTTATCAAACCAAAATCCTAGAAAGTTTATAGAAGCTGAAGCTTTAGCAACGTATTTAATTTCAGTTTCATTCAACTCGGTTATCTCCTTTATTATCTCTTTTATTTTTTCTAAATCTAACTTAAATGTTAAGTATAATATTTTCTCCCTTTGTAATTCAAATTTCTCTTTATATTCAGAATATCCTATTTTAATATTTTTATGATAAACTTCTACGTAAATATCATTAATTAAAGCGCCAAAATATGCTTTATTTACTACTTTTATAGTAGAATTAAGGTAAACTTCCCCGTTCTCTGTTTTTTGATAGTTTAAGTCAACTATATTAATTTCTGCAAAATTTTGTATTGGTAAATTTAAAAAGAATATAAATAAACCTAAAATAAGTAAAGGAATAATTAACAAAATTAATATCCTCTTTCTAATTTTCATGTTAAATAATTTATTTTCCTTTATATATTTATTTTTTAATGAGAATTTTAGCCATAGCTGATATACATGGTAATATTGCTACTTTATCCAAAATTGTAAATAAAGTTAGAAATAACAATATAGATTTAATATTAGTTGCAGGAGACTTGACAAATTTTGGTCACTATAACGAAGCTAAATCAGTTATCAGTATATTAAGCGAGTTTAAAAAAACATACTTTGTTCCAGGAAATTGCGATATAATAAGCGATTATAAACAAGATATAAATGAACTAAACCTTCATGGAAGATATGTAATCGTTGAAAAATTTGCAATAATAGGTTTAGGAGGTTCTTCATATACTCCTTTTAATACTCCTTTGGAATTTAGTGAAGAAGAAATAGAAAAAATCCTAACTAGCTCCTATGAGAAACTAAGGAAGAATAACGAAAAGTATGAAAAATTAATTCTACTTTCGCACACTCCGCCTAAAAATACTAAAGTAGATAAGGCGGGGAATACTCACGCTGGAAGTTTAAGTGTAAGGAAATTTGTGGAGATATATTCTCCTGATTTAGTTATAAGCGGTCATATACATGAATCAAGGAATATAGATAAAATAAATCGAACTTTATTGGTCAACGTTGGGCCTGCTACAAGGGGATATTTTGCGATTATAGATATCAATAATGATATATTAATAAAATTAGAAAATGTTTAAAAATAATGAAAGAAAAAATAAATATCTTGCAATAATAATATCTTTAATTGTGGTGATAATAGCAATATTAATATATTTCCTAAAATAAATTTATAAAAAGCTAATCATCTTATTTTTAATATTGCTTAAAAATAAATATCAGTGCCTCTTTTTAAAATTATGGAATATAGATTATTTGGTAAAACCAATGAAAAAGTTTCTGTGATAGGAATGGGTACGTATTATGATATATCGTGGATAATATTATCGCATTTGGGTATTAAAAGAGGTTATAACAAGAAAATAGAAGCAATTAGGGTTGGGATTGAAGGAGGGATAAACTTTATAGACACTGCGGAAATTTATAATAGCGAAGAGGTTATAGCTAAAGCAATAGAAGGATATAACCGAGAGAAACTCTTTATAGCTAGCAAGGTATGGCCATCCCATTTAAAATATAATGATGTAATAAAGGCTTGTAAGAGGAGTTTAAAAAAATTAAACATAAAATACGTAGATTTATATCAAATACATTTCCCTAACAGAAGAATTCCTATAGAAGAAACAATGAAAGCTATGGAATATCTTGTTGACCAGGGATTAATTAGGTATATTGGAGTAAGTAATTTTTCTTTACAACAAATGATTAAAGCCCAAGAAGCTATGAAAAAATATGAGTTGGTTTCAACTCAAATGCCATTTAGTATGGCTAATAGGAGAATTGAGAAAGATATAATACCTTATTCAATTAAAAACAAAATAGCAATCATTTGTTATTATCCTTTGGGTCATGGTAAACTTATTAAGAATTTCCCTAAAGAAATTGTTGAAAAGGTAAAAGAAAAATATGGAAATAAAACTCCAGCACAAATAGCTTTAAATTGGATAATTAGCAAATATGAAAATACTTTTCCGATCCCCAGAGCGTCTAACCCAATTCATGTAAAGGAAAATTTAGGTGCAGTTAATTGGCGAATGGATAAAGAAATTCTTGATTTCGTAGATAAATATTTCCCTCCTTAGCTTCATCTTAGAATTTTACCTCCTTAAAAGACCTCATAATTTTCATTTGAAAATACTGCTTTTGTCTAGTTATAAATTATTAGGTTTAAAATTTAATCAAATACCAATTTTTTGGTTTCAGGAGCAAATATTAAAATTATTATTGAACCTACTATTGCGATTGTCATTGTAACCATTAAAGGTATTGTAACTACGCCCGTAATTTCGTATAATGCTCCGAATATCAAAGGTCCAAGAACAGCGATCACTTTTCCTGTTCCTTCAGCTAATCCAAAGGATTTTCCTCTTAATTTGGTTGGGAATAGTTCACTTGTAAAAGGATAAACAGAACCCCAGGCTCCTAAGTTAAAGAAACTTACTAGAAGCATAGACATGGTAAATAATAATACATTGTTTGTAGTTAATGCCATCGTTATTCCAGTTATTCCACTCATTAGTAAATAAACAGTTAAGGTGCTTTTTCTTCCCCATTTTTCAACTAAAAACATTGCACTTAAATAACCTGGTATCTGGAAAAGGAAGGCTAAGACCAAGAAAAACCAAATATTATTACCGTATAGTGCAAGTATATTAAGTGCCGTAGGTAACCAAAGGAATAAACCATAGTAGGTATAATTTAAAGACATCCAAGCAGCCAACATAGCTATAACTCTTCTTTTATAAAAAGTAAAAAGTTCAGAATAACTTCCTTCTTCCTCTACTGCAAATGTTATAGAATTGGCTTCAATATTTCTTCCTGTAAGTTTTGTCAATATTGAAGCAGCCACCTCAATTTTTCCTATTTTAGCTAAAAAGAAAGGAGTTTCTGGAACAATTAATCTGAATAAAGCTACCATAAAAGCTGGAAAGGCTGCTGCTAAAAATAATCCTCTCCAGTTACCATTGAAGCTTTCTAGGAATAAATACGCTAATAACAATGCTATAAAACTTCCTATAGGCCAAAATAAATCTAGACTTACCATAAGTCTTCCCCTCTTTTTAGGGGGCAGGAATTCGCTTAAAAGAGCTGGATCTATTACAAGCATTCCTCCCAAACCTATTCCTGCTAAAATTCTTAAAATCACTAATTCATAAAATGTATTTGAAAGAGATGTTAATGCGGTAAAGATGCTATACCAGAGAAGTGTAATTTGAAATAATGGTCTTCTTCCTACCTTATCACCGATTCCTCCGAAAATTACTGCACCTATAATATTTCCTATTAGTGATGCTGAAGCTAAAAGTCCAATTTCAAACCCTTTTAGATTAAATATTTTTGTAAATAAGCTTAGTGTAAATGAAATTATTATTATTTCCATTGCTACAAAAGCCCAGGAAAATCTGGCTATCCATAATATTTTACGTTGTAAACTTGATAATTCTTCACAATCTAAAATCTCCTCAATTCTCATATAAAATATAATTAATAATGTTTATGTTATAAACTCATGTTTAAATTATTTAAATAAACTTAATTATTATTTTCTTGTTATATGATGAAATCCCCACAGTCAGAATAAAATGAAGAACATGACCACTCCTGAAATTTAATAAGATTGTTTATACATTTATTTAATCATGGAAGAATATAGGGTAGAATATACCAGCACAGTCTTTTTCATAAGACTTCCTAATAAGCAGAAAGCTTGGTTAACTTATGAAGTTGAGAACGGTATAATGAAGTTAAAACAAACGTATACTCCTCCTGAATTCAGAGGAAAAGGCCTTGCAAGAATGCTTATCGAAAAAGCTATAGAAGTTGCAAAGGAGAAGAACCTGAAGATTTATCCTATATGTAGCTATAGCGTTTACTATTTTCTTAAAAATCCTTCCAAAAGAGATCTTCTCGTTGAAAAATTTAAAAACCTAAGTGATGAAGAATTGGAGAAATATTATAATGAAAGATTAAATGAAGAAAGAAAGAAGGAGAGTGAATCACAATCTTAATATTTACTCTGAAAAAGATTAATTAAGATAACTAAAGTCTTGATTAGAGCAAGAAGAAAATCATACTCTAATTTCTTCATAAAACTTTTTAATTATCCTTATTTTGTTTAATTCATTGTAAATACTCTCATAATAATTTGTTTTGGATAAAATTTTACTTAGAATTAATAATTTTAAGCCAATAATGTTGCTAATAAATGGTTCAGGTATACCTATTATAAAAAATAACCCCAATGATTGGAAATATTTATTTCCTTGTTTATAATTGTTTATTTTTCTGATGCTTAAATAAGAATTTTCTAGAATATTGGTAACTTCCTTTAAAATATAATAATATTCTTTATTTTTCATCCAAAAATAGTTTATCTTATAAAAATAATTCTTTCTAAAATTAAAATAAAGTATTACTGTGATATTTTCTTGTCAATCGTTTTTTCCAAAAAATATTTTTTCCCTTCTCTACATCTTAAATAATCCAGTTTAGAATCTTCATATTATAGAAGATAATTGAGATAACCAATATTGTCTTTCTTAACGATAGTTTTTATCATAAATTGTCCTTGTTAAAAGGAAATTTTTTTATAAAATTGTCATTATAATATGGTTAATGATAATAAGAAACGAAATAATCGATTATTTTAAAGAATATGAAAAGCTTCCTAAAGCTTTACCTAGGGAGCTTAAGGTTCCTTTAGATTCTGATTTTATAATTTCAATTATTGGTCCTAGAAGGGCTGGGAAAACATATTACCTTTTTTGGTTGTCTGAAAAAGTAGAGGATTTTGTCTATTTTAATTTCGAAGATTCTAGGTTAATGGGTATGGAAGGAAAAGAAATTAGAGCTCTAGTAAGAATTTTTATAGAAATTTATGGAAAGGAACCAAAATATCTCTTTTTGGATGAAATTCAAAACGTTAAAGGATGGGAAGGTATATTAAGAGAAATGCATGATCTTAGAAAGTATAGGATTTTCATTGCAGGTTCATCATCTAAATTATTAAGTAAAGAAATTGCCACTCAATTAAGAGGAAGAAGTTTAAGCTATATTCTTTTACCCTTGAGTTTTAGAGAATTTTTAAATTTCAAGAATTTTATTTTAAATAGGCAATTCAGTAAAAATGATGAAGCTAAAATAAAGAATTTGCTACTAGAATATTTAGAATACGGTGGGTTTCCAGATGTTGTAAGAAATGAAGAAAAAACAAAAATTCTAAAGGAATATAACGATTTAATTTTATTCAGAGATTTTATAGAAAGACATAAAATAAGAAACATTGAAGTTGCAAGATTTTTACACAATTTTATGATTCAAAATTTTTCAAATGAAGTTTCAATAAGAAGTTTATTCAATAAACTAAAACAATTATCAAGAGTAGGAAAAGATACTGTATATGAATATGTTTCTAAATTAGAAGACACAATGTTTTTCTTTTTCCTTAGGAGATTCTCATCAAAGATACATTTAAGAGAAGGTTGGCCAAAAAAAGTCTATCTTTGTGATACTGGATTAACAAAAATAATTAGATATTCACAAGATTATGGAAAACTAATGGAAAACGTTTTCTTTCTAGAACTAAAAAGAATTCAAAACGAAAATCCTTTAATAGAGATATTTTACTTGAAGATTAATAATAAGGAGGTTGATTTCATTGTTAAAGAAGGTTTAAATATTAAACAATTAATTCAAGTAACTTATGCTAGTGCTAAAGATGAAATAGAAAAAAGGGAAATTAATTCCTTAATTAAAGCATCAGATTTATTAAAATGTAAAAATCTGCTAATCATTACTTGGGATTATGAAGATGTGCTAAAAGTAAATGATAGAGAAATTAAAATTGTACCTTTATGGAAGACATTAATAACAAAAAATTTTATTGAATAAATTTCACTTTAATTCTCTTTATGAGATTCTTCGTACAAGTGACAAAGGTATGTTGCATATTGAAAGATTTTATGAAGAAAAACTAACAGTTGCTGATTTAAAGGATCGTATGAGCATAATCGAATATTTTATTAGAGTTATTTAATCAGAATATTTGAAAATAAATAAAATTAGTAAAGTATTTTTTATTATTAATTCTTTATATTATCTTTCAATAACTTTATTAGAAAATGCTTATAATTTTCTCCAACACTTTCTCCTTTTCTTTTCCCATGGGTAATCCTAGAATTAATTTATCTATGTTTAACTCCAATATTTTCTTAATCCTTTCCTTAACCTCTTTGATATTACCACAAATAGTTAATCTTTTCACTTCTTCATCACTTAATAATTTTCTAGCTTCGTTAATCCTATTTTTCAAAATTAATTTTCTCAATTTATCCCTTTTAGTAACATCGTAACCATATAGCTTTATGGCACTGTTAGACATTCCTGCATAAATTATCGTAGCAGATTTCCTTGCCTCTTGTATAGCTTTTTCCTCTTCATCATAAATATAAGTTTGTGAAATAGCGAAAATTATTTTACTTTTATCCTCGATAAGATTTAAAGCTTTTTTCAAATCTTCTTCATTTGCAAGATTTATTATTACTCCATCGCATATTTTCGTGGAAATTCTAAACATATATTCACCTTGTGCTCCTAAATAAATAGGAATTTTAACTTTATCCTTTGTGAATAGTTTATTAATTATTTTTATTCCATTAATTAAATTATTAATTGCTGTTTTCGAATCAATTTTAAACATTTCGAATAAATACCAATCACCAGTCCCTATTCCTAAAAAAATTTCCTCTTCATATGTTTTTTTAAGACCTATAAAGAAGTTTGCCAATTCCCATGGGCTATGTAGCAAAAGATTGGTTACAGCAGTTCCTAAATTAACATTCTTTATTTTTTCGAGTATTTTAACCATCGCCAAATAAAAACTTCCAGCTTTATGATAATCGCTTATCGTTATTAGTTTAATTCCCTTTTGATAAACCTTTATTGCATTTTTTAAAGTAATAGCTGAATTTTTAGAAGGTATCAAAGATATTCCTATCCTTTCTTTCATTTTAACCTTATATCTAATTTAATTAAATTAAAAGATATGAACTTAAACGGTATAAATGTTGAATTCTTAAAAAATATTTTAGAGGAAATAAAATCAAATAAAGAAAAAGTCAAATCTTTGACTATTTGGAGGACTAGGATAAGATGGTTAGGGGGATTTAAGGCCAGAGCATACATGAGAAGACACACCTTGGACATAGACGAAGTTTCAGATTTGGCAGGAGTAGATACAGCCCAAAATCCGGTTGAGACCTTACTGGCTGCTTTAGGTGCATGTATAATGATAACTATTGTATATAATGCTACCTTAAGAAATGTAGAAATAGAAAATTTAGAAATAGCTTTGGAAGGAGAGATAGAAAATATTTTGGTTTTTTTAGGTTTGGAAAAAGAAGGAAATCCTGGATTTAATAACATAAAAATAGACGTGTATATTAAAAGTAATGCTAATAAAGAATTAATAGAAGAGATAGTAAATGAATCAATTAAAAATTCTCCTGTAGCTTCTACTTTGATTAAACATGTTAATTTAACTCATAGGATAAAAATATTCTAATGGAAGGTCCTTCGGTTAAAGCATTATCTATAAAATTATCTTATTTTGTTGGAGAAGAAATAAAGGAAGTTAAGGGCAATGCAAGAATAAAATTTGAAGAAATTATAAATAAAAAAATAAATGAAATATTTAGTATAGGAAAAAATTTATTTTTTAAAATAGATAATAAATATTTAAGAATTCATTTTATGATGTATGGTAGTATTAGGATAAATTCTTTCAAAAATTTAAAAGAGCGATTATCTTTGATAACAAATAAAGGTTTTTTAAATTTTTATAATTGTTATATTAAAATTTTAGATATAAAGGATTTTAAGAAAAATTTCGAGGAAGAAGTTGATATTGTTTCTGAAAAATGGAATTTGGTAAAAGTTTTAAATTTAATTCAAAAATTTAAGGATGAATATATATGTGATGTATTACTTAATCAAGAAGTATTTGCAGGGGTGGGAAACATAATAAAGAACGAAGCCTTATTTTTAGCCAAAGTTCATCCATTATCCATTGTAGCGAAAATTCCTCAAAACATTTTATTGGATTTAGTTTTAGAAACCAGAAAATTTTCTTTGAAATTCCTTGAAATAAGAATTAAAGAGAATTCACTTAAGGAATATTTAAATATTTATAGAAGGAAGAATTGTATAAGATGTAATAGTAAGATAAAAATAAAAAAATTAGGTTTATTAAATAGAATAACTTTTTATTGTGAAAAATGTCAAATTTTGTATACCTAAAAATATAAATATTTTATAGTAAAGATTTTCTTTGTGGA
>AQYM01000023.1 GCA_000380705.1 Crenarchaeota archaeon SCGC AAA471-B05
AAATTGCTTTAATGTATTGCTAGGTTCAATCATATTATATTCATATATTTCAGTAATTCTGCAATTAAAATAGCTCCTCCTGCTCCCCCTCTTATTGTATTATTTCCTAAAACTAAAAACTTATAATCTAGCACTTTGCATCTTCTAATTTTTCCTACTATTGAAGCCATCCCATTAGCTAAATTTCTATCAAGTCTTGGTTGCGGCCTATCTTCTTCTCTTAATATTATAATTGGCTTAACATGAGAAGGAAGGTGATAATTCTTCAAAGGATCGAATTCATCTAAACAACCAATGAATTCATCTATGCTTGGTTTATTCTCTAGCTCGACTGATACAGATTCCATATGGCCATCACTTACAAATACTCTATTACAAGTTGCACTAACTGCTATATTCGCATAATTTATCCTTCCACCTTCCATTTTACCTAATATTTTCAAAGTTTCATTTTCTATCTTATCTTCTTCTAGAGGAATGTATGGAATAATGTTATCAACTATATCTAAAGATGCAATACCTGGATAGCCTGCTCCACTTATAGCTTGCATTGTTGTGACTATTACTTTCCTTATTTTGAACTTTTCATGAAGAGGTTTCAAAACTAAGCAAAGATGAGTTGTTGAACAATTAGGATGAGTAACTATGAAGCCTTTGAAGCCTCTTCTTCTTTTTTGTATTTCAATTAATTGTAAGCTTTCAGGATTAACTTCAGGAATCAACAAAGGAACGTCTTCATCCATTCTATGATTTCTTGCATTGCTTATTACAACATAGCCTTCTTTTGCGAACTCCTCTTCTATCGGTCCTGCAACACTAGCGTCTAATGCTGAGAATACTATTTTACACTCAAGATTTGGTTTACATTCTTTTAATACTAAGTTTTTAACCTTATGAGGAATCTCGCCTTCTAGTTTCCATCTATTTTTCATCACTTCTTCATATTTTTTACCTGCAGATTTTTCTGAAGCAGCCAATTCTGTTACTTCAAACCATGGATGATTTGATAATAGTTTTATGTATCTTTGACCAACTATTCCTGTTGCTCCTAAAATCCCTACAGGTATCTTATTCATTTTCAAAGAATACTTTGTGCAATTCTCTAACACATAAGTCAGCTAATTCCTGATTTACTACAAAACTTATGTTTATCTTAGAAGAACCTGAGGATATCATCTCGATGTTTATCCCTTTTTCGCCTAAAATTGAGAAAGCCTTTCCTGCAATGTTAGGTTCTTGGTTTATTTCCTTGCCTATTAATGAAATCGATGCTCTCGAAGGATATAATTCCACATCGGCAATTTCCTTAAGATCTTTAATCAATTCTGCAACTTCATATTTATTTTCAATGGTTAATGATACATTTACTTCAGAGGTTGATATTAGATCAACGGGTATTTTGTGAATATTGAAGACTTCAAATATTTTGTATAGATAACCATATGCTAAGAACATTTTAGGACTATGTATATTAATGATATTGATATTTTTCTTGGAAACAATTGCGATAAGAGGGGGAGCAGGAGGAGCTATTTTAATTGCAGAATTACTGAAATATATGAATATAATATGATTGAACCTAGCAATACATTAAAGCAATTTCTCAGTTATAGTTTTGCAGAAGTTGATAATATTAAACAAGACTTCTTAAAAAAAGGTTATCGAATAATAGATCTCGGTGTTGGCGATCCTAGCGATCCAATGTATGAAGGTATCGTAGAGGGCTTAAAGAAGGGGGCTGAAAAACATGTGAGAAGCGGTTATCCTCCTTATGATGGTCGTGAAGAACTTAAGTATGCTATTTCTGAGTGGCTTAAAAGAAGATTCAAAATAGATGTCGATTATAAAAAGCAAATCGTTGTAACAAGCGGTTCAAAAGAAGCAATATTTCATTTCCCCTTAGCTTTTCTAAATCAAGGAGATCGTGTATTGATCCCTTCAATAGGCTATCCTCCTTATAAATCTGGAACTATATTTGCAAACGGCATACCGATTTATTATCACATCAAAGAGCAAAATCACTTTCTACCTGATCTAAACGAAGTAGAAGATTTGATGAAAAAATATAAACCAAAAATAATGTGGATAAACTATCCAAATAATCCAACAACTGTTATAGCAAGAAGAGAATTTTATACTGAATTGGTTGAGATTTCAAAAAAATACAATGTAATAGTAGCTTCTGATGAGGCATACATTGATATTTATGAAAAAGAAGTACCATCTTCAATACTCGAAGCTTCTAATGACTGGAGTAATATTGTTGCTTTTCATTCATTATCCAAAAGAAATAACGCGACTGGCTTGAGAGTTGCCTTCGTTGTTGGAGGCGAAGAAATAATAAAATATTTCATAGCATTGAAAACTCAAATCGATTCAGGTGTTGCTAATGTTTTACAAGAAGCTGCGATCTATGCGTTCAAAGACGATAGTCATGTTGAATACATGAGAAAAGTTTATTCAAGAAGAAGAGCGATGCTCAAAGAAGCTTTAGAAAATAAGGGAATAAAATGTTATTCAGAAGCTACAATATATATTTGGGCTATGGTCGATGATTCTATTGAGTTTGCAAAAAGATTGCTAAATTTAGATGAGAAAAATAAAATTGGAATTAACGTTACTCCAGGGAAATTTTTGGCTTTAAATGAAGATTTAGAGGCCAATAAGTTTGTTAGATTTGCTTTGGTTGCAAACGATGCGTATATTAAATTAGCCTCTGAGATTATAAAAGAAAAGCTATGAAAATGCATGTGACTAAAATGCATGCATTAGGAAATAGTTACATCATCATTGAAGATTTGGATTCGAAGTTAGAAGAGTACTATAAAGAAATTGCGTTAATCCTTTCTGATAAGAGTTTCGGCATAGGATCTGATGGCATTTTGGTATTGAATAAAGGTAGAATAGTCAAATATAAAATGAGAATATTCAATCCAGATGGAAGCGAAGCTGAAATGTGCGGTAATGGTGTGAGAATGTTTGCAAAATACTTGCTTGATAAGAATTACTTGGGAAATGAAGCTGAAATTGAAGTTGGTTCTCGTGTCGTTAAAACCTTCGTAGAAGGAAACATGGTAAGCGTTAACATGGGGAAAGTGGAAATAATCGGAGAAGCAGAAATAGAAATAGGAAATAGGAAATTCAAAGGTGTAAAGGCTTCAATCGGTAATCCTCATTTTATCATATTCAGCAATGAAAAGGATAAACTAAAGCAATATACTTTGGATTATGGTTTCTTCATAGAAAATCATAAGGAATTTCCTAACAGAACCAACGTTGAATTTGCCTATATTGAAGATAAGAAAAAAATAAAATTATATGTATGGGAAAGAGGAGTAGGCATGACTTTATCATGTGGTTCCGGTGCATGTGCAACAGCCTTTGTAGCAAACTATTATGGTTATACAGATAAGGAATTGGAAGTTACGTTGCCAGGCGGTAGTTTGTTCATTAAAATTACGGATGAAGGTGTGATCATGAAAGGTCCTGTAACATATGTATTGAGAGGAGAAGCTTATTTAGATGTGGTGGGAAAGTAAAGGTCATTTAGAAATTAAAAATAACGAGCTATACATCGCAAATTATTCTGCAGTTGATTTAGCTAAGCGCTTTGGAACGCCAATATATGTCTATAATGCAAGAAGAGTTATAGATAACTATCAGAGATTCTACAATACTCTTAAGAAATATGCAGATAGAGAAGTTCGAGTTCATTATTCAATGAAAGCCAATTCTAATACATACTTACTTAAAATACTCAAAGAAAAAGGATGTTGGATAGATGCGGTGTCGCCCGAAGAAGTTTTGCTAGCTATTAATTTAGGTTTTGAAGAAAACAAGATCTTATTTACAGGTTCAAGTTTAAGTCATGATGACCTATTACAAGTAAAGCCTTTTAAGATAAGAATAAACGTAGATTCTTATTCTTGTCTATTGAAAATGAAGGAATTAGATATGAAAAACGAAATTTCTTTTCGAATTGATCCTGGAATAAAAGGCGTTGGTCATAATTGGAAAACAATAACTGCAGGCATCGAAGCGCATGGTCATCCTATAAAATTCTCGATACCTATCGAGGAGCTGGATTTCGCGATTAGGTTAGCAATAGATTTAGGTTTCGATATTAAAGGATTGCATGAGCACGTCGGTTCTAATTGGTTAAGAAAAGAAGAAGTTGATGAATTTTTAGAAACTGTTAAGATTTTAGTTAAGAAAGCAAAGGAAGTGAAGTCTAAATTTGGAATCAACCTTGATTTTCTTGACTTAGGAGGCGGTCCAGGTATTAGATATAAAGAAGACCAAAACGAATTTCCCTTAGAATACTATGCTAGTAACATCTTTGAGATATTAAAGGATATAGAAACGAATGCTGTTTCTTTTGAGCCTGGTAGATATATTGTTGCAGACGCAGGAATATTGCTAGTAAAAGTTACAGAAGTCAAGATAAGATACGGTCATATTATTGTAGGAGTAAATAGCGGCTTCAATCATTTAATCAGACCTGTATTATACAATTCTTATCATGAGATCGTAAATTGTAATAATGTAGAAGGCGAGATGGAAGAGGTTAATATCGTAGGTAATCTTTGTGAGACTGGAGATATATTTGCAGCAAAAAGAAAAATATCTAAAGTAAGAGAAGGGGACATCTTAGCTATTCTTTGTGCAGGCGCATATGGTTATTCAATGTCTTCTCGATATAACTCAAGAGCGCTTCCAAAAGAGGTTGTCTTAGATGGTGAGAGAGCATATGTATGTAAAGAATTTTATGCAAAAAATGAATTTTATGTTAGCTTAACTTGATTTATTAAATATTATTGAGAAAAATATAGTCTTTTAATATTTTTATCTCAACTATTTTACGATAAGAAAAGATATAATAACTTTATAGGAGATGGTTTCAATGATTTCTGGGCTGCAAAAGATACAAATTTAGTTTTAGCTGTTAAGAATTCTGTTTTGGAGAAAAAATTGTAGAGAAAACAATTTAGCTTTTAAATCTTTCTTAAACTTTAATGAAGTAATAGAAGAAATATCTAGCCCTTAACTTCTTGATAAGCTTCTAAAGTTGCATTTATCATGAAGTATAGATACTTGGGCTTTGAAAGCGCCACTAGATTCTATTGTAACACCTGTCTCTCCTTTTACAGAACCTTTTCCTTCAATAGTTTAAGAATCTTGCTTTATGCTTTTATAATTATAATTCCTGAAACAGGTGTATTAAAAGCTAGTCCCAATACTGTATACTGCATCGTAACCAGCGTTTTCTATTATTTTGACCATTTCGCACAATTGTTCTAAACTAACTCCCCATAGCTGCACTGCAAAAAATACCATATAAAATATGGTATTTAAAAAAGATAGATTTTTATCCCATACCTGGAATCAAACAAATTAATTTAAAATTTTTCAAAAATTGAAATCTTTCCCTTTAGATTAGTGTGAAGGTCAGATAAACTTTCTTAAGTTTAATTTCAAAAACAAACGAGGATAGTATTCTAAGAAATATAAAAAGAGATCAAAGTTTAAATATCTCATCCATAAATAACTTTTGTAAAATGTTAGGTAGAAATCATATTTTATTCAACTTGTTTACCTTTTTTCCATTCATGTTTTATTTATATCTTACAGATTATCCTTTAGTATATATTTATATTTCCTTTCTTTGTGTTATAGCTTTTGCCAATTTCCCTGATATAGATATCAAATACAGGAGATCCTCTATCTTAAATAAAATAATTTATTTAATCTTCTATTTACCCTTTATTCTTTTAGCATTATTTATGAAAAATAAGAAAATGATAAAACACAGAGGAATAACACACTCTGTTTATGGCTTAGCCTTATTTTCGTTTATAGTATGTTTATTTTATTTAATATTATCTTTTTATTTTCCAAGATATATTAACATTTTAATTTTATTTTCGATAATATTTTCTTATGCTTTACACTTGTTATGTGATCTTGTAACTTATGAGGGAATAACGCTTTTTAATAAGAAGTTCAAAGGAATTTTGGTAACAGGACGCAATGATTCATTTTATACATATATTTATTCTTTTTTACAACTTATTTTAACTTTTATATTATATAAAATTAATTTTTACTTTATTCCTATATTTTCTTTATTAGTATTATTTTTTTTTATTTTGTTTCCGTTAATTATAAGAAATAAATAAATTTTATAAGCTTGTTTCATAAAATATTTTTATGGAAATAAGGAATATTTCTCCTAAGGATTATTCTAGGTTAGCCTTAATCTTTAACACAATTTATCCCTATTATACCTATACTGAGGAAGATATAAGATATGAGTATGAAGAAGAAGGAAAGATGCTAAACCTTAAAGCATTCGTAGCTGAGATTAATAGCGAAGTGGTAGCGATAGCAGAATATTATAAAAGCCAATACAAGAGCTTTAAAAACGGTGATTTATTTGAAATAGGAATATACGTTGATCCCAGATATCAAAGAAGAGGTATAGGAAATAATCTTTATGACTTTATTTTAAAGGAAATAGAAAAAGAAAATGTAGATGGCTTAATAACTTATGTTCTTGGTTCACATATCGATTCCATTAATTTTTTAATTAAACGAGGTTTCTTTGAAATTTATAGATATTACGAATTAGAATTGGATGTTGAAAGAATAAATCTCGATAAAATGTATATAAAAGATTTGGATGTTGAAATAGTTAGCTTGAAAGAAGAAAAAGATTTAGATAAGTTCAATCTTTATGAATTAATAAAATCGATAAGTAAAGACATGCCGTCTCCTCTGCCCTTGGAGTTTCCAAGTTTTGAAAGATGGAAAATTAGATTTTTCAAGAACCCGTATGCAATTTACGATTCCTATTTTATAGCTAAAAAGAATGGAAAATATGTTGGTTTTAGTTCGCTTTATAAAGAAAACGAAGAAGTAGTCAATCAGGGATTAACTGGAGTAATCAAAGAGTATAGAAATAAAGGAGTTGCTAAGGCTTTAAAATTAAAAGTAATGGAATACGCAAAAAGAAAAGGTTTTAAAAAGATTAGAACTTGGAATGGTTGTTCTAATTTTAGAATTTTAACTTTAAATAGGAATTTAGGTTTTGAGTTTAAAAGAGACTGGATCATGTTCTATAAAGATTTAAAATAAAAAATAATTAAAATATTACAAAGAAATTATTTATTATTTAAATTTATACCTATAATTCTATTCGATTATACGTTAGAAAAAAGTTATAGATTTGAATGAATAATGGATTCGTGGAAAATTTATTCTTAGGATTTAGTATATTTAATAATTCATCTACAAGTTGAAACATTAATGTCGCCTTACTGACTCTTCTTAAGTTAGTTAATAATAATTAAAAAATAGTCATATCTAAGATTTTAAATCTGGCTTTCTCCTAATCTTAAAGGGCGAAACTTTAGTTTATTCTTAAATTGTATTCATAAAAAGCTTTCATTCCACTATAAAAATTTTAATTCGTTTAACATTGGTTTAGTTATGAAAAAAGATCCTTTAATGATTACCAAATGTCCTAGCTGTAGTTCAAATGTTACTTCCTTATTCTGCACAGTTTGCGGTAATTATTTATATAATTATACTTTAACGGGAATAACTAAATGGAAAGCCGTCGATATAATAATTCCATTTATCATAAGTATTTTAGTTGTAGTAACAGTAGTAATATTTATAATACTTTTTATAGGTGCTGGTTTTTTAATTTCTTTTACTCCTAACAAGGGTTTCTATGTTAACGAAAGTATTTTAATAACGTATGTTGCAATATTAATCTCAAGCATATTCCTTTCCTTTTACTTACCTTTATTCTTATTAACAGTTTATTTAATAAAAAAGAGGCGTTCATCTTTAAAATATTTGGGTTTCTATAAAATTAATTTTAAATTAGCTTTACTAGGCTTAAGTTTGGGTGGATTAATTTTGTTTTTGTCAGTCATTTATGAATTCTTACTTAGATATATTGGAATAGAACCTCCTATACAAATACCCATTCCTCCTAATATTGACTTTCAATTAGTGAAAAAAGTATTGCTAACTTTGGCTCCTTTATTGGTTTTTTTAACTGGAATCATAGGACCTATAGTAGAAGAATTGTATTTTCGAGGTTTTCTATATCTTTTTTTAAGAAAACATTTAAAAATAAGTCATGCAATAATTATATCAGCTTTAATCTTTACCATCCTTCATGGTTTTATAATACTTTTCCCTATGATATTTATTTCAGGTTTACTTTTAGTTTATTTTTATGAAAAATACTTATCATTACCACTTGTCATAATAGCCCATTCTGTGAATAATACAGTAGCGGTAATATTAAATATCTTATTCCTTTAATTCCTCTTCAGTTCTTCTTCTTTTTACGGCTTTATCGTAAAGCAACCAATTTTTATACCATTCTTCATTTTCTCTTTTAAGAAGTTCCAATATTTGTTTTGTTAGTTCCTTTGCAGAGATTTCATTTAAATCTTTTTCGTATATTCTGCCTTGGATTATATATGCGATCTTTCTAGCTTTTTCCAAAGTAGCTCCAGCTTTTAAACAACTTACTACAATCTTTTCAATACTGAATTCTTCTTTACTTCCGTTCCTTTTTATTACAAATACCATGTTTCTAATATTTTCTGCAAAATATAAAAAAGTATTTTTACTAAATAACTTATTAAAATAACAACGTTATAGATTTTACTTTAAAGGCATTTTATAAACATTTATAAAAATGTATATAAAAATATAACTTCTTGATCTTCTTTATTAAAAAATTTATATATGACATAGTTATTTAATATAGTATGGTAAAAGAAGGAGTAGAAAAATTAAGTACAGACCCAAAACTTTCTGCTTTAGATTACCTGGTATGGTCAGCAATTGTGGCTATTTTGTTTGTAGTATATTTAGTAATAGGTAACTTCGGAAACTTTTTAGGTTCATATTCTCCAGTTGCAGAAAGGGTTGGAGAAATGTATAAAGTAACATTTTATGCAGCAGGAGTAATATTTAGCTTATTTACTGGAAGCTTAATTTTCTTTACAGTAAAATTTTGGGATAGAGGAAGGGGCGAATAATGGGCTTGACAAAATATTTTGAATGGATAACGATAATAGGAGCAAGCTTAATTTTAGGAGTTTTATCCTATGTTGCAGCAGTTTATTTATATCAAATTGATTTCCTAGGTTATAATGGTAATCCTGCATACGAAATAATTACAGTGGAAGCTGGACAGTTTTATTGGAAATTTATATATCCCAATGGTACTTCTTCTTCGATATTAAAAATAAAAGCAGGTAATTTATACAAACTTGAAATGTATTCAGAGGATGTAATACATTCTTTATTTGTACCAGAGCTTGGCTACAAAATTGATGTATTCCCAAATTATAAGACTACAATGTGGATAAAAATAGATAAACCAGGAACTTATAACATATATTGCGCTGAGTATTGCGGTACATTTCATTATGCTATGTTAAGTAAAATAGTGGTGGAATAAGATGGAAAAACATAATATTAAATTTTATAAGAATATAAGATTGCTTTTATCTACAACACACCATACAGAAATAGGGATACTTTATTTATGGCTAGCATTTATTAACTTTATTCTTGCAGGCACATCTGCTTTCGTTATGAGATTACAGTTGGGTAAATTACCTGAAAATATTATAAGCGAGCAAATTTATTATAGCTTAGTTACTTTGCATGGTTTAGCGATGGTATTATTCTTCATAGTTCCTGCATTTACTGGATTGGCAAACTATATTTTACCTAAAATGATAGGCGCACCTGATTTATACTGGCCAAAAATAAACGCTTTGGCTTTTTGGATGAATGTTCCTGCATCAATTATATTTTGGTTAAGCATATTAATAGGGAAGCCTATTGTGACTTGGACTTTATATGCGCCGTTTTCAGTATACTATCAAGATATTGCTGTTGATTTTGTAGGTTTAGGAGTAATTCTTATAGGAATTTCAACAACAATAAGTGCAATAAACTTTATTATGACGATCCTTAGATTAAGACATCCAAGTATACCTTTTTCCCATATGCCTTTATTTGTTTGGGCTTTCTTTTCTACAGCAATATTAGTCATAGTTGTTACACCTCCTTTGGCAGCAGGATTAATAATGCTAGAAATGGACAGATATTTAGGTACTCATTTCTTTGTAAGACAAGGTGATCCTATATTATGGCAACATATTTTCTGGTTCTTTGGACATCCTGAAGTGTATATTTTAGTTTTACCCGCAATGGGTATTGTTTCTGAAGTTCTTCCTAGAATGGCAAGAAGACCAATATATGGTTTTAGAGCTATAGCTCTATCATCCTTATTAATAGCTATAATTTCTTACATTGTTTGGGTTCATCATATGTTTACAACTCCTACAGATATAAACGTTAGAATATTCTTCATGGTAACAACAGTAGCAGTAGCGATACCTACAGGAATTAAAATATTTAACTGGGTAGCTACTTTATATGGAGGAAGAATAAGGTTATGTACTCCTATGGCTTTTATGCTTGCATTTATAGCAGCGTTCATAATAGGCGGTATAACAGGAGTTTATAATGCATATATTCCTATTAACTATTCAATACAAGATACATATTGGGTTCTTGCACATTTCCACTTTGTTGTACTTCCTATAGTATTTGCTTTAATAGGTGGAATATACTATTATTTCCCATTCATTACAGGTAAAATGTTTAGTGAAAAATTAAGTAAAATAAGCTTTATTTTAATAGTAACAGGAACATACTTGACTTATACGCCATGGTTTAAATTGGGTCTTGAAGGAATGCCAAGAAGATATTATAATTATCCACCTCAATATTACGAATTACAATTCTTATCTACAATTGGAACATTTATTTTAGCTCTTGGATTATTAGTCTTCTTCATAGATATAATTAAGAGTTGGTTAAAAGGAAGACCTGCTAAAGAAGATCCTTGGGGAGCAGCTAAAATAGGATTACCTGAATTTGCTACTGCAGGTCATTCAGTTCATTTAAACGGTTCTTCCCATGAATTACATTATCCTCATCCATATGCTGCTATAGCAGGAATTTCTACAGGTTTTGCAGGTTTGGGTTCATTTTTGGTATTGAGCGGTAACTTAATTCTTGGATCAATTTTAATAGCTATATTTATAGGAATAATGTCCTATTGGTTTTACAAAGATTATTTAAGTAAATCATCAAAACTTGCCCATTATCTTTCAGAATTTTCTTTGGAAAAATTAGCAAATTTAAAAAGAGGTGATGTTTTGGTCGCAACTTTGATTTTCATTTTCTCTGAAGCTACCATCTTCGGTACAGCGTTCTCATCATATATTTGGTTAAGAGCATTATATCCAACATGGCCTCCTCCCGTAGATGGTAAAGTAATAGAGCTGGTAGATTTTACTGTACCTTTGATAAATTCAGCATTCTTATTTGCCAGTGGTGGAACTATGCATGTCGCATATGAAATGCTTAAAAGAGGTTTCATAAACAGGTTTAAGATCTTTCTTATGATAACCTTTATACTAGGTACAATTTTCATCATAGGACAAATAATAGAATATATGCACTCAGGATTATCAATTAAAGATGGTGTATATGGTTCAACATTTTATTTAATTACGGGATTGCATGGTACCCACGTAATAATGGGCTTAGCTTTTATGCTAGTATTATTGGCTATGGCTTTCAAAATGAAACTTTCAAAAGAAAGATACCATCCTGTTTTAGCAGGAACTCTCTACTGGCATTTTGTAGATATAGTTTGGGTTTTCGTATTGGCAATAGTATACTTTAATCTCTTACAACCCCCTGTTTTAATACATCATATTTAAACAATTTTTTAAATTTTTGTTTGAGCAAGTATTTTTATCATATCTCTTTCAGTAATTATTCCTATAATTTTTGTTATATCTATAACAGGTAAAGCTCCTATGTTTTTGTTAACCATTAAATTGGCAGCATCAACTATAAAGGCATAGGGATCTATCGTAAGAGGATCTATTTTCATTTCCTTTCTTACTTGAATATTTATAACTTTCCTAACCTCCTCTTCATTACTACATTTCGAGAAAATTCTCAAAATATCTCTTGAAGAAAACATACCTACAAGTCTATTATTTTCCACAACAGGTACATGTCTTGATTTTCTTTTATTCATAATAACTAAGGCATCAAATATCGTATTTTCCGGATAAACGTATTCAACATCCCTACTCATAACATCTATAACTCTTAACTCGATTTTTAAATAAGGTATGGATAATAATAAATCCCTTTCACCAACTTTACCTATTATTTTATTATTTTCTTTGACTACTAAAATTCCAACATCTTTATCATACATTATTCTTGCTGACTTAAATATTGTTTCGTTAATGTCAATTTCTTCCAGGTTTTTTGCTAATTTCATAATTTCATTATGAAAAACAATTGAAGGATCTTTTTCTATTCCTTTCATAATTTCTTTGATTGTAACTATTCCGATAAGTTTACCTTCTTTTTCTATGAAAATATTCCTTATATGATTTTCATGCATTAATTTAATAACATCAATGACCTTTGTATCAAATTTTACTTTGATTATAAATTTACTATAGTAATTTTTTACTTTAAGGATTTTTTCCATATAACTTTTATCAAGCATATATTTAAACATATATTTATATTTCTATTTTTATTTATTAAAACTATTATGAAAGTAGAAATATTAGGAGAAACATTGCTTCCTGAATATTCTGAAATATTCAAGGAAATCTTCACTTTTCATAATAATAAGCCATTGTTCAAGATACTTGTATCTTCTAGATGGATATTAACAAAGGATATTTTTCCTGTAATTTCTCCCATAGATGAAAATACGGTTGCATATTTTTCATTGGCAAACTTAGATATATTAAACGAAGCTATAAATAGCTTAAGGGAAAATCAAAGGGAATTAAAACGTTTACCTTCTTATAAAAGAGCTGAAATGCTTGAGAAATCTTCAAAAATAATGGAAGAATATAAAAAGGAATTAATATATACTTTGGTTATTGAAGCTGGCAAACCAATTCATGAAGCTGAAGGAGAAGTTAATGCTTCGATTGAAAGATTAAAACTCGTTTATCAAGAATTAGGAAGACTTATGGATAAGGCAATAGCAGGGGATCAAGCTAAGGGATCGGAAAAAAGGTATGCAGTAATAGTTAGAGAACCGGTTGGAATAGTAGCAGTTATAACACCTTTTAACTATCCTTTATTTACTCCTGTAGCAAAAATTTGTTCAGCTTTAATTTCTGGTAATTGTGTTTTATTTAAACCTTCTTCAAAAACTCCTATTATAGCATCTCTCTTATCTAAAATACTAGATGAAGCTGGTTTTGGAAAATATTTATGTTTTTTAACAGCTGGAGGAGGAATAATAGGAGATTCAATAGTTTCAAACCCGTATATAAGAGCGGTAGCCTTTACAGGTAGCACTGAAGTAGGTAAAAGAATTTCAAGGGTAGCTGTATTAAAAAAGCTTCAACTTGAATTGGGAGGAAAAGCTCCTGCAATAATTTTGGATGATGCGGATCTAAAATTGGCAGCCAATGCTGTTGCAGCAGGAGCATTTAGGCTTGCAGGTCAAAGATGTGATGCAATAAGCAGAGTACTTATTCATGAATCTATATATGAAGAATTTAAAGAAATTTTGTTAAATGAAAGAGAAAAATGGATCGTAGGTGATCCAAGGGATAATAAAACTAAGGTAGGACCCTTAATAGATTCTAGGGCTGTTCAAAAGGTCCATGAACTCGTTGAAGATGCTTTAAGTAAAGGAGCAAAACTTTTGGCTGGTGGAGAATATTTCAAACTTTATTATGATACAACTATACTATCAGAAGTTAACTTAGATTCAAGAATATGTTGGGAAGAAACCTTTGGACCGGTTATCCCTTTAATTAAAATAAAAAATATTGAAGAAGCTATAGAAATAAGTAATAAAAGTAATTTTGGGTTGGATGCATGCGTATTTACTAAAGATATAAATAAAGCTTGGGAAGTAGCTAAGGAACTTGAATGCGGAAGCGTTACAATTAATGATATGCCAAGACATGGATTAGGAATATTTCCATTTGGAGGATATAAAGATTCAGGAATTGGAAGAGAAGGAATAGGATTTACACTTGAAGAAGTCACAGAAATTAAGTCAATAATTTTCAATTTATATTAATACAAAAGTAAAAATGACTGAGACTTTAACTTTAATTCTTGTTATTACCTTTTTTGTAATTTTACTTGGGCCTCTCTTATTTAAAAAAATCGAAGAAAATATTGAGGTATTCTTTTTAATTATTGGACTTTTAGTATCTTTATTAACAGGAGTTTTAACATTAGAACTTCTAATCGAAGCATTTGAAGCACCAATCATTATTCATGGAATTCCAATAGGAATATTTCAAGTAGTTATTATAACTGGATTGTTCTTTGAAAAATTCAAGTTTCGATTTGAAAAATTCTTTGAAAAAGTTAAATCTCCTTACTTAATTTTTTCTTCTTTAGTATTTTTACTAGGGTTATTTTCAAGTGTTATATCTGCTATTGTAGGCTCAGTTATATTAGCTGAAATATCTAAGTTTCTTGGTTTACCTAAAGAAAAAAAGAATACTTTAATGGTTCTAGCAGCATTATCTATAGGTGTAGGTGCTTCTCTTACACCTTTAGGAGAACCGCTATCAACAATCGCAATAATTAAACTTTCAGGAGAACCATATAATGCAGGATTTTTCTTTCTTTTTGAAATGCTTTGGGATTATGTTATACCAATTACTATTGTTTGTTCATTACTTGCATATTTCTTATCTAGAAACTTGAATTGGGGAGAAAAAGAAAAAATAGTCGAAAAAAATTATAAATTGCCAATAATTAGAGGAATAAAAATTTACATCTTTATCTTTGCCCTCATACTTATAGGTGAATCTTACAAACCTTTAGTTGAAATTTATTTTGAGCATCTTCAACCTGAAATTTTATATATTTTAGGACTATCCTCAGCAGCTTTAGATAATGCTACATTAACAGCAGCTATCATTTCTCCTGAACTCGAATACTTTCAAATAAAATCCTTTTTGATTTCGCTTTTAATAAGCGGAGGATTATTGATACCTGGGAATGTTCCTAATATCATTATAGCTTTTTCTCATAATATAACATTTAAACAATGGGCCAAAGCAGCTATACCTATCATTTTCCCAATATTTATAGCAGCCGGCATAATATTATTCTTTTTTAAAATTTAAAAAGCAGTCAATCCTAAGATCCATAAATAAATTAGTGAAAAATTAATTGCAATTATAATTATTGAAAATGTAAAGGATAAAAAGGAGGTTATTCTAATATTCGTTAGTTCATTCATATATTTTTTATTTGAAGAAACTAGTACTAAAGGAATAAGAACGAAAGGTAAAGTTAAAGATAAGATGACTTGACTATAAACTAAAATTTCTATAGGAGATAAACCTAAAATAATTAAAGCTATAAAAATTGGTACCATATTTATTAGTCTGACTATCAATCTTACTTTCCACGCTTGAGTTTTTATTTTCAAACAGCTCTCTACCAACTTTTGTCCTGCAAGTACGCTTACCATAGAGGAAGAAATACCGCTGAAAAGCAAAGCAATAGCGAAAATGTTTGCTGCTATAATACCATAAAGTGGTTCAAGAATTTTGTACGCAATTTCAACATCTATATTATCATAACCTTTAGAACCAAAGGCATAATAAGACATTATTTGGAGTGAGGCATTTACTAACGAAGCTAAAGCTAAAAATATTATTGTTTCATTTTTATGTTTTTTCAAAAATTGAAATATATTAATCTTTAAAACTTCAAATTTTTCAGAAGTAAGATGAGAATGTAATATTACTGCATGAGGCATTACGGTAGCTCCAATAATACTTGCTGCTAATAAAACATGTCCATATTCACTTAATGTTGGAGTAAAACTGTAAAATAGTATCTCTACTGGATTTATTTGTACAATATATAGTTCGTAAATAAAACTTATTCCAACAATTCCTATAAATAATCCTATTATTCTCTCAAAACCAAACTTCTCAGATAAAAACATTATAATTAAAACATCAATTATTGAAATCCAAATAGCAAAAACTAAAGGAATTGAGAAAAGTAAGTAAATACCTAAAATTATTCCTAGAAATTCAGCCATATCCGTAGCAAGAACCATAACAAACAAAGGAAGGAAGTAAAAGTACCTTAAAATAATTGATTGATTATTATTAAACCTCTTTTCAATTGCTTGAAAAACTATATCTGTTATAGATTTTTTTGTAGCTATTCCTATTTTACCTGAGAGATATTGAAAAAATATAGCCATAATTCCTGCAAGCCAAACAATCCAAAGAAGTTGCAATCCGTATTTACTTCCAGCTGCTAAATTACTCCCAAAATTTCCAGGGTCAATATAAGCTACACTTACTATCACTGCAGGCCCAAGCCATAGATACCTTTTTATTTTTTCCATCAACTTCGATTAATCTAAATATTTTAGATTAATAAAAAATCTTTCCAAATTTAAATAAAATTTTTTTATTAATTTAATTAATGAGAAAAGACAAGTTAATATACGAGATCATATCCCATCCTATAAGAATTAAAATTATCGAATTATTGTATGAGAAAGGGAGTTTAAGCTTTACTGACTTAAAGAACGAATTAAAAATTAGCACAGGTAGTCTATATTATCATTTATCTATTTTAAGCGATTTTATTGAACAAGATCCAAAAAGAAAATATTGCTTAAATTCTCAGGGGGAAAAACTTTATGAATTCATAAAAAAAGAAATGAAAGAAAATTCTTATCAAATTAACAAAAATTTTTTCGCCTATATTTCAGGTTTAACTATTGCCTATTTTTTAATTGAAAATAGATTAAGGCTTTCTTTTATTCCTTTTTTAATTTCCTTATTGGCTATCTTTATTTTTTACGAGGCTAAGTTAGAAATCTTTATCCTTCTTTTATTTGAAAAAAATTAAACAATTTTTGAGGCTTTATTTAATTTTTTCTTAAGTTATTTTTTAATATTTATTTTTATTGAGTTATTTTCAATAATTATCTATAAGAAAAAATCAATGTTATTGAAATGTTTATTAACATTAGTATTGTATATATTCCTTTGATATTTTTTGGTCTAATTTATTTATCTTTTGGATATTTATTACATAATTTATTTCAAGGTTGGATTTTAAAAATATTATTTATTTTATTTCAAATTTGGACAATATTATTATTGTTAAATATTATTAAAATTACAAAAAGTATATCTTTAGAAAAATCTTCATTAATAGTTTTAATAATTGTTTATATTAATTTAGTTTTAAGTTTTACTTTATTTATATAATTATATATTTTTTATTAGAAATTTTTAGAAAATTTATTAAGAAAAGTATTCAAAAATTTATAAATATATTTATGTAAAGTGAAAGGGTTAAATATGAACTGGAAAATTGCAATAGTGTTTGGAATACTAGCAATATTAGTAATAGCCTTGGCCATAACAAAGCCTACTATAGCATTTTCTGTAAACAGTGATGATGACGACGATGATGATAAAAAAGAAAAATGTAAAAATAAAATTAGCATGGAAGAAGCAATTAACATAGCTTTAAATTATTTAAAAGAAAAGTTCGGTAATTTTAATTATACCTTGCTAAAAAGTGAATTTGAAGGAGAAAAATATGAATTTAAATTTACCAATCAAACGTTAATTTTTGAAGTAAAAGTAAATGCATGTAATGGTGAAGTAATTAAAGTTGAAATTAAAAAATTAGAATTAAAGCCTATACAAAACTTAATAAATCAAACAGAAGCTATTAAAATAGCTATAGATTTTCTTAAACAGAATTTTGGTAATAAAAATTATACTTTGTTGAAAGTTGAAATAAAAGGAATAATTTATGAAATAAAGATTACTGATCGAAACAATGTTTATGAAGTTAAAATTAACGGTGTTGACGGAAAAATAATAAAGGTTGAAACAAAAAGTATTAATCTTAAAGCCAATAAAGAATTTGAAGATAAGGTTAAGAGTGAATTTAAAATAATTAATAAAACATCAAAAGAAGGTTTAAAAGTTGAAATAGAAAAGATGAATACAGTTCTTAAGATTAATTTCTTCGAAAAAGGAAATCTGTCAAAAACAGAACTTGAATTGACCTTAATTTTCGAAAAAATTATAGAATTTTTAGATAATGGTAGCTTAAAAGGAGTGTTTGATAACAATGATACTGTTATATCCTTTGTTAACTTACATTCGCTAAAATGGATAACGGTAATAAATAATGTAACAGATTTGCAAGGAAATCTTGTGGAAATATTAATTGAACAAAATGCTAATTTGACAAACGAAGGAAAAATATCACTAGTTTATCATATAATTCCATCCTCTGAAACTTTAAAAATACTTAATCAAAATGTTAATGTTACAATTTATAAAGTAAAGTTTGACGTTTATATAGAAAAATTCCCATGGAAAAATTCTTCTTCAATTTTTGGCTTACAATTAAAGTTTAATAGTGAATTTGAATATAAAGATAAAAATTTAAAAGTTAAGTTTAAAACAGTCGGAAATATTACACCCTTCTTTGAATGGGAACAAGATGCGTACGCTGATGGTAATTTAATTAATGTAAACGCAACATTTGATAAAAACCAAATTTATTTAATTTATCCTCGATTTAATCAAACACTGGAACATGATCCTAGTTTAGGTTACGAGGTAGCTCAAGCATTATCAACAGGGACAGTTACAAAAACAAGTACCGAATTTACAACTTATACAAAAACAAGCACTGAATTCACCACCACAACTTATAGATTAAGTTACAACCGAAATAATAACTATAACTGAAATAAAAGATACAACTTTAACAAAAACTGAAATAACTACTTTACCTAGTCTGTTTAGGGATGCTTTATTTCTTATAATAACCTTAGCATTGATATTAACTGTGATTGTAGCTTTAATTTATAGAACCAAAAAAATAAAAGAAGAAATAAAAATTTAATAAAATTTTTTATTTTTTTATATTTTTTTAATAATGATAGAGACCTAATATTATAAATCCTATTAAAGATATTATTATTGGTGCTATACTTGCTTTTTTCTTAGTTAAATATTCATAACCTGCTATAGAAGCCATAGGTAAAGTAAAGGCTAAAAGTAAATTTCCGCTTATTACACCAGGTAAGGTCATTAAAATTAAAATAGTAGCTTGTGGATTATTTCTAAAATCTATTTCTTCAAACACTTTCATTAATATAAATCCTGAAACAGCTGCTAACGCAGGGGCTGTTGCCCATAGTAAAAATGAAGGAGGTAAATTAGAAAAGAACGGAGTTATAAATAAAGTAGGTATTAGAACTAAAGCTGTTACTATGCTTGCAATACCTGTTCTAGCTCCTGCAGCTACGGCTCCTCCACTTTCGATATAGGTTCCAACTGTTGGTTGTCCGACGTAAGCTCCTCCCATTATAGAAAATCCTTCTACTCTCATGACTTTCTCAATTATTTCCTCCTCATTTTTAAATTTCAATGGGGTTACCAATGCTTTTAAAGTGCCTGTAACATCTACGAATGCAATTAAAAAGAAAATTATTATGAAATAAGCGTAATTCCAAGCTTTAATTAAGTCCACCTGAGCTATTATTGGAGAAGGATCAGAGAATACTATTGCAAAGGATGGATAAGTTATATATTCCCCGTTTATTTTATAAACTAAAGGACCTATCAAAAGGGCAACTATTATTGATATTAGCATTCCTATACCTCTTATTTGAAAAGGTAATAGCTTATAGAGAATTATAATTAAAGCAGTTAATAAGAAAAAGGATAATATTTGTGGCTCATAATATTTACCCGGTATAGTAGGTAATCCTGGTAAAGGATTTTTGGTAAATACTCCTGCATTAGCCAACGCTAAATATAATAAGAAAAAGCTAACAGCTGAACCCCATGCTAAACCTAATTCCTTTGGAATATGAACAGCAAGCCTTTTTCTTAAGCCTGAAAAAGTTACTATTGCAAATATAACACCTGACCAAAATACTATTCCTAAGGCAATTCTCCAATCTATTTGAGAAGCTAAAACAACTGTAAATGCAAAAAATGCATTTTCTCCCATATAAACGGATTGAATAAATGGTACTCTTGCATATACCCCTACTAAAAAGGTAAAAATAATCGTTACTAAAATTGTAGTTGTCATTAAAGCTGGAAAAGGCATACCTGTTGCAGATACTATAGCAGGATTTAATATTAATGCATAAGATATTAAAGCAGCGTTAATTATTCCTCCTAAAATTTCTGTTTGTAACGAAAAGCTTTTTTCCATACATATATATAAAGTTTTTCATTTATAAGTTTAATTTGTGTTATAAAATTTAAATTGTTGTAAATGAATTATTATTATTATGCATTTCATAATATGGTATTTCTTAGTGATAGTTATTTATTTAATTTTCAGCATATTAGGACCAAACTATTTTGTAAAAGTATCTTCAAATATAATTTTATTATTGAATGTTTTGCCCTTTGCTTTTTTCAGTTTTCAAATACTCAAAATAAGGAATTTACCATATTTTATTTTGTTTACATTCCTCTTTGTTTCCTCCATAATTTTAACTATAGCTAATACTTTCAGAGTGATTTATTACTTTCTTTATAATGAATTCCCCTTTGAAAATCCTCCGTATAATATTTTTTGGTTCGCTGCATTATTTTTAGCTTTATTTATCTCAATTTTATTTTTAAATTATTTTAAAAGAATTATTTTTAAATCAAAAATAAAAAATTATTCAATTCTTTTATCTTTAATATTTGTTATATTTTATATTTTTTTAATTTATTATTTTAAAGAAATACTTTTAAAAGAAAATCTAATTATATTTATAATTTATTATGGAATAGGCGGAGCTGTTCTTTTCTTATCATTTTTTATGATAATTTTCTTCCTAAAAGGAAAATTTGCAAAATATTGGATATTTACTTTCTTATCTATAATTTTGGCAGTTTTTGGGAGAATAAGCTTTGAAATTCAATACTTTAGTGGAAATTATTATCCAGGGAGTTATACATCTTTGTTTTTCGCTTTAAGTTATCTATCCTTATCTTTAGGTTCTTATAAAATTTATTACGATTTCAAAGGAAAACAATAATTTATTTTGTTTCATATTCCCTTCCTAATATTAAATATATTCTTTCTTCTTTACATCTTTTAATTAAATAATCTGCAACATCTTTGCTTGCATATTCTACAGATAAAACCTTTAAGTATACTTTTTTATTTGTGAACCTCTCTGCTGCGATTATGGCTGAATTTAATTTTTCGATTTGATTTATTGCTTCTTCGATGTTTCTCAAACTTACAGTTACTTCACCTACTATTAATGGCTCTGGACAAAAGATATCTATTTCTTTATATCCATCTATTGGTAAAGTTACGTTGACTCGAATATCACAATCTATTCCTTTTTCCTTTAATAATAATTTAACAACATTTGCTGAATAATATTCAAAACCTCCTCCTAAAGCGTCACAAATATCATTAAGAGCATTAATTATCCATTGAATTTCTTATCTGTTTCACGCCATCTTCTATCATTTTCTTCCCATCTTTTGAAGTTTTCCAACCATTTCTTGTCGTTTTCTTCCCAACGTTTATAATTTTCTTCCCATCTTTTGAAATTCTCTAGCCACTTTCTATCATTCTCCTCCCATCTTTTGAAATTCTCCTCCCAACGCTTATTATTCTCTTCCCATTTTTTTCGCTTAATTTAATAAAATTATTGAAATCTTCTCTAAGCTTCCTCAATTCCTCGATTAACTCTCTTAAACCAAGTAAACCTAACACTTCGTATCTAAAACTTTCATCTTCCTTTAATAGTCTAATTATTTCTTTTCGAATATTTACGTTCATATAATTAATCAACAAGTATATAATCCTTTAAGTATATAACTTTTAAGAAATTCTTAAATTGAAAGATCAATTATTTAAACTATAATTATAAGGTTTATATTAAATTAAAGTCTCACACCTTATAGTGAGGTTAGAAGAAACTAAGCCTAGATCCAGTATTAAATTAAATTTAACAAAAATTAAATTATATTTTGATGAAAAATTCTTTCATTGCCACCACTAACCAAGGTTTAGAAGATATAGTTGCCGAAGAGATTAATGAATCATTTCAAATTAAAGCTTATCCTGGAATAGGTTTAGTTAAGTTTGAAGGAGAATTTGATTTAATATATAAAGTTAATCTTAAATGTAGAACTATACATAAATTAATATTACTATTACATGAAACTAAATTTAAAGATTTGAACGATTTATATAAAGAAGTTAAAAGCATAGATTTTTCTGAATATATTAAAAGAGACCACTCCTTTGCAGTAAGAACCGAGCGAATAGGATTACATAATTTTACAAGTATTGATGCTTCTGCTATAATAGGTAAGGCTATAATAGATTCATATAAAGAAATTAAAGGTATACGATTAAAAGTTAATTTGGATAATCCTGATATAGAGTTTTATTGTAGAATAAAACATAACGAGTTTTTAATAGGAATCAATACAACAGGCGAATCTTTGCATAAAAGAGGCTATAGGGTTTATAATCATCCTGCATCGTTAAAAACTACGTTAGCTTGTTCAATGATAAAAATTAGTGAATGGAAAGGAAGAGAAATTTTGCTTGATCCTATGTGTGGAGGAGGAACAATACCTATAGAGGCTGCTTTAAAGGCGAGAAATATACCTATAGGAATTTTTAGGAAGGAATATAAATTCTTCAATCTACCCTCATTTGATAAGGAAAAATTTGAAAAAATATTAGAAGAATATATTAGAGATTCTAATAAAGAAAAATATCCCATAGAAGGAGTAGACATTTCACCAAAACATATAAAAGGTGCTATAGAAAATGCTAGGTCTGCAAAAGTAGATGATACAATAAATTTTATTATAGGTGATGCTACTAAATTGGAAAAAGTAATTAAAAATAATCCTGAGAAGGTCATAGTAAATCCTCCTTATGGGATTAGATCATCAAGGTTGGAATATGTTAAAGATCTCTATTATAAATTTTTAAACTGCTTAAAAAAATTGATGGATAAAGAAGGAATTTTAGTAGTTATAACCCATAGATATGAAGAATTTAAAAAAGCTGCAATAGATAATAATTTTAGAGTAATTAATGTATGGAATACAAAACATGGTAATTTACCTTCTTATATTTTTAAACTAAAAATTGAATAATTTGAAATAGAATATTAGGAACCATTTTTAAATTTTTATTTATGCATAAAATTAATTTTTATAATTAAACGATCTTCAATTTTATAGTTATAATTTTAATTTATTTTTATTTTAGCTTTACGGGCTATATTAATGATATTATTTCAAGAATAATTATGACCATTGTAATTATTCCCAACACTTATCTTTTCATATTTAATAATTAAAGCAATTAGAAAAAAGCACATTTCCTTTTGTTTCTAGCATTTATTTTTTTTACAGCCTTTTTTGATTTTACAACCTTTTCAATTTGGTTTTTCTATGGATTTCTTGGAGAAACACCTAAGATTTCTCCGGCTGATTATTTTTGACTTCCTCGTATTTTTTTAATTTTTTAAGTGTTCTTTTTAAGCAATTATTTGTTACAAATAAAGCTCTGATAATTTTTTTCTTCTTTAATATTTACTTTTATTTTTTGTATTTGTTTTCATTAAGGGATTAATATATTTTCTCCAGAACTATCTTTTTTGATTAATATTTATGTAATTAACGATGGAATCATTTTAGCCTTAACCATGATTTTCGTAACAATTTTTATAAAAGATTTAATTTCTAAAATTTTACTTTTATATTTTCTTTAGGATTTTTTCTTTATTCAATCGGAATTATTATATAAATTACTTTTACGTTTGGTTTATATTACGGAGGGGAGTCTTATTGACGTTTTTCCATTCCTTGGGATATTTAACTATTTCCTATGGTTCATTTATATTACTCAGAACTATTCAAAATACAAAACCTTAAAAAATAAAATCAGAGACTGCCCACATCCTCATCTTTTCAGTTCGTCTCATCCTCCTCATTCATTAAAAATTTATTTTTTCTTTTATTTATTGTTAAGCTTTATATTTCATTTCCCCTCCTACAAAGGTCATCAAAACCTTTATATTTTTAATTTCTTCCAATGATACCTTAAAGGGATCTTTATCTAAAACTATAAAATCAGCCATTTTACCGGTTCTTAAATTACCCAGATTTCCTTCTTCAAATATCAAATAAGAAGAACCATAGGTATAATAATATAAAGCTTCTTCCAAGGATATCTTTTCTTCTTCGGTATATTTTAACAAATCTGGATTTTCCCTTTTAATTGCTACATAGATTGTTTCAAAGGGATTTACAGGTTCTACAGGAGCATCTGTCGAGAAGCCAATTTTTAAATTTTTATTTATCATAGATTTTATGGGATAAATCCATTTTGCTCTTTCTTCACCCAACCTTTTTAAAACCCACCAATCGCTTTTAATAAAATGTGGTTGTACACATACGCATAGTTTTAACTTGGAAATTTCTTCGATTTGTTCTTCCCTTATTACTGATGCATGCTCTATTCTATGTCTAAACCTTTCTATATCTTTCCTAAATTCTTTAAAAGAATTTAAAACAACATCTATTGCTTCATCACCTATTGCATGTATTGCCAGTTGGAGCTTTAGACTGTTTATTTCCTTTATTATTTTAACTAATTCCTCTTTTTTATAAAGCAAAATCCCCTTATTCTCTTTATCATCGTTATAAGGTTTAGTTAAAGCTGCAGTTCTTGCTCCCAAAGAACCATCTGTAAAAATTTTAATTCCCAAAACTTTTAAAAAATCGTTTCCTGAAGGATCAATTTTATTATTTTTTATGTATTCTAAGGAATTATAATTCAAGTAAACTCTTATTCTTAAAGGCAAAAGTCCTTTTTCGTTCATCTTTTTTAATATATTATAAGAAAAAATATCACAAGATACAAAACCACAAGAAGTAATACCGAAGGATAATAAGTAATTGAATAAATTTTGGAAAAATTTTATCATTTCTTCTTCACTATATTTTATCATTTTTCTTACTTCTTGCAAGCCTTTTTCTAAAATAATACCGTCATTTTTTACGAATTCATTTTTTTCCAAATTATCCAACAACTTAGAATTAACAACCCCCACATGTCCACAAATCCTTTCTAAAAAAACAGGTTTATCTTTAATTACTTCGTCTAAATCATATTTATTTGGCCATCTTCCAAGATTTTCCTGATCCCAACCTCTTCCATATATAAAACTTAAATCTTTATTTTTTTCATAATATTCCTTTAATTTGTTTTTAAGCTCATCTATAGATTTCGTTCCTTTTAAATCCAAGGAATTTAAAAAAATAGCCAATGAATCCAAATGAATATGAGAATCTATAAAGCCAGGGATGATCGTTTTCCCTTTTAAATCTATAATTTCCCCGTTTAATTTTTTTAGTCAAAAATTCAACTGTTTCTTGTTTACCGATATAAAGGATTCTGTTTCCTACTACTACCATAGAATCAGCCTTTTTAATAGGCTTAAATTCAGCATATATATTTGCATTTACAAATCCTTTTACTTGAATACTCATAAGCATATTTCCCGTATCGGTTTATAAAGATATCTTTACTCTTGAAAAATTTACAAGAGTAATACTCTAAGCCTCTTGTAAATTTTTTAAGATTTATATACCCCTAAAAATATTATATTAATAAGAACTATGAGGAAGGAAATATTAAAAATCTTGGCTTGGTATACATTGCCAATAATAGTTGCAATAGTACTAACAGCAGTTCTTCCTAACGGAGAAGAAATAAAGGAAGGTCCTCCATTACCTCCTGCTTAATTTTAACAATTTTTAAATAATTTTTTTAAGTATTTATATTTTTAAGATTAAATAATGAGTAGATGAGCCATTCACAAAGAGAATATGGTATTCTAAGTCTTACTAGAATTACAGAAAAAGACATGATTATTCTTAAATATATTGAAAAATACGGTCCTAGGGAAGCTCTCTTGAAAATTTTTAAAGATTTGGAAGAGAACGAGTTAGATCTAAGAGTATCTTATAATAATGTTGTATATAGGTATAAAAGATTAATAAAGAAAAGAATGATATTCTTTAGGGTATTTCCAAATCATTTCAGATTAGGTCTTTCGCTTTTAATAGTTCTTTTCAAAATTAAACCTAAGTATGCTGAAGTATTTGAAAATATAATAAAACAGAATCCTACTTTATGTTACTATGTAAGAAAATACGGTTCAGAAAATGGTTACCTAGTTTATTTTACAGTTCCAATGAATTTTGTAAATAAATTACTTGAATTTATCGAATTTATTAGAATAGCTGGTATTGCAGAAAGTTATAAAATATATTACAAAGATAAAAGAGTTGATTCAGGTCTAGGCTTTGATTGGTATGATTTTAATGAAGGTAAAATTGTTTGGAAATGGGATGAATTTGTAAAAGAGGTAATTAATACCAAAGTAGAATTTGAAGAAAAAAAAGAAATGCTATTTAATTATAGACCGCCTGATTTGACTGATGTTCAAATATTAAGATATCTTGAATTGAACCCAGCTGCAAAATTCGTTGAAATATCTAAAGCTATTAATAAGCCTATTTCACATGTAAAATATCATTATGATCATCATTTAATAAAGAAAAAATATATCGATAGATTTACAATATTTGTTTGGCTTTTTGAACCAAATGAAAATGTGAATTATTATTTTACGATAATAGATTTCAAAGATAAAAGATCAATGCAAAGTTTTGCTGAAGCTTTAAAGGGAAAACCCTTTGTATATTCAGCCTTTACATTTGCAAAAACCAATAGCTTGGGCATAACTTTATGTTTGCCACATAAACAGCTTTTAAACTTTAACAAAGCATTATGGGATTTGGCTAAGGAGGGAATCGTTGAAGATTATATAATAGATATATTTGACCTAAGGTTTGCTAAAACTTATACTCTACCTTATGAACTAATCAAAGATGGTATTTGGGGCTATCCTCATGAAGAGATAATGAATAAAGTAGAAAAGATAATCCTAGCATATAAAATATAATTTTGAAGTAATAAAGAATTTTTTTTATTTCTCTTTTATCTGAAATGCGAAGCTTCCAATTAAATGTTTTAAAATCTTTGACTTAACAAATTTATACTTTTTTTATTAGTATAGTAATAATGAATCTAAAAGCTTTACCTTTAATTATCATCTTGATTATTTTCATAGGTAATAGTTCTGTTTACGTAGAATTTCCCAAAAATTCAGGCTTTATATGGGAAATTAAAGAAGGAAATGGTTGGAATACTAAAAATGTTTGGGTAGACGAAAAAGGTTTGCATTTAGTTTCATCAGCTGAAGGAAACGCTGGGATATTTAGCAAAGATTCATTTAGCTTAGGTGTTTATATTTTTTATTTTGAATTTAATTTATCTAACATCTTTTTAAATTTATCTATTGGAAAAGCTATTATAGAGATAATTTCTAACAATTTTACATCAATTAAAAGCTATATAAAGGATATTAAATGTTTTAAAGAATTTAAATTTGATTTTACAAAATATTTAACTTTATTTATAAAATGGGATCTTCTAAGTTTTATGTTTAGAGTCTACCAAGGAATAGAAGATCCCTTTAGGATTTCTTCCAATATTTATAATGAATGTTTCTTTCAAGTCAATGAAACAAAATTTAAAGTAGAAATGAATTTAATTTATTTAAATGCAAACTCGGAAATTATTTTAAAAGATTTTAAATTTTTCCCTTCAATGACTACTCAAACAGTTTTTATAACCCAAACAACTATCATTCCAATTTATGAAACTTTAACAGTTATAAAGAACTTAACAATATATTTTACTGAACGTTATACAGAAACTAAAAATATAACAATTACCCAAACCCAAATTCCTTTGGATCCATTAATAGTAATATCTTTAATTTTTACAGTAATTTTGGCTTTATTTTCCTATTTTTTAATTATAAGGAAAAAGTAAAGTTTATAATAACGACGCTTTATTTTTCAATAGATGAAAGATAAGATAACTGTAAGATTTGCAGGAGCTGCAGGAGACGGAATAGAAACTGTTGCTGAAATTATGGTTAAGTTATGCATTAGGTCTGGTTTACATGTATACGCATACAGAGGATACCAATCTGTAATAAGGGGAGGACATGTTTGGTCTCAAATTAGGATATCCAACAATAGGATTTACAGCTTTGGAGATTTCTTCGATATTTTAGTAACGTTAAATAAAGATGGAATATTATACGATGTTCCTTATATGAGCGCAAACGGCTATATTATACATGATCCTTCCGTAAAATTCAAATATGAAGATGTTGGAAAACCCTATTATGATATAAGTGTTCCTTTAATTGAATTCGCTAAAAAATTTTCAAGACTTCCTATAGTTCAAAATACCGTTGCCTTGGGAGCAGTTGTTTATTTACTAGGATTGTCCTTTGAATATCTTAAAAATGTAATATTGGATATATTTAAAGATAAAGGAGATGAAGTAATAAACATGAATCTAAATGCTGCTTTAGCTGGATATGATTATGTAAAAGAAGTCTATAAGGACATTCCTAGAAGCTTTCAATTAAATCCAGATCCAAATAAAAGAAAATTTGCAATGAGCGGAAACCAAGCCTTAGCTTTCGGTGCCTATTCTGCTGGATGTAAATTTTACGCAGCATATCCAATGACTCCGGTCTCTCCTATTTTACATTGGTTTGCTGAACATTCTAAAAAGTGCGGTATAATAGTAGTTCAGCCTGAAGATGAAATAGCTGTAATTAACATGGCCATAGGTGCTGCTCATGCAGGTGTTAGAGCTATGGTTGCAACTTCAGGAGGAGGATTTTCTTTGATGAGTGAATCAGTAAGTATGGCTGGAATGATAGAAGTTCCTATAGTAATAGTTGAAGGTCAAAGAGGAGCTCCTTCAACAGGATTGCCTACAAAAACAGAACAAGGAGATTTAAGACAAGTTTTAGGAGCTGGTCAAGGAAGCTATCCTAAAATTGTTTTAGCTCCAAGGAGTGTTGAAGAAGCATTTTATACAGCAATAGAAGCATTTAATTTAGCAGAGAAGTATCAAGTACCTGTTATAATTTTAACTGATCTTTATCTTAATGAATCAATAGTTTCATTGGAAAAGTTAAATCTTGATATTAAAATTGATAGAGGATGGCTTGTAAATGAAGGAGAAATTAAAGATTATAAAAGATATATGATAACTGAAACAGGTGTTTCACCTAGAGCATTGCCCGGTCAAAGAGAATATAATTATACTGCTGCAAGTGATGAACATGATGAAAAGGGCCATCTAATTAGCGATGTTTTGGCAGGTTTGCCAAGCATGTTAAAAATAAGAAATGCTATGATGGAAAAAAGAATGAAAAAGGAAAAATATATTCTTCAAGAATTTCCTCCACCAAAATTATATGGAGATGAAGAAGCAGATATAACAATAGTTTGCTGGGGTTCAACAAGCGGTGCAGTAAGGGAAGCAATCGAAGAATTGAAAAAAGAAGGAATTAAAGCAAATGCCTTGGAGATCAAATATATTCATCCTTTCCAAGCTGAAGAAGTAAAAAATATATTAATAAAGGCTAAAAGGTTATTGTTGGTTGAAAACAATTACAGTGCCTTTATGGGAGGATTAATTGCTGAACATACTGGAATAATAATAAAGGATAAACTTTTAAGATATGATGGCGAACCTATNACACCATTGCAGATTGTTTATAAAGTTAAAGAAATTTTAAATAACTAAACATGGCGTTAGAATTAAAAATTTATAGAGGAGAAGTTCAACCTGATTGGTGTCCAGGATGTGGGGATTTTGGTGTATTGAATGCTTTACAAAGAGCTCTAGCTGAACTTAAACTTGATCCTAAGGATGTATTGATTGTATCAGGAATAGGTTGTTCATCAAATTTACCAGGCTTTACTTCCTGTTATGGTTTTCATGGAATACATGGAAGAGCTATACCTGTTGCTACAGGTGCAAAACTTGCCAATCCTGAATTAACTGTAATATGTACAGTAGGAGATGGTGATTGCTATGGAATAGGAATGGGACATTTTATACATGTTATGAGAAGAAATATCGATATAACTGTAATAGTTATGAATAATCAAATTTATGGTTTAACAACAGGTCAAGCTTCACCGACTAGTTTAAAAGGCCATAAAACAAAATCCACTCCATATGGAGTAGTGGATGAACCTATAAATCCAATAGCTTTAGCAATAGCAGGAGGAGCAACATACGTTGCAAGAGGTTTTTCAGGAGATCCTATTCATTTAGCAAAGTTAATTAAAGATGGAATTACACATAAAGGATTTGCTTTAGTAGATGTGTTTAGCCCATGTGTCACTTTTAACAGGCTTAATACATATGATTGGTTTAGGCAAAGAATATATAAGCTTGAAGATACAGGTCATGATCCTAGAAGTTTTGAACAAGCAATTAAAAAAGCCTATGAATTTGGTCCAAAGATTCCAATAGGTTTGTTTTACGTAACAGAAAGACCAACATATGAAGAAAACTTTTCAGATATATACAAAGGAATACCTTTAGTAAAACATCCATTTCCTTCAAAGGAAGAAATAGAAAAAATTTTGGAAGAATTTTATTAACCTGGAGGTGGAGGAGGCTGATATNCTGCAGGTTGTGAATGCCTTATTAAATCATCGTATTTTAAATATGCAACCAACAATAATACACCAACTATAATTCCGCCAAATATGAAGCCCAGTATCATCCAAACCAAGGTTTTACTTTTTGCTTCTTCATATCTCCTCTCATTTACCAATCTTCTAATTGCGTTACAATTTGTATAAATTAAAATATCTATTATACCTATAACTATATATATTATTCCAACTAAAACTATAAGCGTTATTACTCCGAAAATTAATAATACGATCCCGAATATTAATGAAAGTATTCCTGCTATTAAAGTTAAGGTCTTTACTGTAGAAGCTTCCGGAGGTTCCGGTATTAATGTTGCAGTGTAAGCATTTAATTTCATAAGCTATTAACATAAAATAAGTATTTAAACTTTATCATAAATGATTTAAAAGTTTAATTTGAATGAAATTTTACAAATAGTCTTTCTTTAAATAATCAAAAACTATTAAGCTTTTCTAATAATAATCTTTAATTAATTTATGGAAGAGTTTATTAAAAAAGTAAAAAATTACGTTGAAAAAAACGAGAAATATTTGATAAATGAGGTAAGAAGTTTACTTCAAATACCTAGCATTTCAGGTACAGGTGAAGGAATAAAGGAAACAGTTTCGTATCTAACTAAATGGATAAAAGATAAATTAAATGGTGAAGTAAATTTATTCAATTATTTTAAAAACCCGATAATTTATGCTAAAATAAAAGGTAAGAATAGTAAAAAAGTGATATTTTATAACATGTATGATGTTCAACCTGTAGAACCATTAGAATCATGGGAAAGCCCACCTTTTGAAGCAAGAATTGTAGGAGATAAAATTATTGCAAGAGGAGCCTATAATACAAAAGGTGCTTTAATGAGTTGCTTATTAGGAATATTAAGTTACTTCGAATTGGAAAACGAATTACCTTTTAATATATTGTTAGTTTTAGAAGGAGAAGAAGAATTAGGTAGTCCTTCTATGCCTAAGTTTATCGAAGAAAAATATGAAGAATTAAAGGATTCTATCATGTGTTATTTCGCTTTTCCCTCTGAAAGAATAATAGGAAAACCTATGATAGTTTTAGGTAACAAGGGAATAGTATTTTTAGAAATAAAGTCTAAGATTTCTAAATATGATATACATAGCAGTTTTAGTAGAGGATTTATAAATCCTGTTGCTGTAATTAGTTCTTTAATTTCCCATTTAATTGATCCTATTGAAGGACCAAAAATTCCATGGCTAGAAGAAAAGGCAATTTCACCAACGGATGAAGATCTTCAGTATTTAAACGATATTAAAGAAGCATCTCCTTTAGAAGAGATAATGGAAATGTACGGAATAAAATATTCAAGGATAAAAGGAGACGAATGGTATTTATCCGTATATTTTAAGCCTACAGTTAATGTGGATGGAATTTATTCAGGGTATGTAGGATTGGGAACAAAAACAATAATTCCTTCAGAAGCAATTGCAAGACTTGATTTCAGACTTGTTCCAGCAATAGAACCAAAGGATGTAATAGAAGGATTGAACAAAATAATTGAAAGATTGGGATATAAAGATTTAGTTGAAGTTAAAATTCATGATGCATATACTTGGAGTAAAACGAATCCCAAGGAAAAAGTTGTGGAAATTTCAAAGGAAGTTTATAAAGAAATGGGTTTAAAGCCTTACATAATTCCAATTTTACCTGGTTCGGCACCGAGTTATTTATTTACAAGAGTATTAAAAATACCTATGATTGCTACAGCTCCAGGCCATGGAGGAAGAGCTCATGCACCTAACGAATACATAACTTTAGATACAATACCTAAAATTGTAATGTATACTTCAATTTTAATAAAAAAATTATCAACTTTCCAATAATTCCTTTAGGCTTTTTATAAAATATTCGTTAGTTTTTTCATCACCTACGGAAACTCTAATATATCCTTTCCCCATTTGAAATGAAACATCTTTTACCAAAATACCCTTTTCTTTTAATCTTTCAGCCAAATTATCTATTTCACTATAGATTAAAATGAAATTTGTGTAGCTTTTATAGGCTTTCAATCCTAATTTATTTATTTCATATATCATTTTTTCTCTTTCATAATTTAATTTTTGAATTACTTCATGTATGTATTTTCTATTTTCTAAAGCTAATTTTGCTAATACTAATGAAATTGTGGATAATCTAAATCTCAGGATATCCTTATTCATAATTTTAGATATTTCTTTGCCTGTAATTAGAATACTTATCCTTGCTCCTGCCAAACAGAAAACTTTGCTCAAAGTTCTAATTATTCCCAAATATTCATAATTTTCTATTAAATCTATGAATGTATTATTACAAAATTCATAATAGGCTTCATCAAGCAAAACAGGTTTATTTAACTTTGCTATCTCTTCAAAACCTTCTCTTTCTATTATTAAATTTCCTGTTGGATTATTTGGATTATCTATATAACAAAAATCAGCTTGTTTAACATGATTTAAAAAGCTATTTATTTCAATCTTAAATTCTGGTTCTTTCAATTTTATTCCTATTATTTCATATCCCATGTGGTATGCTTCTTTTTCAAACAAAAAGAAAGTAGGTCTAGGTGAAGCTACAAATCCCTTACTTTTAAAATGGAAAAAATATTCGTCAAAAAACAAATCAACTCCAGGAGCAACCCAAACTTTTTCAACATCCACTTTAGCATATTCAGAATAGAGATATCTAATCTCGTCGTAAAGCTTCTCGGTTGGATAATAATTAATATATTTAAGAGTTTCTGAAGCTTGATTTAGAATTTCTTCAGGAACATTAAAGGGGGATTCATTCTGGTCAAGTTTAGCTTTTATTTTTGGGAAACCTATTAATTTTAAAATTTTTTCATCTTCATTCATTATATTACTTTATATAATTATTTACAAAAATTTTTAAATAATATAAAGATTGAGTGAAACATGAAACTGGGATTTTTACTAATTTTACTGTTTACGAGTAGCTTATTAACATTAAACTTGGAACAAGAAAAAATATTTACAGTTCAACTTAATTACGGATATATTTTAAAAGTTCAAGTATATCCTTATAAGCCACCTGATATTCCTTTGAATTTAACATTAAGCTTTAAGCTTAGTTTAATTCTTAATAACAAAACAGTAGAACATGTGACATATTCGGTCAACATAACAGATGAATCGGGAAATATAATAGAGAAATTAAAGGATATACATTCCCATATGGGGATTTTGGAATTTAATTATGCCTTTCCTTCCAAAGGCAAGTATTATTTGATTGTTGAAATTGTCTCTATAGGTATGGAAAATCCGATTAAAAATGTGGGAAGAGCAATCTTACCCCTATTTATTGGAATTCCAGAAGAAACTGCAACTACAACACCTTCAACAATCCAAACTATTATTCCTTACGACTTTTTGATTTTTATTGTCACGTTAATTGCAGTAGTTGCTATAGTGATAATATTCTTCTTAGTTAAGAAAAAGAAAAAATAAAACATCTTTTTTGTAATTTTATTTTATGCAAAGGATTAAGGCGATACATTTAGTTTATGCCAATTGGTGTCCTCATTGTGTACCTACGACCTTAGAACCTATTAAAAATTTCGCCTTAAAACAAAACATACCGTTATATTTATATGATATAGATAAAGATATTCAAGAAGCTGATAGGTTGGTTAAAGAATATGGTGATTATTCAGAAGACTATATAATACCGCAGGTTTTTTATGGAATTAAATGAAGGTATAAAGCATGTTTTAACTGGTTATTCTGAAGGTGTTAATTTTACAAAAAAAGCTGTTGAAAATCTATTAAAATATGATTTGAGTTCAATAAAACATGATTTTTCCCAAGAATTTGATCTAAAAGAAGTAGTTAAAGAAAAGCTAATAGGCGAAGGAATATGTTATTCCCATTGTAGAAATAAAACTTATCATAAATTTATAAACGAAGATCCGTTAATAGGAGTTTACTACTGTGATAAAGGTTATATTTCAAGGATAGTAGCATATTGGAAAAATAAAGCCGATAACAACTATTTTATAAGTTTTTTGAGATCAATTTCTAAAGATAAAGTGACTATATTTCCTGAAGATATCAGAATTGCAACAAGATATAGCTGGGATTTGGGTATTAAAGGAAAGCTAATTATGGTTAAACAGATTTATTGGACACAAAATTATAATAAAATTTTGCATAAAAATTCCGAAGCGCTTTTTCTTTGTATAAAATGTTATAACTTATTTACGCAAAAGATTCCTAGTGACAATAGTTTATGCCACAATTGTAAGTAAACTCCTCCAGTTCTGAAGGACAGGGATTTTAATTATCTCATAGTTTTTACTTTAATAATTTTCTTCCTTGACGATTTATCCATCAATTTACACTAATTTAACTTTTCTTGGATTGTTGTTTCCATTATTGATGATTTTTAGTGATGTACAGGGATGCAAGCTTAGTTTTAAGAGGAAAAGTTAACCAAAATGTAATGGTTTAGCTTACATTCTTTTATTAATTCCCATATACGTTTACCTTAATTTAATAACTTCCTTTTTTCTCATTTTAGCTTGGATTATTTCTTTAAATTGTTACAGGCTTAATGTGACCTAAAGGAAGTTTTTTATCCTTTGTTACACTTAAATGCTGCATGTATTTGACTTCTTGTATTTTCTTTACTTTCTTGGAATTATGACCTTTTCTTTCATTTAATTGCAACAGTTTTACTTTTTAATATTATTTTTAGTGTTGATATTATACTTGTAGATCTAATTTTTGTCGCTTTGGAAAACAGATAGTAATTTAAACCAACATTTATTCCCTATACTCTTTTAAACACCAGACTTTATTATGATAATATTTTACAACTTAGGTTTTTTCTCCTATACTTATTTTTTTAGCTCCTTTAATAGCTCTAGAAGTATTTTTTCTTTACAAACATGCTTTATCATTTAATATTTAAAAAAGTTAAAATATTCGATATAAGTAAGATTGCTTGGATGAGGAAAGCCATATTTGCTAAAGTTCGTTTAGTACGTTCCGATTGTATCGTTTTTTCTACGATTAAATCTTCTGAAGTAAAAATTGAACTAATATTCCCCAAAAGAAGTTATACGGATCATATAATAAGTTCTGATATTCCTAAGGATATTAGAAAAAAATTAATTCAAAGTGGTGTAAAACTTCTTAAAGCTGGGGATGGAAAGGTTTGGGCTAGAACTAAAAGCTGTAGTGCATGTAACTATCTTAGTAACACTGATGCTATAGTTTTAGGGGCATATGCTATTGGTACAAATGAAATAGTCTATAGCTTAATGATTCCTTCACGTGAGTATTTTAGGAATATGTTAAGAATACTTAATGATCTAAATTTAAAACCTATTGTTCAATCGGTATATGATATGGAGAAGAAATTAAAGAGTAATAAGCAAAGTTTGTCTCCTAGACAACTTCAGGCTTTATTATTGGCTTATCATAAAGGTTATTTTGATGTGGATAGAAAAACAAGTTTGATTGATATTGCAAAAATGCTTGGCATAGCACCTTCCTCAGCTCAAGAATTGCTCAGAAGAGCTTTACGTAAAGTGGTGGAAGGTTACATTAGGAATCTCGCATGACCGGTTCCTTCAGGTATAAATGTGTTTCTCCTTCAATTTATGATTACTTTTTAGCAAGGATGATAAAGAAGTTAAGAGAACACCATTTGATGGCAGGTATACTGATTTGTTGCATATTGAGAGATTGAATCACTTTCCGAACAAGCAATCCTTATTATAATAGGAGCTATGATTGCTTTATTTGGGAATTGCAGGAAATCTCCTTTAAGGCGAATGGTTCAATACTCTTAATTTAAAGAAAATTGTTTAAAATTAAACTTCATCTCAATTTTAAGGTCTAGAATTTGTTTATTGTAATTTCATGATAAAGATTAGTATAGATGCAATTAGTATTAAACCTGAAAGAGAAATTAGATGGTTGAAATCAATTAATTCTTTAATAAATCTTAAGATTACTCCAATGTTATAAATAACAACTATCTTGAAACTTATAACCTTAAGCATATTTCCTTTATTTAGAATTGTAGGTAAAAATATAGGAGCAAAGGCTAGAATCGTATTCCCGATAAATCCGAGTGAAACTCCATGTATTAAAGAATCATAATGGATTATGTTAAAACTGAAAAGAGTTAAGCTAACTGTTAACCAAACATAGGAAATTATTAACGTTGCTTGGTTATAATAAATCATTTTTCTCTCATATTTTGAAAGTTTATGCATTGTTAAAGGTCTGCTTTTTTCAAAAATTCTTAAAGAAATTATAGCTGAGATAGCTGAGATTAGGAAGAATATTATCGAATAATTTGGAGCCTCCATAAAAATATTAAGCAAAAATAAAACTATGGAAATAGTTTGGAAGAAGACTGTTATGTTTGTTATTCTTTTATAATTAATTGTCTGTCTAACAGCAACCATCCTTGTTTCGATGGCATAAATTAAAGAACCAACAAAACCCAGTAAAAATAATATGCTATTTGAATTATAAACCTGTGTTTTATTTGTTAAAAAGAATAAAGAAAAGCCTATCAAAGAAAATCCTGAAAGTATAAAAAAGGGGTCTGCTTCACGGAAATTGCTTTTAATCAAGGAAAATTTCAAAAAGTTGTAAAAAACGATTATTGAGAAAATAATGCTTTTAATCAAGGAAAATTTCAAAAAGTTGTAAAAAACGATTATTGAGAAAATAATCAATGGTATTTCAAAACTTAAAATAAAAAATCCAAAAAATTGACCGAAAAAAGCTAAAAAGAGTGCTATATCCAAAAATATAAATGATATATAGCCTAATTTGAAAGTAAAAGGTTTTATTCTAGGCAATAGAAATATTGCTACACCTAGAACAAAAGATAGGATGCCAAAGATTTGAAATAAGGGATGAATCATTAAAACTTTGTAATCTTTATAGATTCCAGATAAAATTAAAGTCCCTAAAAACGTTCCTGTCAGTATTAAAAATAAAGCTTTAAATATGTATAAAAATTCTATTTTATATTTCATTAAGTTTCTAATAAAGGGACGGCATATATGTCAATCTTACAAATGATATAAAGAATATTAAAAGTAGTATTACAATTACTATAAAACATACTACTAAGCTACCTTTTTTACTTACGTTTGAGGTTTCTTTAATATCATAATTGGTAATGAAACCTTCAAAAATATTTTCGCCCTGTTTACCTAGTAATATAGTTAATAAAACATTTAATACAAACATTATACCTGCAGTGATTGCCAACGTTCCACCTACTAATATCAAAGGAGAAATAGACCATGAAGGTAAGAGTGAAGAATTTATTAAAGTTCTTCTAGGTACCCCTTCATATCCTAACATTATCATAGATAGACCAAGTATTAAGATACCTAAAAAGAATAAATATATTTGAATCGTAACAAGTTTTATACTATAAATTCTTTTTGAAATTAAAATTGGCAACATATAATAAATTAGAGTCATAAATGCCAATGTTGTACCTCCTGCCACCATAAAATGGAAGTGACCTGGTACCCAGAATGTGTTATGGTAATTTAAGTTAGGCTGTAAAGTAGTTAGTGGTTGAGCCGTTATTCCTCCTATACCAAAGGATATAAGCACTAATACAATCGTAGCCATAGCTGGATTCTTCCAAGGTATTTTTCTTATCCATCCCAATAAACTTGTATGACCTGAGGAACGTAACGTAGCTTCAAGTGCGCCTAATAATGCAAAGGCATGTAGCATAGTAGGTACGGATAAAAAGTGAGAACCTACGCTACCTGAAGCTTGTTTAAGAATTGTAGAGAAACCTGGATCAACTAATATATGATGGCCTATTCCAGGAATCACAAATAAAGTTACGAGGGCAAAGGCAAGTTTTGCGTATCTTTCGTTGATAAAGTTAATTGTTTTAAAACCTGTTCCTAAAACTATTAGTGCATAAAGTACAGCTATGGTTGCCACTACATTTACATATTGAGCATTATGACCCAACCCCCAGAAAAACCATCTATAAGTCATAGGATTTATAGAAATTAAACCAATTTTCCATGCAAGAGTATTAGTTAGAATTATTATTCCTTGAAAAATCGCAGTTATCGCTATTATTCCTGCTATTGCTGCACCCCATGTAACTAAAGGAAGGGAGCCTTTGTAAGTCTCGTTAACCTTTGCTTTATAGATGTTTACAAAAAACAAAATAACTGCTACACCTGTTCCTAGCAGAAATAAGATGTAACCTGCATAAAATAAATTATCTGCTGCTAAAGGGGGGTAAGCTGTAAATAAAACATCTGATTCACCACTAAGAATTGAATATTCTACCAATATTTGACCATATAACATTGTTGTTAAGCTAGTTAATGCAATCTTGTAACCATGTATTGATTGGTTAAGTATCACTGTTGAAGTGAAGTATAAAAGGGCTACTTCGAACCATAGTATCCAAAAGATTAACATATTCATTCCATGCAAAGTCAACCATCTATAGTAATATTCGTGGTTTATATTTAAAAGAGAAAATAATTCGCTTATTCCTGACCTACCTATAGCAATAAAAATCGCTGCAATTCCTCCAATAACAATCGATACCAAAGCCATAAGGAAGTTTGCAAAAATTACTTGTTTAGTTTTATTATCTGCTTTAAACTTAACCAAATCCATAATATTTAGCTTATTCATGTTATCACCTCTATGATCATTCTCATTTCTCCATGACCGTAACCGCAGTACTCACTGCAAATAACATAATATTTCCCTTCTTTATTAAAGTTTATTGTAAAGCCGTAAGTCATTCCAGGCATAACCATTAAATTATATACAACACCATTTCCTACTATAGTAAAACCATGTATTACATCTAAGCTTGCAACATAGAACCTATAGTCCGTATTTTTTTTAAGTATTATTTTTTGAACAGACCAATAGTATTGTTGTGCTGCAATGTAGATGTCTACGTTTGGAGGAATAAACTTATTGTTATATTCTCTTGAAAAATTTATTGCCATTTCCTTAAAAACATAAGGATCGATTTCCTTTGAATAAGAAGGAACCTGGTGCTTCGAATCGAAAATATGCCAAGTAACTGTTGTTGTAGCTAAAATTATTGCAACAATAAAAGCTGTTATAATCCATATCTTTTCTTCCTTGCTGAATTTCTTATACCAATCTTCAAAGGATCTAGATATGAGTGCCATTTTAGGGTTTATGTGGCGGTGAATGTATTCCATGCATATTCATTATTTCAAGTAGGACCCATAATCCATAGGTTGCCATTATCGCTAATGCTAGTGTTGCCCATAGCCACAAATTATCCAACAGGCTAATTTTTTTGCTCATCATGTTAGACTAAATTTAGCATGAATAAAAATTAGACCCTAAAATATTAGGGTAACTTTCTCCTTTATCTAAAGGACTAGACTTTCAATCTTTTGTAAAGTCATACTAAAGATTTTGAAATTCTAGTTATTTAAAAGAAGTATTTAGCCAAATAAAATTTTTATTAAAGATACTTAAAGATAGGTTATATGCAAAATCCAAATTCACTTAAATACAATCTAAGTAAGGCATTGTTTATAAGCATAATAGCAGCGGTAATAATAGAAATAATATTTCTCATTTTAGCTTTAGGAATTATAAGTTATACTGGATTATTCACGTTACCTTACGTATTTATTCTATTCTTATTAACAGGTTTAGCCATGTTAGCTTATAAATTCTTTATAAACGGTCTTAACCATTCAAGAAGAATTGCTAAAAGGTTAATTCCGTTAGGGATTTATTAGCCTTAGCTGGATTAATTATCAATTTGTTGGGTATAATTTATGGTATATTTTTATTGATTCTTGCATATTATATCGAACTTATTACAGGATACTTTATGAAAAGAGATTTTATTCTGTATGATTATAAAGGTACTCGAATATTTTTAATAGGTCTATTTATATTTGTACTCAGTTTACCTTTAATTTTGTACAATATCTATTTAATTCTTATACCTGCTCTGGGTAACTTAATGAAAGGAATAGGATTAATTTGGAATTTATAAAAAAACTATCTAGCTAAACTACTATGCTCTTTACAATCTATTCGTAAATCTTCAGGTTTAAGCTCTATATTTAATAGATTGCAATAAATCTTTTGGAAATTAAAATATGCACATGTGAAGCACATTCTTGTAAGACTTATCAAACCTCTTTTATACATTGAATTTATTAATTTCATTAAAATAATTAAAAGCTGCATCCTTTCTTCATAATTAAGTTCATTTAAAGCCTCAACTATTTTTGTATCCCATTTTATTAACTCTTCGATTAGTTTAGAACCTTTTTCTGTTAAAGAAATAACTCGGAATCTTTTATCTTTCCCCATTTCTATCTTTACTAATCCCTTATTTTTTAAAGTATTGATAGCTTCGCTAACAGTAGCTGTACTCAATTGGAATTCTTCAGAAATTGAACTTATATTTCTTAAACTTTCTTCCCTGCTATATAAAAATAGCAAAATTTGGGCTTGTAAGTTACTTAATCCTAAATTTAAGGACTTAAGATTTAATGTATACTTAAATGCTCTAGATATTCTTTCAAGTGCATAAATTATCTTATATTCCATATAAAAATTATATATAACTAAAAATTTAAATTTTTCTATAATTTATATATTTTTGTATACAAAAATATATACTTTTATTCTATTATTGTAATAACATATGTTAAATATTCTTCAGGTAATCTTTTGGTAACCTTTAATCTTACTTTACTTCCTATTTTAATTTTTTGTATATCCTTTTCTTCTATCCATGCAGTTACATTTATTCCTTCCTTAAGTTTAGCAATACCTATAATATAGTCTTCATAATGGGAAAAACTATAGGGTTTAACGAATATTTTTGTAAAGGTAATAAGTTCTCCTTCACCGCTTAACTCAACCCATTCAACATTTTCCATTCTACATTTACCACATTCAGTTTGAGGAGGAAAATACAATTCATTACAGCTTAAACATTTTGTAGCATAAATCTTTCCTTCAAATAAACCTTCAAAGAACTTTTTAATTTTTTCCACCGAAATAATGTATTTTATCCTTATTTCTCTATTGGAAACCCAAAGTGCTGTACCTAATTTTTGATCAGGAATTATTGGGAAGCCTAATATTTTCTTATTTTCTTTAGCAAATTCTTCGAGTTTCTTAATACCTTCATCATATATTATTCTTTGCATTTTATCATCTGCTTAAAATTGTAACATAAGCATAATGACCTGTACCTCCTACATTATGAGCCAAAGCAAGACCGTTTTTTATATCAGCTTGTCTTTGTTTTTCAACTTCATACTTTAATTGTTTTACTAATTCAACGAGCATAGAAATTCCTGTTGCACCCAAGGGATGACCCTTTGCCTTTAAACCTCCACTTAAATTCACAGGAATCATTCCTCCAATATATGTTTGTTTTTCACGAATAATTTTATACCCTTCACCTCTTTTAAATAATCCTAAATCTTCACAGGCTAGAATTTCTGCAATAGTAAAGCAATCGTGAACTTCAATAACATCGAATATTTTTGTTAATTTATCTTTATCTATATTAGCCTTTTTATATGCTTTATCTGCAGCTTCAACTGTAGCTTTTAAACTTAAGAAGTTTTCTCTTTTACTAAGATTTGAAGTATCGTTTGATGCTCCTATACTTCTTATCCAAATTGGTTCTTTAACCCCGCTTTTTCTTATGAAATCTTCACTGGCTAGTATAACAGTTGCTGAGCCATCTGAAATAGGACTACAATCATATAATTTTAAAGGCCAAGCAACATATCTAGAATTCATACATTCTTCCAAAGTTACTTCCTTTTGAAAATGAGCCTTTGGATTTCTTGCTCCATAATAATGATTTTTTATCGCTACTTCACATAAATCTTCTTCTTTTGCACCGTATTTATTCATATATGCAGTTGCATATAGGGCATAATAACCTGGAAAAGTTAAACCGAAATTTTCAAATTCCCAGAAGTAATTTCCTGCTCTTCCTATCATTTCAACAACTATAGGAGTGGTTGATTCATTCATTTTTTCTATTCCTATTACAGCTATAACTTCATGTTCACCACTTTTTATCATATCGTAGGCGATTTTTATTGCAGCACTGCCTGAAGCGCATGCAGCTTCAACTCTTAAAGTTCCTATACCTATTAATCCAAGGTATTCTCCTAAAGAGACGGCAGGCAAAGGTTCGCTGCTCCAAACTCCTACATTTGAAACTATAAGGAATGAAATGTCCTTCAAATCTATGTTCGAACTATTAATAGCTTCTTTAAAACTTTCATACGCAAGTTCATTAAAATTCACATCATTTCTTACTCCAAATTTTGAATAAGCTACTCCTATGATTCCTACTTTTCTTTCCATATTTTTTAATTTCTTTTTCATTTATAAATTAATGATGATGGATTTAAGAATAATAAATAAGGAAGAACTCTTAGCTTTAAAGTTTGCTATAATAGATTATTTTAAAGAAGAAGGTAAGAATTTAAATTTATTTGAATTGGATAGTTATGCAAAGGAGTTCAAAACTAATTTTCTTTATTTTAGTTTTGAAAATAAAACAATTAATATTGTATGGGTATATGATGAAGAAAGAATTGAAAACGATTTAGTACATGAAATACTTCATAAAGTAATTTATGAATTAGAAGGAAAGGAAACATCAATAAAATACGATAATGTTTCAAATTTAATAGAAAAAGAAAAAAGTAATAGTATATTTAATATGATAGAAAAAAGTTATAAAAAATAGCATTCTTCTAATTCATATAAATTAATTTTTACATTTTTTAATTTTTTAATAAATAATATGTCATCTTCGTAAGCATGTAAATCTCTTACGAGCTTAAAGCCATTTTCCATTCTTCTTATTAAACAATCAATTAAAAAACCTTTGTAATTATTTTTTAAGAAAAAACTTATAGCTGCTTTGTTTTCAATTCTTGTGGTTGCAAAAGCTGAATCACATTTATGCAAAATAAAGTAATTTTCAGCGAAGGATAAAATTTTTGAGCCAATTCCTTTTCTTCTGTGACTTTCCTTAACTCCTATATACATTATTATTCCTCCTTTTATTCCAATAACAGGTCTTATTAAAACTAAACAAAAGCCTACCAAGGAATTATCATAATAACATTCAATTAATTTGCCATTATTCAGCCAATATTTAAACCAATATAAATCGAATTCAGAGAAAATTTTAGAAGCAAGATTGATTACATTATCTTTATTTTTGGAGAATTCAATTCTTATCATTATATAAAATAATATTTATGATAAAAATAATCTTAAGAATATTAACTCAAGAAATAAATAGGAAATCAAAATTAGTATTGTAAAATAATTAATAATTTTGTAATATATAAATCAAATATGATTAAAAAGATATAAATTATTATTAAATTAATTAAGGTTACTATTGAACCTATTTTGAAAAATTCAAGAAAGTTTTTTTGCAACCTCTTCTTTCTGCACTTTCAGATATATTAAATTACTTGCTGTTCCAATATAATGATAAATTCTCTGGGTTAATTGGTAAATAAGTTCCTATAAAGAAATTTTATTTACATTAGAATTTTCATCTCTGAAGATTTTCCTTAGTATCTCTCGCACGAAGGGCAAGAGGTCGTCCACTCACTCTTCAAATAAAATATATAGCTTCGAATAGTTGGAGAATACTTGTCATCTATAAGGAAGGAAATAGGATTAACTATTTTTATCATATAAAAGATTTTTTATTATGACATTTTCAATAGTTATTTATGATCCTAACGAAGAAGCATGGGGGGTCGGTGTTGCAAGCAAATTTCTAGCTGTAGGAGCGTTTGTTCCTTGGGTAAAAGCGAACGTAGGAGCGATAGCAACCCAATCTTTAGCAAATTTAGAATATGGAACGAAAGGTTTAGAATTGTTAACTAAATATAACGCCTATGAAACCTTAAATATTTTAATTGCAAACGATCCTTTAAGAGAAAAACGACAAGTAGGAATAGTAGATTCAAAAGGAAATTCAGCCGCGTTTACTGGTAATGAATGCTATCCCTATGCGGGCCACATTATTGGTAATCACTTTTCTGTTCAAGGTAATATAATAGCTGGTAAAGAAGTTCTCGAAGCTATGGCTAAGGAAGCTGAAAGAAGTGGGAAAATTTATGAAAAGATATTAAGAGCGTTGAAAGCTGCGGAAGAAAAGGGGGGAGATAGAAGAGGAAAACAAAGCGCAGCCATAATAATAGCTAAGAAAATTGAGAAAAGTGAAAAAGAATTTGATCCTTTAATTGTAGGTAAATATTTTGATTTAAGAGTAGATGATCATCCTGAGCCTTTAAAAGAATTGGAAAGGATAATGAATCTTTGGATTGCTACTTTCATTGAAGAAGAAATGTTAGAAATAGAAGATTATAAAGAAGAAATAGAGGAAGCTTTAAAGAAATTAGGTTATAGTAATTTAAGAACATGGGTTGAATTAAACAATTTTGAAGGTAAATTCACAGGAAGTAAAATAGGAAAAAGTGTTTTAAAAATTTTATTGGAACAGGCTAAACATAGATAATTAGCTTATAAAATGAAAGTCTTACGGCTAGTGAATCAGAAAATGAATATTTAAGTTATCAAATTTCCAAGTAATCGTTTTTAACAAATTTTTTATACCAATCATTTCAAACATTACTTGTTATAAAATGGGTCTCAAAAGGATTGAGATACAATTTTCTATTAACCACGGTGATAAAACTGATGGAAGAGGCGTAGATTTAGCTATAAATGCTGCGTAAGCGGAGATTCTCCTTTGTTAAATGCAATAGAAATTGCTAGAAGAAAAGGCAAAATATCTGTGATAGGATGATTTCATGTTCTTGAGTATAACTTGCTAATGGATCAACTATGGCTTACAAAAAAAGAATCTCAAAGAGATCCGATAACTTTATCCACTTGTATTGATTGAATTGATAAGAAGAAATAGATTGGATCCTACGAAAATATATTCTCATATATTAAGCTTAAATGAAGCACCTAAAGGATTTGAACTAGTAGATAAGAAAAAAGGAAAAAATTAATAATTAATTTTATATTTTATAATTTCTTCTTAACGCATGAAATCACATAACATACTAGGTCTAATTGGTTTTATATTTTCAGCAATTGCAGCAATTTTAGGTGCTACCATTTTTGGAGCACTATATGGTTTTATTTCATGGGGCATATCCATTTTGATAAGAAGTATTGCGTGGATTTTACTTTCAAAAGAAATTGGTAAGGTATTATATTTAATAACGGGCATCATTGTACTCATATTTGGGATTCTCAGCATATCATCACTTTTTATAGTAATTAATCCTAACATATTTAGATTAGAAATAAAAATTCCAATACAGGTTCCTGTTATATTATGGTCGATATATTCATTTCTTGAATTTTTAAGCTACATTTCAACAAAAGGAAGGATTTTCAAAATAGCAGCCGTTAACATTGTTAGTATAATAATCATGAATCTTGCAATTGCACCAATTAGATATCCAGAAGAAATTCAAGAATTTGGTCTACTTATTATTAGCGGCGCTTTCATAATAATGGCTATTTCTGCGATAGCTGCTTCTATAGGCTTCTCTAAAATTAGTCGAAGCTAACTTCTTTTTTTATCTTTGAAAAATTTTTAAATCTAAAAATTATCTTTCCTATTAAGCCTCTTTGTACGCCATCGGGTTTTATCATGACGAAGGTCCTTTCCATTTTTCTAGATCGAATTTATATTCCTTTGTTTTGAGAAAAAGTTTTAAGCCTATCCGAATCTTTTATAATTATGCTTGAAGTAAAAAAGTACGAAATATTACTTGATTTCGATGAATCAGGAAATAGCTATAAAGGAAATGTGAAAATTGAATTGAAAACTGATGAGAGTTTAGAGCTCAATGCATCTGGAATGAAAATTAAAAAAGTAAAGGCAAATGGCAAAGAAATAGGTTTCGAATATTTAAATAACATCTTGAAATTAAGCGTAGGTAAGTTTGAAGGAACAATAGAAGTAGATTTTGAAAAGGAAATTCCTGAATCATTAGTCGGGATATATAAAATCACTAGAAAAGAATTCATGATAACAACTCAATTCGAAGCTTCCCATGCAAGAGATATGTTTCCATGCATAGATCATCCTGCATATAAAGCTATTTTTGAGTTAACTATTAAAATAAGAAAAGATCTAGATGCAATCTCGAATATGCCTATTGAAAAAATCGAATTCGAAGATGAAAAGAAAGTTATAAAGTTCAAGCCTACGCCTAAAATGTCTACATACTTATTGTATCTAGGAATTTCAAAATTCGAAGAAATTAAAGACAAATATAGAAACATAGATATAATAGTAGCTACTACACAAGGAAAGATTTCAAAAGGTAAATTAGCTTTGGAATTCGCTAAGAATTTCCTAGAATTTTATGAAAAATATTATGGAATCGAATACTCTTTACCTAAGCTTCACTTAATAGCTGTACCTGAATTTGCTTATGGAGCAATGGAAAATTGGGGTGCAATAACGTTTAGAGAATCTGCTTTATTGCTTGATGAGAATTCTCCTTTAAGTCATAAAAGACGTGTTGCTACCACAGTGGCCCACGAGTTAGCTCATTTATGGTTCGGAGATTTGGTAACCATGAAATGGTGGGATGATCTTTGGCTTAACGAATCCTTTGCAACATTTATGAGTTATAAGGCTGTAGCATCTAAATATCCTGAATGGAGAGTTCAAGATAATTTCTTCTTAAATGAACAAGCTATAGCATTCAACAAAGATGCCTTAGCAAGTACGCATCCTATAGAAGCTAAAGTTAAAGAACCAGAAGAAGTTGAGCAGCTCTTCGATGAAATAAGCTATAGCAAAGGAGCAAGCGTTTTAAGAATGATTGAATCTTATTTAGGTGAAGAAGAATTTAGAAAAGGAATTCAAATTTATTTAAAAAAATTCAGCTATGGAAATGCAGAAGGAAAAGATCTATGGCTTAGCTTAGAGGAAGCAAGCAAGAAAGGAATTGAAAAGATTATGGAAGAATGGATAAAGAAGAAAGGATATCCTTATCTGGCTATAAAGACGGAAGGAAGCAAAATAAAGATAAGACAAGAAAGGTTCTCTTTTAATGAAAAAAGCGAAGAAATATGGTCAATACCTTTGACTCTTGAAGTGAATGGTAAGATTAAGAACTTCATATTTGATAAGAAAGAAGCAACAATCGATTTCGGAGAAGAAATTAAGAAGTTGAAAGTTAATTTGAATAGAGCAGGATTTTACAGAGTATTTTATGATAATTTAAGTCCTGTAATAGAAACTGATTTAAATAAGGAAGAAAAATTTGGACTGCTCAATGATTACTATGCATTCTTGCTTGCAGGAATGATAAGTCCTGATCGCTATGAAGAGCTAGTAAAATATTTCATGAATACTGACGATAATCTCTTATCTCTTGAGATATCTGATGAGCTTTATACTTTAACGTTATTGAATCCTAAAAAATTCAAGAGATTAGCAATAGATTTCCATAATATGCAATATGAAATATGGAAAGATAAGAAAGATGAATTGAGCAGATCTGTATTTGGCAGAATATGCGAGAAATTTAGCATTCTAGATAAAGAATTCGCTGAAAAGTTCTATTTAGAATATAAAGACTATGAGAAAATAGACCCGAATTTAAAGCAAGCAATGCTAATAGCATATATAAGATCAAAAGGAGAAGAAGCATTTCATGAATTGGTTGAAAAATATAGAAAGGAAATATTCGATGAAGAAAGAGAAAGGTTAATTATTGCTTTGATAAATGCAAGTGAAACACATTTAGTATTGACTACAGCTGCGATGATTTTTACTGGAGAAATAAAGAGGCAAGATGTTAGATTCGTATTATATCATATTTCAAGGAATCCTGATGTAAGAAATGCAGCATGGATTTGGTTTAGAACCAATTTTGATTTACTAGCTAAAATTTATTCAGGAACTGGAATATTTGGAAGACTTTTACCTCAAATAATACCTTTCTTAGGAATAGGAAGAGAAGAAGAAGTTGAAAAGTTTTTAAAGGAAAAGAAAATACCAGAGATGATGAGTGGAATAAGAGATAGCTTAGAATTGCTAAAAGTCTATTCAAGAATTTCTAAGCTTTAAGGAAATAATCGAGAGTTTTCTTTTCTTTTTTGATTTTATTATATACAAAATATTCAAAATTTTCATCAAAGTTTCCTCTTTTTAAGTATTGTATAGAACTACTGCAGGATGATAAGTAGCAAAATAGAATTGTCTTCTTTTTCTATTAGCTTTCCTCTAACATTTGAAATGATTCTAACACCTAATAAATGCTTGGTTTCAACGTTATCTAGCAATAAAATTATTTTATGGGGAAATTAGTTCTATTTGTTTTTCAGGATAATTTCGTATGCAAGCATCGTAAAGCTCTCCATTGTATGAAGATCTGCATTTAACTATGTTGTAATAAAAAACGTTATTCTATTCAAGCCTATGTGCTCAAGTATCTTATTTAAAACTTTATCTGTTCTTCCCACAAAAGGCCTTCCTTGCTTATCTTCTTCTCTAGATGCTTCACCAATGATAATTACTTCTACATTATATTTTCCTATTCAAATGCACAAAGTTTGAATACTCTAATTTTTTCTTAAGCTCCTTTAGCTCTTCAATATTCAAGTTTGGATAGCTCTTCAATTACTTCATTAAATTTTAAGAAAGATTTGAAAGTTAAATTGCTTTCCTTACACTTTTGTTCCAATACTGAATTCTTAACTGCGAAAACTAAATTCGCATCTATTGCTGCCCAAAAGTCATTAAAGCCATCTCCTATGTAAACTACGAAGAAACCCTTCTCTTTATATTCGTTAACTATAGCTTGTTTGAAGTTCTTATATCTTTGCTTATCATAAGAAGGTTGAAATAATAACAAAGAACCATCTTTCTCAATAACATTCATACAATAACATTTAACTTTTAAATTACATTGATCGATTAAATGATGTATATAAAAGCTCAATCCAGCACTAGCTATCACTATTTGAATGGATTTATCTTCGCAATATTTTATAAAATCGTTGAAGCCTTCCCTTAAATTCAAATATTTCAAAGAAGCATTGAACAAAGCATTTAACCCTGCATGCTTTATTAAATCAAATTGCTTTGAAACTGCTTCTTCTAATCTGAGCTCTCCTTTTTCTACAAGATAATCATAATAACGCCAATCTTCTCTTGTGAATTCGTCTAGAAGTCTTTCAAAAACATCTTCATAGACAACAGTACCGTCGAAATCGAGTATTGAAACAATTTGCATTAAATTTACTTTATTGAAATATCATTTAAATTTTTCTATCCAATTGATATTTATATTTGTGTACTTTCTTTGCTTCCAGAAACTTTAGGAAAGATTGTGAAATCTTAAGAAACTTGTCTAGCTAAAACTTCAATTTCCTTATATAACTGATTCTAAGACTTGCTTCATTAGCTTACTTCTATCTATTTGTATTAAAGGAAGTATCATTCCGAGTATCACAAGCATCATTAAAGTATTCTTCAAGTATTTTGCTTTCTTTTTTAAAACCCCATATATTTTATACTATATAAACCTATAAATATTTAATATAAGAAATTTAAATAAAAGTTATTTATGAAAATTTTAGCAATATATAGATTAATAATTAAATAAAAAATTTAATTAGTGAACATATAAATTATTTTTACGGAAATTTAATAAATTACAAAAGATTAAAACTCTCGCGCTTTAGATAGTGGATGAAGTTAGTCTACGGTAAATTCCGCCTCTAATTTATAGGTTCTTTTTTAATCTTTATCTCTTTAACTAACTTATATTGACTAGATATTGTTCCATTTATATATCGAATAATTCCACCATCCTAAAGGTGTTATGTAAATCATGAGTAGAAGCCAAGAGTTTAGTATAAACCAATCTGCAATTACTCAATGAGGTACATTAAAGTAGTATTTTCATACATTAAACCGAAACAAACAAAATTTTAGCTTAGATCATTGTATCCCATCTATTGTACATTTTTTACCTAATTTTAAGAGAACTGTTTTTATCAATTTTTATGATAAAAAATCTAAAATTGTTGTAGAATGATATGTTTTGAAAATCTTGAATAAAGAAATTGAAGCTAAATCATATTAAAATGTAAGGCTTGGTTTGGGATCAAAAGATTTTCCTTTTTAAACAATCTCTTTTCATAGGATAATTATTTTTATTGAATTTTATTTTTAACGAATTTAAAATTATTAAAAATTTTGAAGACTTAACCATAACATAGCTTGAAGATTATGTCTTCATAGACAAAGATATTTTTTAAATTAAAATATTAAATTATGGTAAGCAATCATAAATTGCTAAGAGCTTTATCTTATTCTTGTTTCTTTGGAATAACTTCATTTGTTTTAACCTTATTTTTTTCAATTTTTTATAATCCATGGTTTAATATATTTGAACATGCCTTTAGTGATTTAGGTTCAAATAATGCTAAAATGCCTTGGATATATAATTATGGTCTTATCTTTACTTCGGTTTTTGTCATGCTATTTTCTGTATTCATGATAATCAAATCTAAAGGTAAACTTGAAATAATAGGGGGTTCCTTCTTTTTTATATCAGGAATTTTTCTTGCATTGATTGGAATGTATCCTGCAGGGACTAGGCCGCACACATTCGTTTCGACTTATTTTTTCATTCAAAGTAATTTAGCAATATTAACTTGGAGTTTGGGAATTTTAAACAAAAAGAAAAATGTTGGCTTAACATTTTTAGTAATCGGTTTCATCTCGCCTTTATTGGGATTTTTTATAAATTGGCCTTCTGTAGCATTACAAGAAACTTTTGGTATAATTATTATAATAGCATGGGTAATTACAGTTTATTTCATTTATAGCAAAATCGAAATGAATTCTTCCTCAAAATAAATTTAAAACGAATACTAAGCAAAATTTTTGTTATTTAAGCCCATTTTTTCTTAAAACGAACAATTTCCTAAAAGTAGCTGAGACTTTCATAATTTAATTTTGGTATTTGCTCTTAATTGGATAAAAATTCATAGCGATAAATTCATATTATTAATTCTAAAAATCTTATCATTTTGTTTTTTATTGTTTAACTTATTTTCACTTTTTTGAAATTTATAGAGTTTAATTCCTTCTTCATTTAACATATATTTTTTATTTTTATGTTAATATTCGCAAAAGAGCTGAAGTATCTGAAATTTCAAGCTCAGGAAATTTTTTACCTTCACTTATTTTCCTTAATAAAAACATAGGCTCAGCATCTATTATTTTAAAGTGATCAATTTCTTCTTTAAATAAAGGAACAGAAACAAGACCAGTTTTGTAATGAATTGAAAAAGGTGCTCTAACATCTCCTTGGGGTTTCATTGAGGACCAATCGAGTAATATTTTATCTTCTCTTTCTTCTTTATGGGCTACTTGAGAAGTGGTAAATTGCTTAAATTGTTTAAACTCTGGAAATTTACCTTCGATTTCTTTCCTTTTTTCTTGCAATCTTTTTTCAAATAAATATTGTATTTTTATTGCTAATTTTCTATATTCAGCAAACAGGTCTTCCTTTGTTTTAAATTTAGCATTATCAAATCTTGACCAAATTTGAAAACCTCTTGAACCACTAAATTTTATCATTGCATTTATTTTAAATTCCTCAAGAAATTCGTATAACTCTTTTGTTATATATTTTAAGAAATCAAAACCGGTTGTTTTCTCTGTTATTTTTCGTCCTGCATCTAAATCTAAAACGAATAAATCTGGCTCATTCGAATTTAATTTATGAACATAAGGAATAAAATCGATGCAGTGGTCATGAACATATTCCATTAATTTTTCTAACGTATTTATTACTATATATTGTGGCTTAGGCTTATATTTTGCATATCTTACAAATATAGGATCTATTTCTTCAATGGGATTATTTTTACCTGAGAAAACCTTTACTACACTTGTCGGTCTATCATTTAAGTATTGAATCATTAATTTTCCTGCTACAGTATAATAATGTTTAGCCTTCCAAACTAAAACATATGATCCCATTTAAAATTTTTCCTTTTTCGTTGATTAAATTTAATATGTAGTCATGAATTTTATCTTCAGCTGTATACTTTCCATTTATGTTTTTTATTAATCCTTCTTCTTCTAAAATTTTCAAATTTGAAGCTATTTCTTCTTAACTTACATCTCTTTTTTCAACAAATTTTACATCCCTAGAGACCTTCTCAAATATATGCTTAAAATCCACCACTTTCCCCTTTTCTTTAATAGATAACAAAAGGGCAATCCTTTCCTTTACACTCATTATAAATTTTATATTTTTAAAAATATTTAATGTTAAGAATTAGATAAATTCTTCTTTAATTCTGACTTCCTCTCCGACCTAAAAGGCGAGAGTTTCAATCCATTTTAACAAACTATTAAATTCAATCGATTTGTATTTTACTACTAGAATCTTATGTTTTAGTATATCACTTAAATCTTTATCTATATATATAAGAATATATAAAAATATCTACATTACTTAAAATGGTACCCTGTTTTATGCTACTTCCAAAAACGAAAACTTTTATATCATTACAGATTTCTTTAGTTGCCCTTGCAACTTTTTCAGAATATTCTTTCCAACTTCTTAAATCATAAAAATGGAATTAAACCATCTTAACATCTTCTTTAATTTACTCTAAAAATTTAATTAAGTTTTCTACAAATTTGACCATTTCCTCAACCTTTTCCCTATCATATTCAACGCTTCCACGCCTTACATCAATGTAGGAGTTTTAGATCTCATTAAAATTTCTCTTTATTCCTAATAAATGAATCTAGTTTTGTCTCCTAACTCTTTATATATATACAATATTTACATAAGTGTCTTTTTAAAAATAAAAATTAATAGTTAAAGTTTAAATATTTGAAAACTATAAATTGATCGATAGCGGCCGTACCTCCTGGTGTCGAAAGTGGCATACATGTCTTTCTTGGTCTACTAGCTATACTCGTATCTACTTTCATTATTGGAATAGTATATGCATGGAATAAATCAGGAAAAATTTATGGTTTAAATTATGTTAGACTATTATCCATAGTAGTTGCAATTTTAATTTGGTTAGCTTGGTTTACAGTTATACCTGTTTATACCGTAAGTTATGCTGCAGACAAAGCTGTTATTGTAAAGTATGAATCAACTAAGGTGGCTCATGAATTTGGAATGGAGACCAAGGAACATATATTTTTATACAGGGTTGATTCTCTCTACAATAATACCTATTTTGGCTTATTCATTAAATTTTGAGAATGTATTACATCGCAGATTATTCTTTCTACTTTTATTAGCATTAATTATAGGAGGAATAATAATGGATGGTTTTGGTGGCTGGATAGCATCTGCAGCTAAAGAAGCATGGTAGAGAGCCGCCACAGGTGGTTAAAATGATGAAGATAAAAATTTTAATCGGATCTTTTATAGGATACTTCGCAGCAGCGATTTTCAACTCTTTACTTTTAATAATTAAAGAAACAAATCCTGCTGTAAAGACATGGTTAAAAGTGACCTTTGGTCACCATTGGATAGGTCACGGTATCTTAACTATTATAGTGTTTATTTTAGTAATGCTTATATCTTTGCCTATTTTCAAAGGAGAATTTAATGATAAGATAGCAAAAATTTTTTTAATAACTTTTATAATTCTAACACTATTAAGTGTATTCTTAATAGCTGGTTTCTATCTTTCTAAGCTGTAGTTTTAATAATTTTAATTATTTTTTTTTTAAAAAAATGTTATTTAAATAAATTTCTTTTATGAATATCTATAATTATGAAGTGGGAAGAATGGATATCTTTAGGTAATTATATAAGTGTACAAGGAATTAAAACTTTTTATGTTGAAAGGGGTAAAGGAAAAACTTTACTTTTTTTGCATGGATGGGGTGCTTCTTCTTATAGTTGGAGGAATAATTTTTTGTTTTTGTGCCAAGCGTTTCATGCAATAGCAATTGATTTAAAAGGTTTTGGTTTAACCGAGAAGCCAAAAGGAAATTATGACTTAAACGAATTTACAGAACACGTTAAAAAATTTATTGATTTACTTGGTTTGGAGAAAGTCAGCTTAGTTGGTAATTCTATGGGTGGAAGTATCGCAATAAATTTAGCATACAATTATGATAAGGTAATCGATAGAGTAATTTTAATAAATTCAACTGTTATTGCAAATAATAATTCTATACCTTTCTTGTTTAGAATCATTTCAATAAAACCAATTGGGGAATTGTTATCTTTTTTCATGATCAATAAAAGGACAGTTGTTAATACGTTAAATCAAGTTTATTACAATAAGGATAAAATAAACGAGGAAAGTATAGACGGATACTATAAACCTCTTAAATTAAAGGGTACAAGAAGAGTTTTATTAAATTCGTTGAGAAACATAAGTAAGTTTAATATAAGCGATTATTTAGAAAAATTAAATAAAAAATTTTTGATAATATGGGGAGAAAAAGATCCTTGGTTGCCTGTTGAGCATGCTTATATAATTCATAAAAAAATCAAGAATTCTAAATTAATAATAATTCCAGAAACAGGACATGTTCCCCATGAAGAAAAACCAG
>AQYM01000024.1 GCA_000380705.1 Crenarchaeota archaeon SCGC AAA471-B05
TAAAAAAGTATTTGATAAAAGATGGAAGTGGAAGTTTAGACCTATTTTGGGAATTATTTTACTATCTTTAATTTCTATAGCTACTATCTTTTTCTATTTTCTAGTATATTATGATAGATTTTTACTAAGCATTTATCTTCCTATATCTTCCTTTATATTATCAGCTTCACTACACCCAGTGACTCAATATATTACGGGAAGAATATTTGGGATAAAATTTTTGTACATATATCCCAGAGGAATATACATCTTCCACAGAAGTTCTAAAGGAAGAATAAAAATTGAGCCTGCTTTAAAACTTGATTATTATAGCTATTTAAATACTCCGCCAATTAAAAGGGCAATAATGCATGCATCAGGGGCAACAGTTACTTTATTGGTTGTGATATTTTTCTTCATATATTCCATAATAATAAATGCAGAGATATGGTCTATTATAATATGCGGTGTTTTAGCAGTTTCATACATTTTAACTGATATCTTTTATAGTTCTAAAATGGCAGCTTGGAAACATTTTTTAGAGGAATACAAGATATCTAAGCTATGGAAAAATGAGAAAGATAGACCTTAAAGAGTTAATCGAGATATTGATTAAAGAACATGAGTTAATTTTAAAGGGATTAAAAGAGGTGGAAAATAAAATAAATGAAAATAAACTAGAAGAAGCATTAAAAATTTTGGAAGAAATTTTTCAAATATTAAAAATTCATATTTTAGATGAAGAATCAACATTGATGAAGGAAATATATAAAAAGGCTAATCAAGAAGAAATAAGTCAAGTAGTTGAGATATTCTCCATGCATAGAAAAATATATTATACTATTGAAAGCTTTGTTTCTAAAAAGAAAATAAAAAAGGAAGCCTTAAAAGAAATTATGTCTATTGTAGAAGATCATACCAAAAAGGAGCATGAAAAAGTATATTCCCTAATCTCCCCTTCCAATAATCCTAACGGACTATACGTATAAAATAACTAAATGTTTGTAATAAAAGTTGCATCGTTTTTATCTAATACCCAAATATTAAGTTACAAAAAAGCAGAGATTATTACGATTGCAAGAAGAAATATTGCTAGAGATTTTTCGCTTATTAGTTTTTCGTAAAGTTTTTCTTATTTCTTTTACCCAATTACATTATTTTTTAAAATAAAATTATGAAATTTTTAGTTATTTTCAATAATAGACTTATATACATGGAGATTTTTGCTTCAAACTAATTTACTAACAAATGAGTTTTGCATAGGTGCGTTAAAGGTTAAACTAATTTTAATTTTCCTAGATAACTATTTATAAGAAAACTGATTTGGTTTTCCTTTTTATAAGAATCAGTGGCTTATTATATTTATCCTTATTTCATCCCCTGCATTTGGAAGGAGCGAACATTTCAATCTATGTTAATGTCTAGTCACTTTTATTTAATTTGAAAAATATTCTAGTATATGGCAAAAGTAACTGTAAGTGCTATTAAAGCAGACATAGGAAGTCTTGCAGGCCATCATAAAGTTATAAATGAACAGATAGAATACGCAAAAAATATACTTGAAAAAGCAAAAAATGAAGAAAAAATATTTGACTATTATGTCTTTAACGCAGGAGATGACTTGGAACTTTTAATAACTCATGATAAGGGTACAGATAATCCTGCTATACATGAACTGGCTTGGAATGTATTCAAGGAAGTAACAAATAACGTTTCCAAGAAATATAAACTATATGCTGCAGGTCAAGATTTATTATCTGATGCTTTTTCAGGAAATGTAAAAGGTTTAGGTCCTGGAGTTGCAGAGATGGAATTTGAAGAAAGACCAAGCGAACCTATAATAGTTTTTGCAGCAGACAAAACGGAACCTGGTGCATGGAATTTACCTTTGTATAGAGTATTCGCAGACCCCTTCTGTACACCTGGATTGGTAATAGATCCTTCAATGCATGAAGGATTCATATTCGAAGTAATGGATTTAATGGAAGGTAAATCTATATTATTAAAGACTCCTGAGGAATCATATGATTTACTTGCATTAATAGGAACACCGTCTAGATTTGTAATAGCCAGAGTTTATAGAAAGGATGGATTAATCGCTGCTGTAGCAAGTACGACAAGACTATCGTTAATTGCTGGAAGATATGTTGGTAAGGATGATCCTGTATGTATAGTTAGAGCTCAAAGAGGATTGCCAGCAGTAGGAGAATATTTGGAAGCCTTTGCATATCCTTACTTAGTATCAGGATGGATGAGGGGAAGTCATGTGGGACCTTTGATGCCTGTTCCTTTAAAATATTCACAGGTAACAAGATTTGATGGTCCTCCCAGAGTTGTCGCTTTGGGATTCCAAATATATAATGGAAAATTGCTTGGTCCCGCAGATCTATTCGATGATCCTGCTTTTGAATATGTAAGAAATAAAGCAGCTGAAATAGCTGAATATGTAAGAAGACATGGACCGTTTATGCCCCATAGATTAGGTCCTGAAGAAATGGAATATACTACTTTACCAGAAGTTATTAAAAAACTTGAAAAAAGGTTTACTGAAGCTAAATGAATTTTTTTCTTAAATTTCCACTCTTTCTTATAAATTTTAAGTGTTTTAACGAAATAATAGGAGAAAGATCTATANAAATATCAAGATACGCTAAGGAAATATCAGACAAGCTTAATGTTTGTATTGCAATAGCGCCTATAGCTACAAACTTAAAGGAAATATCAAAAATAATAATTACCTTTGCTCAAAGTGCAGATCCAATAGAGCCTGGAAGTTATACTGGACATATTCCAATTGAAGCAATAAAAGAAGCTGGAGCTAAAGGAATAATTATAAATCATTCAGAAAAAAGAATTGATAAAGATAAAATAAAATTTTTGATAGATAAATCAAAGAAACTAAACATAATTAGCTTGGCATGCGGAATTTCTCCAGAAGAATGCTTAGAAATATCCTATTTTAAGCCTAATATAATAGCTATAGAACCTCCTGAATTAATAGGTACTGGAAAGTCCGTTTCAAAATATAAGCCAGAGAGTGTAAAGAGAACTTTGGAACTTATTAAAGGTTATGATAAATCAATTAAAGTTCTATGCGGTGCGGGAATATCAAATAAGGAAGATGTGGAAGAAGCGTTGAAGTTAGGGTCTGAAGGAGTCCTGGTTGCTTCAAGTATAGTAAAATCAAAAAATCCTTATGAAACCATTTATGAAATGGCTAAGGTTTTAAGGGAATACTCATGATAAAAATGGCAAGATATCCTATAATAAAAATAGGTACAAGCGGTTATAACTATTTTTGGAACGAAGGAAAACCAAGTCAATTCCAGTGGTATATTAATCAGGGATTTAAAACAGTTGAAATCAATGCTACATTTTACAGCTTTCCCTTCAAAAGTTGGGTTAATAGCTGGAAAAAAGCTCCAGAAGACTTTGATTTCTCTATTAAAGTAAACAGAATCGTTACTCACATGGCTAGATTGAGCGAAAAAGGAGTTGAAATATTCGATAAATTTAAGAATTCATTAAAAGAGATTGAAGAAAGAATTGTCTTTTGGCTTTTCCAGATGCCTCCCACATTTATTTTTAGGGAAAAAAATTTAGAAAGGATAATAAATTTTTTTAAAAAGGTTAGAATTGGAGGAAAAGCTGTAATAGAGTTTAGAGATTCCTCTTGGTGGAATGAGGAAGTGATAAAAACTTTCGAAGAGAATGATTTAATATTTTGTTCAGTTGATTCACCTGAGTTACCCAACGATATTTTAAAAATAAATGAAATAATTTATTTAAGAATGCACGGAAGGAGGGAATGGTATGCTGATATATACGATGAAAGAGAATTAGATGAAATAGTGGAAAAAATAAAAAAAGCGAAGCCGAAAATATGTTATATTTATTTAAATAATGACCATGGAATGCTCCCCAATGCGAAGTATTTAATAAAAAAATTTTATCTATAAAATAGTCCGCTGGAGGTTTCCACAGGCTTTATATGTTCCCTTACTTCTCTTAATTTTTTCTCTATTTTCTCAGCTTCTGCATATAACGGCTTTGGATCCAAACTTATATCTGGAAATAATTTATTTATCATTTCAAGAACTATTGCGCTTGCCTTAAACTCAGGATGGGTATGATGAACCTTTGTAATAAAGCAATAGGCATCGACATTTAAGAATTTACATTCATTAAGAATTATTGCTGGAATTCCCATTATTGCCCCATATTCAAGAACCGGTAGTTCTGCTTTTTTAATATCCTCCATGGATTTACTCGTACTTCCAACAACCCATACTTTTCCCACTTCTTCCAAATCCTTTTCTTCTAAAATACCTTCTATAGTAAGTATTTTATTTATTCCATGTTTTATAGCCCATTTGCATATAGCCAAACCTATTTCCCTATCTAGAGCTGGGTGTGGAGTAAATTCAGAGGAAATTACAGCAAATTTTAATTTTTCATCTGCATGTATTCTTGCTGGGAATTTGGGTTTGCCTGCGTATATTGTAGTTATTGGAGGAAACGCTGGAGAATCAATTACAGCAATTGAATCTAAGTTAAACGAAGCTATATAATAGTTTGCCAATATAGTACTAACCAATCCTATACTTGGAAAACCATCAAAAAGTATTCCTCCCCTTAAATCCAATTTTTTATATTCTCTTATTCTAACTATTTTTTTAGCCATTATATTTAATAACAATAAGGTAAAAATATTTTTATTACAAAAAATAAAAATAGTTTATTGTTGTTAATATTACTTGATGCAAAGTTCAGTATATCATGATTTTTATCCCGTAAATCCTCCATTTTCTTTCGTAGCTATAAAAATGGAGGGAGGGAGTTATGTTTATGAAGTAATAGAACCTGAACTTAATGAAAAGGAAAAGGAAAATTTGGAAAAATTAAAATACGCAATATATGAAGAAGTGGATTTTTCCACGATACAAGGAGATTTGGAAAAAGCTTTGGAAGAAATCATATTAAAGTTAATTAAAAGGTTTAAAATTAAACTTGAAGATTTCCAAATTAAAAAAATACAATATTACTTAAAAAGAGATTTTTTAAAATACGGAAAAATAACAGTTTTAATGGAAGATCCTAACGTTGAAGATATATCATGTGATGGTGTTAATACTCCTGTTTATGTTTTTCATAAAAAATACGAGAACATGCCTACTAATATAATTTTTACAGACATTAATGAATTAAATAACCTAGTATTAAGGTTAGCATATAAAGGAAACACTCAAATTACATCTGCAAGACCCATTGTAGATGCAATTTTGCCTGAAGGATATAGAGCACATTTAACTTTAAGTGAGGTATCCAAAAAAGGACCTACATTTACTATAAGAAAGTTCTTTGTAAAACCTATAACTATAATAGAACTTATAAAGAATAGAGTAATTACTCCAAAAGCAGCAGCTTACCTTTGGATTTTAATCGAGAATTTAAAAGCTATTTTGGTAATAGGTGCAACAGGAGCAGGAAAAACTACTACTTTGAATGCAATAGCAACTTTTATTCCTCCTGATGCAAAAATTGTTACAATCGAAGAAACTAGGGAAATAAACATCCCCCATAAAAACTGGAATCCAATGATTACAAGGGTTACAGTTCAAGGAGGTGTACAAGAAGTAACGATGTTTGATTTATTAAAGGCTTCATTAAGACAAAGACCTAATTACATTATAGTAGGAGAAATAAGAGGGGAAGAAGCATACACATTGGTTCAAGCCATAGCAACAGGTCATGGAGGTTTAACTACTTTTCATGCAGAAAATGCAGAATATGCGATTTATCGATTAATAAATAAACCTTTGGATGTGCCTAAAGTTTTGTTACCTATGATAAGCACTATAGTAAAAGTGGAAAGAGTAAAAATAGGAAATATAAATGCTAGAAGAATTACTCAGATAGTTGAAGTAATTGGATACGATGAAAAAGAAGATAAACCTATTTTAAACGAAGTATATTATTGGAATTATAACGATAATTCCGATATAAATTTGGTAAAAAGTCATCATTTAAATCAAATAGCGCAAACTGGTAAATATAAAAATATATACGATGAAATAAACACAAGAGCTATGATACTCCAATGGATGGCAGATAAAAATTTAAAGGATTTTGAAGTTGTTGGAGAAATTATATCAACATATTATAACGATCCCAAAAGGGTAATATTTTTAGCTTTGACAAACTCCACTTGGGTATCTAAATGAAGAAAATAAGTTTAAACATTAAATCTCAAATTCAATCATTTGCCTATGGATTATTTCATGATAAAATTCCAGAATATAAAAGTTTAAAACAGGCCTTATTAAAAACAGGAATTTCCGAAAGTTATGATATGTATGTTTCTTTCATGTTCTTTTTATCTTTGATAATTTCTGTTATTGCTTTTTTTGTATCTATAATTTTGCATAATATTTTTTTAAAAATTAATCCTCTATTTGCTATATTACCTTCGTCAATTGCTTCAATTATTACTTTGTTATTTGCATTACTATATTGGATTTCATATCCACTAATAATAAGAAAATCAAGGGAGGGAGAAATAAATTCCAGACTCCATTTTGTAACAGGATATGCTTCAATTTTAGCTACTTATACAAACGATTTAGTTGAAATTTTTAAAGAGTTAAAGGAATTGGAGAAATCTAAGGCTTTAAAATCTGTTTACAATAACTTTTTAAAATACGTTTTGATAGGAGGTAAAAGCATAAAAGAAGCCTTGGAAGAAACAGCCAAAAGATGTCCTTCAGATAAATTGGCAAGCATATTAGTAAATTTAAGTGCAGTTTACGTTACTACTGGAAATATCTCCGAATATTTAAGTAGAGAAGCAAGAGAGTTAATAAATTTAAAGATGACAAGGTTACAAAAACTTTTAACTCAACTATCTGTAAACGCTGAACTTTACGTAGGATTAATTATAAATGGTCCTTTAATTTTCCTTATATTATTTGTTACTTTAGGTAGTTTAATGCCTCCTGCTTTACCAATTTCCAACGATTTAATTATAATGCTTTTAATATTCCTTGTTACACCTTCTTTATCTGTATTCTTTCTTGCAATGCTAATCAGTATAATAGGTAGAGAAGAAACATGAGATTATACGTCAATAAAAATATTGAATATATTACTTATTCGATTCCTATAGTCACAACTTTTATTTCAGTTTTTATAGCATTAAATAATGGTTATTTTAAAGAACTTTACGTTATAATACCTCAAAGTTTCCAAGGTAACAATATAATAATTATAGGCTTTACCTTAGGCTTGATTCCTTTAACTATTGTTAAGATGATAAACTTTATGTATATAAGAAACTTTGAAAAAACAGTTCCAAAATTCTTGGATATAGTTATAGAAAATATAAAAGGAGGACAAACTTTTTTAAATGCACTTGAAAAAGCTTCTGAACTCTATAAATATCCAATTGGAAGTGTAATTAAGGATTCTATAACAAAATTTAAGTTAGGATTTAGCTTTGAAGAAAGTATGAATTTGGCTGAAAAAAAATTTAAAATTAAACAAGCCAAAGAATTTATTTCAATAATTAAAAAATCCTTCTTTTCAGGAGAAAATGCTATAAATATTTTAAAAAATGCTTCAGAATATTATTGGCTGCTGGAAAATTACAGAGCAACAAGAGAAGCTCAGTTAAAAATTTACATACCTGTAATTGTTTTATCCTTTATAATTTTCCTATTTCTTTCAGGAATAACTATTTCCCAACTTTTTAAACCTTTGATCCAAGCCCAACCATCCTTAGAAGAAGCAGCTAAAAAACAAGTTAGTTCTTCTTTGCAAGTTTTTATTTTTAAAATAAATCTAGAAGCAATTATTTCCTCATTATATTGGATGGGTTTCTTTCAAGCTTTATTTTCAGGTTTGATTTTATCAAAGATTATTTATAACAGAATTGGTAGAGGACTAATTTATTCTTTAATTTTCCTTTTCATGCTAATTTTATTTTATAATATTTATCCTTTTTAACCGAAATATTTATAAACTAAAAAAAAATTTTTTTTTATGAGTAAAATGACAAGAAAAATAAAAGCAGTAAGTCCGATTGTAGCTACAATAATTCTAATAATAATAACAATAATAGCAGGAATAATTATATACTTTTATACTGTAGGTTATCTAGCTGGAGGTTCGACAAATGTTAGTTTAAAAATCCAAGGAGGAGCGATCGCTCCAGGTGCAGGTAAAGTAGTTTTTGTTACTTTAACGATTAAAAATGATGGAAATGTACCAGTGACACTTAATACTTTAAAAATTATAGATCCTGCAGTAGGCATATCTACATCAATAACTGTTACCCCTCTTTTTGGGCTTGGTTCTTTTTCAGGTACTCCTCCTGCAGCTAGTTTTCTTGGAACACCAACTTTAGCAGCAGGACAATCTATTACTGTTCAATTTAAATACACAACAACACCACCACCTGTACCATTAACAGGAGCTACCTTAGTAATTCAAGTAGAAGGAATAAATGCTGTTACAGAACAAACAGTAGCTTTCATTGCAAGTTTCCCAATTAATCCAAGTTAAAATTTTTATTTTTTTTTATTTATTTCTTTTTATGAAAAAATCTATTGGAACAATATTAGGTAGTTTAATTTTTATTTTAATAATTTTAGCAGTTTTNTCTTCAATAATCCTTATAAATAATCAAATGTTTAACCTATTCTCAAATCAAATAACAATGTTAAATTTTGAAACAGAAAAACAAAACGAAAAAATAGAAATTATATCTTCAGCTTTTGATAAGTATTTTCCAAGAAAAATTTTAATAACAANTTCTTCATCGTATTCAGGAAACATTTTTTCTTTGCTTAAACCATTCGATGATAACTATTTAAGTTTAAATTCTCAACCTGTAAGTCCATCGCAAAAACTTATCAACGTTTCCTTTATTTTTAATGAAATAGATATTCCTTTAACTATAACAGAAATAAGAATAAGTCTAATTTTTTCCTATGACTTGAATTCAATACTATTCCAATATGTTTATATTTTTAAATGGAGTACAAATTCATGGGTTTTAATCGATTCAGAAAACTTTAACGAAGATATCATCTTTTCGCATAAAATTATNAGTGTAACAAACGATAATTATATTCATTCAAATTCAACTCTAAAAATCAGAATTGAATCAAGAAGTAATGATAACTTTAAAGCATATTTTGATTTTATTTCATTAAAAATAGAAAATAATGATTTAAATAAAACTGTAGCTACGTATATATTAAATAATAGTCCTTTTTCTTCTAAACTTGTTTCTTCAGTAATTTTCAACAATACACTATACAAAAGATATGATTTAAATATAACAATTCCATCAGGAAATATAATATTAATAAAAATTAAAACAGATATTATTAATTCAAATATAAAATTTATAACAAAATTAGGAAATATATATCAATCTACAATTTCTAATTAACTTCATTGATTAACTTTTCAATATTTTTTAACAAAATATCTAAATCTTTAAAATAAAAGAGATTTATATTATAAGTTTTAATAATGTTATAAAAATTTGGATCTTTAATTTCTTGATTTGTTATTATAACTATTTCAACATTTGGAAGATCCATTTTCTTTACATATGAGCTCATTAAATATTCTAAAGTAAGCTTATCTATTACATCAATTGCTATTTTCACTTGATTATTTTTAAATAAAACTAAGCTAAATTTATGCAAAATGCCCGAGTTTCCTTTCAATATTTCATTTTCTTTTATTTGAAAACCATTTTTTAAAGCCAATTCTTTAATTAATATAATAGGTTTAATTTTTAATTTTAGCTCTTCTATTTTTTCTTCAACTATCTTATATTGATATAAAGGAATTGTTTCTGAATTGGAAACAGTAAAAATATTACCGCAGTTTATACATTGAAAAAAAATTGAAGGACTAATGAAGGTTTGATGACAATCCATGCATTTGTAAGTTTGACCTATGCTCCTTAACTCGTTCTTATCTAAGTCTCTTAAACAAAGAGGACATTTTTTACTCTCAAATAGATCATCCATTCCAGTGAAACCACATTGATCATGTTTGAAAATTTGCTTTATTTTAATATTCATACTGTTACAGTAAGGACATTTGTAAACTACAAGAATGTTAAGGGATTTACATAAGGGACATCCTACTGCTTTTAATATAGTCTCAGAATATAACAATCCTTCATCCTTTAATTTCTCCAAAACTTCTGTATCATTATCAGTTAAGCCTGAAGACTTTAAAATTGGATAAATAATCCTCCCATTCTCAACAATAGGAGAAATAACTTTGATATCATTAGCTATAATATAATCTAATAGTATTTTTTTTCTTTTTTCTATTTCCACGGTTCCTAAATTTAAATTTATATCTTTTTATAAAATATTTTGTAGGGCCGGTAGTCTAGAGGATTATGACGTAGGCCTGCGGAGCCTATGGTCGTGGGTTCAAATCCCACCCGGCCCGAAAGATTTTCGAATAAATTAAATTTATTGTACCTTTTAACATAACTTACATTGAGCGACTTTAATAAACTAAAGCCTCATTCTTTAGGATAGGAATGTCAACTTAAATATTATTCTTAACAAAAAGTAAGCGATCAGAGATAAATTAAGATTGCTAAAAAAGTGAGTAGAAAAATGAAAATCACCCATTAAATGGTATTATTTGAGCCTCTTGACTGTTTTAATGTGAGAGATGTAGCTACGAATCGATGGAGAATTCTTACCTTTCAAGATGAAGAAAATCAGGGTAGGGGTAAGTTAGTGTTAGTTTAAAACATGTTTTTATACTTTAAATTTTCTTATTATTTTAAATGAAAGTAATAAAGGTAAATAAAGATTCAAGAGAATTGTTAAATGAGCTTTTGAATGATTTGGAAAAGGAAACAGTAATTTATCTTGCAAGATTTCCTGAACCTATAGGAGAATTAAGATACAGAGATATGCTAAAGAAAATGTTTTTAAGCACAGGTAAATGTTTAGCCATTGTTTGGTTAGTTTTTGAAAATAATATAAGAAAGGTATATTCATTCTTAATTTCAGCAGAACTAAAAGAAGGTGAAGTAAAAGATATATTGGAATTATCTGGATACGTTTCTGGAAACTTAATAGAGGAAACTGAAGATGAAAAAATTTGTAAAATATATAAAGAAACAAAATATTTGAATGGGAAGGAGATATTATTCTATTTGGAAGAAGTAGGGAATAAATACCGAGATAGAGAAATAAAAGCTACAATAAAGAGTGCTTTAAAACAGGAAGTAGGATGAAGTTTAAAGCTTTGGCTATTGACGTAGATGGTGTTATTACAAAAATACATAGTGCATGGAAATATATTCATGAATGCTTAAATGTTCAAGAAAAAGCAAAAGTAAATGCTGAACTTTACTACAGCGGAAAAATTTCCTATTATAAGTGGGCTGAATTGGATATAAAGCTTTGGAGAAATATAAGTTATGATGAGTTAATTAAATTGTTTGAAAAATTGGAAATAAGAGAGTATAGTAAGGAATTTTTTGATTTTTTGAAAAGTAAAAAAATTAAAATAATAGCAATAAGCGGAGGGCTGACTCCTTTATTGGAAACATTGTCCAAGAAACTTTATTTTGATTTTTACGTAGCCAACGATATATTCTTTGATAAAGAGAGAAAATTAAACGGAAAATTTAAAATAAACGTTACACCAAAAAATAAAGGAAAAATTTTGGCAAGTATTTTGGATAGATTGGGGATAAATAACAATGAATGTATTGGAATAGGTGATAGCGAGTTTGATATTCCTATGTTAAAATTATGCGGTTATAAAATTGCCTTTAACCCAAAGAATGAGGAATTAATAAGAATAGCTGATGAAATAATTTTTTCAGATACTTTTTATGAATTATACGAAAAATTTAGGAAAATATTATGAAGAATTTGAAATCACTCTAATTCGAGTCTTTACTGAAATTTTATAAGCTGCTTTCTTTAAAGCCTTTTTTGCCAATTCTACCACTGAAGGATCACATCTTATATATAAAATAACATCTCCTTTATTAACAATTGCAGCTGTACCTATAGGTTTGCCAAAGGATAATCTCATACCTTCTTGAAGCCTATCAGCACCTGCCATGGCTAACATTTTATTTTCTCTTAACACATGATGTGGATATTTATTAACTTTCAAATGATAATTTTGCTGTCCAATACTTTCCATTTCTTTGTTTGCTATCATTCTTGCAGCGTCTAAGGCATTACTTCTAACCAATCCATCTTCTAAAGCATAAAGTTCTACAATACATTGAAAATTACCAGAGGGATTACCAAAGTCATATCTTGTTAACTTTGGTTGAGGAACACCTTTAATATACTCCTTTCTAGTATAAGGCATCGTATCTAATTTACTGTAACATCTTCCAGGTCTTAATGGCATAATTTATTTTTATGGAAATATTAATAAAAATTTATATTTTAAATTATGAGGATAATTTTGGTGGAACCTAGCTACGAATTTAACATAGGTATGGTTGCTAGGTGCATGAAAAATTTTAATTTCAAAGAATTGTATATTGTTAAACCGGAAAGTTTTGGAGATGTTGCAATAAAGTTTTCCTCTCATGCTTCAGATATTCTAAAGAATTGTAAAATAGTAGATACTTTGGACGAAGCAATAAAGGATGTAGATTTGGTAATAGGTACAACTTCCAATATAGGAACAGAAAGAAACTTAAGAAGAATAGCTATTCCGATTACTGAGGTTAAGAAAGTTTTGAAAGGAAAGGTTGCAGTATTATTTGGTAACGAAAGAACAGGATTGAAAAATGATCAAATAGATAAATGTGATATTCTTACATATATTCCAACTTCGGATGAATATCCTTCAATGAATTTATCTCATGCAGTAGCGGTTTTCTTATACGAAATGAGAAGAGATGAGAATATTAGAACAGTAAAATATGAAATAGCCACAAAGGAAGATAAAGAAATGATAATGAAATTCTTAAACGAAATGCTCACATTAACAGGTTTAAAAGGGATAAAATTAGAACATAGTTTAATAGTCTTTAAAAGACTCTTGGATAGAGCCTATTTATCTAAGAGGGAAGCAAAAACTATCCTTGGGATTTTTGCTAGAATAAGAAATAGATTAATGGAAAAGGGAAAAAATAAAGAAGAAAAAACAATTTATCCTGAATGGGTTTGACGGGAATAAATGTTGAATTATTTAAGCTCTAAAGTTCATGTTTCGCTCAGGATTTTTCAGCTAAGATTTACCATATAATTTTTTATGGTAAGTTTAAAAAAGCAAGTAGCAATACTTTTAAGGAATTTAAGATTAAAGACAAAACCTGTGGTAAAACTTGAACAATACGAGCTAAATTCTGAAGAAGCTAGTAGATTCGTATATAACGTTTTTATTCATATAAACAAAGGAGAATTTATAGATGCAGGATGTGGCTCTGGAATGTTAACTTTAGCAGCAATACTGATGGGAATAAATAACATTATAGCTATAGATATAGATAAGGAAGTTTTGCTGAACTTGAAATATAACTTAAGGAGAATAAATAAAGAAAGTATAGTAGATATTATTCAGGCCGATTTTTTAAAATTTAATTTAAGAAGAAAAGTAGATTGTATTTTTATGAATCCGCCCTTTGGAACAAAAAAGAAACATATGGATAGAAAATTCTTAGAAAAAGCATTTGAGATTTCAAACAGAATATTTTCTTTACATAAAAGCGGTAATATAAATTTCTTTTCCATTTTGGCTAAAAAATATGGTTTCAAATTAAAATTAATTGATACATTTAACATCGTAATAAAACAAAGGATGGAATTCCATAGGAAAAGAAAATATTATGTAAAAGTAGACCAATACTATTTTATTAATGAATGAAAAAGACAAATTGATTTTATTACCTGGCGATAAAATATCTTCAATAGAAGAATATATAGCTGGAGAAGGAACTTTTGAAGAAAATGGTAATATTTATGCAGGTCTTGGCGGATTATTAAAGATTAATTATAAAGAAAGAAAAGTTGATGTACAAAATTTTAAAAAGAATAGATACGAATTAAAGAAAGGTTATAAAGTAATAGGGATCATAAAAAATATAATAAGAAATATCGCTGAAGTTGAGATCATATATATAGAAGAAACAAACAGTCAAGTTAAATTAACCGCATATTTACCTTTAACTACTAGAAAAAATCAAGTTAATTCAGCATTAAAAATAGGAGATTATATAAGAGCCAAAGTAGTATCAGTTTCAGGTTTTCCAGTATTAACCATTAAAGGTAAAGAAACAGGAATAATTTATTCAGAATGTAATAGATGCGGAAAAGAAATGTATTTAGCAAANGATGGAAAGAGTCTAATATGTAAGGAATGCGATAATAAAAGAAAAACACCGAATGTAAGTTTAAAATATTTATATAAAGAAAAATAAAAGTATGGAAATTATAGTAAAGGAAAGAACGGAAAATTCGTTATTATTAACATTTAAAGGAATCGATTTGGGATTTTTATATCTTCTTGCAAGAGAATTGTTAGAAAACAAAAATGTGACAAATGCATGGGCAAGAAAACCTCATTTTTTAATAGATGAAGTAGAATTCTTTATAGCAACAAAAGAAGAAGATCCATTAAAAATAATTGATGAAAAAATTAAAGAAATACAAAATAAATTTTTAAAATTAAAAAAAGATATAGAAAAAATTGCAAAAATATAAAATACCTAAATTAGAAGCAAGAATATATAGTGCGATTTTTAAAAATATAAATTCTAAGCTTGTATTAGTTACGTTGATTTATAGGGCTGGATATATAGAAGATATTGAAATGTTTTATGTCAAAGAAGACCCCATGGATTTTTTTAAAACAAAATTGAAAGAAAGTAGGCACTTTGCACAAATAAGGTATGCTTTTTTAATTACAAACCAACCTTTTGATTTTACTAAACTTAAGGATTTTACTAAACCGTTAATAGTTAAACAGGGGAGAGAAATCTTTTTAATAAATTTAACAAAACAAGAATATGAAATATTAAAACGAAGAGGATACTTAAAGCACAGTTTAAATATATTAAAGATAATATTAAAAATATTCAATAATGAAATTTTGTCCTAAATGTAAGAATTTATTGTTACCAGATCATTCAAAGAAGGTGTTAAAATGTAGAGTTTGCGATTATGAAGAATCGTTAACAAAAAATACAAAATACGTAATATCAGGTAAGATAAACAAAGAAAACAAAGAAATAATATTTGTAGATGATACGAAAAGTTTAAATTTACCAACAGCTGAAATTGAATGTCCTAAATGTCATAATACACGTGCATATTGGTGGTTAGTCCAAACGAGAAGAGCAGATGAACCACCAACAACATTTTATAGATGCGTTAAATGCAGCTATACTTGGAGGGATTATAGATAATTTTTTATTATTAATATAGAAATATAATTTGAAGATTATGCTAAGAATTGAATTAGATGATGCAAAGGTATGGTTGCAAATATTAGAAGCAATAAAAGATGTTGTTGAAGAAACTATATTCATAGCTACACCAAATGAATTAACATTAAGAGCTATGGATAGCGCAAAAGTGGCGATGGTCGACCTCCGTTTACCTTCCATGTTTTTTGCAAATTACCAAATAGACCAAGAAGAAGTAAAAATAGGATTTTCTATAGTAGATATGGTTAAAACTTTAAAAGGAATAAAGAAAGGTTATAGGTTAACTATAGATGTTACAGAAAATAATCTACTTAAACTTACTTTTTCTGGAAAGGGGACTCATATATTCGAATTTCCACTCTTAGATATTACAACGGAAACTTTACCTACACTTAAATTAAAATTCGATACAAGAATAAAAATTGAAACCTCATTATTATATGATACAATAAAAAACCTGGAAAAGTTCAGTGATTATTTAATTTTTAAAGCTTATCCAGAAAAATTTGTGATACATGCAAGGAGTGAAAAAGGAAGGGCAAATTCAGAATTTACTAAAGACGATTTAATTGCAATCGAAGTTGAAAAGGAAAGTATAACCGGTTATTCAACAGAGTATTTATTAAACATTCTTGGAAGAGACGAATTATCTGAGGTTACGATATTAGAATTTTCTACCAAGAATCCATTAAAAGTTACATATCCGTTGGCTAATGAAGGAGAATTTATATATTATTTAGCCCCTAGAACTGAAATCGAATAATACAATAGAAAAAAGAATTTTTCGATTAAAATATTATTACTCAGTAAGTCTATTTTTTGACATTAATGATATCCAACTCATATTTACTTGCAGATTATCCTTTCTTACGTAACCTGTCCAAATATTTAGAAGAGATACATTTTGATTTTGAAGAAATAATTAAAACAAAAAATCAAATATACTGGAAGGCTATTGAAAGAATAAAAAAATACGCTGAAAATGAAAAAATAGAATACGAAGAAGATCCTTACGAAGAAATTTCCATATTCTTGGTTTCATTATATTTTGCTTCTCAACTTGGAAGCATTTTTATAAGAAAATTTGCCGATATAGAGTCAAAAAGATGTTCAAAAAAATTAAACAATGAAAAATTTGAAACAATAATATATATAGCGCGTGATTTTTTGAGCGAAAAAATTACCATTGAGAGAATAAAAAAAGATTTTGAAGAAATACAATTAATATCCTTACCTTTAACTGAATATTTAAAGTACGCTTCCCATTTTAGCGGTTATAAATGGAGTTTAGCTTTCAAGGAAATAGACAAAGGAAAGATTTTCTTGGATGTAAAGGAAATAATTAGATTAATTGAGGAAAAATATAGACAATGGTTAATAATTAAATGTGAAGAATTAAGCACAATAGTTTATCCTGAAGTTATTGAAGATCTTAAGGATATAAAATTAGAGAAACAAGGGTTCATTAAGGAAGTAAAATACGAAGGAGAAGATCCTCCCTGTATGAGAATACTTTTACAAGATCTTAAGGAAGGAAAAAAACTTTCCCATATGGAAAGATTTGCACTTGTTACCTATTTAAGGGTAAGAGGCTGGAACGTTGAAGATATAGTTAACCTATTTAGAACTTTACCAGATTTTAAAGAAGATATAACAAGATACCAAATTGAACATATATTCGGTTTAAGAGGGGGAAGAAAAGTTTATTCTGTACCAAGTTGTTTAACAATGAAAGTAGCCAATCTTTGCTTTCCCGAAAGTCCGTATTGTGATAATATAAAACATCCTTTACAATTTAAACAAAAAGGCAAAAGGAAATGGAGACAAAAATAAAATCATTATTTGCGAGCTACTATAATAGATTAGAGGATATTATAGTAAAAGAAATAAATAAAAGAGAATTTGCATTTTGGGAATTTGGCTCTGAGACTTTGGTCAGACACTTATCCTTTGAAAATCCCTTAAGTCTGAAAAAAGAACTGGTAAAAAAGGTTCCGTTGCACGTGTATTATTCGGCTGCAGTATATGAATTTCCTTCAATGAAGCAAATGGAAGCTAAACATCTTAAATATGTTGATTTAATCTTCGATATCGATGTAGACCATATAAATACGGAATGCAAGAAAATCCACGATATGTGGATATGTAAAAACTGTAAAAAAATTTCAACGGGATTTGCGGAGAGATGTGATGAATGCAGAAGTTTAACCATAGATAGAAAAAGTTTTGTATGTAATCAATGTATAAATTTTGCTAAAGAAGAAGTTTTTAAGTTAATAGATAATTTTTTATTCACAGATTTTGGAATTTCAAAGGATGAAATATTAATAGTATTTTCAGGTAACAGGGGTTATCACGTACATGTTTTTAACGAAGAAATGAGGAAAATAGATTCGAAAGCAAGGAATATGTTGGTAGATTATATTAAAGGAAGCTCCTTTAAACTTTATTTTTATGATTATTTAAAGAAGAACGATTACAAATTTAAAGGTATATCTTCCTTTGGTTTTTCCAACAGATTGAGCGAAAAAATTTACGAGGAAATAAACAGACTGGATGAGGAAAAATTGAATAAACTAGGATTAAGCGAAGGGAAAATAAAATTATTTTTAAACAAGAAACAAAAATATCTACATTCTTTAACTAAATATAAATCAGATTATTCTTTTTTAAAAATATTAGAACCAATATCTAAAAAACTTTTGGAAGAATGGATATCTTATATAACAGTTAATATCGATGAAAGAGTGACAGTTGACATGCATAGATTAATAAGACTTCCCAATTCTCTTCACGGTAAAACAGGCTTAAGAGTTTATCCTATGGATTATAATGATCTTGAGAAATTTGAACCTTATAATGATGCAATAGCTATAACTAAAGGAACTGCTAAAGTTTCCTTTAAAATAAAAAGGGAATATCCTAAAATTATAATGAAGAATGAAGAATATGATTTAAATAGCATAGAAGGAAAGGAAATACCAATATATTTAGCATTATACTTATATTTGAATGGTTATGTCATCATCAACGAATTATTCCTATAATTATTTAAAAAAGAAATTTGAAGAAGAAAAAAGCAAAAAAGAATTAGTAGAGTTTAACAGTAGTTTTTATAATTATATCCAAGATTTTTTGAAATCACAAGAAAAGAAACCAATTAAAGTAGAGGATAAAATAGAAAATTTAGAAAAAAGATACGCTAAGTACATCTTAAGAATGATTCTTAAAGAAAGACTGAAAAAAATAAATAACTACTTCGAAACTATGCTTACAAATCCTTCAGTAATAGATATATTAAAAAATTTAGAAAATAAAATAATCAAAAGACAAACAGAAGATATGACTTTATTACTTATAGAAACAAAGGATACTATACCCGTGTTTTTAGCTCCGGATGGTTATTACTATGGACCTTTAAAAGAAGGAGATATAATTTTTATATCAGAAGATATAACTAATATATTAATAACTAAGAAGCTAGCTACAAGGTTAGATAAAGATGAAAGTACCTGATGTAATAGTTACGTATTGCCCAAGATGTAATAAACATACTGAACATACTGTAGAATTATATAAAGCAGGTAAAAGGAGAACTTTGGCTGAAGGTCAAAGGAGATATCTAAGAAAAAATTTAGGTTATGGAAGTAAAAGGACAGCTGAACAGAAAAGATTTGCAAAAGTAACAAAAAAACAAACGTTAAAATTAACATGTAAAAAGTGTAAATATATACTGCATAGGAAAGGGATAAGACTTAAAAAACTTGAAATAGTTAAAAAATAACATGGTAAAGAAGAGACATGAAATTATTCCAAGACCTAAAAGTTCATTCATAAGGGTAAGATGCCCAAAATGTACTTTTGAACAAATAACTTTTGATCATGCTACTACTGTTGTAAGATGTAAAAATTGTAATGAAATTCTTCTAATACCAAGGGGAGGTAAGGCACTAATAAAAGGAGAGATGGTAGCAAAATATGGATGAAAAGACAAATTTACCTTCAGTAGGTTCCCTAGTTGTTTGCACAGCAACTAAAGTTTTAGATCATGGTGCATATTTTAAGTTAGACGACTATCAAAATATTGAAGGCTATATGCCTATAGGAGAAGTTTCTTCTACAAGGGTATTTGATATTAATGATATAATAAAAGTAGGTCGTAGGTATGTTTGCAAAGTTATAAGAGTATTTCCAGCTAAAATGCAAGTAGATTTATCTTTAAAGAGAGTAACAGAAAAAGAAAGAAAGGAAACACTTATAGAATGGAAAAGAAAACAAAGAGCATTAAAATTAATAGAAATTGTTTCAAGCAAGACTAAATACGAAAAAAATAGGATAATAGAAGAGTTAAATGCTCTTTTAAAGGAGAAATATGAAGATTTATTTTCGATTTTTGAAGCTTTAGCTAGAGAAGGAGAAAAGGTTATAGAAGAAGTAAAATTACCTTCTGAAATTAAAAAAGAATTATTAGAAGTAGCTAAAGAACATATAAAAATACCTAAGGCTGAAATAAGGGGGGAATTTTCTTTAACTTCTCTACATAGTAGCGGTATAAAGATAATAAAAGATATAATAAGTAAAGGTGAGAGTAATATAAAGGAAATCCATGGAGTTACAAATATAGAGATTACTTATTTAGGAGGGGGGAAATTTTTGCTTTTAATAGTTGCAGAAAATTACAAAATTGCTGAAGAAGCTTTTAATAGATTTATGTTTACTGTAAGTAATATTTCCCAACAGCAAAAAGTTATATTTTCTTATAAAAGAGTTCAATGATTTTAAAATGCAGTAATTGCGGAAGATATACCATTTTAGATAAATGCCCTGAATGTAAATCTGATAATCTTATTGACCCTCACCCAGCAAAGTTTTCTCCTGAAGATAAATATTTAAGAATAAAATTTTACGCTATTTTAGAAAGGAAAAGAAGAACTTAACTTCTTGCTTTTTCTGGATAATTTATTTTGTAAATCATTACATAGCCATTGGGTGAATAATAAGCTAAGGTAAAGTAAACTGGTAAACCTATCTTAAGATCTTCTATTTGTTGTGGATAGTTTTCCCTTAATCCAGGTATTTTGTAAAATATCAGTTTATAAATTAAGGCTTGCTTACCTTTTTCCCCTATAGGTAAACTTAATACTATGCTCTGAAAACCAACATTTACTTGAGTTTGATTTAAATATAATTTTCTTACCGTTGCATCATCATAATTGAATGCTATCCTTATCATCCAGTAACTTTTTTCAAGATCTCCTCCTATAGGTATCCAAGTCCCCCCTACGTTAACGAATTGTTCATAAACCAATACATAACTTGCATTAAGCTGTTTAAATATTTGAAGAGAAGTATTTTCATCACTTACCAACGCTTTAGCAATTAAATTAATTTGAGTAAAATTATAATTAGCATTATCTGCAACATTGACTTTTCCACCTAAAACTCTAATCCAGTATCCGTAATCCCACCATGATGCAACAACAGTTCCAGCTGGTATATTATCCCTCATCCAGCTAAATGTTGCAACCCAATCATTTATAACTTCTCCTTGTTCACCGGTTAATAGACTTTGGGGTGTAGAAGCTATAGTAATCGCATTTGGTGTAACAAGGAAAAGATTTAAAAGCAATATTATAAATATAAATAATAAAGTTGCTGCTGAAATAGAAGTGGGTAAGCCTTTAAGTAATCTTATCCTTTTTCTTTCTAATAATGTTTTTTTCCTAGATTTTACTGCTTCAAAGTAGGCAAGTAAAATTGTTGACAATGCAATGGAAGAAAGTAAAACGACAGGCTGGGCTGAAAGCATGAATAGCCTATTTACAGTTGCTGTAGCATGCAAGGAAGTTAGGCCCATTAATATTAAAAATACATCATGATCCTTTGCCCTTTTAGATAAAATAAAGAAACCTAAAGGTAGAAAAACAAATAAAATTCCAAAATTAATGAAAAATTGAACCCAAGTAGTAGCAGCATGCTCACCTACTGATTCTATCCAAGGATTACCTGATTTAGCAAAAGGATTTAAAACCATTATAAATTTATCGTAGATGCCCTTAATCAAACCAAGCTTTTGTAGCAAATAACTTAAACCTAAACCAGTTATAATTATAATTATTAAAATTAATACGATTTTAATTTTTGATAATTTAACCAAGTATGAATAGAGGAAAATTAACACGTAAGTTATTAAAGGTAAATAGGCAAACTGGCTTATTATAAAAAATGAGGATGTTTTGGGTAATAGGGTTAAAGTAATTATTGCCATTGTCATACCAATTAAATATGCCTTTTTTATCCTTTCGTTATATTTACCAAGTATCATTAAAGTTACAACTGTTAATGCAAACAAATTAACAATATAAGTATAAGCTCCCCAGGTTATACAAATTAAAGATGTTGAAATACCAATTAAAATTGGCCATTTATAAGAATCGGTTTTAAGCGATTTAATAAATGCAAGAATAAATAATGCAATGTATATTTGAGATAAACTATCATCATCGTAGAAACCATATACCGTTCTTCCTACAGTTGCTGCTGCGACGGCAAAGAAAAATGAAGCCAAAAGACCTGTGAGTTTATTATGTAATTCTTTCCCTATAAAATACAATAATACCGTAGTTATTGCTGCAGAAAATGGAGGTATCAGACCTGTAACAAGCATTAGAGGCAAATTGATACCTATACCTTTTAATATTAAGTATACAAAAGCTCCTACAAAAGCTACACCTGGATATGATGTAGCTGGTATATCCCTTCCTGAAGGATACCACATAGTTTTATCTACTCCTATGTAGAACCATTCAATAAATCCTTTCCATCCTCTTTCTACAATCCACGAAGTTAAATAATAATGATAGTATGGATCAAATTCGTTTAAATATATTCCATATTTCAAAGGAAGCAATCTTGCAGATAAAGCTATTGTAAAGTTTACTAGCAAAATAAATAATATTAAAAGATTTTCTAAGTTAGGCTTGGGAATTTTTTCAGTTATCTTTCTTAAACTTCTAAACAATAATTTGCCCTTTTTCTTAAAAGCCATTACTTAAATAAAGATAAATATATTTTATATTTTTTATCATTATGGAAAAGAACCATCCTTCAGATAGAAAATATACCAAAGATCACGAATGGGCTTATAAAGAGAATGGGTTAATTGTAATAGGAATTACTTGGTATGCCCAATCAAAATTAAAGGATATAGTTTATGTTGAGTTGCCTAAGATAGGTAAAAAGGTAAATAAAGGCGAAGCAATAGCGGTTGTTGAGTCTGTTAAAACTGCTTCAGATGTATATTCTCCTGTATCGGGAGAAATAGTTGAAGTAAATAAAGAACTTGAAAATAAACCTGAATTAATTAATCAAGATCCTTATGGAAAAGGCTGGATAGCTAAAATTAAACCTACCAATTTAGAAAAAGAATGGAACGAATTACTCGAGGTTAAGGATTACCTAAAATTAATTTCTACTTAAAGTTTTCCTTTTTAAAATACCCAAATATATTGTTTGGTTTTTTATAACCTTAAACCATACATCATAAGCTATATCCAATTGTCTTTTCATTTCTTCAACGCTTTTTGCATTTTGACAATTATAAAGCATATATTCTATTATTGCTTTAGCGTGCTCCAAATCATTCAGATCCTTTAATATTAAGCCTTTTTCCTTCACTATCCTTTCGCTTTCTTGAATATTAAAAACATAAACAGGTTTTCTTCTAAAGCTTACAACTATAATGTACAGACAGCCTATGATGACCAAATAAAATCCTACTGTCAACAAATATCCTATTTTTGTTAACTCATATAATATATATAAAATTCCTGCGAAAAAAATAGCCAATAATCCCGGAACAGGATTTAATTTTTTTATTGCATTAAAGGGATCTAAAAATGCAATATCGTAAAATAGGCTAATCAAGAATAATCTTTGAAGCTGTTTCAACCATTCTCTTTGTTCAGGTTTCACAAATTTTAAATACGAAAATACATAATAATTTTTTATGGTTATAAATAAGCTGACAAAGAAGCTTAGTGGTCACAATAAGTTTTATGAGAATATAGTAAAAATATTAAGTAACATTTTACCTTATGCTTTAGCAATTTTTTCGATAGCGTATCTAGCAGGTTTTATATTTATAATTACTCAAAATCCTTTACCTTATATAGCACAGCAAAACCAACCAATATCTATATTTTATCCAAGAGGAACTTCACAACAAACAATACTTGAAGGAGTTGCTATATTCTTCATATTAATTATTCTGTTTTCTTCTTTGATAATAATTTACCAAACAACAATAAAGAAATATTATACATCGTCTCCAATTATAACGTTATCGTTGGCACTTTTTATATTATTCATTTTATTTCTCGTATTGGTGGTAATAGTTACTTTTAAATTTTCTATTTAAAAATTCTAAATTTATATATTATATAATCTATTAGGGAAAGGAAGAAAGGAAGAATTATGAAGAAGAAAATCATAAAAGATATTTCTTGTCCAATTTCATTAAATAAAGATTTACCAAATAAAAAATAATGATAAATTAGATAAATGAGGAAACCTAAGAAAATTGTACCAGTTATTATTAATGTTACAATTTTGGTCTTTTTTATGTTTTCTTCCATAATATATTTCAAATAAAATTTAAATATTAATTCCTTCTATTAATTTCTTTGATTATGTCCGTTCCTACACAGGGAATTCCTGTTTTAATTTTAAAAGAGGGAACAAAAAGAACGGTAGGTAGAGAAGCCTACGAAGTTACAATTGCTGCAGCAAAAGTTTTAGCTGAAACATTGAAGACAAGCTTAGGTCCAAGAGGAATGGATAAAATGCTAATTGATAGCTTAGGAGACGTAACTATAACAGGCGATGGTGCAACAATATTAAAAGAGATGGAAATTCAACATCCTGCAGCTAAAATGTTAGTAGAAGTAGCAAAAGCTCAAGATTCAGAAGTAGGAGATGGTACTACTACAGTAGTTATCTTGGCTGGCGAATTATTAAAGAAAGCAGAGGAATTACTATTTCAAAATATCCATCCAGTAATGATAATAGATGGTTATAGAAAAGCCATGGAATTTGCATTAAAGGAAATTGAAAAGTTAACAATACCAGTTTCAATAAACGATCATAATTTAATTAAATTAGCTGCAATCACTTCAATGTATAGTAAAGCTATAAGCGAGTATAAGGAAAAATTGGCAGATATAGCTTTAAATGCCTGTTTAAAAGTTACTGAAAAAGTAGGAGACAGGTATAAAGTAAACGTCGATTATATAAAGCTTGAAAAAAGAAAAGGAAAATCTTTAGATGAAACTGAATTAATAAATGGAATAGTTATAGATAAGGAAGTGGTTCATAGCGGAATGCCAAAGTTAGTTAAAGATGCAAAAATCGCAGTGATAAATGCACCTTTGGAAATTGAAAAAACAGAAATATCATCCAAAATAAGTATCACCTCTCCTGAACAAATGAAGGCATTCTTAGATGAAGAGACTAGAATATTAACTAAAATGGTAGAGAAAATAGCATCTGTAGGAGCAAACGTTGTAATATGTCAAAAAGGGATCGATGACGTAGCTCAGTATCTACTAAAGAAAAAGAATATTCTTGCAGTAAGGAGAGTTAAAGAAAGCGATATTGAAAAAATAGCCAAAGCTACCGGAGCTAGAATTGTTACAAACATAGATGATTTAACACCTGAAGATCTAGGTTATGCAGGAATCGTTGAAGAAAGAAAGGTAGGTGAAGAAAAAATGGTATTTATAGAGGAATGCAAAGATCCAAGAGCTGTAACAATTTTAATAAGGGGAGCTTCTGAAATGATAGTTGATGAAGCTGAAAGAGCATTACATGATGCAATATATGTCATTAAAAACGTAATAGAAACAGGAAAGCTTGTATACGGAGGAGGAGCAATAGAAGTAAGTTTAGCAAATAGAATTAGAGAATTTGCTACAACTTTACCAAGTAAGGAACAATTGGCCGCTTTAAAGTTCGCTGAAGCAATTGAAGTAATACCTACAATATTAGCTGAAACAGCAGGTATGGATCCATTGGATGTTTTGGTTAATTTAAAAGCTTATCATGCTAAAGGAGAATATCATTATGGAATTAACGTATTGGAAGGAAAGATTTCAAGTATGAAAGAATTGGGAATTTTTGATCCTGCCAACGTTAAAATACAAGCTTTAAAGGCTGCAACAGAAGCTGCAATAATGCTACTAAGAATTGACGATATTATTGCGGCTTCACCGCCTAAAGAAAAAGAAAAGAAAGGTGGCGAAGAAGAAAAAGAAAAGCTACCTGAAACATTCTAATAAAGTAACCTTGATAAAAGTGTGGAAAGATCCTAAAGGACCAGATTTTTTGACAAAATACGAGGTAGCAAAAATAATCGGTTTAAGGGCTAAACAATTAAGTGAAGGAGCACCTCCATTAATAGAAGTACCTCCTACTGTTACAAACCCTATAAAGATAGCTGAATTAGAATTAAAAGCTAATAAAATTCCAATATATATCAAAAGAATTTGCAGTAACAGAGAATTTATAATAAATCTTGAAGAACTTAAGAAAACGATTTAATGTTTTTTTAGTCTTTACTTATATTAATTTCCTTTTTATCTGTTATTGTTATTAAAACTTCTTCTCCAATATCTGGCTTGTTTTCTATTTTTTCCCATTCTTCTTCTTTTAGTATTAATATCATTCTTGAAAAAAGAGAATATTGAATGGGTAAAATGCTTCTTAAGGTTTGTTGAATCGCAGGTATTATCCATTGAAACAAAGGTTCATCCCTGCTAGAAATTGAAGGAGGTCTTTCTCTCTCTTGTGCAAATTCTAGTCTAACATACCATTCGTTATCTTCCTTAAACATATTTTTGGAAATTAATATCGCTTTAAAAGAAATACCCATAAGAAGATATTAAACTAACCTTTTAATATATTTAGTATGTTATTAAAATAATGGGATTACGAATCCCGCCGATCAAAGTGAAATACTTAATAGAAAATCCTAACGTTATTCGAGAAATAATGAACTTGATTGAGGAAATTAAAAAAGAGCCTGCTAAATTTCCAAGAAAATTAATTTATTTAGCTGGAGGCTGGCCTCAAGATCCTCCTCCAAAACTACTTAAAGAAACAATAATTAATATTTTGAATGACGAAAAGAAATTTTTAAGAAGTGTTCAATATGGTCCAACTAGGGGATTAACTGAAACAATAGAAACAATAGTAGTATATGAGAGAGAAATTTTTAACAGAAAAGTAGAACCGGATAATATTTTTATTGGGAACGGAAGTACTGAATTAACTTTTTCTTTAATTAACTCAGTTTTGGATGATGAACATGAAATCATACTTACTAGACCACATTACTTAAATTATTTAAGGCAAACCATTTTAGCTACGAGTCCTGCCGTGAAAGTAAAATATTGGAATTTGATTAAAAATAACGAATACTATCCTTCATTAGATGAATTACAAAGCTTAATAACTGATAAAACAGTATTAATAATTTTATCTTCGCCTGGAAATCCTGATGCAAGAATATTAGATGATGAAACTTATAGAGGAATTATTGAAATTGCAAAAGATAAAGGAGTACTTGTAATCAACGATATTGCTTATAGAGGATTTTGGTATTCTAGAAAACCTGAATATTTTTCCAAAGAAATAGAAGAAAATGAAATAATAATATGTACTTTTTCAAAAGAATTAAGAATTCCCGGATTAAGAATGGCTTATATCCTATGCAATAATGAAGAAATTTTAAAAAGAATGGAAGTAATTGAACAAACAATTAATCTTTGCCCAAATAGTTTCTCACAGTTAATTATAGCTGAATTATTAGGAAAAAGAGATAACTTGAAGATTATAAGTGAATTTATTGAAAAAGGAAGGTTGTTATATAAAAAGGTTTCAGAGTTTACTTATGAGAATGTAAAAGACTTAGAAGGAGTATTTGCCTTAAAACCTGAAGCTGGATTTTACGTTTTCTTTAATCATGAAAAGATAGAAAAAAATTCTAAAAAATTCTGCAATGATTTATTAATTAAAAAACAAGTCGCTCTTGCTCCTGGTTATGATTTTGGTTTAGATGGCTGGACAAGGTTATCTTTTTCATTAGCAGTATTAACACCTGAATATATAAAAGAAGGAATAACAAGGATTAAAGAATTTATTGAAGAAGAAAAATCTGTAAAAGAAATATTATAACGATACATTTATATAACATTATTATTAAAATTTTACATACAAGGTGAAAATATGAGCAGTAGTGAAGTACCAACTGTGGCACCTGAGGCACCTAAGAAGAAAACAGGAACAATACCAGAAAATACAGTCTATGTAGGCAAAAAACCTATTATGGGTTACGTAGTAGCAGCTTTAATGCAATTCCAAAGAGGAGGAAGTAAGGCTATTTTAAAGGCTAGAGGAAGAAATATATCCAGAGCTGTCGATGTAGCAGAAATACTCAGAAACAAGTTCTTACCTAACATGGTAGAAGTAGCAAAAGTAGAAATAGGTACAGAAAGGATCGGCGAAGGAGAAAAGGCAAGGGACGTTTCAGTAATTGAAATACATCTCCAAAAAGTAACAAAGTAAACCAAATTTTTTCTTTTTTTATGTTTAATTATAAAAATTTTCATAAAGGAATTTTTGGTATTATAGCTTTAGCTTTCTTAATAATTGTTAGTACATTGGTTAGTTTTAACGTTAATTTTTTCTTCTTAAGCGTTATTTATCCTTTATTTATAATCACTTTTTTAATAGTGCCATATATTAATCAAGAAGCAACCCTATTAGGAAGTTTAATCGGATTAGTTATAAGTTATTCGATAATATTACGTTTGGATTTTTCANTAATAATAATTGCATCAGTAATTATTTCTTTGCTTTTATCTTTATATAGCAAATTATTCATCAGGGAACCTGAAAATAAAAAGCATATAGTAATCAACATTATTTATACTTTATTGATTTTGACACCCGTGAGTTACTTACTTTCAATACTGAATTCATTAAATAACAATCCATTCTTTTCTTCTTTTTTATCTTTGATTTTTATTAACGTAGTTATAACACCGGTAATCATCAGTTTAATAACTTATTTTTACGGTGTAAAAATAAACAGTCTAACAATAATATTTAGAGATTTTAAGAAATAATTTAAGGTACATGCATTTCATATATCTTTTTAGTTATGTATAGCTAGATTTTATTTGTCCTGAGTCAATTTTTAAGGATTAATTTAAATTAAAGAACTTAATAAATTTGTAAAACCATTATATTTGTTATTATATATTAAAAATAAAATGAAAGATTTTATAGTTATAGAAATGATATTTTATAATTTAATAAAATCAGGTTTTTCGTATAAAGAAACTACCGGTATTGAAATCCAGCCAGTTCTCGTTCTATCTGAAAAAGCAACGTGCTCACCTGTTTCATCCACTTTAATTAATACATATTTACCCTCTTCTTCACCTTCATAATAATAAAATATCGGTACCCCGTTTAGGTTAAAATAATCATGGAATATAGCTAATATTCCGTAATAGTTCTTGTTGTTATGTTTAAAATGTAAAAGATAAACAGGTTGTCCTAGTGTAAGCATTGTAGCAGCAAATCTTGCTATATCAGCAATTGTCGATACTCTTAAAGTATATACAGGTTTTAGTTCAGACATTACTTTTATTTTTTAATTTATTTTATATAACAATTTCTTATTCTTTTTATTTTATCTAGAGGAGTAATACAACCAATCGTAGCAAAAATTAAAACTTTAAGGGAAATGTTTTAAAGCGATTTTTCTAAAGTGAGAAAAATCCCTGTTTTAACTTTTTCCAAATTTTCCAATCCTTCTATAACTCTGCCTATATTTTCTAAATTATCTTGTTCTTCTTCAGTATAAATTACAAGAGCTTCTTGTAAAGGATCATAACTAACATCTCCCCTTTGATGTTTATATAATTTTTTACTAGCGGCTTGGGGTATTCCGATTTTAAGCAAAATTTTATTGCGTAAAATGAAAACCAAAAATTTTGATGGTAATAATCTAATTATTTTTTCCACCAACAATGGGTTACCCCATCTATTTAATTCTAGCTTAGATATTACATCTCCATTATTTTTTACATATACCGTATATTTTTCAATCTCTTTCCTCAACTCCAATCTTTAACCCATATACTAAAAATAAATATACCGATTTTCCATATATAGCTAAAAAATTCATTAATTCTTTATAGGCTTTACTTATTACTTTATTTGAAGATTTTGTAATTTTCCCCTTTGCAGTATTAATAAGCACTTCTGCTTCATTTTTATCTAGACCATAAGCTAAAAAAATCACATCCTTTAGATTCTGTTTGTTTACCTTAAATTCATAGATATCTTTTAGAGCATTAATTAAAAATAACGCTTTGGTTTGTACCAGAAGATTATTTAAATTTTCACTTTCAGTCATATCTATATACTTTTTATAACTTTGGTATTTAAACCCCCCACTNTCTTTTCTTCGTATTCCCAATCACGTATTGTATTATTTATTACTATGAAGCTATGCCATGTTAAACTATGAGGCGCATTGCGGATCTTCCTTGCTCTTATTTGTTTAACTAAAAATCCTTTTTGTAATAGAACTGGATCGTATCTTAAATCAAATATTCCATCAACAATATATTCAACAATCTGTTCAAACTCTTCAAAAGTTTTTAGACCAAAATGAATTGAAGAGAAAATTGGAATATTTCTTTTCTTACAAATTCCCATTCTTAGTGCTTTAATAAAATCCAAAGATTGGTTAATTCCTAAATTAAAGGCAATTTCTGTTAAAGAATCAATAATTATTATAACCTTTGAAGTATTTTTTAACACATCATCTACAAGATTTATTATAGAAGAAAATATTTCACTCCATTTCTTATTATGATTTATTATCACTGTAGGTATAAATTTGTTGTTTGTTACTGAAGGAAGATTTAGGTTATAAGAAAAAATATCCACTAAAATAAGCTTTCTTTGCTTTACATAGTTCTTAATCTCTTTGTTTCTTTGCAACAAACATTGATATACAGATAATGGATGTTCATCAACGCAAAAATAAATTCCTGAATACCTATTTTTTAAAAAGGAAAAAAGAATTGATTGTAAAATAAACGTCTTTGAAATACCTCCTTCACCAGAAAATATTATAAAAGAATTCGAAGGGAAGCCTTCAGGTAAAAGTTTATCTAGAAATTCTATTTTAAATCTGATATTTTTTATCTTAAATTCTCTACCTTTTTGAAATTCTTCCATTCAAATAATTGTCTTTCATTAAAAAATAACCCTTTTAAATCAGTAACAAAAGTATTACTGAAGTAATATGAGGATAATTTCGGTAAAATTACCTGAGGCATACGTGAAAAAAATGGAAGAGTTAATAAAAGAAGGAAGATTTACGAGTAAAAGCGAACTTATAAGATATGCATTATTTGATCTTTTTAGAAAAGAAGAAACGGTAAAAAATGAAAGAGAAAAATTCTACATAGGTCCTTAAAAAATCATTTTTTCTACATTTATATCAGATTTTTCTGTACCATAATTTATTACTATTGTTCCAAGCTTTTTTATTTCACTAATTAATTTTTTAGAAGCATTTTCAACATATAAAGCTGAAACATGTAAAAGAGACTTCTTGATTAAATCTCTACAGTACTTATTATAGCTTAAAATTACATTTAATGATTTTATAATATTATTTAAATAATCAAGATTCTTTTTACTATAAAGTGTAAGAATAACATAATCTATACCTACTCCATTTATATAATTCATTATGTTATCATTAATCTTTTCCAGTAATACAGGAAATTCTGCAATGGTGATTAAATCTGCTCTGTAAGCTTCTGCTATTACTTTAGAAGTTTTATCGAAACCTAATTTCATTATTAAATAAAGATTTAAAATAATACCGCCATAATATGATTTAAAAACATTATTAAATGCTAAAGTAAACTTGAGAAAATTTTTAATATCTTGGATATAAGCTATTTTTAAATTCTCGTTACGAAGTTCAATTAATGTTCTACTCACAATTTTAATTACTCGAATAAATATTTTAAAAATAATGACACCAGAAGATATTATAAAGAAGTTTAAAGAGATGCAAATAAGCACATTAGGTATTTATGGAGATTATCAATTGGAAATAATAAAAAGAATTCTTGCAATGGATAAAAAGTTGGATTTAATAATTAAAAAATTAGAAGAAATGGAAAACATTTTAAAAAAACAAAATGAGTAAAATAAGAGTTGCTGAGTGTCCCAATTGCGGTGAAATTTTGGCTTTTTACTCAAGTTATAAAACTAAATTATGTACAAGATGCGGAAAAAGATTCGATGTTATTAAAAGTAAAATTTATGGAACTTTTGATGATGCGTTAAAAGCTTCAGAATTTGTAAAGAAGTTAAAGTATTCAAGAAAGAATGCAAGAAAATATAGTTAAAGAAGGAGATTACGTTTTATTAATTCTTCAAGAAGGTAAAAAATATTTAATCAAAGTAAGAAAAGGAGAAACATTACATACCCATAGAGGATACATTAAGCATGATGAATTAATAAACAAAGAATATGGAAGTTATATTAAATCAAGCCTAAATTATGATTTTTTTATAGCTAAGCCTACAATATATGACTTTATAAAAAAGATTCAAAGGAAAACCCAAATAATTTATCCAAAGGATTCAGGTTATATAGTTTTAATAGGAAACATTAGCAGTGGTTCAAAAGTGGTAGAAATTGGGACAGGTAGCGGCGCATTAACATGTGTTTTAGCAAATCTCGTAAAACCCAACGGTCATGTTTATACTTATGAGATCAGAGAAGAATTTTTAGATGCAGCTAGGAATAATGTTAAAAAACTTAACCTTGATAATTATGTTACTTTCAAATTACGAAATGCCATGGAAGGAATAGATGAAAGAGATGTGGATTGTATAATTATTGATATCGCGGATCCTTGGAATTTAATAGATAAGATTAAAGATAACCTTAAAGGTTCTGGTATAATAATAATTTTTTGTCTTACAACATCCCAAGTGGAGAAAACACTTAAAACATTATACGAAAGTGATTTTACCGATATAAATCTCGTGGAAATTTTGGAGAGAGAATATCAAACCGAATTAGGAAAAATAAGACCAAAAACAAGAATGATAGGTCATACCGGATACATAATCTGGGCTCGGAAAAAAATAAAAACATAAATTATTGAGAAATAGATAATAAAATAAAGTTTAAATATTAAATTATTTTTAATATTTTTTATAATAAAATAAAAAATATTAACAAATTTCAATAATAAAAAAATAATTATTAAATTATTTAAAATATTAAAATATTTCACTAATACTATATTATTTTGTATTAATAAAAAAAATATTAAAATAAAATATGTAAATAAAAAATTATTATAAATAAATAAATTTTTTTGTAATACAGTTATAAACAATAAAATAATGAAGGAAATTTCCAACATTATTAAATAACTTAAAAAATTAGTTATAGATATAAAGTAAAAAATAGAAATTAAATAAAAAGTAATAATTAAAGAAGAAATTAAATTATTATCATAGAACTTTATTATATAGATAAAATAAAGAAATAAAGAAAAAATAAAGAAATATATTAATATATTTATTGAAAAAGAATCAAAAATAAGTCTAGATCCAAAACTCTCATTAGGGTCAAAAACGAAAATTACAAATTTTTTCTCTATAACTTGCCAGTATAAACCTAAATCTGGAGTCATAAGAAAGAAAATGAATAAAACCAATAAAGGAGAAATTATAGCTAAATTAATTTTTCTACTCGCTTTAACTATAGCTGAAGATACGTTAAAATTTGAGAATATAAATAATAAAATTGCTAAAGAAAAAATAACAACGATAAAATTTTTGTAATAAATAATATTTTTAATAAAAGAAAGATATAATATTAAAAAAATAAATAGTAAAAAGGAAATTTTAATAAATTTAATTTTAAATGAGGTATAAAAATAAATTGATAATCCTATTATAAAAGAAATAATTATATTATCCATTTCTTCTAAAGAATACATAAAAAATTAAAGTAAATAAAATAAGTAGTAAAAATATTTCAATAAAATTTATCTTAAAAAATCTATATAGATCAAAATTACTAATATCGAAAGTTAAAACTATACCAGGCTTTATTACCAAGTATAATGAAAGAAAGACCGAAAGAGATAAAATTACTCTTAAAAATTTAACTATATCCATAAAATTATTAAGATTAAATTACTATTTAAGAGTAAATGAAAAAGGAAGAAAATCTCATTGAATGGTTAACAGAAGTAGCTTTTAATGCTAATATATATGACTATGGTAGGTATCCTATAAAAGGATGCGGTATTTGGTTACCTAAAGGATTTGAAATTAGAAATAAGGTATTAAGTATAATTAGAGAACTTTTGTATAAAACAGGCCATAAAGAAGTTCTTTTACCCCTTTTAATACCAAGAGATATGTTAGAAAAAGAAGCAAAGCATATAGCAGGATTTTTAGACCAAGTTTTTTGGGTTACAAAGGGAGGAGATTCAAAACTTGAAATAGAGCTATCATTAAGACCTACCAGCGAAACTTCAATGACCTACTACTTCAAAAATTTAATAATTTCCTATAGAGATTTACCTTTAAAAGTTTTCCAAATAGTAAGCATATTTAGATATGAAACAAAAGCAACTCATCCTTTAATTAGAGTTAGGGAGGTAACAACTTTTAAAGAAGCGTTTACATTTCATTCTTCAAAAGAAGAAGCTGAAAAACAAATGGAAGAAGCGTTTAATATTTACTCTGAATTTTTCAAAATCTTAGGAATTCCTTATATAGCAGTTGAAAGACCTTCATGGGATAGATTTCCTGGAGCAGAAAAATCCATAGCATTTGATACTATACTTCCAGATGGTAAAAGTTTACAAATAGGTTCAATACATAATTTAGGTCAAAACTTTTCAAAAGTATTTGATGCAAAGTTTATGAGAAAGGATGGAAATTATGATTTTCTGTACCAAACAAGTTATGGGATTTCTGAAAGAGTTATCGCATCATTAATTATTCATTATGGAGATGATATAGGGGTTATTTTGTTACCTAAAATCGCTCCTATACAAATAATAATTGTTCCTATATTTTTCGAAGGAATGGAAGAAACAATATTAAATTATTCTAAGGAAATTTATGAAATTTTAAACGTAGCAGGTTATAAAGTAGAAATAGACGAAAGAAAGGATGTAACCCCAGGAGAGAAATTTTATTATTGGGAAAGACAAGGTGTTCCTTTACGATTAGAAATTGGCCCAAAAGAAATAAAGGAAAATTCTATAAGATTCGTTACAAGAAATGGTAAAAAATGGAATGTGGAAAAAGAAAAAATTTTAAAGGAGGTAAAAACGGTTTTGGCAAATTTAGAAATCGAACTTAAAGAAAAAGTCCAAGAAGAAATGAAGAGTAGAATAGCTGATATTACAGATATTAAAGAAATTGAAAAAGTTATTCAAAATAAAAAATTTGCAAGGTTTAATATATGTAATAAAGAAAAATGCGGTGTTTATTTTGAAAAATTCCAAGGATTAAAATTCTTAGGTTATGATGTTTTACTAAAGAAAAAAGGCAAGTGTATAATATGTGGTGAAGAAACAGAAAACTTAGGATATGCAGGCAGAAGTTATTAAAAAAGATAAATAAAATTTATCTTAAAGATTTTTGACCTACAAAAAGAAAAGATTTTGTTCTTTGTAAAATTCAATAGATTTAATTAATTTCTGAAAACTTAGAAGAAATAAAAGATTGGATTAACCTAATGATAGCTGCTATTATTCCTATTAACCCTATAATTATAATGCCTAAAGTTAATATGAAAATGTTAAAGTATGCTAAAATAGATGATAAAAGTAAAATAATTAATCTATCTCCTCTTTCTCCTATAGTATATCTAAACGATTCACTTTCTTTAAATTTTAATGCCTCTATCTTTGCTCTGGTAAAAGATGGTAACATGCTTCCAAATATACCTATAGCTATATAATGCCATTCAACTAAACCAGCAATTCCTATAGCAAAAAGAGGAAAAAAATCCGAAAATCTATCGACGAAAGAATCCAACAAAGCACCAAACTTTGTTTCTTGTTTTGCTTTTCTAGCAACAATTCCATCTAGTACATCAAAAAATGCTGCTACAGACAAAACTATTACTGCAAATAATAATTCTTTTAAAAAATAAAAATAGGAAGCTAAAATGGAAAAAAATAATCCTAAAAAAGTTAAATGATTAGGTTTTATACCAAGTTTATTAATTTTATAAGCTACCTGATCAAGATTCTTATCTAAAATTCCCCTAAGCTTTCCAATCATTTAAAAACCTTTGAAAGAATGTTTAGAATGGTATCCTTCTCCAACGCTTGAACTAAAGATACAAATCTAGGACCATTTTCTTTTCCTAATATAATTTTATAAAGAATGGCAAAACCTTGATTGGGTTTAATGTTATTGGCCTTAATTGTGTTGTATATTTCAGTTTCTAATTTATTAATCTCTCCTTCCCAATTTTTTATTACATTATAAACATCCTTCAACATTTTAACTTCATTATCCATCAATTCCTTTATAATATTTTCTGGAACTTCATATTGTACTTTAATTTTAATATTTGCTGGAGCATATTTGTTTACCCAATAGGTTACTTTTTCGATATAAGAAGCCAATTTTCTTTCTTCTTCGTAATCTATTCCATCGTTGATTATTTTCATTCTTCTTAACTTCCTTATCATTTCTTCTAGCTTGTTTTCTTTTGGTAATATTTGTACTAAGATAGCCATTAAAGAATAAGGTATTTGTAAACCTATTTTTTTAGGAGGATTAAAATCGTTTGCGGCTATATAGCTAAAAATTATATCATGTTTTAAATCCTTTGCGAAGGGTTCTTCCAAATTAAAATAAATTCTTTCAGCTTTATCATATTCTTCATGTATCAAAGGAATGGTTCTCGAAGGATCAAAATCCAAGTGTGTCTTAGCCTTCATAACAATATACCAATATTTTAAAGCTTGAGGTTTACCAACTCTTAACCATTCATCTATATCAAAGGAAACTCCTTCAGAACTCCCCATAGGCTCCCTTTTTCCATCTTTAACCAAGCTAATCCATTCATATGCAAAACCTTTTGGTGGCATTTTATTAAATAACTTTTCATATAATTCATTACAACTATCTCTACTCCCTCCTGCTGCTGCATGATCTTTACCGTATAACTCTACATCAACTTCAAAAGTGTACCATAACGCAACCCATTCCGCCCTCCATTCCAATTTTCCTTCATTGATCTTACTCTTTCCTACATACCCGCACTTATTACATTCATATTCAACATCTTCGCCTTCCCATGAAATTACCTTTGTAGTTAATATATTATAGCAATTTTTACATAAAGGTTTCAAAGGAAACCAATTTTCAGCTAATTTTTCTCCTTTATATTTATTCAATATTTCCCTTGCTTCCTTTCTTTTAGTTAAAAAAATCTTAATAGCTTCTTTCATTCTCTCATTCTTTTCATATATTTCATGGGTCATTATAGGTTCTGCTGTTATTCCGAATTCTTCATAGCTTTGTTCATATTTTTCGTAAAAATGTTCAACCCAATTATTATGACATCCTTCAGGATCTTCTACATTTATTATTCTAACACCTTTCCATTTCTCTATAAATTGTTTTGTTACCAAAGGTTCTTTTGCTTTTAATGGATCTTGGGTATATATTATTACAATATGTCTTACTTCTTTTCCTTGATTTCTCAAATACCTAGTTATTATTGATGGATATATTACTTCTCCCCTTAGTTTTCCAATGTGTATTGGTCCTGAAACAGCCATTCCTCCGCTAACTGTATATCTTTCCTTGTTATCCTTTAATATTTCATCAATGAACCGTTCTAACCAGGATTTTATCACAGCCAACTTTCTTTTTTCCTCTCTTCTTCTGCCCTTACTTTTCTTATACCTCTAAATATTGCACATGATACACAATAAACTATAGTTACTGGAACTTTCATTATTCTTGCTCCCTTCTTTTCAAGTTCTTCAGCTAATTGTGGATCAACTAAGGTTTGTTCCCTTGTGACTTTTATTGCTTTACCTCTTGGTATTATTCTTCCGCATGCATCACACGTTAACACTGAATCTTTTCCCTTTCCTCCTTTAGCTCTCCCCCTACTTTTTCTTTTTTTTGGCATTTTCAACTATAAAAAAATAATAAAATATATATAACGTTATTTTTGACCTATTTCCCATACTAAAGAGCGATGTTGTAGTTTATTGTAAATTAAAACCTTGTCTTTTAATGCTAAAATACTTTTTAAACTTATCTAAAAATAAAAAAAATATTTAGATTATTGATTAATAAGAATTTATGGAAGATTTATTAAGAAACATAGTAGATTACGGTCTTTCTCAAGGAGCAAAATATGTAGAAGCAAGATACCAATTTTTAACTGGTAATTTTATTTCAATTAAAAACGGCGTTGTTGATAATGTAGGGAATTATAATATAAGAGGAGTAGGTATAAGAGTTGTTTTTCAAGATTCCATAGGATTTTCAGCTACAAACATAATTAATAAGGAAAGTTTGATTAATGCTTGTAATAATGCTATAAAAATTGCTAGAAATTCAAAGAAAAGAAATGTGAAATTTGATTACTGGAGAGATTATCATGATATATGTATAGTAAAACCTAAAGTTGAAAATAGAGATATTGAAGAAATAATTAACGAATTTAAAGAAAACGATAAAAGGATAGTTGAAACAGAAAATAGAACTGTATTTAGAGTTTTTTTTATAACAAAACAAGAAGAAGAAAAATTGTTTGTAAACAGTGAAGGATCTGTAATTCAACAAAAATGGCCTATAATTTCACTTTTCTGTTCTTTGGCAGCTGTAGATCATCAAAAAGGATTTGTACAAAGATTTCTCCATGATGGAGGTAAAAAAGGTTGGGAAATAATAAGTGAAATAGAATACGAAGAAAAAACTAAAAAATGAAGCTAAAATTCTAGGGAAAATATTAAATGAAGCTGAAACGTTAAAGGAGAAAGGAGAATACGATGTTATAATAGATGGAGAAATAACAGGCCTAATTTCTCATGAAGCTTGCGGCCATCCCTTCGAAGCTGATAGAATATTGGGAAGAGAAGCTGCGCAAGGAGGAGAATCATATTTGAACTTAAATATGCTAAATAAAGAAAAATTGGGAAGCGAATTGCTAAATATTGTGGATGATCCTACGATAGAAAAGTCTTCAGGATTTTATGTTTATGATGATGAAGGTATACCTGCAAGAAAAAGATATTTAATAAAAGATGGTATACCCAACGAAGTTCTATTAAACAGGGAATATGCTGGATATTTATCTACAAAGAGTAACAGTGCTGCTAGAGCAACTTATTATTACAATGAACCTTTAATAAGAATGGCTAATACTTATATCGAGCCAAAAGATTTTACAGTGGATGAAATGATAGAAGATGTTAAAAGAGGAATTTACTTAAAATCCTATATGGAATGGAATATAGATGATAGAAGATGGAATCAAAAATATACAGGCTTAGAATGCTACTTAATTGAAAATGGACAAATAAAAAAAATGCTAAAAAATGTAGCTCTGGAAATAACAACGGGACATTTATTCAAAAATATAGACGCTATAGGAAAAGATTTAAAGTTTACACCAGGTAATTGTGGAAAAGGTGAGCCAATGCAAGGAATACCTGTATGGTTTGGAGGACCTACTATTAGGGTAAGGAAAGTTTGGATAAAATGAGCGAATTAGATAAAAAGGCTGAGAAATTATTATTAGCTTTACAAAAGAAAGGTGCAGAAGATATAATATTAAAAATATCAAACGTTGAAGATGTGCTGATAAGGTATGCCAATAACGAAGTAACAATTCCTGTATATAGTGAGATATCAAATATAGACTTAAGATTTGGTTATAAAAATGCAGTGTTGCTTAGCACAATAAATGATGTTATGTTTGATGTTGAAAAAACTTCTGAAAATTTAATAAAAATCGCATCTAATCTTAAAGAACAAGAAGTTTATGTTAAAATTCCTTCAACTAAATATGAATATCCTCCTTTAATAGAAGTAGACGAAGAAACAAAGAAAATTTCAGAGTTATTACCAGCAGTAGCTGAAGAAGTTATTAATAGAAGTTTAAAAGGAAGAATAAAAAAAGTTGCAGGTACGTTGGAAGGAAAAATCGAGAAAATAAGAGTTATTACTTCAACAGGATACGATTTACAAGATATAAGGACTACAATTATGTTAAACCATAGATGTTTCTCAAATTCAACTTCCACAGGTCAATGGGCTTACTGTGCCAGAAGTATCAAAGACCTTGATTATAACTTAGTAGTGGAAAAAGCCACACAAATAGCTGAAATAAATATAAACCAGAAAAAAATAGAAGCAGGTAATTACGATATAGTATTTTCTCCTATGATTTTTGCGAGTTTAATGGAGCATGTTGCATTAGCTGCATCAGCTTATAACATAGAATTAGGCTTATCATTTTTCATAGGAAAATTAAATTCAAAGGTTGCTTCAGATAAGCTTACATTATATGAGGATCCCCATGATCATAAATCTCCAGCATACTCAAGATTTGATGATGAATGTATTCCTACAAGAAAAAAGGACGTGATAAAGAATGGTATCTTGATTACTTATCTTCATAATTTAAGAACTGCAAAGAAATTTGGAACGGAAAGCACAGGAAATGCAGGGATAGTGTTTCCTTTACCTTTTAATGTTTATATAAAGGAAGGTGATTATAAAGAAGAAGAAATATTTAAAGAGATAAAAAGAGGATTATTTTTGGTAAATAATTGGTATCTAAGATTTCAAAATTATATTACAGGAGATTTTTCAACAATATTAAGAGATGGAATATTCTTAATTGAAAACGGTGAAATAAAACAGGCCCTTTACGGAGGAAGGTTGAGCGAGAATTTCTTGAATCTTTTAAATTCTATAGAGGGGCTTACAAATATCAAATATCCAATAAAATGGTGGGAGGTCAACATTCCAACATATTCTCCATACGCTTTAGCAAGAAACTTAAGGATTACTACTGCTGAATAAGTCTAACTTTTTTTTAATCTTAAATAAAAATATGTAAAAAAATACAGTAATCAAAGAAATAAAATAAGGTAGGAAGATAAAAACGAAAGATAAAGGTTGGTAAGAAATGGAAATGAACAATTCTACAGTTGAAGGAAAGATGGGATAAAATATTGCATGGATTTGTTTATAATAAACTATAGGTAAGTAAAACAGCAAAGTTATAGGTAAACATATAATTAACATTGTTGCTATAAAATCAGTTAAACGTCTTATTTTAACATTGGAATATAAAACAAGAAAAGAAAAGATCAAAATCAAATATGATGAAATTCCTGAAATAATTACCGTATAAATAAAAGCTGTCTGAATAACATTAATAATGTATGAAAAAACCAAGCAATGCATTAACGTTAGATAAGCTATAATTGAAATATGAATTATTTTCATATAAATAAATAAAATGAAATATAATTAAATATTTTATTATGGTTGACTTTAATTTAGCGTTAGAAATAAGTAAATTTTTCATAATTACTTTACTTTTTGGAATTGCTGCATACAAAGATATAAAGGAAAGAGAAGTGGAGGATAAGATTTGGATTTTAACTTTAGTTTCGGCATCTCCTATAACATTTTTACAAATTTTCTACTTAAAATCTATTAAACTAGTAGATTTTATTACTTCGTTAATTTTATGCTTTATATTCGGATTATTATTATTCTATGTAGCTAAATTTGGGGGAGCAGACGCAAAAGCTTTATGGGTACTCCCTTTTGTTTTTCCTGTAAGACCTCAAATAGATATTAATACAGTTCTTCAACCTGGTTATTTTTTACCTTTTGCAGTTTCAGTTTTATTTAATGCTATACTATTATCAGTCTCTTATATATTTATTAATATTTTTAAAAATTTATTATGGTATATAAAAAATAAAGAATTATTCAAAAATTATAATATTAATTTTTTTTATAAAATTCTATTATTTATTTTAGGTGAAAAGGTTAATAAAGAGAAATTAATAAAAAATAAGTTTTATATATCTTTATTTGTAAATAAAAATGGAGTTTTAAAACTCGAATTAAATAAAGATGTTAGAGATTTTGATTTTAATAATCTTGAAGCAAGAAAGGGTTATTATGAAAGTGAAAGTTATTGGGTTGAAAATCCACAGCCCTTCCTTTTATATTTCTTTATTTCAATCTATGTAACATTTCTATTAGGCGATATAATAACTTACGTATCTTTTTTAATTGCGAGAAATATGTTTTAATTCCGTCCTAAATAATGAGGGTTAGTTCATTATAAGTCTCTTCTAATAAAATTTTAAATATCAAGATTTTTATATCAACTACATGCCAGCAAAAAAATTAATAGCCGTAATAGCTGAATGGGAAACAGCTTCAAAATACGTAAAAAAGTTAGTAGAAGAGGTAAGTAAAAATCTTAATATTACTTTGGAGGTAAGAAACGAAGATTGGGACTTTTTAGTTACATATGGTCAAAAGGATGAATTTGGAGGAGTAGAAGTTCCTCAAGTTTTTATAGAAGACGATAAAGGGAATATTAAATTTATAATGGGAAGAGTTCCTTTAGATGATGAAGGAAAACCTGATATAGAAAAAGGTAAAAAAATGCTTGAAGAAATTATTAAGAACTATCCTTAAAAATATTTTCCTAAAGAACTTATTCCTACGATTTCTTCAAAATCTATACCTGCAGGTTCCAATAATTGTTCTAAAGTACTCCTCATTATTTCAATGTATTTATTAACGTCTATTTCATCCAACCTTGCCAATTGAACTGCTTTAACACCGTCTTCGCCCCTTACTTTTACATATGAGACAGTTTTTTCAAGATATGTTTCTATGCTAAAAGAAGATAGAGTAAAATATTCGAAATTATATAATTTATTTAATAAAATTAAAAATAATTTAAATTTAGAAGATTTAAAAAATGCTTTAATACTTTCCATTTTACTTTCTTATATACAAGGAATCTATTTATTAAAAGGTTCAATTTTTTATAATTATCATATTAATATTAGTGAAGCATTAAGAATTTGGAGAGGTGGAAGTATAATTAGAGGAGAAATATTAAATATGTTATATAAAGAATATTTGAAGAACGAAGATATACTTGCTTCAGATAATATTAAAAGTATTATATTGAAAAATTTAAACAGTTTATCTAATACTTTATCTTTTGCTACAAGTAATAATTTACCTGTAAATGTAATTTCTTCAAATTATAACTATTTAATTATGTTTATAAGTGAAAAACTTTCTGCAAATTTAACTCAGGCATTAAGGGATTACTTTGGCGCTCATGGATATCAAAGAATAGATAAAGAAGGATATTTTCATACAGATTGGTTTTAAGAAGTTTTCAAAAGTCTTTCCTTTTCTTCTTCCACTACTTTTAGAACTTTTTCGTAAAGGCTTGTGTTTATATATCCTTCGTTATAATAATATTCTAGCTTATCTTCATCTATTACTTTAACATCTCCTTCCTTTGTCTTAACTATATCTATGCCTAAATCTACGTATCTTACACTATTTTCGTAAAATTCAACGGGTGTTGAAATATTAACATATATTCCTATCAAATCTCCTTCTTTCCTGAAATATCTTAATTCGCTACTCATAGAGCCTAATTTATATTTTGCTATACAATAATCTCCTAACATCTTTTTCTCATTTAAACCATCATATATTCCGTAACCTGACATTCTTCTTATTATTTTTATTTCATTTTCTTCTAAATTAATATCTATTATTTTACCTGGTGCCAAATTTATCAGTTCACCGTTGGGCAAATAATGCTCTATTTTTAAACTTTTACCGTATTTAAAGTATGTTTGTATTATACTTTGTAAAAGTTTTTTTCTTATAATCTCCCTTGAAGAAAATAAAGGTAATAATTCTTCTGCAAACCTTATCAATATTTCAGATTTTTCACCAAAATTTCTAAGGTAATGATGTTCATCTATAGTGGGTAATACATTATCCCTTATTTTATCTAAAATTTTTTTAGCATAATAAGTTAAGTAAACTTCAGCATAGCTGTAACCGTTTCTTATTTCGCCTATATTATCCAGTTTTGAATTAATCAATTTTTCCTTTTCATTAATCAACTCAAATATTTCTTTTTTTATGAAATTTTCATTGACGTTTATACATGTTTCAAATACTTCAGCCCCCCAACCTTTTGGTAACAAGCTTATTATTTCTTTTATTAACGATTTCCCTTTAGGCATATTATTAATAATTGGAGGAATTTTTACATCTCCATTTTGTATTAACATTAGAAATTTACCTATTACGCATATTCCTACCCAAAAATTAGGTGGATAGTTAAATATAGGTTCTTTAACGGATACTATCAATTTTGTATTTAAAGGAAACTTACCGGGAATGTATCCTTCATATTGGCCTACGTTTATTTTGGACTTATTATCTTCGTTACTTATAACTTCACCTACAAATATACTTCCTATGTTTATTTTAGATTTATTTACTATTATATCTTGTAATTTTTCATCGAATATTTTGATTATTTCATTAATAACTTCCTTTTCTCCTATAATTTTTAGTCCGAAGGGATGTGGATTTGAAATTATAGCTGCTCTCCAATCTTGATTAAACTTTGTTAAATTTAACCTCTTTATTATTGTTTTAGAAGGAAATGCTAATTCGAAGTTATTTTCTACTAAAAGTTTGGTAATTGCAGTACTATAAATACCTTGGACATAAACGCTTTTTTTAACCATTAGTCTCTTATTTGTTCAAGTATGCTTATAATTCTCCATAAAGTTGTTCTTGCATAGGAAGGAATTGTTGGATCCTGGATTATTTCCTCTATTTTACTGATGCTTGTAGCAGCCTTAACCCCATAAGATTGGATATCTTTACTCATCAATACGTTAGCAACTTCCTTACAAACTTCTCTAACATTTCTAGGTATTCCAGTATCTTTTACTAAGTTATTTAATAAATCATAAGCCATTTTTATTTTTGCTTCATTGGTACTCATATCTCATAATGTTAAATCTTAAAGATATATAAGAGTTTATTTTTTCTTACCAATCTCCACTGAAATTCTTAGCCTTGAAAGACTAGGGTTTTCTCGTCGATCCGTGACTGCATTCCTAATATGAAAACAATCGAGAGGTTCGGAGAACCTAATTTGTTGTGAGAGCTTTGTTGTTTACTATACGTTGATTATGTTTTTCGAAATGAGCAATATTCATAGTAACATTTGCTCTAATTACTTGGTTATACCTCATTCAAAAAATTTCTTTTAAAGACTTAAATCTTGTTTTCTCGTCTAAAAAGTCAAGGCTTTAGTTTAAGGTAAAATAATCTTTAAAACATAAATATCTTGATGGATCAAAAAGAGGCAGTTACAAAAAGGATGGCTGAACTTTTAAAAGCTGGGAATATTATGCTAAACGACTTTTGTCCTGATTGTAAAGTTCCGTTGTTTAAATTAAAAGATGGAAAAATAATATGTCCTTCTTGTAATAGAACTGTTGTTTATGTTAAGCATGGAGAAGAAGAAATAGTTAAGCATTATCAAATACTCGACTCAACAATGAACTCGGTCATTAAGAAAATCACTGAAATATCCTACTCAATTATTGATGAAATGGATGAAGATAAATTAAGATTAAAAATATCTATAATGAACGGTCTTCTCGATGCTTATGAAAAATTGCTGAAAATTAAAAAATATCACGCTGAATCTCAATGATAAAAAGTTACATACTAAATTAATAATCGCATGAAAAAAGGCCATTTAATAGTTTTTGAAGGAATAGATGGTGCAGGGTTAACTACGAATTCTAATTTTTTAGTAAACTGGCTTAAAAGTAAAGGTTACAAAGCAATTTATACTAAGGAACCTACTGAAAGTGAAATAGGAATAATAATAAGAAAAATTTTGAAAAGTAACTTTAACGCCGATCCATTTTTATTAACTCTTTTGTTTACTGCGGATAGACAAATTCATGTTAACAATATTATTTTACCGGCTATTAAAGAAGGCTATTTTGTAGTATGTGATAGATATTATTTCTCTACGATAACTTATCAATCCACCCATGGAATGGACGAACGAATAATTAGGAAATTGAGCAAGAATTTCCCAAAACCTGATATAGTTTTTCTATTGGACATAGATCCAAGAATTTCTTTAAAAAGAAAGGGTGAAAAGTCTGAGTTGTATGAGAAAATAGATTTCTTAGATTCCGTAAGGAAAAAATTTTTGGAACTTGCCTCAGAAATGAATTTCATTGTAATTCCAGCTGAAGAAAATCTAAGTTATGTTCAAAGTCAAATAATTAAAGTTATTAGTTATTATTTAGAAGAGATAGAAAATGATTAAAGGTAAGCTAGTATATTGGGGTTTTATAAAGGATCCCATATATGGTTATATCAATATAACAGAGGAAGATAAAAAACTAATAGATACTCCTTTCTTTCAAAGATTAAGAAGAGTAAGGCAGGTGCCTTTAATTGATTATGTATATCCTTCAGCTGTTCATACAAGGTTTGAACATTCATTAGGAGTTGCACATTTGGCAATGAATATTATGGCTAATTTACCTATAGAAATAGATGAATACGAAGCTAAAATGATTAGGTCAGCTTCATTACTTCATGATATAGGCCATGGTCCTTTTTCCCACTTATTTGAAGTTATTTTAATTAAATATTTTGGTTTAAATCACGAACAGGTAGGAAGAGAAATCATAATAAGAAGCGAAATATCTGATATTTTAAATGATATAGGTTTAAATCCAAAGGATATTGGAAATCTAATTACAGGTGAAGCGTTTTCTTTTAAAAAATACCTTCAGCAAATAGTTAAAAGTGGAATCGATGCTGATAAGCTAGATTTTATTAAAAGAGATAACTTTCATAGTGGTGCAGGTTATGGAAACATAGATATTGACAGGCTGGTAAACACGATGGAAATTTACGAGGAAAATTTAGCTATAAATATGACAGCCTTACATACTTTTGAACTTTTCCTTTTAGCTCGAGTAAAAAGTTTTGAAGCTATGTATTTTCATAGAACGTTAAGGATAGCCCAATTAATGCTTCTTAGAGCTTTGGAAAAATTTATAGAAAAGAATGGTTTTCCTACAAAACTTGAATTAGATGAATACCTTAAATTAGATGATATGAGGTTATGGATAAAATTGGCAGAAGATGACTCTTCTAAGGATATTATGAAAAGATTGGAAAGAAGGGATTTAATTAAAGAAGCTTTCGAAAAGAAATTTTTATCTAAGGAAAGTTTAAACAATATTGCGAAAGAGTTGGAGAACATTAAAAATAGTATTGTTTCAAGAGTTAATATAAGAGAAGATGATTTATATATCGATTTATCGATTTTACCTTCAGTTCCATACCATGGAGCTTATTCCTATGATCCCTTTGAAATACCCGTAGTAAAAGTTGAAGGTAGTACAAAAGTAAAATATAGTTTAACAGAGTTATCTCCTTGGGTTGAGAGTATTAAAGGGTATTTGAATATTGTTAGAATATATACTGAAAACAAATATCGAATAAAAGTTGAAGAGGTATGTAAAAAATTATTCAAGGATTTTCCTTAACCTAAAATTATTGTGTCGTCAAATATTTTTATATAATCTCCATTTTTTAACTAAATTTTTCAAATCTTTTTCAGGTTTATCTAACAATGGAATTTCACTTATTAAACACCCTGAAGCCAGTATCATATCTGCTTTATCAACTATTATAGCCGAAGGTGCTACGTTGTTTCTTTTTAAAGCATAAATTACCCAAGAACCTACAGTCGAACCTATGCTATAAGGAAATATTAAAATTTTTCCCTTCAAACTTTCCATGTAAATATCGCTTTTTTTTATTTATTATGATACCAGTTTTTTTATCTACATCTCCATAAAAAGAAATAGGCTTTTTAGATACCAAAGCAAATCCTTCAGCTTTACCTTGAGATATACTACGTGCTTTTATTATCATTCTAGCATCATTTTAATTGCATCTTTTAAATCTATTAAATAAACATCTATTCCTTTTAAAGATCTCAAGTAATGTGCTGCTTTTATCGAATCTGTACCTACTTTCATTTCTTTATAGGATAATGGAGCTATAACAGGACATGCTCCTGAAAAAACGTATATACCTCTTTTTCTAAGTTTTAAAATTTCGTTTGAACTAGTTTCTGAAGCACTTTTAGAAGCAAAAAGCCATAATTTTGAATTATTTTTTACTTTTTTATTAAAAGTCATTTTTTCTATATTTATAATGTCTTGAGATGAAAGATGTGGGCAGCCTGTAAAAAAGTAATCCAATTTTTCAGCTTTTCCATAATTAAAATCATTTAAAACTTCTTTCATATCTTCCTTAGTTAAAACTATTTCCTTTACATTTTTCTTTTCCTTTATATCCTCTTCAAAGTATACCATTCCTATTCCACTTGAAGCAGATAATCCACCGCAAAACTCCTTTATATCTATTAAATTTTCAGGCTTTTTATGAGCTATTATTGGAATACCATTGCCCAATTTTTTACCTGTTAAATAGCCCAAGACACCCCACATTAAATGTCCTTCAACGTTAAAATCTATTTTAACATAAAAGTTCGGTTTCCTTCCTTCTTCTGTATGTAAACCATAGTAGGGAGTTCTACCTGTGATGGCACACGCTAATGCTGATAATCCACTTTCCTTGTTTGTATAAGAACCTATGAAAGAATTGACGTAAATTACTGCTGAAGATTCAGCGAAAGCTACATGCTCATATTTATTGGGAACGTTATCTAAAACATAGGGTGTACAACTGCAACTTGCCTTAGCTCCTAATTTTTTATATGTTTCAACAACTTCCATTTGTTTTTCATAAAATTTCTCATCCACACCCATCTCATACCATATTTCCAAATCTGTACCGCATGGATTTATCGTAGTAGGCACCCTTACTTTTGCTCCTTTATCCACCAAACTTTTTAAAAAATCAAGACCCTCTTCACCTATGTTTTCATAAGAAATTCCCGCGATATGGGCTCTTGTTATTTCAATTAATCTTTCTGCTTCAAAAGCTTTAGATAATCCTATTAAAAGTTTCATGGCTATCCTTACTCCTTCACCGAAATCGCCATTTAACATTCTTTCTTCTTCTTTACTTAAAAACATCTTTTATCAACTCTTCGATTTTTTCCTTTGATATAGGAATATTTGACCTTTTATATTTTTCATACGGTTTTAAAAGACTCCTTGTAGCATCTATGCCTAGTTTACTACCTAGAGATAGTTCTTGATTTGATGAGGGATCAAGCGAAGATATTGTAGCATCTTCTATAATCATTACACCTTTGGCTGGATTCAATCTTGTAGCCAATGCCCAAAATATTTCATCGATGTTATCTATATCTATATCTTCATCTACTACAATTGCAATTTTTAAAGAAGGATGGGCTGCAAAACATGCTGTGATTATATTCTTTCCATCACCTTCTCTTATTTTTTTAGCAGATACAACTGCGATTAACCATCCACACCCTCCTTTTATTAATCTTACCTTATTTACAAAAGGAGTAATTCTTTCTACATATTTTCTTATTAATACTTCTCTTCCCAATCCCATAAGCAAAAAATGTTCATTTCTAGCAGGTAAAATATCTTGATATAATGATTCTTTACTCGCATAAACTTTTTTTAATATGAACAACAGGTTGCTTTCTTACTATATCAGCAGTGCCGGTTAAATCGGTAAAAGGGCCTTCGTTTATTTCTTCAAAAGGATCTATGTAGCCTTCAAGGATTATTTCACTTTCTGCTAAAGCATAAACGTTATTATTACATTTAAATTGGTGGAAGGAATTATTCATTAATCTATTAGCTACATGAATATGGTCAATTTTATATTTAGGAGATAGTGCTGCTGAAAGTAATACGGCTGGATGTACTCCGATACAAACAGCTATATTTAAAACTTTTCCTTTTTTCTTTGCTTCTTGGAGCATAGCAAATAAATGTCTAGGCACTATTCTAATTCCAAACGTCTCATCATCTATATACATTAACCTATGAACAGATGCGTTTTGAAATTTTTCATCATCCCTTGCTATAACTATTCCAGAAGTTATGTAATATGAGGCATCACTTTCATAATGCTTTGGTATTGGAAGATCTTTGATTTTAATTTGAGGATCGACTTTAAAATAAGGTGATTGAACTATTTCACAAGGTAAAGGATTCTCCATAGCAAAATATATTTTTTCATGGTAATTTTCTTCAGTAGCATTTATAGCTTCGTATAGCCTTTTTCTATTTGAGCAAACATTACCTACAACTTGAATTTCAAAATCTTTCACTTTTTCAAACAGAACTATAGGCCCATCATCAAATTTATCCAAAATAGCGGCTATTTCAAATTCTCTTTTTACTTCTTTTTTTATTCTAATTAAATTACCTTTTTTTTTCTTCGTTTATAATATAATTTTTTAAGGTAAGTAAATCTGGCATTTTTTATGATATTTTTAAAATATTTAATATGAATAATTTTCTATATTTCCCTTATCATGAATTAAGAAAGGGTCAAGCTGAAATTATAGAAGCTGTTAAAAGGAGTGTTGAAAAGAAAAGAAATTTGCTTTTGGAAGCTCCCAGTGGAATCGGCAAAACTATAGCAGTATTATATGCTGTTTTTCCTTTTTTATTGGATAAATATAAGCTAGTATATCTTACCAGAACATACAGAGAAATGGAAAGAGTTTTTAANGAATCGCTTCTACTAAATAGGAATTTTGAAATAGAAACTACTTTAATAAAGGGTAGAAAGGAATTATGCATAAATGAAAGGATAAACAAAAGAGAATTTGATGAATTTTATTTTTTATGTAAAAAATTTATTCAGAATAATAAGTGTGATTATTTTAAAAATTTTATTTTAAAATCAAAAATAATTGAAAATATTTTAAAAGAAAAAAGATTTTTACCTAATTTTAATATCATAGATTTAGGTTTAAATATTTCTTGTTGTCCTTACGAGTTACAAAAAATAAAGATTCCAAATTCTAAAATAATATTATCTACGCATAATTTAATATTTAATCAAGAAATTTTGGAAGATTCTTCCTTACCTGAAACCATTTTAATAATCGATGAAGCTCATAATTTAGTTGATCTTATATCAAAAAATTTAACTACCACTATTTCATCATCTGATTTAATTTTTATTCAGGATAAAATAAAAAATAATTATATAAAAGATTTAATAGAAAGATTGATTTTTTCATTTAATAAATTATTTGAAAAAAATAATAAAAATTATTTTAAAATTTATTTATATGAATTATTAAATTTTCTTGAAAAAGATTATGGTATTAATCTATTAAATTTTCTTAAATATTTTTTAAATTTTTTTGATAAAGAAATTGTGGAAAATAATTTATTGATTCAAAAAATAATTAAAATAAAAAGTTTTTATGAAAAATTAATTTTTTCTAATAATGAAACAATTATAATTTTTGAAAATAAAAATAATGAATTCATTTTTCAAATTATTAATTTTAATCCTTCATTTTTTTTATCTCAATTCTTTAAAAAATTTAACAATGTAATATTGATTTCAGCCACTTTAAAACCCTTTGAATATTTTTTAAAATTAACCGGTTTAGAAAATAATTCAGATTGCTTAGAAGTGAAATCGGAATACAATCCTAAAATTTTAACTATTATTATTAAATCATTATCTACAAAATTTGAAGAAAGAAATTCTCTTTTATATAAGAATTTAATTAAAATTTTGGCTGAAATTTCAGAAAGCAGTAAAGGTAACATAGGAGTCTTTACAGCTTCATATGAGATAATAAATGGCTTAGTAGAAAATGGGCTAAGTGAATATATAAAAAATCCTGTTTTTATCGATGAACCTAACTTATCTAATGAAGAGCTTTCAGTAATAATAAACAAATATAAAGAATTGAATAATGCAATTTTAATTTCTGTACAAGGTGGAAGAGTATCTGAAGGAGAGGATTTTCCTGAAGAAAAAATGGATACAGTTGTAATAATAGGTATACCTTTTGAACCCCCTTCTTTATTGGTATATGAAAGGATAAACTATTTAAACAAAATTTTCAATAATAAAGGGAAGCTTTACGGATATATATTACCAGCTATCAGGAAAACAATTCAAGCTATAGGAAGGGCCTTTCGAAGTCCACATGATAAGGGCATAGTATTTTTTAATAGATTCGAGGTTTTGCAATAAAGTAATAATGGAAAATTTACCTGAATGGATTTTAAAAAATAAAATAGTAATGGAGTATCAAGAAAATAAAATCAAAAGACATTTAAGAAAAATTTATGACATGTATTAATAACAATGTTTTCAATTTTAAACTAATAAATTTTTGTTTTCTAATATAGATAATGGGCTTTTTTGAGTACTTAATGTCAAAAAGAATTTCACAAATAAAAATGTCTCCTATGAGAAAGATCGCAGCTTTACTTGATGAAGCTAAAAGAAAAAAGGATATAATTTCTTTTGGAGGTGGTGCTCCAAGTTTGATTCCGCCAAAGGAGATTTTAGATAATCTTTATAATCACGTTAGAAATAATCCTTATGAAATATCCCGCTATGGTTCAACACAAGGATCTGTAGAGTTGAGAGAAAAAATCTCAGAAGATGTATTCAAGTATAGCAAAGTTAAATATGAAAAAGATGAGATAATAATAACAGAAGGTTCTACTGAAGGAATTTTTTTTGTCTCTTTCAATATTCCTTGAAGAAGGTGATGAAGTAATTTTAACGGATCCAACTTATTTGGGATATTCAGAAGTTATCAAATTTTACAATGCCAAAGCAATATATATAACGCAAGATCCTGATACAGGTTATCAGCCCAATTTAGAAGAATTAAAGGAGAAAATTACTAAAAGAACAAAATTAATAATAATTAACTCTCCAGAAAATCCTACAGGTAGAATAATCAAGGAAGATATAGCTAAGGCTATTGTAGAAATAGCTAAAGATAAAAAAATTTTCGTTGTAGTAGATGAAGCTTATAAACATATAGTTTATGAAGGAAAAAACACGTATATTTCAAAATATGGTAAAGATGTAGTAATTTCTGTTTGTTCATTTTCTAAGGAGGCCTCTATTCCAGGATTTAGGTTAGGTTATGTTTGTGCAAATAAGGAAATCGTTTCCGTGATAGAAAAAGTAAAGCAATTCATTACTTTATGTTCCAATATGCCTGCACAATTAATTTTATTAAATTATTTAGCTAGCGAAGCTAAGGATCGTTATCTTAACGAATATGTTATACCTACTTATAAAAAAAGGAGGGATTTTATGGCTAAAATGCTAAAGCAGTACTTACCTGAGGCTAAATTCAAAATTCCTGAAGGAGCTTTCTATATATTTGCGGATTTTTCTCCTTATATTAAAAATAAAAATGTAGAAGAATTGGCTGATGATATTTTAAATAAAGTAAATGTTGTTGTTATACCAGGTTCTTATTTTGGAAAATCAGGAAGTAATTATTTTAGGCTTACTTTCGTTTCAGAAAATGAAAATAGAATAGAAGAAGGCTTAAAAAGATTGGCTAAATATTTTAATTTGATATAATGCCAGTTTCTTTGGTTGATTATGAAGAGGAGGAAGAAAAAGAAGCTGAACAAGAAGAACTAAGAGAAGAATATACAATATTTGAAGCTGAAGCTCCCCAAAATTTAGGTAGAAGTTATATATTATCAGTTACTTACAGTGGTAAGCATAAAAAAGCTTTGGTTAAACTTTACGAACCTGTACAGCAAAAAATATATTATTGGTATGATAATACGGGTCATAAACCTTATTTTTATGTCTCAGCACCAATTGATTACATTAGGAATAATCCTAAAATTGCATTAAATCCAGGTTTTCTAGGATATGAAAAAGTTAAGTTATATGATCCTTTAAACGATCAACATGTGGAATTAATAAAAATAATAGCTAAGGATCCGTTAGCGGTAGGTGGTGGAAGAAATTCTCTTAGAGAATATTTTGATAAAAAATGGGAAGCAAACATTAAATATCATTCATGTTATATTTATGATTTAGGTTTAATACCAGGTGCTCCTTATAAAATTGTAAACGGTAATTTAGTAGAAGATTTTGAAGAAATTTCTATGGATGAAATCGAAAAGAAATACAGTAATGATCCTTTTTTTCTTGAGGAAGTTAAAAACTGGATAAGGATATTAAATCAACCTATTCCTTCAATAAAGCATGTAGCTATAGATATAGAAGTAGAAATGGAAGGTCCTAATATTATGCCTTCACCTAAAAAAGCTAATATGCACGTTATAGCAGCAGCTTGTGTAGGTAGCGATGGTTTTAAAAAAGTCTTTGTTTTAAGGCGAAATGTTCCATTGGGTAAAAAATCTGAAGAATTGAAAGATGTAGATGTGGAAATTTGTGAAAATGAAGTCGAACTTTTTAATAAACTCTTTAAAATAATTTCATCCTATCCCATCGTATTTACCTTTAACGGTGACAACTTTGATTTAAATTATTTGTATCATAGAGCCCAAAAGCTAGGCTTTCCCAAAGAAAAAATACCTATATCTTTGGGTAGAGAAATAGCTAATGTTATACCAGGTGTTCATGTTGATTTATATAAATTCTTTCACAATAAAGTAATTCAAATATATGCATTTTCAAGAAAATACGATGAAACAGATTTAAATTCCATAGCAAAAGCATTACTAGGTGTGGAAAAGAATATTTTGGAAGACTTTATTAATAGAGTTCCACTGTATGAATTGGCTTCCTATTGCTATAAAGATGCTTGGATAACATATCAACTGGTTAATTTTAATTCACAATTGGTACTTAAGTTAATAATAATTCTTATGAGGATAACTAAATTACCTATGGAAGATGTAACAAGGATAGGTGTATCAAATTGGATTAAAAACATGGTTAATTTTAAGTTAAGGCAATTAAATGAATTAATTCCAAATAAAGAAGATATAGTAAGTCTAAAGGGTAATATATCGACTACTGCGATAATCAAGGGGAAAAAATATCTAGGAGCCAAAGTTATAGAGCCTATTCCTGGCATACATTTTAACATAACTGTTGTAGATTTTGCCTCGCTATATCCTTCAATAATTAAAATTTGGAACATATCATTTGAAACTATAGATTGTTCTCATAAAGAATGTTCTGTGGAAAAATTACCTGGAGTTAATCATTGGGTATGTAAAAAGAGGAAGGGGGTTTTAAGTTTATTGGTAGGTAGCTTGAGAGACCTAAGAGTTGAATGGTATAAACCTAAATCCAAAGATCCTTCATTGGATCCTGCTACTAGGTTTCAATATGATGTTATCCAAGCATCTATGAAAGTAATATTAAACGCTGCATATGGCGTTCTAGGAGCTGAAACTTCTGATTTATATACGCCTGCAGCAGCTGAAAGTATTACAGCTATAGGAAGATTTAGCATAGATAAAACTATAGAAATTTCTAAAAAGCTAAACCTTGAAACAATATATGGAGATACAGATTCCTTATTTATAAAGAATGCTACAAAAGAATCGTTAGCTAAATTAGTAGAATGGGTTGAAGATACTTTAAAGGTAGATATAGATATGGATAAAACTTATAAATATGTAGTTTTTTCACAAAGAAAGAAAAATTACTTTGGAGTTACTTACGATGGAAACGTTGATATTAAAGGTCTTTTAGGAAAGAAAAGACACATTCCTGAATTTGTTAAAAAGACATTCTACGAAATAGTAAATATACTTAAGAATGTTAATAAATTGGAGGATTTCGAAGCAGCTAAGGATCAAATTAAAAAAATAGTACAAGCTAATTATCTAAAATTAAAATCAGGTTATGTTTCTTTATCTGAACTAGTAATAAAGGTAACGATGAATAAAAATATTGAAGATTATAAGAAAACAACACCTCAGCATGTAAAGGCTGCTATGCAATTAAGAAATTTTGGTTTTGAAGTTAAAGCAGGTCAAACTGTCTCATATGTAAAAGTAAGGGGCGAAGACGGTGTTAAAGCAGTTCAATTGGCAAGGTTGGATGAAATAGACGTTAATAAATACATTGAA
>AQYM01000025.1 GCA_000380705.1 Crenarchaeota archaeon SCGC AAA471-B05
TTATGACTTTATATTATTTTGCTGCAGATGGGATTCTTTATAACGTTAGCTATATCGCTCTTGAACAAATACTATTCTCTAAAAATTTATTCAAAAATCTTTATGAAGCTTACAAAAGAATAAACGTCGATGAAAAGAGACAAACAATGTTTGCTGCTTATTATATTAAGAAAATTTCAGAAAAAAATAAAGAAATAGTTGAAACAGTTAAAAATACTCTTAATGAAGTAACACCTTTAATTCTTTCAGTAATAGGATATTTTGCTCCTTTAGCTGAATCCTTCGGAAGACAAATAGATGAATTTGCTTCATTAACTCAAGGAGTAATAGATGAAGAATTAAGAATAATAGGTTTAAGATAATGGATGAACTGGAAATAATTAACAATGAAATAATTAACTGCAAAAAATGTCCAAGATTAATTTCCTATATACAAAGCGTATCAAAGAAAAAGAAGAAAGCATACAAAGATTGGGAATATTGGGGGAAGCCTGTACCTAGTTTTGGTGATAAAAATGCTAAAATACTTATTATAGGTTTAGCTCCTGCAGCACATGGAGGAAATAGAACGGGTAGAATGTTTACAGGAGATTCTTCAGGAGAATGGTTGTTTAAGGCTTTATATGAAGTAGGTTTATCGAATAAGGAAGAAAGCAAAAGTAGAGATGACGGCCTAGAACTAAAACATGTTTATATAACTGCAACTGTTCATTGTGCTCCTCCTAAAAATAAACCGAATAAAAACGAGATGGAGAATTGTTCATATTATTTAAAGAAAGAAATAGAAGTACTAAAGGATGTAAGAGTTTACGTTTTGCTTGGAAGAATAGCCTTCGATAATTTTAAAAGAATAACAGGATTAAAAGGAAATTTTGAACATGGTAAAGTATTAAAATATAAAGATAAGTGGGTCATCTGCAGTTATCATCCAAGCGCTCAAAATACTAAGACAAAAAGATTAAAATGGAATGATTGGATTAAAATTTTCAAAATGGCTAAAGAAATGGCATTTGGTTAATTTTATTAAACTAAGGTCTCGCTATTCAAGCTGGAAGAAAACAAGGAGCAAACAGAAAATTTCTCTTTTTGAAGTTAAGGCTTTAATTTACAGAAGATTGAAAGTCTAGTCCTTTAGGGCATAGAGAAATTCAGAAATACTTCTTTTGAAAATAAACGAAAATTCCTCGGTTTCTTTCCCAATCTTCCTGTTGTGGGATCTATTTTAAAACCAAAATATTCCAACACAACTACGCCAGCAAAACCTTCTCAATGAAATCAGAGATCCCAACGTTAAATACCCCTTCTTCATCTTCAATTCTTATTCAAGCTCCTCCTCTTTTTAACTTTATTACCCCCTCATAACGTTATCTTCAGCAATTGGCTCTATTTCTAGGTCCTTTGCCAGTTGTTCTGGAAAAGTATTTCCAGTATCAACCAGAGCCTTAACTCTTTTAGATTTCTTTTAAAATCTGAAATTTCAACCCAAGAATGACCCACATTTATTAAAATTAAGCATCTTTATTAAATAGTCTTTGATAGTTTTCAAAGTGTGTAAAATTATAAAAAATATTAAAAAACTATTAAACTTAAAGCTGTACCTATTATATAAAGAATACCAAAGATTAAAGTTAAATTGGCGACTATAGGATCAGCGTTTGGAGGTACTTCCTTTTCAAACCTTTTAACAATTCTAATAGCTTGAAGGATTGTTACCAAAGATATTAGGGAAAACGGTATATCAAGATAGGCTACGATTCCTACTACTAAATAACAAACTCCAAGCAATATTTTGAAAAGATTAAGGGATCTTTCCTTACCAAGAATTATAGGTATTGTTTTAATTCCTGCACTTTTATCATAATCCATATCCCTTATATTGTTAGCCATTAAGACTAAAGCAACCAGGATTCCTATTGGAATGCTAGCCAATAATACAATAATATTCATTTTAAATGTTAATACATAATACGTTCCAAATACCATGAAAGGACCCCAGATTATTGCAACAAATGGCTCTCCCAATGCTCTGTATTTTAAAGAGAAATATGGAAAGGTGTAAAATATGCTTATTAGTAAACCGAAGATTAAAAAGAAGAATATAGCTAGATTTGTAGTTAGGAAATATAAATAGAAAGCTATTGCTATTGTTAGAGCGTAAATTATGATTATTGTTAATAAAAGTGAAGAACTCATTATTAAACCAGACAGGTAAGGATGGGGTCTATATTGAGCAGTTGGAGCATTAGGTTTATCTACCCTAGTTTTAACATCGAAATAATCGTTTAATAAATTTGTTGCTGCATGAGCTAAAATTAAACCTACTAAAATAAGTAGAAAAATCGTAACATTTAGTTCTTTTAAAGCAAATATTGCTCCTAAAAGACATGAAACTATTGTCATTACAAAAGACCATGGTCTTGTAGCTAAAAACCAAGTTTTAATTTTCATGCTAAAGGAAACACCACGAATACCAGCTCTGTCCATATAATATGAGATAATATAACAGATAATAAAGAATTACTCCAGTTATAAAGTAAGCCCCACATTAATCCCATAACTAAAGCTATAAATACAAGTGGTAAGTTAATCGAAGAAATATGTATCGTTGAATATAATATCGAAGTTAAGCCTAAAGATTTGTAACAATTGTATTTTAAATTCAATTTTCCTTGAATATATCCCCTCCAAAACATTTCTTCACTTGTACTTGTAAATATAAGAATAGCTGAAATCAAATTAGGATGAAGCTCCTTGCTTAAGTTATAAACTGATTTTGCACCCTCATATACCAATGGCTTAAAAGCAAGAAAACCTAAGTAAAGGCAAAAGTAAAAAAATATTCCGCTTAACGTCCCTATTAATATAAACTTTGGTTTTGGCTTAAATATTTTAATTTTTAAATTCATAAGTGCAATGGATAGTAAAATTGAAGTGGAAATTAGAAGCCTTATCCAAAAATTTAAGAATTCTATCCTAAACAAAAAATACCAAAGTAAATAAGCTAAAAGAATAGAAATAAATATTCTCATTTTGAAAAAACTTTAATTGCTTCTTCAATTTCGCCTATAGGTGAAACGATGAAAAGGTTATGTTCAGTTTTGAAAAATTCATAAAATTTATTTAAAGCTTCCTCTTTTTTACCACTAGCTGTTAAAGCTAAAACCATGTCATCTTCTATCAATCTGGAAGCAGTCGCTATGTCTCGTTTCCTCCACGCCTCTCTTATTTCATTCATTTTACTTAAGTTTACTCCATATTCCTTAAGACTTTCTTCGCTTACAACCTCTGAAAGCTGATAGATAAAAAATGGATCCCTTTTAACAAAGTTAAACGCTTCCCTTTCATTTTGAGAAACTGAGGTCAAAACATAACATGCCTTATCTATTTTTCTATTATATTTTTCTTCACCTTCCTTAACCCAACTGAGCATTCTTTCAAGATCTCTGGGTGTCATTACTCCTGGGGATGTTATTACACCATCTGCTATAGCTGGAGAATACCTAAGAGTTTTCTTGCTCAGAGAAGCTGTGTATATTGGAATTTGATGCGGTGTTTTAACAGCTAAGCTAAAGCCTTTAACCTTGTAAAATGTTCCTTCAAGATCTGCCCTTTCTCCTTTTATCAAAGCTTTAATAATTTTAACAGCTTCAATTATTCTTTTCAAAGGCTTAGTTTCACTTATTGGATGCACAGGGAAACCTATTAAAGGCAACCATGGAAATCCTCCTAAACCTAAACCTAGAATAAATTTTCCGTTGGATAAATTTTGCAGAGTTACAGCTGCAGAAGCTATCATTACAGGATGTCTAGTTACTATGCTTGTGCATCCTAAGCCAAGTTTTATATTTTTCTTTAACTGTGACAATATTGCAATTATACTTATACTATCTCCGTATGCAGGATTTTCATGTATCCAAAAAGAATCATAGCCTAGTTTATCAGTTTCGTTAAGCAAGTTTATAATTCTTTCAATAGCTATTAAACCTATAGGTATGGATAGTCCGAAACCTATCCTTTTCATAATTTTATGAATACATGTTTAAAATAAAAAATTTTTGAATAATTATGTTTATTTTACATCTATTCCTCTCATCGATTCAGAGATGCATCTCCTACATGAAAACAATCGAGAAGATCTGAAAGTTCCCATATAAAATTTCGTATATTGTTTGATGTATATTTCATGCTATTTCTTTTTCTAAGTGAGTAATCTTCATAGCAAAATTTCCTCCAATTGCTTATATTTACAAATATTTTTAAGCGTAAATTATTTAATTGAGAGTAAACATTATGAAAATATTTCCTAGACGTTCCTACTTAAACTAAAGCAATAATTTAGTAAGGTATCTAAGGAATTCGAAGAAGCAGTTAAAAAAGAGATGAAATATGTATTCGCGATGCTACTGAAAAGCTTTAGAAGGCTGTAGTAATTCCACTAATGCTCTTATACTATCTTGATGTGGTTACTGCGATTTATTGGAAAAAAGGAAACTTCTTGAAAAGTTAGAATAAATGTTCCATAGATTGAAAAACTTGGTTTCATAAATAGACATGATACTAGAGAAAGATATTTTACATCAAATGATTTTTGGTATAGTAGATATTGAAATGTTAAAAAATTTTAAAAGTAAAAAATATATTGAAAATTTAAAAAATAATCTGCTAAGAATTAAAATTTTAATTTTTTATTGACTGTGTAAGTTAATGAACTGATAAAGTTACTCTTTATTGATTTACTTTTTTATCCTCCTACCTTCCTCAGTTTAAATATTGTAAAAGTCTTAAATTACTTCAATTTTATTATTTGTATATGACTTTGATATTAGAGGTCAGAAATGATAAGTGGAAGGCTGTAATCAAGTTCGTTGAACTGCTTTATGAATATTTAAAAGATAATCTGATTTCTATTATTGCTTTGCCTTATGAAATAACACTCTATGATAGTAACGTTTTGGTTGTTGTTAATAAGTTGGATAGAGACGTTAGCTTAAAGGTTGCTGAGGCAGCTTTAAAGGTAAACGAACAATTCAAGAGTATTATTAGTTATATGATAACAACTAAAGAAGATGGTGAGACCATTGAGAAATTTACGAAAATCGGAAATATTAATGAAGGAAGCTGAAGCAGATTTTAAGCTTAAAAACTTTAATAAATGCGCATCTGCATGCTATTTTTCAGTGAGAAAAGCATTGGAAGATATGTTCATAAGGATGGGAATAATGATACCTAGAAGAGACGATAAGTTAGCTAATATACTAAAAAACATAGGTTATGAAGATAAAGCAAAACTTTTTCTACGTTTATATGAACTTAGAAAGAAAGCCGATTATAACGAAAAAGAGATCACGGAAGAAGAGGCAAAGGAATCCTTGGAAACCGCAAAACGTATATTAGCATTGATAAATATGATAACAAAGAGTTTCTAGGGTAAATTATTCTGGTACAGATATTATTTGATGAAAGGCTAAGGAAAAAAGAGAAGAATTGTATAACAGAAAAAAGAAACTAGAAGAAATAATAAATAATATTAACAGACTTTTGATAATACTTACGGGAATAAGAAGGATTGGGAAAATTTCAGTTTTAAAAGCAGCCCTTAACACTATCGGCATTCCTTAAATTGTAGAAAGTTAAAGGAAAAATTATAGCAAAGAGCTGATTTGTATAGGTTATTCTCTGAAACTTTTTCTTCTCAATTAAAATAGATAGAGAAAGCTTGAAGAAATATTCGAAGTAAAGGGATTTATATAAACAATAATGTGAATATTTNNTTATAGTTATAATTAATTTTTATTATATTTTCTTCTCTAACAAGTGTTTCAGATCTAGGTTTATAAACCACACTTATTCCAGAGATTATTGATATCTATGTATTTAGTTTTTAAAACAAATCTTTTTTATACAAATTCAGAAATCAGTTTAAAAACGATAAATTTATATATTAAAAATTAAATTGTATTTTATGCTTAAAGGTATACTTTTTGGGAAAAAAAAGAACCAAGCAAATTACAAAGAAATTCTAAGAATNAGTAAATCACGTACAGAAATAATAAAAGAACAATTACACAGAATAGATCCTACTATAACAAACCAATTAGTAGAGAGGATTGAATACATAAAAAATAATCAACCCTTGGTTCCTAGGATAAAGAAAAGGGATTATATAATTGCAATAGTAATTAATCTCGTTATTACAATATTATATTTCATAATTATAATGGGTTAAAATGACTAAAAAAGAAACAAGTTCTGCTTGGTTTACTTTATTACCTACGTTACCTAAAGATAGAGTTTACGGAATGTTCGATATGCTTACTATACAAATATGCTTTGGTATTGCTGCATGGTTCTTTTTAGTAGGAGGGTTTACAGGTCTTTATTTGCCTGCAAGAGAAGCAATAATAACTGTTATATTTGGTAATCAAATACCTTTATTTTTAATATCTCTTTTAGCTTTATATTCAGCTAGGTATGGAGTAGATCAGTGGATTGCTTCAAGAGCAGTACTAGGACCAAGATTTAATGATATTTTACTTATAGCTTTTTACTTAGGTTCATCTGCAGGTTGGATAGCATACGCTGGATTATTAGCTGGTAATTCTGTACAAAAAATAAACTTAGAGTTTGGAGGACCTGGAATAATATCAGACCCTTACTGGGGTCCTGTAATTTTTGCGATAGTAGCAATTTTAATAGGTTGGTATAACGCTTATTTAGGACCTACCGCTTTAAAATGGGTTTCAAGATTTGGAGCAATATTTATGGTTACTGTTTTGTTATATTTTATATATTACATTTTAGTAATCACAGGTATCGAAAAGATATTTACCGAACCACCAAAAGGGGATGTTGTAGCGGACTTTGGTGTTCCTGAAAATTTTTCTAGAAATTGGGCTCTGGCTTTAACTTTGGAATGGAATGTAGGGCTTGGTTTTTCATGGGCTTTTTGGTATGGACAATGGACTAGGCTAGTTAAAAATGAAAGCGCTGCATATCATGGTACATTATGGGGTTGGGGAATAATAGCTGCTGTATCAGGAGTATTTTCAGCTCTTACAGCTATTATTATAGGTTCCTTTGATCCTACAGATTGGATTCTTACAGCTCCTTTTTCATTTGCAATCTTAGCCTTAATACTTTTTGCGATAGCTAACATTACTTCAATAATGATGTTAATTTATCCCTTATCTATAACAACTGTAAGCAGATTTCCTAAATTAAAATGGTCAATGGTGACAATAATTTTCGCTATATTAGGAATATTGGTATCTATAATTCCTGGTGTTTTTGAAAGATACAATGTATATCTAGCAATAATATCTTTATTAACAGGAATATACGGTGCCCTACTTACAGGCGGTTATCTATTAACTAGAGGCGAATTCTCTGTAGAAGATATGTATGATATGAGTAAAAATTCAAAATATTATTATGTGGGAGGATTTAACTTGGCAGCAGTAATTGCAACAATAGTAGGTTTCATATTCTACTTAACTACATTTAATCCTCTAACTACTCAAAGTATGAATGGGTTATTCCCATACATTAGCGCAGGCATACCAACATACTTTGTTACTTTGGCTACTTTTCTATTGTTAAGTAAAGTATTAAAACAAACACCATAATTTTTATAATTTTTAGATTATTTTTTTCTCATGAAAGTATTAGTTTTAACTAAGCCGTCCTTTGATACTACATTATTAAGAGTCGATCCAAAAAGAAACGAGATAATAACAAAGGGAGTCCCATACCATATAAACGACCATGATAAATATGCTTTGGAAATATCTTCATTAATAAAACAAAAAAATCCAAATGTACAAATTATAGCTATAGGAATAGGAGAAAGGGAAAGCAAAGATTCAATGAGGGAAGCCATTGTTAGAGGTGCTGATGAAGTTTATTTTATAGAAAAAATTCCTAGTATAAAATATGAACCGTATATATATGCTAATATATTAGCTGAAGCTGTACGTCAGTTAAACCCCAATTTAATTTTATGCGGTACTCTAAGTGAAGACTACATTTCTTCTTCTACCCATATCTTTCTTTCAGAAATCTTGAACTGGCCCATAGTTACAAACGTTATAAATATAGTTAATTTAACAGATTCTTATATTATAGTTGATAGAAAAAGAGAAAATATTATAGAAACATATGAGATAAAATTACCATGTATTATAGGTGTTACCAGCGGAATAGTTACATTAAAAACGATAACTCCTATTCAAATTATGAGAATATCAAGGGATAAAGTTAAAACGCTTAATTTAGTTAATTTAACTTTTGAAAATACTATAGAGGTTCAAGCTTTAATTCCAATACAAGCTAAACAAAGAAAAAGGGTATTTATCGATGGAGAAAAAAACATGGATGAAGCGGTAAAAACCTTGATTGATAATTTAATTAAGGAAGGATTACTATGAATATAAAATCCTTAATTATTTCAGATAACCAAATTAATTTCCTTAAAGAATCTCTGACATTTGTTAATAAGAATAAAATTAATCCTTCTCTTTTAATATATAGTCATGAAAAAGAATTTGAAATTGCCAAAGAATATGGGGCTAATTATGCATTAAAAATTGAATATAATAATTATATAGATAAATTATGCTTAACAAGTGGTATAATAAATGTAATTTATAAAAAATATAATTTTAATATAATAATTTTACCAAATACAGTATTCGGTTACGAAATAGGACCTAGACTTGCTATGAAACTATCTGGCTCCTATATTTCTAACGTAATAGGTTATGAAGTAAGGGATGATCTAATCATTTTTAAGAAACTAGTTTACAGTGGTATAGGAGCAGAATTAATAAAACCTAAAAAAATACCCATCATAATAACAATTAAAGAAGGATTCGAAGAACCCTTTCCCTCTCCAAATCCTTTAATAGAAACTTTGAATATTGAAAAATATTATGAGAATAAATATTCTGAAGGAATAAAATTGGTTAAGCAAGAAGAAATAAAAATAGTAGATATAAGAAATGCAGAAAAGCTAGTTGTAATAGGGAGAGGAATAAAAAATAAGGAAGATATAAAACTGATAAAGGAATTGGCTTCATTGATAGGAGCAGAAATAGGTGGAAGCAGACCTATAGTTACTGATTATAAATGGCTTGAAGATTATAGACAAGTAGGATTATCTGGAATAACAGTAAAACCTAAATTATACATTGGTATAGGAGTTTCGGGACAAATACATCATATAATGGGAATGAAAGATTCAAAGATTATTGTTGCTATAAATAAAGACCCAAATGCACCAATAAAGGAACATTCAGATTATTTTGTAAAAGCTGATCTTTATACATTTGTACCAAAATTAATTAAAGAATTAAATGCATTGTATAAAAAATAAAATTTAAATAATACAAAATTATATTAACATATGGTCGAAAAGGTAACGACCGTTTCTGAATACGTAATTGAAAGATTAAGAAAAATTGTAGGCGATGAAAACGTGCATGTAAAACCTCATCATAGATTGCTAAGGGCAAGAACACCAACACCATTTCCAATGCATGTATGGGATCAACATATGCCTGCAATAGTTGTTCTTCCTTCAACNACTGAAGAAGTTGTAGAAATTGTAAAGCTTGCCAACGAGTATAAAATACCCATAGTTCCAAGGGGTGGAGGAACAGGTTTAAACGACGGAGCTGTTCCATTGTATGGGGGTATATTGGTTGATATGAAAAGGATGAATAAGATATTGGAAATAGATGAGGACAACATGACTGCTACAGTTCAGCCGGGAATTACCGCAATGGAATTAAATTTAGTTTTGGATAAGTATGGACTTTGGTTCCCAGATGATCCTGCATCTTATGGAATGTCAGTGGTGGGTGGCAGAATAAATACAAGTGGTTGGAGTTTGATTAATGGTGTAAGCGGCCATACAAGAGATTTGGTTTTAAACTTTACCATCGTTTTACCTACAGGAGAAGTATTATGGGTAGGTGAAGGAGGGGGTAAAAAGATTAGAAAATCTTCAGTAGGTTATAATTTAAAGTATTTATTTTTTGGAGCACAAGGAACTTTAGGTATAATAACAGAAATTACAGTTGATTTGTTCCCCAAACCTGAAGCTGAATTGCCTGCTTTCTTTGGTTTTAGAAGTTTTGATGAAGCCTATAAAGCTTTGGGGAGAATACAAAAGATAGGTCTGAGAACTTTGGCAAGTGTAATATTGTTTGATGAAGAAAAAGTTGAATTCTTAAGAAGGGATGATGAAGCCTATATTCCACAACCTAAGGATGTAAAATCTATAATAGCTACTGCATTATATGGTTCTGAAGTAGAAGTTAATGCTGCTTCTAAAAAATTGTTTAAATGGATGGAGGAAAGTGGAGGAAAATATCTTGGAGAAGAATTATCTGAAGGAGATTGGGCTTCAAGACACGATCGTTACCACATACCCTATCACGGAAGAGATGGCGAAGGTAACGTGATTCTGATGAGTTGGCATTGTGAAGATTCAGGGATACACTATACTGCCTTACCTTACATTAGAAAGAGATGGCATGAAGCTGTTAAGAAGTATAGAGATAAATATCCTAGAATTTTTGATGACTGGGGAATGTTCTTTTACAATAACAATGCTTTTAGACCATGGGGAGATTATCTAACTGAAATAGATATTGGGGTTAATGAATTTGAATTAAATGAAGAAACATGGAATGCATGGGTAAATCTTAAAAGGGAAATTTCTGAAGCTACATTAGAAGTAGGAGGGAGTATTTCAGCTGCGCATGGAGCTACAAGACCAGGCGATGTAGAATTAATACCTAAAGAATTGGGAGGACAGTGGGAATTGATGAAGAAAATAAAGAAATTGCTAGATCCAAATAATATAATGAATCCGGGTAAGTATTTATTAGACCAAGCATATAGGTGAGAAAATGACGCAATTCATATCTATAAAGAAGCATATAAAGGAAGCAAAATGGGAAGGAATAGCAAGGGATTGCTATAATCAGTTTGCATGTTCCCATAAAATGTGCAGGACCTATGACCCAGTCGTTTTAGCTACNGGCGATGAATCATATTCAGCTTACGGTTTTCATACTTCAGTTTTAGCAGTNACAAGAGGCTTAGCAAAGTTAGAAGATTTATTAGATTCATTTACATTCTGTTTAGAATGTGCTTCATGTGAAATTAGATGTCCTAACACTCTATTTTCAGGCGATTTCTACAGGTATACAACTACAACTATAGACCTTGTAAGGTTTGTAAGAAGACAATTATACGAAAAAGGCTTAAAGCCAAGAAACTGGGAAAAAGTTGAAGCTTCTTTAAGTAGATTGGAAACAGTAAAAAAGGAAGAATTGATTCAATGGAGTAGAGATTTAAAAGTAAAGAGGGACGTTCCTAGCGAAACAGTTTTGCTTATTGATACTTTCACAGCTACTCAATTAAGTAGTATAGCAAGAGATATAACCGAAATACTTAATAAATTAGGAATAGATTTTACTGTTATAGAGCCTGATGCTCCATTACAACAAGAATATCTTTCATTTAACGTTGAATTATTTAAGAAAAATGCAAGAAATTTGGTTGATAAAGCAGTTAAACTCGGTGCTAAAACTGCATTGATAATAAATCCGCATTTGCTAACCCTGTTAGCAAGGGAATATATAAAATATAATGAGGAAAAACTTCCCTTCGAACAAGTATTCTTTACAGACTATCTCTGGGAATTATATAAAAAAGGAATATTAAAGTTTACAAAAGAAATAAATCTAAGAGCTGCTTACCATGATCCATGTAACTTAAGTAAACTAAACGGAATATTTGATTCTCCAAGAAAACTTCTCAAATCTATACCTGGAATTAAATATGTCGAAGAACATCAAGTATTACAATGGCGTTATTGCTGTGGTTTTGGTAACTATATTTTTAAGAATATAAACCAAGATGTTTCTTTGAGAATAGGAAGAACAAGGGTTGAAAATGCAATAGATTTGGGAGCCGATGCATTAGTTGTTGCATGTCCACATTGTATGGATCAGTTTACTGAAGTAATTAGAACTTTTAACTTAAACATTCAAATATTGCATTTAACTGAATTAATATTAAAAGCTATGGGGTGAAAAAATGGTAGAAGATGTAATAATTCGTTACGGTAGATTTGAAGTAAACCCAAAAAGAATGGAGAAAAACATAGTTAAAAATGATTTAATCCAAGAAATAGATGATAACGAAAGAGAAAGAATAATTTATTGTAGAAAATTATATTTGGAATGGATGCATTTGCATTTTGCTAAAAAAGTAGTAAAACCTCCACATCCTGAATAGTCACTTGGAATTTCCACATTTTTTTCTTACACAAGATTTATATATAATAGTCTTAATTTTATTTTTTATAATTATATTTGTATTATCATATGGTATATTAACTCTCATTAAAAAAATCTTTAATAACTTTAAAGAAATATTAGATGTATTAAAATCTTTAAGATTTAACTCTTTAAGAAATTTTTTTATTTATTGGTTATTACAAAGGAAAGTAATAAAAACAACAAGAGGTTGGCTTCACTTACCGATATACATAGGAATTATAATATTGTTTTTGGGAACTGTAATAAGGGCCATCGATTATTACTTTTATAAAGGTCTCGTTAGTGGTTTTTCTTATGTTATATTTAAACTGTTCATGAATTTAGGAGGCTTTATGGTATTGGTAGGATTATTAGCTTTGTTGATAATACGGATTAAAATAAAACCAAGCGAACTTACATATACATGGGTAGATTGGCTTTTTCTTCTTGGTTTACTTTACATGATAATTACAGGTTTTATGCTAAGCGGAATAGTTACAATAAAAACTGACAGACCTCTTTGGGTAGATCCTATAGGTTATTTATTTGGTATGTTGATAATATCATTAATAGAAGCCAATATTGAAATATTTTACAGGATATTGTGGTTATCTCATTTATTTTTATCACAATTTCTAATAGCTTTAATACCTTGGACAAAGATAGGTCACTGGTTCTTTTCATTTTTTAACATTATTTTTTCAAGAAAGGAAATTTCGCTGATAAGGCCTATACTAGANATTAACAAACTAGTAGAAAAGGGTGAAAATTTCGGTGTTATTAAGTTAAAGGATTTTTCATGGAAACAAAAACTTGATTTTTTATCATGTACTTTTTGCGGAAGATGCGAGACAAAATGTCCTGCTTTTAATTCAGGCAAACCTTTAAGCCCAGCTAAATTAATACAATCTTTAAGATATGCTTTAATCAAAGGAAAAGAAGATGTTATCGTTCCTAATTTGATAGATCCGAATATAATTTGGTCATGTACTGCATGCGGAGCTTGCGTTTATGAATGTCCTGTCTTCATTCACCAATTTGAAACTATATTGGACCTTAGAAGAGGAGTTGTTAGTAGGTCTGAAAATGTTCCAGAACAAGCTTTAGCTACATTAAATAATGTAATGCGTAGCGGTAATACCTTTGGGTTAAGTTATTATGATAGAGATGAGTGGATTAATTCTTTAATTGAGAAGTATGGTGTAGAATATGCTGAAGAAGGAAAAGAGTATGATTATATTTATTGGTTTGGTTGTAACATTAATTTTGATACCGTACAAAGGCAAAATGCGGAAGCGTTAATTTACATATTAAGAAAACTCAATTTTAGAATTGCAATTCTAAAGGAAGAGATGTGTTGTGGTGAACCTATAAGAAAAATCGGTGATGAATTTACTTTCCAAAATAATGCGAAACAAATCTTTGATATGCTATCCAAATGTAAATATAAGAGCTTGTTAGTTTCATGTCCACACGGTTATAATACATTTAAGAATGATTATTCAACTTTGGGTTATAAAATAAACGTTAAACATTACGTTCAACTACTTTATGAATTAATACAAGAAGGNAAAATTAAAATAAATAAGAAATTCAAAGAACGAATTACGTTTCATGATCCATGCAATCTAGCTAGATGGAATAATATATATGAAGAACCTAGAAAGATTCTCGAAAATGTTGCGGATAACTTTAACGAAATGAAAAGAATTAAAACAAATACATTTTGTTGTGGAGCTGGAGGAGGACAACTTTTCTATCAAATACAAATAGGCGAAAGAATCAGTAAAATAAGAACTAAAGAGGCAGCTGAAACAGGAGCTAAAACACTTGTTGTAGCATGTCCTTTCTGCTATTCAATGCTTAAAGGTGATGCTGAAGAAATGGGAATGGAAATAAAGGATTTAGCAAAATTGGTTGCAGAGAGTATTGAAGAATAAAAAAATTAGCTTTTTTCAGCTAATAAAATTAACCTTTTACCCAAATTTGTTTCCAACGATAAGCTATCATCAGTAAAATCCATAACGTCTATTATTAGTTTGTTAAAATTTAGTAATGATTTTAAACTAGGATCTAAAAATATTTTTACCCCTTCTATTTCTTTTAAGAATATTATTTCTCCACTTGGAAGATTATCCCTTACAAAAATTGAACTATTACTGCAACAACTTGTGTTTTCTATAACCATAGATAAATTTTGGTAAAGTTTCTTTAATTCAAAAATTAATTCTTTGGCTTTTTCTGTTAATTCAATCTNCATTTAATCACCATATACAGTATAATACCAAGGCTTTCTTACTTGACCAGTAAGATCTACATATACGAATTTAATTTCTGTATAATCATCAAAGGTATATGCTGACATATCTTTACCAAATCCACTTTGCTTAAACCCTCCATGTGGCATTTCAGAAGTTAATGGTAAATGATCGTTTATCCACACATCACCAAACTTTAGCTGTGATGCAGCTTTCATAGCCTTTGTAACATCTCTTGTCCAAACAGATGCAGCTAAACCATATATTACGTCGTTTGCCTTTTCTATAGCTTCATCAAAAGTAGAAAATGGAATCGCAACCACCACAGGTCCAAATATCTCTTCTTGAACTATTCTCATATCTTGTGTTGCATCTTTAAATAAAGTAGGTTCGTAAAAGTAACCTTTATTAAAAGGCGGAGGTAAATTAGGTCTTTTGCCACCTATTACAAGTTTCGCTCCTTGTTCTATTCCTGAAGCTACCATATTTTCAACCTTCTTTAATTGTGCTTCAGAAACCAACGGACCCATGTCAGTATCTTTCTTTGTAGGATCACCTATTCTTATTTTTTTAATTTTCTCAACCAAAAGATCTAGGAATTTTAGATATATGCTTTCATGAATATATAATCTCGTAGCTGCAGTACAATCTTGACCACTATTTACGAAAGCTCCAACAACTGCGCCTTCAGTAGCAGCATCTATATCAGCATCTTCAAATACTATAAAAGGAGCTTTTCCTCCCAATTCAAGTTGAACACGTTTTACAGTTCTTGAAGCAAGTTCCATTATTCTTCTACCAGTCACTGTATCACCTGTAAAAGCAACAACATCAACCCTTGGATCTTGTATTAATGCTTCGCCTGTTTCAGCACCAGGACCTGTTATTACATTGAATGCTCCCTTTGGTACTCCTGCTTTTTCTATAATTCTTGCGAATTCTAACGTTGTTAAGGGAGTAAAGCTTGACGGTTTAATAACTACTGTATTACCTGCAGCTAAAGCAGGAATAGCTTTCCAAACAGCCATCATCCATGGATAATTCCATGGTGTAATACAAGCAACTACACCTATAGGTTCTCTTCTTATAATCCATGTTCCAATACCATTGTATTCATATGAAGCCTTGCCTTCTAAATTTCTACAAGCACCTGCAAAGAATCTAATGTTATCAATTCCCAATGGGAGATCAGAATCTCTGGCTAATTTTATAGGTTTACCTTGATTTAACGTTTCTAACATTGCAAACCTTTCCAGTTCTTGTTCAACCAAGTCTGCAATTTTCCATATTATTTTTGATCTTTCAGCAGGAGTCATCCTTGGCCAAGGACCTTTATCAAAAGCTTCTCTTGCTGCNTCAATAGCCTTTTTAACATCCTCTTTACCGGCTTTAGCTACTTTTGTTAACACTTCTCCTGTAGAAGGATTGTATACATTGAAAGTTGAACCGCTCTCNGATTCAACCCATTCTCCGCCTATATACATCTTCTTTAAAGGTTCTATTTCTAAGCTCATAAGTAAGAAATCTTTTTAAAGTATAAATTTTTTATGGAAAAAAATAATTCTTTAATTATGCAACTTGAAGAAATATATTCATTAAAGGAAAAATATATTACAAAAGCGCTACCTCCAAGGGAACCAATTGTAATTAAAAGAGCTTATGGAATTAAAATAGAAGATATTAATGGTAACGTTTANGTAGACTTATTTTCAGGAATTAGCGTAAATAACTTAGGTCATTGTCATCCAGAAGTTGTAGAAGCAATAATAAATCAGGTTAGAAATTTTATGCATACATCAGGATTTTATTATCATCAAAATGAAATACTTTTGGCTGAAAAACTTATAGAAATTGCCCCTAAATCTTTATCAAAGGTTTTCTTTTGCAATAGCGGAAATGAAGCTGTAGATGGAAGTATTAAGTTTAGTAAAAAATATTCGCTTAAGAAGAATAAGGCAGGATCTTTAATTATATCTTTAGAAGGATCTTTTCATGGAAGATTAGCTTTAACTTTAACTCTTACAGGTCAAAGGAAATTTAAAAATAACTTTGGAAACTATGCAATATATCCTGGTGTGATTCATGCTCCTTGTCCATATTATTATAGATATGGTAACGGTTTATCAGAAGATGAATTTGGCAAAGAATGTGCAGATAAAGTAGCTGAACTAATAGATAACTTCACAAACGGAGATGTTAGTGCTGTTATCGTTGAGCCTATATTAGGGGAAGGAGGAATAATAGTTCCCCCCGATACATATTTGCCACGTTTAGCTAAAATTTGTAAAGAAAGAGATGTTACATTAATTATCGATGAAGTACAAACGGGATTTGGAAGAACAGGTAAAATGTTTGCTTGTGAACACTGGAATATTGAACCAGATATTATGTGCTTAGCTAAAGCTTTAGGTGGAGGACTTCCTTTAGGAGCTATTTTGATAAGTAAAAAAATCGATGATGCATGTGACCCAGGAGATCACTTTAACACATTTTATGGAAACCCTGTTTCATGTGCAGCAGCCCTTGCTACAATCAATGTTTTGGTTAGGGAAAGATTATGGGAAAATGCAGAAAAAGTAGGTTCCATGATTTTAAAAATACTAAAGGAAGAACAGGAAAAGTTTAAGTTTATAGGTGATGTAAGAGGAAAGGGTTTGATGATAGGAATAGAAATAGTTAAAGATCAAAAAACTAAGGAACCTGATCCTGTAAAAGCTGATAAAATAAAAATCGAAATGAAGAAGAGAGGTTACATAATAGGTGTGGGAGGAATATTTAAAAACGTAGTAAGAATACAGCCTCCTTTAATTCTTGACGAAGAAGAAGCAAATAAAGCTATTATAAANTTAATTGAAAGTTTTAAAAATATATAAAAAATTAATTTTTTTAACTTAAAGCAGGAGCTACTTCTTCTTTTAATAATCTAGCTTGTTCAACAAAATCAGGAAGACCTGGAATTTCTCTTCCTGTGAAGAATTTCACAATGAATGGATCTATTATGCATGCTACTAGATGAGAAACACCATAAGGAGTAAAGTTCTTCTTTAACTTTTGTATTATATCTTCAGGTGATCCAGATAATGATAATTTTTCTACAATATCCATTGTAGTTAATTTAATTACAGTTTCAACATCTCCTCTAAAGAAAGCGTTATTAATTTCCTTTACAGTTTCAGGATCTATTCCATGCATTCTTAATTGTCTTGGTGGCATACTCGGTATATAGAAACCTACTATAGTTTTAGCTGCTTCCTTAGCTGCATCAGCATTCCTTGCTACTGAAACGACCGACCAGCTTGCAAGTTCAAGTTCTTCTAATTTTCTTCCAACTCTTTGGACTCCCTTCTTGAAATTTTCTTGTACATCCTTCCAAAATTCTGCACTATAACCTAAGGCAGGCATTAAACCATCAGCTATTTCGCCAGCCAATTGGAAAGATCTAGGACCTCCCATTGCTCCCATATATAACGTTACTTTTCCATAAGGTCTAGCTGCTGTAAATAACCCCGTATACTTAAAATGCTTTCCTTCGAAAGTTACCTTTCCTTCTTCAAGAAGAGCCCTAATAACTTTAAATGCTTCTCTCATCCTTTCCATAGGTCTAGTATTTTCCCATTTTACATGATATTGTTGTAACATAATTAAGTTACCTATACTTATTACCGCTGCAGTTCTTCCTTTACTTAACTCACTTAATGTAGCTAACATTTGGGCTATATGCGTTGGATCCCTTAAGTAAATATGTGTTACAGCAGGACCCATAATAATTTTATTTGTCTCTCTTGCAGCAGCAGCCATAATTATCCAGCAATCTTTATGGTAAGTTTCATCTACAAACCAGAAACCATGTAATCCAAGCTCATCTACTTTTTTTATTAGATTTAATATTTCTTCTATTGGGTGTTCTGGTAAGGCTACTACGCTTATTTTAAAAGCCATGTTTATTATTTAAATCTAATTATAATATTTAAAATTTACTCTAATAGTAAGATTTTACTATTGATAATTAAAAGGTAAAAAATTGAATAATTTATTAAGATAATCTATGCAAAGGAGACTAAAATTTTGGTGACTTTCAGTTTATGTTTTTAACTTACTCACTCATTCATGGGATTGTCATTACCATTCCTTCAGTTAAATTCAATATATCCTTAGGTTTTATTTTCAAGGTCGTATTTACTGCACCTCCACCACCATAAACATATTCTTTCTTAATCACTTCTTCATCTATTAAGCATTTGATCTTCTTCTTATGCCCAACAGGAGGAATTCCTCCTGCTTCATATCCTGTATGCTCAATTACTTCATCTTCTCTAGCAAGTCTTAGTTTCTTAAAACCTAAAATCTTTGCTAGCTGTGTTTGATTTACTCTTCTATTTCCTGGAACGATGACTAGAATAGGCTCGTCTTTTTCATTCATGAATAATAAAGACTTTATAATATATGAAACATCGATTCCTAGAACTTGACTAGCTTTATCAGCACTGTAGGTCTCTTCATGAAATTTCAATTCATAATCTATACCTTTTTCCTTTAGATAATTCTCCAAGTCTTTGGGTCCTAACATAACAAAATTTTGAATATGGCTAAATAAATAATTTTCAATTAATTTCAATTCTTACCTAGTAACAAAAAGGAATTAGAAAAAGCAGAGCAGTATGCGATTTTGTACGATTTCTTAACATTAGGTTCTATACCTTAGAAACTTTATAAAATATTTTTAGTTTATAAGAGTAAAAAAAATTTTTAACTTAACTAGGAGGTGGAGGAACCTGCCTACTAACAGGAGCTGCTGTAGGTTTCCAAACCAGTGCAAGAATTCCTCCTATTAATCCTAATATGAAACCTATAATAAATCCTCCAGAACCTGTAATCAAGGAAACTATTGAAAAAACTAAAACAATTATACCGCCCATTTTTACTTTTGAAGGATTGCCGGAGTTTATCATAATCGAACCTACTAATACTAAAATTCCAGAAATCAAAGATAAAACGCCCATAAATAAAAGCGTAGCCATAAATATTCCAAAGAAGGGAAGTCCACTTTCTAAAAAAGGTATTGCAAGCAACATTACTACTATAGCTGCTAGCAATATTAATATTCCTCCTATAAGAGATAGGACAAATGCTGTAGTAGGCTTTTCTTTGCTCATTATTATTATATATTTAAATATATATATAAACTTTTATTAATAGGTTAATAATTTCATGTAGAAATTAATTTTTAGTACGAAACGTTTTATCATTGCATACATATTTGCTGAATAAAAAAATATTTTGGCTTAGTTTAAGATTTTTATAGTTTCAATTACAAAACTTTGGTTTCGGAAATAATTTCACTTGGAGCAAAAAGCATCCTAAAGAAATTGAAGAGAGGAAATTAGTTCGTATATTATTTTAGGTAATTCGGTTTCTCAAATTACTTTTAAATTGAAAACATTGTCTTCTACTACTTTGTTCCTCAATAATGTTTAATGATCGATCTTTTAAGAGATCATGTATAATAAATATTTATTTTTATAATTGTTTATATTTATATTAGTAAACATATTAAAATATAAAAATTTGACTACATAAAAATAACTTTGTTTTTTTATATTAAATATAATACTTTAATGATTCACAAAATTATTCGAGATAAAGTTTATATAATTGTTAAAATATTTAATTTATTGATGGGCTACGAAATTAACTTGGTTATCAATTTTAGTAATATTATAACATATTATGTACCGTTATCAATAACATTAATAATATCTATACTAGCAATATTTTACTTCATATATACATACTATAAAACTAGAAAACTTTATTCTATATTCCTAAGTATTGGATTTATAGCACTACTAGTTCTAATAGCGGCTCTTTTAAGCATTGGAGTAGATGCATTAGGCTTAAGTATAACACCTATATTAGGCGCACTCTTACCACTGTTCATATCTTTGGCTATAATGTATTTGATAATACCTAGGATATGGTTATACTATTTTATTTTTGTCATAATAGGAATAATTTTAATAGTAATTACTAAAACATCCATTCCTGTGATTCATTCTATTGCAGGTCTTATTATCATTATTTTCCCAATCTACGGTGTAATAAAGAAATTATATTCATGGAAAATTATTCTTGTAACAATAGGAGGAATATTAATAGGAATTGGAGGATTAGCATTAGCTGCATTAGCTATGGAACGACCCATCCTACCATTGGAAACAGTCTTAGTTTTACTTCCATTAATACTTTTATTAATGTCTTTGCTTTTCTTTTTAGGATTTTACTTTATTACTAAGAAATGATAATAAAAATAAACGAAAATACAGCTCTAAAAATAATAGTAATATTACTCTTACCAATCATCCTTTTTCTCTCTTCTTTAGCAGGACCCGTAGCAGAAAACTTCATTCCTTTATATAACCAATTAGGAATTAATGTGAGTGAAGAGAGGAGCGCAGCAAGAGCCATACTTATTTATCACTTCTTAGCAATGATGGCTCTCACTTTCGGCATGATATTATCTTTTAAATTTATTAATATAGCTGAGAACTATAAACCTTNAATAATAAACTTAGCTTTAGCAGGAATGTTGGTTACAGTTATTTCAGGAATGATTTTTGCTTACTTTATTCCTAATCCTATAGTTCATGCATTTTGGATTTTAGGATTATCTATAATGTTTGTTGTAGGCATAATTTATATAATTGCAATTTCTCCATTAAAAGTCTCATATAAAGTAAAAGATAAAAACTATGCTTCTATATTTGGATATGACGTTGTTCAGTTGGCTTTCTTTATTACTGTAATTATGTTCCTAATTTCAGCAATGTTTGGAGGATATTTTGCAGCACATCTTGGATTCGATGATAATGTTAAAATCTTCCTTTTAGAAGAACACTCAGCGAAGGAATATAGAAAGTTAGTACCCCCTTCTACACCAATAGAATTATCTGTTTCTGGTCACGCACATTCAACAGTAGCATTATTTGGTGTAGCCTTAATGCTTATTGGATTTAGATGGGCTGATTTTAAAGGTAAATTGCAAAAAGTTGCGGCATATTTTACTTTAATCGGTATCTTTCCTTTATCTTATGGAAGCTGGAGTGTAGCTTGGGATAGACCTAAAGCTCATATAATAGTAAATGGAGGTGTAGGATTACTTGAATTAGCTTTACTTTTATTTATAATATTTGGAATAATGAAATTAGTTAAATCTAACGGGCTTATAAATGCAATAAAAGATGGAGCTAAAATAGGACCTTTTATTATAGCACTATTGATGGGTATTTTTGATGCAAGTAGTGGTCTAGCGGTTGCTATGAGAATTAGAGAAGTAAGAAATGTTTGGCCAATTGAAGATGAGATTGTTTATATTACAGCTCATTGGCATTTATTAGCTTTAACTTTCGGAATGATTTTATTCTTAATATTCGTAGATTTGAACTTTAACGGTTTTTCAAGAATCTTAATCTCTTGGTTAACTATTGGAGGCTTTACATTTACGGTAATTGGCGGATTTTTCTTTATGCTTAGCCCAATGTTTGTAGGAAGTGAACCTTCAGAAATTGCTATTAAATCTTTAGAAATTAAAAATAGTGTTTTACCAGCAGTGGAAATAGGAACCTCGTTATTATTAATTTCTCTAATATTTACTTCCATAAGAATTCTAAAAACTAAATAAATAAAATTAATTTTTTTATATTTTCTTAATTTTAATATTTATGAAAAAATTATTCGTCGAAAAAGTAAATACAAATGTAGACAGAATTAATCCATCTAAAGGAGAGCGAGTATATGCAGAAGCTATCAGAGAGCAATTGAGAAAAATAGATATATATCTATAAAGGACTAGGCTACCCTATAAAAAGAGAAACTTATGCTACGAATTTTAAATAATTTACTTTTGAATGTAATACAATAGCCACTACTTCTAAACCTAACAAAACTCCTCCTGATAATGCTAGATTATAGAGTAAACTATAAGCTGTTTCCTCACTTCCTAAAATATTATGTCATTTTTCATCGAGATACCCTCTAGCTATTGTTACAATCATTCTTAGAATAAAGGAAAAGGATGATTTATGGAGGAAAACTTTATTGTAAACTTATCTCATTTTCTTATAAAAAATGTGATTAAAAGCAAAATTTCTGCTCCGATATACTTTAGTATAACATTATATGCACAGTAGAGTAAAACCATCGAAAGGAATATTTAAATGTAATACAAGATCGTCGATATCCCAATGCAGAAATCATTAAAACTATAAATTCCTATTCCAAATATTTTCCAATTTCATAAAAATATTTTTTATTTCAACATTTCTTCCAAAACTATTGCTAAATTATTTAACATTCCTTCTATATCTTCTTTTGTAATATAGCCCATATGACCTATTCTAAATGTTGTTTTTTTGAAAGGACCGTACCCTGCTGCCAATTCGTAACCTCTTTTTCTCATTCTTTCATATATTTCATATCCATCTATGTTTACAGGAACTTTTACACATGTAATAGTAGGTGATTCATAACCTCTTCTTGCAAATATTTCCAATCCTAATCTTTTAACTCCGTTGCGTATCATTTCGGCTCTTTCATTATACATATTTAACCATTGTTTTTTACCTCCCATTTCTTCAATCATCCTAAGTATAACATTTAAACCGATTATTTGAGGAATTGGAGGAGTTGAAGGAGTTGACCATTCTTCTTCTTGTGTTTTAACGTATTCTAAAACATCGAAATACCATCCCCTGTTTGTAATCTTTTCTGCTTTTTTTAAAGCTTCTTTACTAAAAACACCTATAGCTAAACCTGGAGGTAAACCAAAAGCCTTTTGACTACTGCTAAAAACAACGTCCATGCCCCATTCATCGAATTTTATTTCGGCAGCACCCATAGCTGAAACAGCATCAACAAAAACCAATTTACCATGTTTCTTAGCTACATAACTTAGTTCTTTCAAAGGATTTAAAACACCTGTACTTGTTTCATTATAAGTTATCGTTACTGCTTCCACTTCAGGATTTTTAACCAAAGCTTCTTCCAGATCATCAGGAAAAACAGGATCTCCTGGATTTTTAACCAAAGTTATAGCCTTTCTTCCGTTTGCTTCAACAACCTCCTTATATCTTTCTCCGAATGCTCCTATTATTGTTACCAAAACATTTCCTTTAATTTGTACAAAATTTCTTATACTTGCTTCCATTATACCTGTTCCACTACTGGGAAACAATAATACTTTTCCTTCTTTAACTTCCAAAAATTTTTCAAGTCTTTCTATTGTATCCTTATGCAATGCCCTGTATTCTTTGGATCTATGGCTAAACATTTGAATTTTCATCGCCTCCAAAACTTCAGGAAAACAAGCAACGGGCCCTGCTGTAAAAAGTTTCTTTGGAGAAGACCAAACAAGCTTATTTATTTCTTCAAGTATTTTCTTATTAAGGCTCATAATATAATAAGCTAAAATAAAAATAAAAATCTATTCTATTTTACTGTTATTTAAATTTATTAATAAAAAGATTTATTTTTATAATTTTTAAGCGTTCGTATAACTGTCGATTAAACGAAAAACACTTTCGGTCATCCCATTTTTTATAATCGTTTTTTAAGGATATAATCTAGACATTTCTTATAAAAAAATTTAGTTGAATTTTTATAATTTCATTAAAAAAATTTTATTTTGAATAAAATAAAATTAAAATTATATACTAATATAATAAGAAAAAAATCATATGTTGACAAAAAAGAAATAAAATTTTGCTTAATTTAATGTTTACAAAACAATAAACTAAAATGTAAAAAAAGAAATATTCCAGTTCAGCTTAGATAGTAAAAGATAAAGTCATTATTATGATGTAATAATTTATTTTTAATGTATACAAAATCATGTCGTTGTTGCACAATAATTTACTTACTGTTTATATTTTTAAATATTCAATAACTCTATAATCGAATATCTAGCATAAATGATAGAAATTCTTTACTTTTTAGTAACATCTAAAAATTTAATCGGTTATTCAGCTATTTTAATAGCATCTAAGCTTAAAAAAGGAAAATAATAACTATTGAAATAGAGCCCAAATATGCCTCGATGGTGCAATCTAATATTCTAAAAGCTGGACTTAACAATAAATTGAAGTAATTGTCGAGATGTAATGGGTGTTATTCTTAATTTAAATATTGAAATAGAGATGTTATTCTTAGATGCAGAAAAGGAGGAATATTTGACTCATCTAAAATTAGCAAAACTTGAGCGGATTAAAATAAAATCTGCCTATTTAGTTTATATAGAAAAGAGAATTGACTACAAAAAATCTTTAAAAATTTATGGTGGTCTTGGGAAAATTCTTTTTGCCTTCAAACCTTCTTCTTTTATTATCTTTTCAAACTGTTCTTTTATATGTAAGGGTAATCTGCTAGGTAAAGTAAAATTGTTTTCTCTATCTATAGCAAATTCAAGGAGAAGTGTTCTATAAACAGTATAAAGAGGTCTAATCATTACATACGTAGGTATAAAACCTGCTACTAAAAATACAAATAACATAATAATACCTGCATTTAATCTATCGATAGGAAGGAAGTAGAAAAATAAAAAGTAGCCAAAAGCAAAGCCTGTTGCGCCAAATAATATGAATGAAATTAAAGTTAAAAGACCATAAGCCCAATTTACAGCGGTAAAGGCAAGCAATACGTCAATGAAATTATGCCAAACAAGTTTAGCTGATCTTATAATTCCATCTTTAAGTTTTTTTCCTTCTATTACTATTGTAGGAAGAGTGAAGAAAGTTATGAATTCAAAAATAGCTCTAAAGATAGAAACTATTGCTCTAATTATTAGTAATATTAGTATAATTATTATTGCACCCCTATCTTTTTCAACGCTTATTCTTGCTTCAGCAAGCCTTGTTAATCTTTCTATTGCAGCAAGTATGGCAAATATGAAACCTAAAAGAACTATTGGACCAATGTGATCGAAGGCTCTTTTAAAACCTTTTTTTATATCAGCAACATCTTTATCTGGATTCTATACCAATCATCTACGATAGCTATTATTGCACCATCAAAATAAAAAGATATTGAATATATTACCCATGCTGATGCTAAAAAAACCAAAAAAGCTACGGTATATGCTATTAACGGATCGGAATAAAATAAAATTCCCCAAAGATAAATTACCATAAGAAGATCAAATATCATAGTTACGAAAACAAATAACCCCGATAATAAAGATATTAAGAGGATTTCTTTTTCATCTAATATTACTTTAGCGGAAAGAGAAACAAATTCTCCAGCTAGTTTAAGCCTCTCATACTTCCATATTACAATGACCAAATAAACAATAGGTATTAATAGAAAAAATATTAGCAATGGTATTGCAATGGGTGCCAAGATCATCATTACTATCGTTAATATTATAAGAATAGAAGGTATGGTAAAACCTATAAATATTGTTAATTGTTTTCCGTATATAATCTATTGTAATACTGTATATTAAAGTTGAAATAACTACTATCAAGCTTATTACTACAATAACAATGTATATTTTTTCTATTTTTTCAACTATAATGTACCAAGTCGTACAGCTTCATGTTTATCAGCAGATCTTGAGAAATTTGTAACAGGTGTAATTGAGAGAAAACCAGGCGAATACGAAATAAACATTTTAGCTAAACAATTTTACTTTGATCCATCAGTTATAATTTTGAAAAATCCAAAGAAAATAACATTCAGAATAACAAGTGCAGATATTATACATGGATTTCAAATAGTAAGTGCAAGTATTAACGTTATGATTTTTCCAGGATGCTTTACAATAATAACATGGATACCTCCAGAAGATGCTAAAGGAGAATTTTTGATAGTATGTAATGAATATTGTGGTACTAATGTTATGTATGCTAAATTAATCATCGAGAGGTGAGAGGATGGGGTTCAAAACAGAAGATAGGTTTATTAAAATTGCTATAATATTTTCCTTTATATCATAGGAGGAAATAGGAGGATTAATCAATACATAATATATTTGACAAAAAAATAGTAAATTGGTTTACAAAATTATGAAAATGGGAAAGACTATTATACTTTTGATAGTGTTTTATTGTCATGGAAGTTGAAGTTTATAAATGCAAAAATTGTGGAGCTCCAATTGAATATACTCCTGATTCAATAGTTATAAAGTGTAACTACTGTGGATATTACGAATATTTAAACCCTGGTTTCCAAGTTTTTGTATTGGAAAGTTTGGATAAGAGCAAAATGGAAGAAATATTTTGGAATAGAATGAGAAATGATAGTCAAATGAAGAAATATATTAACGAGATTTCCTTAGAACAAATGGAAGGATTTTATGTTCCGGTATACTATTGTAATTACTTTGCTGAATATTTTTTCATAGGAGAAAAAGTAGTTACTAGAACGGTAAGAAATAGTAAAGGAAGGGTTACTACAAGAATAGAAAGAATTAAGGTTTCAGATGAAGGAGAAAAATCTGGTTCAAAGACTTTGCCTGCAAAAAAATATATTGAAGAGCTAGGAATAAAGGAGCTATGTTTTCAGGTGGAAAGTTTAATTGAATTAGAAAAGGCTAATTTAGCTAAAGCTGAAGAAATTAAATGGAACTTTAAAGGAGAAATATTAGCCTTTGACTTCAATCCTGAAGAAATGAAAAAGATTTTTGAAGATATCATAGCTGAAGAAATAAAGAATGAAATAAAAAATAAATACGGACTTTCTGAAATAAAAATTTTATCCTGTAACGTAAACATAAAAGAAATCATACCTGTTTATGTTCCTATTTGGATAGCTTCCTACAAATTCAAAGATATGATATATAGCATTTCCTTTAATGGAAAAACAGGTTCGCAACTTGTTGCAATGGAACCTATGTTCAAAAGTCAAAGAATTTTATCTGTAATTTTATCTTCGATTATTACAGTTTTGCTTACGTTTATGTTATCTTCATTATTTTTATCAGGTTTGTTTTTATTTTTAAATACAGAAATTCTTATTTTATTTTTAATTTTTATTATAATTTTATTAAGTGCTTCGATGTATTTCATGAATAGAGCTTTTAAAGGAGAACGAATAGAAAGATGAGCTTGGAAATTAAATGTGAAAATTGTTTTGCAGACTTCAAAATACCGCATAAAGTACCAGTTGCAACCTGTCCTTATTGCGGATATACTTTTGTAGTAGATAAAAATATTACAGAGATATATTACTTTAAAGTTAATTTTGATTCATCAAAAGTCTTTGAAAAACTTTTAAGGTTTATTTTAAGAAATTTTGGTGTTCCTAAGGACTTTATATCAAATACTTATTTAACAGGATATACTTTACATTATATACCCTTTCATACCGTTAAAGCTGAAGCAAAGGGGATTTGTGAATATAAAGAAGGAATAATATTTCGAAAGGGTTATAAAGGAAAATTTATTCAAGTTTTAGATGCATACATACCAGCTTCACCACTTCCAATAAATCTTGAAATACTTACAAGATTTAAATTTGGTTTAAGGGGAAGGGAATACTTCAAACCTAGAATTACTAAAATGGGTAAATACTACTTAGTTCAATACGATAAAGAATATGCTTTAAATTTGGCTAGAATTAAAGTCCAAGAAGAATTAATGAAAGATATACGTTCTGCATGTGCTGGAAGAGAAATATTGGAAGAAATAAAAACGGAATATTTAGGAATTACGTATTATCCTTTTTGGGAAATTTTCTATCAATACAAAGGAGAAAAATTAAGAGCTATCATCGATGCTACAAACGGAAGAGTTTTATATTCAGAGTATATAATAGATCCTAAAGCTAGAAAATTCGCTTCTTTGGCAGCCATATCAGTAATAATTCCTTCAACAATTATAGGTTCAATTTTCGGTTTCGGCGGATTTGTAATAGGCTTACTAGTAGGTATTTTATCTTCTTCTCCTTCATTTCCTAAAATTTTTAAGAAAAAGATAAAGGCTAAGGAAGAATTCACGGAATTTGATATTCGTACCATAATGCTTAAGTTACCTAAAACTTATAGCAAAGGATTTAAATTTTTGATATTTAGATAATAAAATATATATTAATATGATATAATTAAAAATTATGAAAATTAAGTACGAATACGGAGCTGTCTCTGTGTTTTTTGTAAGTTTAGGTTTCGCTTTAATTTTAATAGGTTTAAATAAAATAGATTTGCTAGGATTTTTTTCCGTAATTTTATTACTCTTTGGAACTTATACAATAATTTACGGTTTAATGGAAAAGGAAAATACGTATTATTATGTATGGGGTTCGATAATGTTTGTAATAGGTTTATCTTTATTGTTTTATAATTTAATTCCATTACCAGTTTTAATTGGAATAACTATAATTATAATTACTTTAATAGGATTTTTTTCTTATATTAAACAACGAAAAAGCTAAGATAAAATTTCCTCAATAATTTCTCTTATTGTAGGTGTTACCAAAGGTAAAGGAGGTCTTCTTTCATAAGTTTTTCTTATAGTAACAAAAAATGAATAAAAAGCTATTATACACATAGGTACAACCGAGAAACCAAATAGAACTACTAAAAGTAAAGTTACATCTAAGGTAAACATAATTTTAAAACTGAAAAACATATATTCATAACTAAGTATTCCTCCACCAAACCTTATTACAGTATTTATATAAGAATAAATATAAGCTAAGGAAATAAGTATTGGTGAAATTATATATTTTTCCAAAGCTGAAGCGACTATACATATTATCAAAATTTCAAAAAAAAATCTATCAATATAAACTGGTTTATATAAAATGATTGAAGGTATTATAATCATTATAATATAAATTAGAAATGTCCTTACCGCAGCTTCAATAATAATTTTAATCAAATAATACTTAATTAAAGTAGTAAGTGTCATTTCCTTTCCAAGTAAAATTCTATTCTATAAACTCCCATAATGTATGCGCTAACATTAACTTTTATTTCTTCGATTTGAAGATATGAAAACTTTAAAGGAATATTAATAGTAATGGTATCTCCCTTTGCAAAAACAGACACATACAAATTCTTTGTTTCTTTTAAACCATTCTGATATGTTACTTCGCTAAAAAAGTTAACATCTGTTAAATAAGCAAATCCTTCATGATGAAGAATTATAGTTAATGAATAACTAGGTGTTGTATTAAATTTAAATTCAGCATAAATTTTACCTGAACCTATATCTTGAAGGAAAATCAATAGAGGACTGAAAGCTATAAATAATACAGCTATTGCCAATAAAGAAATTAATATCTCAAATCTTACAGCCATTATTTCTTTTCTTTGATCATTTCAATACCAAACCTTAGTAAAACTGAACCTACAGCTATTAATATACCAAGAAAGGCTACTTTTACTACAAGAATCAAAAGTTCCGCTGCAAGCTGAGATAATATTGTAGAGAGCGTTGGATTTCCTGTAAAAGTTACTTTGTAAGTAAAATATTCCCTTAGAGCAAATCCTGCAGAAATTAATAAGAATAATACTCCTGCTAGGATTAAAATAATCCCTGCACTACTAGTTTTAGATTCCATATTTTTATCTAAAAATACATTTATATAAGTTTTTAAAAAATTGAGTTATTTAAAGGAAACATTATTTAATTTTCTTTTCTTCAAGTAAAACATATTTTCTTAAAGTAATTAAAACCAAGCCAAAAATTATAAGAATTAAGCCGCATACCATAACTAAACCTAAGAATAGAATATCTGCAAACTTATAAAAAGGTTCACCAAAATAAAGAGTTAAAATTTCAGTTATAGTAAAATATTTAGGGTTGGGAAAATTATAGGTAGTTATTATACTAACTATATTGCCAAGTGAAAATATGCTTAGTATTAAACCTATAATTAAGATAATTATTCCAAAGAAGATATCAAAACGCATAATAATAATTTATCTGAAATATTTTTAAAGATAAAATCATTTACATTAATATGGAAAACAAGAAAGTTATAGCAAGTATAATAATAATATTGTTTCTTTTATCCTATTTACCTGTACTAAAAACCAATGAGACAACAACTTTAACTCAACAAGTTTCAGTACAGCATACTACTAGTTTAGATCCGATTAATGTTGAAATATCTTATAACTGGACTGTTCAAGTAGACGCTCATAAAAAAGAATTTAATAGTGGTGAATCTGGAAAAGTAAGCGTAGATATTTTAGGGGGTAAAGCTAGAATTATAATAAATAATATACCTATTATTGGAAAATTAGAATCTGGAGTATTCGATTATGAAGCAGGTTCAGAAAAATTCTTTAACTTAACTCCCACTCAAGCTCCAGTACAAGGAAGTATAAGTCTTAAAATAAAGAATATTATATTTACGAATATATCAACAGAAGGTCCTGCTTCTGTCTCTCCAAAGGATTTAGTTTGGGATAAACCTCAAATAAAGGAATTTAGTTTAAACATAAATCCGAATGCAAGAGGAGGAGATATAGTTAAAATAAAATTACTGTTCAATGTTAAATTTACGGCTTCAATAAATATAAGTATAGCTGGATTTCAGATTCAACTATTTGAACAAGAACTAGGGAAAACGCAGGCAAAGCCTGAGATATTTTACGAGGTAAAAGTTGCAAGTGTGAGCTTTGATTGGTTAATAATATTAATAATATTAGCTGTAGTTGCTGTAGTAATAGCTATCGTAGCTTGGTATTTTGTAAGGAAAAAGTTGAAAAAATAAGTTTTTATTTTTATATTATATTAGCATTATACATGAGTGAAAAATATTTGAAAAAAGTTGAAAATGAAATGAGTTTGGGTGAAAGAATTTTAAGTTACATTCCAGGATATAGAGGTTATAAACAAAAAGAAATAAGAAGAGAAGCTGATAGAATAATAAGAATGATGATTGTCAATAAATTGAAGGAATGTAAGGATAATTTAAGGTCATCTTTTAAAAATCCAACCATTATTAACAAATTAAATTCTGAAGATCTTTGGTTAATTGAAAGCATTTTAAATAACTTAGATAGAATAACACAGAGAATAGAAAGGGCTGTTGCAGGCTATTCAGGTTTTTTTGATGCAGTAAAGGTAAAGGAAGATAAATTGGATTTAATAATGAAACATGATTACGCTTTAATAGGGATGTCTGAGAATTTAAAAAATAAAATTCAAGAATTAATATCTTTGGAATATTTTACAAATGAATGGAGAAATAAACTAAACGAAATCTTACAATATATAAGAGAGTTTGATGATTTAATAGGTAAAAGAAATGAAATTTTAAGAGGTGCTTTTGAGTAATGCCAAAAGTAATAGAGTGGCCTAACCCAGGAGAAAACGAAATAGTTTGGAAATATCCTATTGAGGAAATTTTTTGGGGAGATGTATTGATAGTAAAGGAATACGAGGCTGCAGTTTTCTTTAGGGATGGTAAGGCTTATGATGTATTCAGAGCTGGAAGACACGTTTTAACTACGATGAATTTGCCTTTATTAACCAGAGTTCTTTCTAAGATAGCAGGTTTTGATAAACTTCCCTTTAAAGCTACAATAATATTTGTTTCTTTAAAACAATTCATGAGTAAATTTGGAGGACAAACACAAACAACAGAACTCGCGCCTTTGAAATTCTTTGGATCATTTTGGTTTAGAATCGAAGACCCAAATTTATTTGTTAATGAAGTGGTTGGAGGAAAGAATACTTACACAACCGAATCACTTCAAGAATTTTTAAGAGGATATTTCAACGAAAGATTAATAGATACCCTAAGTCAATATAGCTTAGTTCAAGTTTATGGGAAATTGGATGAAACAAGCTTTTTAGCTAAAAATGCAATTTATGATTCCTTCAAAAGACTGGGGATAGAGTTAATAGATATAAAATTTGAAGGACTTGATACTACTCCTGAATGGAGGGATAGATTATTCTTTATTAGGCAAGGCACTTCAGCCGCAGAAATATTAAGAATGGAGACTGTAAAAAAGGCTGCAGAGAGTTTAGGTAAAAGTGAAGGAGCAGGAATAGGCGCTGGATTTTTACTTCCTACAATGATTCAACAACCTTCACAACAAATCCAAGTAGCTTGTCCTTATTGTGGATTTTTAAACCCACAAAATGTTATCTATTGCGGAAAATGCGGAAAATCTTTAACACCTCAGACAACTTATCAACAAGAAAAATGTCCAAATTGTGGAAATCCTATTCAGCCTAACTGGAAAGTATGTCCAAATTGTGGAACTAAACTTAAACCTTTTAATTGCCCAAGTTGCAATTTCGAAGTTCCTCCAAATTCAAAATTCTGTCCTAACTGCGGTACAAAGCTTATTTAATTAATTTTTTTATTTTATTATTTATGGGATTGCTAGATAATCTTAAACCTTTGACTCCTGGTCAAGAAGAGATGCTTAAGGTTTTAAAGGACAAGAGTATTGATGTTATAGGTATTTTTGGCCCTAGTGGTGCAGGCAAGAGCTTATTTTCAATAACTTATGGCATAGATTCAATATTAAATAAAGATTTTAGAAGATTTCTGATAGTAAAACCTTTGGTAAACGTAGTAAGTGGTACAGATTTAAGCGTTGAAATGGGTAAAAATGTATACGAATCTTTAATAATGGATTATATTAATGATATTTTAAATTCTTTACAACTTGAAGTAAATTTAACTGACTTAATGAATAAAGGGTTGATTCAATTCGTTGATTTACATTATTTAAAGGGAAGAACTTTCGATAATTCATTAGTTTTTATAGATGATATTCAAAATATACCAGCAGAAAGTGTAATAGAAGTATTAATTAGAGTAGGCAACAATAGTAGGTTAATCGTTGCAGGAGATCCTGTATTTCAAAGGTTAAAGAAGGTTAAGAATGATTCTTCTGCGATAATTAGAGAAATACTTTTAAGCGAGGAAAAAGCTAAAGTTGTAGATCTTGGACTTAAAGATATAATTAGACCAGGAGCTAAAAAAGGCTTAAGATTACTTGTAGAGTTAATTTTAAGAGGTAGAAATCTTAATAGTGAAGATAAAAAGATTCTTGAAACCATTTTAACATATGCTCCTGATGCAGATGTTGTAACCGTTATGGATGTTTCAAAATTAAAAGATAGCTTAAATATAAAAGGAGAAACTTGTCCAGAGGTTATAATTTTCACAAAAACACCAGGAAGACTTATAGGTAAAGGAGGAGAAAGAATACAAAAAATAGAAAATAGTCTAGGTAAAAAAGTAAGAACGATAATTTTTAGTTTGGATTTTAAAGAATGGATTCGTTCAATACACCCAATTCCTTGGATACATAAGCATATTTTGGAAGTAGATTTTGCAGGTCCTAGATTAAGAGTAAAAATAAATAAAGAGGAAGGCGGAGCCTTTCTGGGCTATGGTGGATCTTATATAAGGTTTGTAAATCAAATATTCGAAGATCTTTTGGGTATAATAGTTGAAGTAGAACAGGTAGAAGTTAAAGAAGAAGAAAAGGAAGGAAAGAAGGAAAAGAAAAAGAAATAATACCTCTTTTCAATTACCTTTATAGGATTCCAATTTTATCATAAAACTTAACAGTGAATTTAAAAAGTTTTCTATGGTTTGCGAATAACTATTTAAAAATTTAAGAATCTCATTTAAATTTTTTTCCATATCTTCTATTTGAATCTTTATTTCCATCGTTAATTCATTATAGTCCATTTCAGCAATATTTTCCTTTAAAATCTTTAATTCTTGATCATAGACTTCGCAAAATTTGGTCAATAATAAACTTGCTTCATAAAAATTGTATTTAGCTGCTTTTAAAATTTTTAAAGCAGCTTCAAGTTTTTGTGCTAAATCTTTCATCTATATTTTAACAGTATTTCCTTAGTTTTGTTTACTATTTCTTCGTATGGATATATCCACTTTTCTTTATATAATTCAAACGGAATGTATTTTACTTTAGAAGTTGTTATGTCTAAATTAACTATTTTAAAATCTGCTAAAACTTTATTTTCGCTTAACTTTAATAAAAATCTTACCAAATTATTAAATTCTTTGTGGGGAAGTATTAAATAAGAACAAAGAGAAGGAGAATTTTTAACTGTAGCCATAGAATATAAAAATGGCTTAGTTTTAACAGATTCTATAAATATGTTTCTATATTCATAATTTTCAAATTGTAATACCGCAAATAAATAATCTAAATTCTTAACATCCTCTTTATTATAAGGTAAAAGATATATAAAGTCGATTAATATTTTACTTGGAATAATATGCTTGGTATAATGATATTTAACTAAAGGAATAGATATTTTAGTCTTTTCAGATATTTCTTTAAGTTTTCTAAGAGGATTTTGATGCAATAATTCTAGAATCTTTATATCCGTTTCATCATATGGATATAAATATTTTAAAGGTGTTTTATACTCTCCTGTATATTTTTTAGTTAATATATCATTTGTTAATTCTTCCCAATTAAATATCGAGGTTCCTTTTTTGAAGTTATACCAATCAAAACCTATACTTTTACCTATATTATTTTCTATAGGATAAATTTCCCAAGACTTAACAATTTTAGAATTTTTAATTAAATCCACATATTCTTCAAAATTTTTTCTAGATTCTGAAGGAATAATTGCTTGAATAATATAGGTGCTTTCTCCTGCAGTTCCTTTTAAAACACCAGTTATATAAGGATTTGTTTCTAATATTTCTTCAAAAGCTTTATTGTAATAAATATTTGTTTTAAATATTATTATTATTTCTTCCAATCCTAGTAAATTCAAATCAAAATATAAATACATATCTAAGTATTCCTTTTTTAAAAGCTGATTTAACCTATATTTTAAATCCGTATAGGTTATATCGATTTGTTTTGCTTTTAATTCACGATGTATTTCTAAAATGCTTTCCCTTATTCCTTTGCTATACAACAAGTTTAATGCTTCCACATCTTCTTTAACTATTTTTGTAGTTCTTCCTACTATCTTAAACTCATTTATACGAAATTTCATTTTTAATTAATTATTAGCATTTTTCTTATATTTAAAATTTTATTTTTAAAGTGTTATATATACATATACTTACGTATTACCAAAAAATCAAAAAAAAGAGGTTTAATAGTTTTTCTCTTTACATTTATTATGTTTGAAAATAAATTAATCACTCTAAACCTAGAAGTTATTGAAAAAACTGAAGAAAAAATAGTATTAACAAAGTGGGGTTACAAGAGACATGTAAAAGCAATTTGTAAAAATGGCTCTGAAAAAATAATTTTAAATTTATGGGGAAATCAAGTAGATAAAATAAATATAGGAGATAAAATAATAGTTAAAGGATTTATAATAAAAATAAAAGGTGAATCTCATTTTAATGTTCCAAAAAGTGGAAAAATTTTAAAAGTAAAGCTTTAAGTGATTTAAAAATTTTTCAAGAGTAAAAATAGGTAATTTTTATACCTTTTTATTAGAAATTTTTGATGAAAAAGATAATAAAAAACAAAAAAGCCTCTCCATTAGTAGAAGAAGGACTTTTGCTAGGAATCGCAGCTGTTGCATTTACAATAATATTAAGCATAGTAGCAGGAATTTTGATGGGTATACAAAGTTACTTTAATTCAGTTTCAAACAATGCTGTAAATTCCTTTAACGATTTCTTAAAACAAATAAACGATATATTAACTGAAATAGCAAGGAAACTTGGAATAGTTTAAATTTTTCTTTTTCACTTATATATTAAAATTGAATGCGAGAAGAGATTTTAATAATCCATGAAAACGAAGTTTTATTGGTAAGTGGTCCTGCATCTGTTANAAGGTTCGAAGGTGAAGTTTATTGTTTAGGTAGAAAAATTACTGATTATCCTGTAATAGTTAGAAAAGGAAGAGTTTTACCATTTGAAACACCAAAATATGCATCGGTTAAAATTTTGTTAAGTGATGAGGCTTACTATGAGTTTCAAAATGAAAACATAGGATGTAAAATTTGGGAAAATGATGTTAAAAAGTATGTTGAAAAGTTTGGTAACGAAATAAATAAAATTCTTATTTTAGGTAGTACAGATTCTGGAAAAACAACTTTAACTTCTTATTTATCAAACTTAGCTGTAGAAAAAAGATTAAAAGTAGGAATAATTGATGGTGATGTAGGACAATCGGATTTAACACCTCCAGCATTTATTGGTAGTAAAGTTATAACCGAAGGAATATTTGATTTAAGGGATTTAATAGCTGATAACATATATCCAATAGGTATCATTAATGTAGCTAACTTTGAAAAATACATAATCAAAGGAATAATCGATTCACTAAAATATGTAAAGGATGTCGATTTAATAATAATAAATACCGATGGGTATGTTGATAATGGTGGAATAGAGTATAAATTGAACTTAGCGAAGGAAGTTAACCCAGATTTAATATTCATAACTTCTGGTGAAAAATTATCAAAAGCGTTTTTAGAAAAATTTGGAAATAAAGTTGAAATCCTTAAACCTCCTTCAGGAATAAACAAGAGCAAAATAATTAGAATAGCCAGAAGGGAAATGCAATATTCCAGATATTTAGTTACTGCAGAAAAATCAACTGTAAATATTAATGAAGTGAAAGTAGGTTTTTTAGGAATGAAATTTAGTCCATTTGGTACAGGAGAATATTCCATGAGATTAATTGATTCATTTGAAGAATTAATAATATTTGATTCTTCAATGAATAAACTTGGGATAACTAGCAAAGCTATGGAGAAAATGTTCGTAGGAATCGAAAAAGAAGGGAAAATTAAAGGCTTTGGAATAATAGATTACATTTATCAAGATAAGCTTAGGATGAGAACAACTTTAAAACCCCCATTTGAAACGTTATGGTTTACAAGTATAAAAGTAACCGATTCTGGAGAAAGAAAAATAAAGGTCACTTTAATTTAGCAATTTCCTTTGCTAAGTTAAATAAATCTTTTTTGTTATCAATCTGTATATTATAATCTAGTTTTAGTTTTAATATAATTTCATTAAAAATTACTTCAGAAGCCCATCCAAAGAGTTCTTCCAAGCATTGCAATATTTTATCTATATTATCTGAAATTTCTTCTTTGCTAAATCCTTTTCTTAAACAAATATGGAAAATTAGGGCTTCTTTGGTTTCATATCCGAGAATTTCATTTAAAACTTCATTGACTATTTTAGTAAATTCACCTTTAGTTATTTTTGGCTCTTTTTTGTCCACCTAATTTTTTCAACGAAAAATATATATATAAAAATTGCGGTACATATAAAAAAAATTACAGAAAAAAATACTAAGATGATTTTTGTTGTAGCTAATAGCTAAACTTTTAAAATATTTCATATACCTATTGGTTTAAAATAAATTAAAGCCAAATATTTTAATTGCATTTTGAGTAGTTTTATTTGCTACTTCAACCAAAGGTACTTTTTTAATTTGAGATATTAGTCCTGCAGATACTATAACATTTGATGGTGCATTCCTAACATTTCTTTCAGGTCCTAGTACAGGAGCATCACTTTCAAGTAATAAATTATCCAAGGATAAATGTTTCACTAATATTTGTTTTTGTTCAGATCTCACTATCGAAGGAGGAATTGAAAAATAAAAACCTTTTTTTGCTCCTTCTATTGCATAACCCAGTGAGCCATTAAAAGCATGCATAATAACTTTTTCTATTCCAGAATCTATCAAAATTCTAATTGCATCTTTCCCAGCATCCCTTGAATGTACGATCAAAGGTAAATTTAATTCCATAGCTAAATTAATCCAATGCTTAAATATTCGTTTTTGAATTTCCTTTTGCTTTTCGTTTCTGAAAATGAAATAATCCAAACCTACTTCACCTATACCTATGATTTTATCTTTATTTTTAACTATCCAATCAGTAATTTCGTTTACTTGGTTTTCATCTAAAATTGAATAATCTAAACCCAAAGTAATTTCTATAATATCATTATATTTTTCCTTTATTTGAAGACTTTTTGTTAAAGAATTAAAATTTAAAGCAGAAGTTACTATTTTTATTAATCCAGTGTTTTTGGCATTTTTTATTACTTCATCTAAATCCCTTGAGAAGGATTCATCATCTAAGTGACAATGTACATCGATTAATTTCATCATTCTATTCCAAGTAAAGCTTTAGCTTCTTCGCTCATTCTATCAGGTGTCCATCTTGGTTCCCATACTATTTTTACTTCAACTTCTTTAACTCCTTTAACTTTTAATAATTCTTGTTTAATATAATCAGGAAACCATATTGCTGCAGGACAGAAGGGAGCTGTTAGAGTCATAACAACTGTTACTTTATTTCCTTCGATTTTTAAATCGTAAATTAAACCTAAATCTACAATATTTATAGGTATTTCCGGATCGTAACAATTCTTCAAAGCTTGAATAACTTCCTCCCTATTTATTTCTTCACTCATATTTTCAATAAAATTTTATCATGATTAAATTTTTTTCGATAAATACTTAGTATAATTTATTATACTTACTCTTGCAGCTACTTGCATAGATAAGTCTATATAAGCCTTTGAAGAAGGAGTTTCAGAATTATATAACATTGCCAATTTACCTTCATCGGATTTCATTCTAATTTCTGGATCAAATGGAACTTCTCCTAAAAATGGAACATTATAATTTTTAGCCATTTCCTTAGCACCTCCTGAACCAAAAATATAATTTTTATTTCCACAATGTTCACATATATAGTAGCTCATATTTTCTACTACTCCTAAAATCTCAACGTTCAATTTTTTAAACATTAAAAGCGCTTTTGTAGCTATTTTAACTGCAGCATCCTGAGGAGTAGTAACTATAATAACACCTGTTAAAGGTAAAGTTTGAGCTAAAGTTAAAGGAACATCTCCAGTCCCTGGAGGTAAATCAACTATTAAGTAATCTAATTCTCCCCATTCTACGTCGGTAATCATTTGTCTTAAAACGTTAGCCAATATAGGCCCTCTCCAAATTAAAGGTGTATCATCAGTAATAAAAAATCCGATAGACATAACTTTTATATTATATGAAACAGGAGGGATTAATTTCACACCATTACTTCTCACCGGTTCATCGACTTTTAGCATTCTAGGAATACTTGGACCATAAATATCACCGTCCAATAAACCTACTTTTGCACCAAATTTAGATAATGCCAAAGCTAAATTGCATGCCAAAGTAGTTTTTCCCACTCCTCCTTTTCCACTCGCTATTGCTATTATATTTTTAACCGTGGGTAGCATATCCTCAGGTACTATTATCCTCGAAGTTGTCTTTGCTGTTAATTTTACTTCAACATTTAAATTGGGATATACTTTAACAATCGCATCTCTTACACTTTTTTCAATTTGGTTACCCAAGGGACATGCCGGTGTGGTTAATTCAACTTCTACGAAGACTTTATCATCTTTAATTTCAACTTTTTTAACCATCCCCAGCTTAACTATGCTAACACCCAATTCAGGATCCTTAACTTTATTCAATATTTCAATTATATCATCCGTTTTAATCATAACGTATTCGTAATTTAACTTATATTTATAGTTTATACTTAATATTTTATGGAGGGTTTTACTTTGAAATGGTTAAGGAAAGGATTTAAAATTATGCAAATCTCTTTAATGATTATTTCCTCAATTGCAATATTAAATTCATTTTTAATACTATTTCAAGCTAACTTTGATCTAAGCCCATTGTTTATAATTGGTTACATCCTTTTGTTTACATCAATAATTTTATTAAATTTAGAAATAAATTATATAAAAGAAAATAAATATTTTATATTAACTTCACCATTAATTTTAATTTTTCTAATATTACCTTTTATTGTTAATAATATATTTATAAATATTAACGAAACTTTTATAAGAGTTTTTGTTATTTCTACGTTTATTTTTTTCGTAATTTTTTATATTTCATTTTTCTTTTTATTCAAAAGTTTTTTAGATAAAAAAGAAATAAGAATTTTAACTCAAGTTACTTTATTATGCTTATTTTCTTCTTTAATAATTTTCTTACTTAACTTTTATATATTGAACCTTTTTCTTTCATTGGAAAATATTAATATGTTTTATGTTACAAAATTAGCACAGGCTTATTCCTATCTTTACTACTCTTTTATTCTAACTTACGTTTATATAATAAATTTCATAAACGAAGAAATAGAGAAAAAATCAAAATGGATGATAATCTAGATAAGGTGGCATATGAAGTAAGACAATGTACAAAATGTATTTTACATCTTTACAGAAAAAATGCTGTTCCTGGCGAAGGCAATCCTAATGCAAAGATAATGTTTATAGGTGAAGCACCGGGCTATAACGAAGATATTCAAGGAAGACCTTTTGTAGGGGCAGCTGGTAAGTTATTAACTCAATTAATCGAAGAAATTTTAAATTTAAAAAGAAATGAAGTTTTTATAACAAATATAGTTAAATGCAGACCTCCTGAAAATAGAGACCCTAAAGAAGAAGAAATAACCGCATGTTCACAATATCTCGATAGACAAATAATTTTAATTAAGCCAAAGATAATAGTTACTTTAGGAAGACATTCAACAAGTTATATTTTAAATAAAGCAGGAATAAATTTTAAAGGTATAACCAGTATAAGAGGAAAAATAATTAAAGTTAAACTTTTTAACTTAAATTTTACTTTAATACCTACCTACCATCCTGCAGCTGTATTGTATAACCCCCAATTAAAAGAGGAATTAATAGAGGATTTCAAAAAAATTAAAGAAGAGTATTATAAAGAAAGAAAGGGACTCGAAAGATTTTTTTAGTTCATATTTATCTATAAGGTATGGAGAGAACTTTTTTATTAATTAAACCAGATGCGGTACAGAGAGGACTAATAGGAGAAATAATAGCAAGAATTGAAAGAACAGGATTAAAAATCGTAGCCTTAAAAATGATTAAACCAACGAAAGAACAAGCCTTAAAATTTTATCCTTCCGATAAGGAATGGTTAATTTCCGTAGCAAATAAATCTCTAACAGTTTATAAACAATTAGGTTTGGATCCAAAAAAGGATTTTGGTACAGATGATCCGGTTGAGATTGGAAAAATAATAAAAGATTGGTTGGCGGAATTTTTAGCTTCAGGACCTTGTGTTGCTATGGTAATTGAAGGCAATAGGGCGGTTGAAGTTATAAGGAAAATAGTAGGCGTTACAAGACCTTACGAAGCACTTCCTGGAACAATAAGAGGAGATTTTTCTACGGATAGTCCCGAACTTGCTAATATTTTAAAAAGACCATTAAGAAACCTAGTTCATGCAGCGGATAGCAAAGAAGCAGCTGAAAAGGAAATAAAATTCTGGTTCAAAGATGATGAGATAATGAATTACAAAAGAGCAGATGAAGGAATAATATACGGTCTTTAGTTATAAAATTAGTTCCATAACATACGCATCAGAACCATCAGGATAATATTTTCTTTTAACTTCCTTAATTTTAAAATTAAACTTTTCATATAATTTTATAGCCACCATATTATTCGTTTTAACTTCTAGGAAAACTTTTTTAATATTTATTTCCTTTAGTTTATTCAACAGTTCATTTAATAAGCTAGATCCTATACCTTTTCCTCTAAAATCAGGCAAAACTGCTAAGCTATAAATATGACAACAATCCTTTTCCAATACTGCTGAAATATAACCTACGACTTTTCCTTCAAATTCAGCTACAAGGAAAAAATCTGGGAAATTCAATAAAAGCTCCTTTATTAACGATCTCGAAAATGATTCTTCTTTGAAACTAACAATTTCTATATTATAAATTTCATTAAAATCCTTTAAACTCGCCTTCCTTATTATTAAAACCACCGTATCTTTTATTTTCTAAAAAATATAATTATTTGATGAAAAAAGAAGCGGAATTAATTTTAGAAGAAATAGAGAAAATAGCTAAGGAGAATAAACTTCCTATAATAGGAAAAAATAAAGGAAAGATAATAGTAGATTTTTTAAATAAGCATAAATCTAAGAAATTGCTTGAAATTGGTACATTAATAGGATATTCTGCTATATTTATAGCTAGCTATACAAAAGCGAAGGTCACAACAATCGAAATTAACGAAGAAATAGCTAAAATTGCTCTTAAAAATATTAAAAATGCTGGTTTAGAAAATAAAATAAAGGTAATCATAGGAGATGCTTTAGATGTTATACCTAAGTTAAACGATATTTTTGATTCAATGTTTATAGATGCAGAAAAATCACAATATTTAAAATATTTAATTCTTGCTGAACCAAAATTAAAAAATAATTCAATAATAATAGCTGATAATGTTAAGAAATTTGAAAATGAAATGAAGGATTTTTTAAATTATGTCAGAAACAATAAGCTTTATAAAAGTATTACTATAGAAGTTGATGATGATGCTCTTGAAATAATCATAAAGAAATTCTAAGATAAATTAAAAATTATTTTCTCGTATCCTGAACTATAGCTTCCCTTTTTACCATAAATAACCAAAAATCTTTCTCCTACTATTTCGTAATTTTCCTTCATCTCAACAGAAATTATTTTTGAATCCTTGGGAAAACACCAGTATGCTCTATAATCGTATTCTATATATTCCGATTCATATTGATTTTCATAAATATTTATTCCTTTATTAGTTTCAATCTTAAAACCTATAAGAAAAGTTATGTAAGGATTTTCTAATTTATCTCTAAATCCTAAATCTAAAGAAATAACTTCAGGTTTGCAAAATTTATCGTTGACTTTTATTTTTTCCAAATTTAAAAAATATTGCATATTCCAAAAAAGTTTTCTCATCTCTTCATCATATAACTTTTTATTAGTAACAATTTTTTCGTAGTATCTATATTTATCGAAGTAATCAAATACCAAATAATATGTAACCTCTTCTCTAGATACACTAAAGAAAGCCTGTGCATAGATAGGCTTTACTTCTTTTGAAGCTTTTTTGAGAAAATTATTTAAAGAATTCATCTATCTTTTTTAAATCTTCTTCATTCAATTTCCAACCATACGCTCCCATATTCTCCAGTATTTTTTCTTTACTAAGAGCTTTAGGAATAGCTACAACATTTTCTTGTATTATTAACCAATTCAATGCTACTTGGGCAGGTGTTTTACCATATTTTTTTCCTATTTTTAAAAGGAAGTCGTAATATTTGCCTTTTAGTAATTCACCTCTAGCCAAAGGACTATATGCAATTACGGTTATTTTATTCTTATTACAGAATGGTAATAAATCCCTTTCTATATCTCTAACTAAAAGACTATATTCAACTTGGTTTGAAACAATTTCATATTTAGAAAGAGAATTCATAGCTTCAACTGTTTCCTCTACACTAAAATTACTTATCCCAATATATCTTATCTTACCCTCGTCCACCAATCTTTCCATAGCCTTCATTGTTTCCCTTATAGGAATGCTTGGATTTGGCCAATGCAATTGATATAAATCTATGTAACTCGTTTTAAGTCTCTTTAAGCTTCTTTCGCATGCTTTTATTACATCTTCGTATCTGAAATTGGTAGGTAAAACTTTAGTAGCTATGAAAACTTTGTCTCTAATTCCCTTTATTGCTTCTCCTATAAGTTCTTCAGAATGGCCTGAGCCATACATTTCAGCTGTATCTATAAAATTCATACCTATTTCTACTGCAAACCTTATCACTTCTATTGCCAATTGATCATATGAATAATCTGGAAAGCTAAAACCTCCTATTCCCCAAGTTCCAAGTCCTAGAGCTGGAATTTTTTCACCAGTTTTTCCCAGTTCTTTATATTCAATTTTTATTTCCATTTCTAATCTTTAACAATAAAGGAAGTATTTCTTCCGCTAAATTATTAAGAAGCTTAACATCCTCTTCATTAAAATAGTTTAATTTATCGCTTTCAACATCTATTAAGCCGATTACTTCATTATCTTTTTTTATTGGAACAACCATTTCTGATTTTGTTTCAACAAAACATAACCTATATTGCTTATCCTTGGTTACATCAGGTATTATTTTCATTTCTCCAGTCAAACCTACGTATCCTACGTTTCCAACACCCAATGGAAATTCGCTACATGGTGGCAAGGGGCCTTTGTAAGCAACCCTTTTCATAANATTTCCTTCCTTGATATATACACCTATCCAAAAATAATTCCTAACTTTTTTAATTTCTTCAAGCTTTTTCTCTATTTCCATAAAAATTAAATATTAAGAAAAAATTAAATCTTAATCAATAAGAAGCATAAATAAAAAAAGGAAAAGTTCTAGACAAATAAAAGAATATTTTTTCGAATAGTTATTAAGAAAAATACAAAAATAATTCAAGAATTATATTAAAGTTATTGTAATATATTTATATGAGAAAAGGAATTGATGAAAAAGATTTAAAAATATTGAATATTTTACAAAAAAATGGAAAAATGACTAGTAAAGAGATATCGAAAATTCTTAAGATACCGATAACTACAGTTTTTACTAAGATTAAAAGGATGGAAAAAGAGGGTATAATTAAAGAATATAGAGCTATAGTAGACTACAATAAGTTAGGTTTTAATACGTTGGCATTTATACTAGCTTCTGTTTCGTATAGATCTGAGAAAGAGAATAAGATACTATCACAAAGAGAAATAGCTAAGGAAATAGCTAAATTCCCTGAAGTTCAAGAAGTACATATAATAACAGGAAATTGGGATTTGCTGATTAAAATAAGGGAAAAAAATATGGAAAGCATTGGAAAATTTGTAATAGATAAACTTAGATATGTACCAGGAATAGAAAAAACCTTAACCTGTGTTGTCTTTGAAACTGTAAAGGAAACGACTTATTTACCTACTGAAAATAATTTAAAGATTTTAAAATAATTTTTTAAAGTATTTTTATCTTCTTTTCTTATGCATTAAAACCTATTTTTACGTGTACCATCTCAAAACAGTTTATTATTTGAACCTTCGTACCTGCGTAGTGAATAAAACACTTTTCCATTTACTATGACTATGTTTGGTCAGTTTTAGTAATTTATTATACTTCACGCATATTCATTATTCAAAGAAAGCTATAAATTTGTTTTGAAGAGAAAAATTAAATTCAAATAATTATTGGCTTTAAAAAGTTTTAAGGCAACATTACTGCGGCAGCTATACATGTTACCCATTCTTTTTTCCTACCAATTGCCGATTGAGTTACGTTGGTGGTCTTTACTATTTTTCCAGAAAATAACCATTGTTGTTTTTGTTCATCCCAACTTTTTTCAGGATCGAACTCCAATCCCAACCTTGATGCTAACATATAAGCTGCAATATCCTCAGCATATTCTCCAGCTTCTTCATCTGTCATACCATAGGCATGAAATTCTGAAAGATAACCATAAAGAGTTTCATCTTGCGGAATCGCAATACCTATTGAAGCAGCAATTAATCTATTTGGTTCATTTGTATCTATTCTACTTAAAACACAAAATATTATTTGACCTGGTTTTAATAAGCTCAGACCCTCTTTTCTACTTATTATTTTAGCTCCAGGAGGTATTATGCTCGATATTGGAACTATATTACAATGAGCTATTCCGGCATCTCTTAGAGCGATTTCAAAACTAGCCAATCTATCTTGGTGTCTTCCCACACCTTTTGTTAAAAAAATCCTCTTTGGTACAAACGTAAAAAATTCTTGTGTTACCATAATACGAAAATCATTAGAATAATTTATAAAGTATATTTTATTTAATCGATAGGAATATCTAGAGATTTTTAATGGAAAAAATCGTGAATATTAAAGACTTAAATATAAAATAGTATCATAAATAATGTTTAAATGGGAAAAGAAAGGTCTAATATATTCTTAATGAGTTTAACTTGGTCGATTATGAGTCCGTTTGGAGCTGCGGTAAATACTTATGCTATTTTATTTTGGGAAAGTTTAGGGGCTACACCGTTAATTATAGGAATACTTTCTTCAGCCTATTTAATTTCGATATCGTTTTCAAGATTGATAGGAGGATATTTAGCTGATACTTTAGGTAGAAAGAAAACCATTGTATATATGACTCTTATATATGGCTTTTCAAATCTTATTTTAGCTTTAGCTGAAAACTGGATATACGTTTTGATAGCCCAAATAATAATAGGATTTTCACTTATGTATCAACCTGCAATAAGCTCATTAATAACCGAAAGTCTTCCAAAAGAAAGGAGAGCAAGAGGAATAGCTATAGCTGGTGTAACTGGAGGATTTACAGCCTTCTTCGGTCCTCCTTTGGCTATCTTTACAGTCAATACCTTTGGTTTGCAAAAGGGAATGAGGATACTTTATGTTTTACTTGCCATTTCAGCTATAATTAGCTCAATAATTAGATTAAAGTTAATTGAAACTTTAAAAAATAACTCAAAGTTAAACATAAAAGAAGCGATAAAACACTATAAAGAAGCTTTAAATGAATTTAAAAAAGTATTAATTATTCTGACCATAATTTTCTCATTATTTGTATCACTAACAAGCATATTTGGAACGTTTATTCAATTATATTCCGTCTCTTATTTAGGTATCAGCTTGGCAGAATGGGGAATCTTCGTATTTATAATTCAAATCATAGGAATGATGGGAACTATTTTATCAGGATATTTTGCAGATAAATTGGGCAGGTTAAAAATAGTATTCTTAAACGTTATTTTTATCACGATAAGTTATCTTATATTATTTTTAGGTCTATTAGGCGGATTATTCTCTGTATTAATTGCATTAATATTTTCTTCTTTAATTAACTCAGGTCCAGCTATTGAAGCTACAATAGCAGAAAAATCCAGTGAAAATAACAGAGGTAAAATATTTGCAATTTTCAGTTTAATACGGGATTTATTTGTAGCATTAATAATTTTAATTGCAGGTTTTGCTTATTCTTTGAATCCAAAAAACTTTATAATATTGGGTCTTATTATTGGTTTAGTTCTAATCTTCATTTTAAGAAAGATTTTAAAAAGTTAACCGTACATTGTACCTCTCGGTTGCTTCTGTATTGCTGAGGGAATCTTAATCTCTCCGAAAACTTTTTCGTACTCTTTAACATGTAAATCCATTATTTGAGCTAAACTCTTAAATTGAACAGGAGACATTTTTAATTCAGCAAGTATTTCTCTTTCAATTACATCTATTACCATTGAACCGTCCGGATTTGTTTTTGGTACGATTTTATCTTGGAATATTATTATTGTTCCTTCGTTAGGATTTAATCCTATCATAGTTCCCGATACATGGTATACTTTAAATTCTGGTGATCTTTTTGTTTCGAATCTTGGCAAAGACATAAGATAAATTATTTAAGCTAAATTATAAATTTAAACATATAAATAAAATTATAATTTTTATTTTTATGACTTATAGACTTTTTTGGGAAGATCCATATATGAAAGAATTTTATGCGAAAGTATTAAACATTGAAGGAAACAAAGTAATTTTGGATCAAACATGTTTTTACGCTACTTCAGGAGGACAACCTAATGATACAGGAAAAATAAACAATATTAACGTAATAGATGTTTTTTATGATCAAGATGAAAACATAGTACACTTACTGGAAAAAGAGCCAAATTTTAAAGTAGGCGATACAGTTCATGGAATAATTGATTGGGATAGAAGATATAAAATAATGAGGTTACATACTGCAATTCACATAATTTCTGCAGTAATCGTCAAAAATTTTGGTAATATAAATATAACTGGAAGCCAAATATATCCTGATAGAGCAAGAGTTGATTTTAATCTTGAAAAGTTGGATGAAAATACTGCTAAATTTATTGAAGAAAAAGCCAACGAAGTAGTAAAAATGAACTTACCTGTTATAGCTAAAATAATTACTAAAGAAGAACTTGAAGCTAATCCGAGCTATTATAGATTAGCCGATCGATCTCATTATGAAAAGTTTAAAGTTTTAAGAATAGTTGAAATTAAGGATTTCGATGCACAGCTTGATGGTGGAACGCATGTAAAATCTACAATTGAAGTAGGATTAATTAAAATAGTTAAAAGGGAAAATAAGGGTAAATACAATAGAAGAATAATAATTCAAGTAGAATAAAGAGTTAGCTAAAAATTATAAAGGTATAATATTTAATGGTCTCTTTAACTCTTGAATGTATATTCCAAATTGATTAAATACAGAATGATATTTCAATGCATCATCAGCAAAAATTAAAACTGCACATCCTTCTTCAACTATCTTCATTGCTGCAGCTAAAACGGCTCCTGAAGAAGGACCTATCAGCAATTTTTCTTTTTCGTAGGCTAATTTTACGGCTTGAAATGCTTCTTCATCACTTATTGTTATCCATTCATCTATTACATCTATTCTCCTCATTAATACTTCTGGAATACCTGATTCTTCTAAATTTCTTAAGCCTTGAATATGATGGTTTCTTTGGGGTTGTACAGCTATAATTTTAACTTTTTTTCTCTCCTTTAAATACGTTCCTACACCAGTTATCGTTCCTCCTGTACCTATACCACAAATAAAATGGGTTATTTCTTCTTTGGTATCGTGCCATATCTCCGGACCCGTTCCTTCATAATGAGCAAGAAAGTTAGCTTCATTTTCATATTGATTTGGCATAAAATATTTATCAGGATATTTTTTAACGAGTGATTTTGCAAGAACAATACATTGATCGGTTCCTTTTCCAACCCTAGGACATAAATCATCAGGCGTCTCTATTAACTCAGCACCAACGTATCTTATTATTTCCTTAGTTTCCTCGCTAACTGCTTGAGGTACTACAGCAGTAAAATTGTATCCTAAAGCCTTAGCTATACAAGCCATAGCTATACCTGTATTTCCCGAAGTTGGCTCTATTATAGAAATACCTTCTTTTAATTTCCCTTCTTCTTCAGCCTTCTTTATCATCCAATAAACCGCTCTATCCTTTACAGAACCAAATGGATTAAGAAATTCCAATTTAGCATAAAGTTTAAGATTATTTCTTTCTAAATTTTTTAATCTCACCAAAGGAGTATTACCAACTTTTAAATTGTTACGATTCAATAATCCCTTTGAAGCATATTCAATGTTTTTAATCCATTTTATTTCCATAGTATAACATATGTTATTTCAAGCTTAAATTACTTTTCTATTCTCCCGTTTTTTAATACCCAGTCATAAAATGATTCAAGATATACTTTTACGTTGCTCAACCCTAAGATTTTATTTAAAACAAAATATACATATGTAGCTCTATCCCCCGCACTGCAATATAATATTACTTCTTTATTCCCTAATTCATGTTGAAACGTTAAATTTTCGAACAAATAGGGATATTGAGTTAAAAATATCCTATGATCTAGGTTGATACTTTTGGGTATTCTTCCTTCTTTTAAAGCAGACTTAACTTTACCATAATATTCTTCTGGAGTCCTAGTATCTATTAAAACAATTCGTTGGTCATTTAATGCTAAATTGACGTAATCAAAATCTACTTTTATTTCATTTCTAATTTTAACTCCTACTTTTCCTTCCTTTGGCTTTAACATACCAACTTCAGTAGGAAATCCTTTTTCCTTCCACTTTTCGAAACCTCCTTCAAGTATTTTAACTTTTTCAAATCCTAGGTATTCTAATATAAAGAAAAGATAAGAAGCATTGGTTACAGTATTTTTGTCACAATAAATTCTCGTTTCCTTCTCTGAATCAAAACCATTTTTTTCAAGAACTTTTATTAATTCATTTGTATCTTTTAGGCTTGAAGGTAAACCTTCCTTATGTCTGGTTAAATCCCAAATATAAAACCAATAGGATCTTGGAATATGGGATGAAACATAATTTATAAAACTTCTTACATCGATAATTACTATGTCTTTATTTTCCTTTATTTCTTGATATAATTCTTCTGCCTTTATTAAAACCATAATTCAATTTATTTTTGAATATTTTTATTTTTAACTGAAGATTTTATTTTTATGAAGAAGAAGAATAAAATTTTAATTGTAATATTCAGTTTGGTTTTCTTATCAATAATTTCTTTAGCTATAATTAATCAAAATTTAATTAGTCAAAGTTCATCTCAACAAGAACTAATAGATTTCGAATTACCGGTAATAGATAAAAACGGTTTACAAAAAAGAACTTTCAAGCTCTCTGAATATAAAGGCTATGTTATATTATTAGAGTTTGCTGTTGAATGGTGTCCCCACTGTGAAAACATGGTACCTGTATTAAAGCAAATTTATAACAACTTTAACCAAAAAGGCGTTATGCTCGTCACAGTCATGCTTAATTCCCAAACAACATTGGAAAGAACTGTAGAATTTATAAAAAAGCATGATATACCTTGGCTAAATCTTTTCGATGCAAATTTAAATGTCGCGATGAAATATGAGATAAAATACACTCCTACATTTGTTATAGTAGATAGGAATTTTAAAATTGTAGAAAAATTTAGTGGAGAATATTCTTATGATCAAATTGTAGCTAAACTACAAAAATATCTTTAAATTTGTTATTCTCACCTTAATGTTAAAAATCAATGTCCTTTAATTTATTGTAATACTTTAGTAATACCAAAATTAAAAGATTTAAAATTTATTTATAACTCCGTTAAGTTTTCCTATGAGTAGTGTTATTAGTATTCGTATCCCCAAAGAACTAAAGGAAGAGATGGAAAAATACGATGTAAACTGGCCAGAATACATAAGAAATGCAATAGAAGAAAAAATAAAACAAGTTAAACGTGAAAGAGCAATAGAATTAATAAGCAAATTAAGTTGGGAAAATGAGTAGAAAAATATTTGATAAATTTGTTTTAGATAAAAACGTTATAATCCAATTATTTTATAAAAACGATAAAGCCATCGAGCTTTTTAAGTCTTTTGCCAAGGGAAAAATAGAGTTGTTTGTTTCTTCTGAAGCATTTATTCATTCAATAGAAGAGTTGGCATTAAAAAATAAAAAGGTAAACTTGAAGGAAGCTATTACAGCTCTTTACTCTTTAAATCTTAACATTGTTTTCCCAGTTGAAAAAGATCTAATTGAATCAATTGAAATTAGTAAAAATTTTAATATAAGCTTAGAGCAAGCGTTAAATATAGCAATATCTAATAGAATAGGTGCAACATATGTTACTTTTGATAAAATTCCTGAAGAATTAAAAAATTTAGCTCCAATCGAAATACTTTAATATTTTCAAAATATTTTTTATCATATATGAAAAAAGCTATAAGTCCAATAATTGCAACTCTTGTCCTTATAGTAATCGTGGTAATCTCAGCTTTCATAATTTACGTTGCCGTTAGTGGATTTATAAAACCCCAAGTTAATCCTAGAATTAATATTGTAGGTAAAGCTATAACTAGCGAAGAAGGGAAAAAAGGTATAGTTATAGTTACCATAGTAAATACAGGTGATGTGCCTTTAAAAATAAGATACTTAAAGGTTTTAGATCCTGGTGTTACAGGTCCTGTTTGTTATTATGAAGTTAAAAATGTAGTTAACTCAGGAATCAGCGATTCTGGTTTTTCATATTTAATTTTAGGAGAGCCTGAGATTCCTCCATTACAATCCTTTGACTTGGTTTTTGCTTTAAGACCTACGTTAGGAAATCTTATAGATAAAATTATCATTTTAAACGTTATAGTTTACACTCCGCAAAATACTGAATTTGTACAGCTAGCTTCATTTAAATACCAGCCAATATAATGGAAGTAAAGCCTACTCCGACTGTAGGAGCGTTGATAGTAAATAAAGAAGGAAAAATATTATTAATTCGCTCTTATAAATGGCTTAACGGTAAATACAGTGTGCCAGGAGGTCATATAGAACCATATGAAAGAATAGAAGAAGCAATAAAAAGGGAAGTAAAAGAAGAAGTAGGATTGGATGTTGAAGTAAAGGAGTTATTATTAATACAGCAAGTTATAAATCCTAAAGAATTTTACGATAAAAAAAGGCATTTTATATTTTTTGATTTTCTTTGTTTTTCAAAAAACGATGAAGTTAAAATAGATAATAGAGAAATACAAGATTTTATATGGGTAAAACCTGAAGAAGCTTTAAATTACGATTTAGAAGAATATACAAGAAATTTAATAAATAAGTATTTAAGATATTTAAAAGGAGAAAGAAATACTGAGCTAGTTTAATATATTTCGAGCAAAGCTAATCTTTTCAAAGCTAACAATTTTTGATTATCCCCTATATTTGCCCTTTGAATTGCATCCCTAAATATTTCGATCGTTTTTCTATAAGTTCTTTTGTTCACTGGATATGGAACACCATCCTTTCCTCCATGAGCAAAGGTATACTTTACAGGATCTCTCCAAGAAGCTGGTGTTCCAAATACTATCTCAGAAACAAGCGCAAGAGCTCTTATGGTAGAAGGTCCTACACCGTAAAATTCGACAATTTCGATGTATTTTTTTGGCTTTTTTTCATAAATCTCCTTCAAAGCCTTCCAATTTATCTCCCTTGGCATCATATAATGTGGAATTTTATTTTGTCCATGACTTTCTAACCACTTGTCCAAAGGTCCAGAAACACATTCCTTTATACTTCTTTGTATTTTATTTATTCCTTCATTAACTAGATCAACGCATGCTTTTCTATTTTCTTCACTTTCCTTTGCTACCATATTTAATACTTTTTCCTTTACAACATCGCTTACTATTGAAGTATGAGGTTCGTTTACAAAATCTTTCACATTTTCATCTAACCAATGGTATCTCCTTGCAGTTAAATCCTGTAAATTCATTCCTTGTTGTACAACAGCCCATTTCCCTTTGTAATCTATAAATATTGTATGATGGTAAAGTTGATATCCAGCCTGTATTAATGAATTATCTATTTTAGCTACGATTCTACTTATATATTTATATTTTGATATTCTTTCTTCATCGAAGTTGAATTTTCTTAATCCATTAAGTTCTTCCAAAGTTTCTCTAGACTTTTTACCTTTGCCTCCTGCTACAAATATTCCCAAATCATTTTCTTTAAAAACTTCCTTTAATACTCCTGTTAAAACCGTTGTTACACCTGAAGAATGCCAATCGTAACCTAAAACACATCCAAAAGATTGGAACCAAAAAGTATCTGAAATCCTTCTTAAAAATTCTTCCGTTCCATATTCCTTTATTATTATGCTACATACTTCTTTGCCCAATTCTTTCATTAATTTTATTAACCAATAAGGTGCTCTACCTTCATGTAACGGAAGATCGGTTGTGAATGTCCTTTTTATTTTTATTCCTTCCACTAAATATATTAATATACAGATTTAAAATAATAATTTTCTTATATTATAAAACTTTTTAAATAAGAAATTAATAATATTTTTACTGTATGGGAATAAAAATTGAAGAAGTAACTGGTCCAAGACTTGAAAGGATTTCTTTACACAGTCATATAAGAGGTTTAGGTATAAGAGATGGAAAAGTACAATTTATAGCAGATGGATTCGTTGGTCAAACAGAAGCAAGAGAAGCAGCTTATTATATAACAAAGTTAATTAAGGCAGGAAGATTTGGAGGAAAAGGTGTTTTGTTGGTGGGACCTCCTGGAACTGGAAAGACAGCTTTAGCTATAGGAATTGCAAGAGAGCTGGGTTTAGATACGCCATTTGTTCAGCTTTCAGGAGCTGAAGTATTTAGCTTAGAAGTTAAAAAAACTGAATTTTTAACTAGAGCTTTAAGAAGAAGTATAGGAATAAGGATAAGGGAAATCAGAAAGGTTTATGAAGGAGTTGTTAAAAAAATAGACTACAGATATGGCAAACATCCTTATAATCCCTATGCTCAAATACCTGTTTCTGCTACTATTACATTAAGAACAAAAAGCGAAGAAAAAACTTTACGTGTTCCTGCAGAAATTACCCAACAACTTGTTGAATATAATGTTGATGTAGGAGATGTGATATGGATAGACGAAGAGACAGGTAGAGTATTTGTTCAAGGTAAAACTGAAGAAGAAGGAGCTGAAACCTATGATATTTACGTAAGAAGGAAAATAGATGTACCAAGTGGTCCAGTTTATAAAGATAAGGAAATTGTTAGAAACTTTACTTTGCATGATTTGGATGTAATAAATGCAAGACAACAAGGATTAATGAGTATGTTATTATTTGGAATATCAGGTGAAGAAAAGGAAATACCTTTGGAAGTTAGAAAATCCGTTGACGAGTTTGTACAAAAAACCATAAATGAAGGAAAAGGAGAGCTAATACCTGGTGTTTTATTTATAGATGATGCCCATATGCTCGACATAGAAACATGGGCATTCCTTTCAAGAGCGATGGAAAGCGAACTTATGCCAATATTGATTTTAGCTACAAACAGAGGATTTACAAAAATTAGAGGTACAGATATTGAATCTCCCCACGGAATACCTTTGGATATGCTTGATAGACTTATTATTATAAAAACTAGAAGTTATTCAAGGGAAGAAATAAGAGAAATACTCAAAATAAGAGCTAAGGAAGAAAAAGTAGAAATGGAAGATAAAGTTTTAGATTATTTAGCTGATATAGGGGTAGAAAATAGTTTAAGATATGCTGTACAATTATTAGCACCTTCCTATATTAGAGCAAAAGAACTTGGCAAAAATAAAATAACTATAGAGGATGTTGAAGCAGTAAGAAAACTTTTCATTAGCGTCAAAGAAAGTGTGGAATATATAAAGGAACAAGAAAAATTATTCTTAAGATAAAAATTTGGACCATATATTAATAACAGGCGAGGAATTAACAATTAAAAAGTTAGTCGATTTCGCTTTATTTAATAAAAAGATAAAAATAGAGGAAAAAGTTTACGAGAAAATAAAAACTAGTAGAGAAAAATTGGAGAAAAAAATAAAGAAGGGAGAAAAACTTTACGGCATTACAACAGAAGTAGGAGCATTGTTGAATTTAGCAAGAGAAACAAATAGTTCAGCTGAATTAAATTTGGTAAAAAGTCATGCTATAGCATTAGGAGATTTTACTAGCAAAGAAGTTGCAAAGGCAACATTGTTAGTTTTAATAAATCAACTTTCAAGCGGTTTTAGTTCAATCTCACTTGAAACATTTAATAGATTAATAGAGATTGCAAACAAAAATATATATCCTTTGATCCATAAATCAGGAAGTCTAGGTGCAAGTGGAGATCTAATTCCTTTATCTGATTTGGCACTTATAATTACAGGTGAAGGTTTAATTGAATTCGAAGGAAAAATCGTAAAATCAAAGGAAATATTGGGTGAGTATGAATTAAAATTAGGAGATGCCATATCCTTAATAAATTCCACGGCTTATTCCACCGCTTCTTTAGCTTTAAGTATATATAATTTTAAATCCATACTTGATTTATCATGCTTCATAACATCCTTGATTATGGAAGCTTTGAAAAGCAATTCTTCGCCTTTTAAAATCGAAACCCTTTCTGTAAAGAAACATACTGAACAAATAATTGTAGGTAATTACATATTAAAAATATTGGAAGGAAGCAAACTCATAGATTCCGATAAAACTAATGTACAAGATCCTTACTCGATAAGATGCGTCCCACAAATTTTTTCAGCGGTCAAATCCAACATAGATTATTGTGAATATATAGTTATGAGGGAAATGAACTCCTTTAGTGGTAATCCTGTTATATATAAAGATGAAATATATTATGGAGGAAACTTTCATGCCCAATTATTGGCAAATGCCGCAGATTTACTAAAGATTTCCGCATCAAATATGGCATTTTTAAGCGAAAGAAAAATAAACAGATTGTTAAACCCAAATTTAAATAAAAATTTACCCCCATTCTTAGCAACGAAAGGAATAGGTTTGATGATTTGCCAATATTTAACCGCTTATTATGTAAATAAGATTAGAGTTTTGGCAACTCCTTCATCAATTGTATCCCTATCCACCAGTGCAGATCAGGAAGATTTCGTTAGCATGTCAGGAAATGCTGTGAATGATTTGGAAAAATGCATAGATGCTTTAAGAATTATTTGTTCAATTGAAACATTATGTGCTTATGAGGCGGTAAAATTTAGAGGACCTGAACTTTTAGGAAAGGGAACAAAGTTATATTATAATTTGATTGATGAAAAAATAAAGGAACTTAATAATATAAATGAAAAGATAGAAAATATTTATAAAAATTTTAATTACTTTATAGAGGAATTAAGAAAGGAATTCGGATCATTATTTACTGAATGATTTCCTAAATAAAAAAATAATTAGTAAAAATATAACTAAAATTAACGATAAATATAATGAAATAGAAAATATAGGATTAATTACTCTTAATGGAAAAACAATAATAAAAGAAAAAGAAACAATAATAAAAGAAAAAGAAATTATAATAAATTCAAAAAATAATTTTCTTTTAATAATATTTTTTATTATTTTCTTATCTTCTTTGCACATTATTTTATAGTTAATAAGAATTTTATTAATTTTTATTATAAAAGAAGATAAACTATGAAATAATATTAAAATAGAAATAAATAGTAACAGTAAAAAAATATTATTTATAAAATTTATAATTAATATAAAAAAATTTAAAGATAAAATAAATAAAGAAAAATTAAACAAAAAATCCATATTTAAAAAAATATTTAAAAAATAAATAGATAATGAAAGTAAAATAAATATTAAAGAATTAAATAAATTATCTAAAAATATGTTAATAAAAATATTAATAGAAATATATAAAATAAATAAAATATGAATTAAATTGTTTATTATTACCTTAGATATTTGTTCCATACTTTGGCAATTTTCTTTATCTCCAAGTTCAAAGGTTTTCTTAAATCCCATTCAACTACCATGGAGTATCTTCTAAGTAAGCTAGCTATACTTTCCCTTTCCATCTTTAATATTCTTTCATAAAGATAATCTGCTTTAAAATTAGGTAATGGAGAGGGAATTATTGTTATTATCTGATAACCCCTAAGATAGAGTTCTGCAATTGAATATAAGACATCCAAGTCTATAGCAGGAGTTACGATAAATATTCGAGTTGTTACAGGAAATACTATTTTCACATATTCATTTAATATTCTGATATCCACTTGAGAACCTGTTTTTGATTCAAGAATAACTAAAAGCATTTTATCAAATTGTTTTTTACCAAATCCCAAAGGAATTTTATAAATAAAATCTCCTAGAATTAATAATCCTAGACGGTGTCTTTCCTTTAAAAGATTATAAGAAAGAAAAATGGATGCACGTTTTATATAGGAAACTAAAGATAAACCGTCCATATTAACGTTATTAACTTCTCTTAAATCGACTATAAGTAATGAATCACCTCCAAGTTCTGCGTGATAAACATTTTTCATTAACTTGTTGGTTTTTGCTGTAGCTTTCCAATTTATTCTTCTTGTATATTCATTAGGTAATAACTCGCTAATTCCAAAAAATTCCAGGCCTACTCCAGTTTTTCTAGATAAATTTTCGCCTAACCAAAACCTTAGATGTTTAGATTTTACGTTTAATTTTTCAAAAAATTCATAAAAAGGATAAACTTTAATCTTAATTTTTTCATCAAAAAAATATTCTTTAAAGTAATTTCCTGAATAATCCATAAGTTGAACATTTAAAGGCCCAACTTCAAAACTCCCTATATCTAAAGGAGTTACAATATAATTCATTGATAATTTTTCCTTACCTTTTAATTCATACAACATTATATTTGAACCTTCGCTTAATGAAAGTTTCTCATGTAGTAGATCGTTTATAAATATTAAACAAGGATTTTCATCCCTATTCTCTATGGAAATTTTAACTGAAAAGCTATTTCCTTCTTGAATTAAACTTTCATCGTTTTCTCTTTTAACATTTATTTCCAATGGAATGCTTGGAGAAAAAATTAGGCTTAAAATAAAATAGCAAAATAACGGAAGAGAAGATATAATAAATAATGGTTCTCTTAAAAAAGTTCCGATAAAAATTAAGAAAATGATTATAAAAACTGAAGCAAAAAACTTAAAAGAAAACATTATTCAAATTTAGGCACAGGAACTTCCTTAAGTATTTTTTCTAATATATCATCAGGTTTTAATCCTCTTAGCCAAAATTCAGGTTTAAGTATTATTCTATGCCTTAAAGCAGGCAAAGCTACGTATTTAACATCATCTGGTATTACAAAGTCTCTACCTTCCATTAAAGCCCTTGCTCTTGATAATTTAAGTAACGCCAATGAACCTCGAACGCTTGCTCCCACTTCTACTTCAGGAGCTTTTCTAGTAGCTGTTACTATTTTAACTATGTATTTTTTTATTTCTTCTGAAACATAAATATTTTCAACAATTTCTTGTAAATATAATATATCTTTAGCTGTCGCAACTCTTTCAATTTTTACATCGTCACTCTTTCTTTCAATTCTTTTAGTTAAAATTTTAACTTCATCATCAGAACTAGGATAGCCTATGTTTATTTTCATAATGAATCTATCAAGTTGAGCTTCAGGCAAAGGATATGTTCCTTCGTATTCGATGGGATTTTGAGTAGCTAAAACTATAAAAGGTCTTGAAAGTTTAAAGGTTTCATTTTCCACTGTTACCTGTCTTTCTTGCATACATTCAAGCAAAGCCGATTGTGTTCTAGGTGGAGCCCTGTTTATTTCATCAGCCAATATCACATTTGCAAAAATTGGACCTTTTCTAAATTCAAATTTTGAAGTTTCTTTGTTAAAAACAAAAGAACCTATTATATCTGAAGGTAAAAGATCTGAAGTAAATTGAATCCTTTTAAATTCTAAACCTAAAGCATTAGCAAAGGATTTGGCCATTAAAGTTTTAGCCAACCCAGGGTAATCTTCAATTAAAACATGAGAATCAGTTAATAAAGCCAAAGTTATTAGTTCCAAAACATTTCTTTTTCCAATTACAGCCTTTTCTACTTCATTTATAATTTTATTAATAATTACACATGCATTTTCAATTTCCAGCTTATCCATAATTATTTATTACTAAACTTCAATAAAAATTCCTTAAGAGCATTTTCATAATCAAGTTTACTTTTGAAATAGTTCTCATATTCCTCGTAGAATATTAAGGCTAAGAATTTTTCCTCTTTAAGAAGCTCTTTAGCTAAATCATGGTTTAACTTAACGCTATATTTTATTTCCAAATAGTTTTTAAGCAATTGTGCCAGATAATTCCTTGAAAATTTCGATCCTTTTATAGCTCTTTCTATAATTTTTATTTTTCTTTTATAAGGATTAATCAAAATTTTTTCTTTATTTAAATATTCTTTTTTAAAGTTAAAATTTATAAAATTTTTTAATATTAAAATTAATAATAAAAATTCGATAAAAAATAGAAAATTTATTATTAAAAAAGTTAAAAAATTTATTTCAGATAATAGAGATAATAAAAAAATAGAAAAAAGAAGAATTAATATCAAAATTATATAAAACTTAAGATTTTGCATTTTTTAATTCCTCCTTTATATTATTTAGTAGTTTTAAAGCAAAACTGTAATCTTCTTCCTTTAATTCTTTTTTACTATATTTTGCTATCTCAAAAAGATTTGTAAGTTTATTTAAATTCTCGGATTTATAATGAATTAAATTATAAACATGTTCTTCAAATTCTCTCGCAGTTAGATGTTTGGGATTATCAATACCATATTTTTCAAGGAATTCGCACATCGATTTATAACATTCAGTTATCAATTCTCTTATTCCGTAATGTTCTTTTGAATATTTTTCAGTTAAATCAGTTATCAATTCTTCAAATTCTCTTCTAGCCTTTATTCCTGAATCTACCTTTCTTTTTACTGTTCTTTGATAGTTAAATCTTATTCCAATTGAAGTTAATAATGAAACAATTACGATTATTAAACCCAAAAACAAAGCATAGGTTGTAATTAAAGATATTTCAAAAGTATAAGGGGTTGGGGAAATTCTAATTCCGTTACCCAATGAGAAAAATTTTGATATCATAAACAAAGAATAAAAGAAACCAAGCAAAGAAACCATTTTTAAAATGGCTATTTTTAAATTATCCCTTTCTAAATACAATATCAAACCTGCTATGGTAGTTATTATTACTAAGATGATTAAAGGAATATTATCGTTATTGCTTTCTTCATAATAGAATCCAGTTTCCTTCTTTTCAGTTACTGTAGAATTATATTTAGTTATATGAAATTCTGGGAATTTAAGATTCGATAAAGCGGAGATCTCATAATATAAACTTATAATAGAAAATATAAAAATTATAAGAAAAATTATCAAAATTAATTTATTTTTCATATTTTATTTTTTTAATTTTTAAAACAAAAAATATAATAACTAATGTAGTAAACAATATTAAATAAGTAAATAAATTAATTAAATTATAATTATTAATTTTACCTTCAATTATACCAAAACCGTTTACCATGATTTTATATTCTAAGTTGTTATATATAAGGAAATCATTGAACTCTATTGAATAATAATCATTTTCTTCTTTTAATTGTTCATAATTAATAAAGATCTTAGCGTTACGAATAAAAGAATGGTCTGAAGCATAGAAAACTTTTACTTTGTATTTTGTCTTAAATGGATACTGTTCTATATATATTTCATGAATTACCTTATCAAAAATTATCATTTTACCGTTTTCTTTATCTTCAAAGCTGGTTATATTTGATAGGGAAACGATCCTTTCAATTTTCACATAAACTTTTCCTATTTTATTATAGGTTATTTCTACGTAGAATTTTCCTTTGATAGGATCAAAAATTCCAATAGATCCATTAACGATAACCAAAGAACCTTCTTCTAAACTTTTTAATACCCCGTAATAATATTCAAACGCATAAACTATATTTAAATATATTCTAGCTTTAGAACCAACTTCGTATCTTTCATATTCTGTTTCATAGTTTAAAATTATTAATTTATTAAATATGATTGATATTGTTTTATTAAAGTATTTGACTTCACTTACGTTACCCCATTTTACTTCAACTATTTCATATTTTAACAAAGTTAGATTACCAGGATTATTAATCTTTAAATACCATCCATCGGATAAGAATAAAATTTCTTGAATATCATCTTTAAATTTAACCTTAACTATAGCCTCCTTAGCTATGCTATTATCATATTCGCTTTTTACTATTATTTTAACGTTTGCAAAAGCTTGTTTGAAGTCTACAACTACAACGTCTGGTTTTTCTATAACTAACCTATCCCAAATAAGTTCAGGTTCTTCTTTAATAAATACATAACTTATATTATATTTAGCATCTTGAACTTTAAAGGATAGATTAATTTTTGAAGGAATTTCTGGAGAGAAAATTAAAATCCAGTAATATCCATCTGTATATTTAGCATATACATTATTTACACTTACATTACCTTTGAAATCATCTTTATCATAAAAATACCTCAATTTAAACTTGACTAAAATCTGCGAACCTAAATTAAATCTTCCTTTTAAAGGATATAAATCATAAACTTCTATCGCATCCCATATTATTCTTATTGGTTTGGTATCATTAAATAAAACAGATATCTCGTTATACTTTAAGTCTATAACATAATAATACACTTCACCTAAATTCTGAGGTTTTATAAGAAAGTATGCAATACCGTTTTCATTTGTAATTGAATACATAGAATTGTTCAATACTACCATAAAATCTTTTGCAGGCTTTCCTAAATAATCTGTTACCTTAGCGGTTATATTCGCATAGGAATCAAATGAAATCCTGTTATTTTTTACGTTTAATTGTACGTTATACTTTTTATTTGAATAGTATATTCCAACAAGAAAGCCGTCTTTGTTTTCCCTTATTATATTTACCGAAATATTATCATCAACAAACTTTTCTCCTACACTAAAGTATGCATCATCTAAACTATTGGTTAAAGGTTTTGAATCAATTAATTTAAACGGTCCTTCACCACTATCTTTATTTTCATCTACATAGTATATTAAAACACCTTCATTGGGTAAAAAAGAATCAAAGCCTACCTTTTTTCTGCTTTCAACTACGTAATAATTATGCTCAGTTATTTTAATTTTTATTAAATAATAACCATTGTTTAACAATTCATGGAACTTAACTTCATCCTTTAAAAATGTTTCTAAATTAACGTTTAATATTTGCTCATCTTTAATCCATCCTAGGAAATATTTAAGTAAAGCATTCATATGTGCAGGACTTGAACCAACGGNAATCCCATTGTAACTTCCTATATCCATTAGATCCCAAACACCCATCATGCTTTCAAATGTATTATATAAATAAAGATCAGGTAAGCCTAACGCATGACCGAATTCATGAACAAAGACGCCAAGAAAATCAAATTGAGAAAGCACGCTTATAGATAAATAAACCTTTCCATCGTTTGTGTATATAGCCCATTCTCCTATACTTGAAAAACTCCATATGTCATCCTTTCTATGTGTTATAGCTTCATCTTCACCTGCGTGAATTATAATAATTCTTTGAAATGTATTGAAATTAACGTAATTATCTACTTTGCGTATTATCTCATCCAAAAATTCTGATCTATAACAATCAACAAAATTCCCGCATGAGCTTCCGTAATAATAAGAAGGCCTGTTCATTAAAACTGTATCATTATAAATTGAGAAATTTAAATATGTTTGATTGAAGGAAACTTCGCGGTAATACTTGTCCATCTTATTTAGTAATTCATAAATTTCATCGTTTGTTTTTTTAAATTTAATATCAGGAAATTCTACTTTTATAACAAGTATTTTTTGTTCACCTATGGCTGGATGTTTTAAAGGAACTATAAACTTAGGATAATGAGAAATTGCATTTTGGTCTATAATTTGATTTATTATAAAAGAATGATCGTTTAATATACCTAAAGCTTTAATATATTTTATATTTTTTAAATCTAGATTTGATTCTATTCTTATTATTTTATTATCTAAATTTATAAAGTATTCTTTTTTATCACTTATAATAACATTTAATTCTCCTTCAAAATATTTTTCACTTTTAGCGTTAACATTTTGAAAACTAATGATTAAAAGAGATATTAAAAATAAAATAATAAATATTATTTTTTTCATATTTTTCTTAAAAATTTAATTTTAGGAAAAGCTAAAATTTCATAATCGACAACTATTGGAATCATTTCATCAATATCTATAATCTTTAAAAAGGGAGATAACAGTTCTTCCTTAGGTATTAAGTTTATTTCAGTGCCTTGAGCATAATAAGAAATTGCAGGTAAAACCAATACTTTTTTATTCTTATATTTTCCATAGAGGAAACATTTAACCTTAATTTTTGCACCTACTTCATTATAAAGTGCTATTGAAGGATGTTCATGAGCAAGGATCAAAAATTCAGATTTTCTTATCAAATCTTCGTCTGGAATTTCTTCTCCATGAAACATTAAATAATTTTCCATAATTAATTCTTGACGATAAACTTTTAAATTTAAAGATTTAGCGAAACCATCTACATAGTTATCATGATTTCCCTTGATTAAAATCATCTCTATTTCTTTTTTAAATATGTTATTTCTTACGTAATATACAAAGTTAAATAGTTCATCGATTTCTTCTTGATCGATTTCATCAAACTCATTTTTTATATCACCAAGAATTATCATTCTTTGTATATTATCATTCCCTATTTTTTTAACAGATGTTTCAATTTGCTTAAGGATGTTAATCAAATTTAATTTAGGCAAATACACTCCTTCCTTAGCAGAAACTCCTTCAAAACCTAAATGTAAATCACCCATAACTAAGGCATTAAGACTTTTTATGAAAACTAAATAGCATCCTTCAATAAACCTTAAGTCTTTTAATTCATCTTCCATAAGTAGCAACGAATTCACCATATGCTATAACATGATTATTAATTTTATTAATAACTTCTTCAACTCTTGCTCCTTCTGGCAATCCTGTGTAAGTATCTAAAGCATATATTCTGAAAATATATCTATGTTTCCCAATACTGGGACAGGGCCCATTGTAACCTATTTTACCAAAATCGTTAAATCCTTGCTTAGCAAAGTATAGCTTAGCTTCTTTAGGTACATTTTCAGGAATTTGATTTATAAAAGAAGGTATATCATAAATTAACCAATGGATAAAATTTTTCTTTGGAGCATCAATATCAAATACAATTATTACAAAACTTACAGAATTTATTGGATAATTTCTCCATTTTAGAGGAGGTGAAATATCCTCTCCATAACATGTATATTTGATGGGAATTTCATCATAAATTGATTGGCTAAAAAATTCAATAGTTTTACTTAAACCTTGTATAGGTTGATCCAACAAAGTAATCGATGTTGAAGAAAAATAATAATGTATTATTGAAAGAATTATGAGAATTACTATAACGATAGTTACTACTACTTTCTTTTTCACAATAAATAAATGATAGAAAGAGAATTTTTATTTTATGGTAAAATGTTTCCTATTAGTCTTAATATTAATGTTAAATTTTAACGTTCAATTCGAAATAAATGAAGGAAATTACTTTTTATATTATTCAAAGGTTAATAATTTACGAATACTTTTTAATAATAAAACAGTTGTTAACTTGGTTGATTCAGAAATATATTTTAAGTTAACATTAAATAAAAATGAAAATATTAAGATAGAAATGGAAATAAATTCAAAAAATAAAACTATAAATTTATCAAATATTCTAAAGATAAATAAAGAGAATTACATGCTCAGCTTTACCAATGGAAGTAGAATAGGAATAACTCTTATGCTTTTAAAACAAAATTTAAAGGAAATTAAAACGATAATAGGCGTTGGATTATATGATCAATTTACAATTAACGTTTTATCTTCACAAACTAAAAGATTGGATAAATTCGGATATCAAAAAATAGTTACCGTAACAGTTTCTTCGAGTTCTGTGTTGTTATATGAGTTATTTGGAATATCAGGATATCCTAGGTTGGCTGAATACGATGAAGATACAGGTATATTAATTTATGCAGACAGTTATTTTATAGAACCTGCATTTTTTTCTTTAGGAATTGTTACTTTTAGTGGAGAATTGAAACTTATAGAAACAAATTCGAATTTGGGTCCAAGCAATGATTTTTATTTCTTTATAGAAAACTTTCATTTAATAATTATTATAGTCATTGTAATAATCTCTTTAATTTTTATAATGAAATTTTTTAAGAAGAAATTTTTAAGTTGATAACTTCTTCTTTACTTAAGCCAATTTTCTTTAATATAGCTGCATGTAAATCTCTTAACCTTTTTCTTCTATCTTTTATTAAAACTATGTCGGCTTCACCGAAGGTAATTAATATATGGGAAAACGGAGAAGGTAAAGGTGTCTTTATAAATTCAACTTCTATTTCCTTTGTTTTTATTTTATCTAAAATGATTTTAGCCTTTGGCAAATCCATTACATCTTCAAGAATTTCTCTATATGTTTCTTCTATTATAGGAAAATTGGGGTCTATTTCTTCACATGCTTCTAAAAGTATTTGTGAATTTATCTGTTGTTTACTTACACTTATTTTATGTCCTTTATAATTCCTTAAAACTAGGAAACTTCTTGTAGAATTATGTCTGAATTTTCTTTTCATAAGTTCAGTATATTTTATATATTCTCTAAGAATTCCATCTATATTTTCATTTAAAATTATTTCAAAGATTTCATTCATCGTCCTTTTATTTATTTTTGAATAAACTTCCTCAGGAAGAATTAAAACAAAACCATTATCGTGAACCATTGTAGCAACATCTACTTCATACTTTTTAGCTATTGTTATAGCAAAAATTCTAGAAAGAGCATCGTTCGTTCTTCTACCATATAATGCATGGAATATTAACATTTTTCTTCCTTCCAAATCCTCTGTTTTTTCTATTAATAATAATTTATCGTTGGGAATAATTTTACAGAATAAATACTGTTCTATAAAATATGAACGCATTGCTTTCTTAGAATTCTCATCTGTAGGAAGTTCATTTAATATATCATAAAAATCTTCATTGTTCTTTAATCTTTCATAAATTCTTCTTCTTAATTCTCCTATTCTTAAAGCTAAATCAAAGTTCAAAGGTAATTGTTCTGAAAACCAAGGAGGAATAGTGGGTGCTTCGTTTTCGGTTCTTTCAACATAGCATCTCATCCCTTTGGCATAACTAAATTTATAAGTTTTACCTCCTAAAACAAATATATCTCCTTTTTTTAATCTCATCAAAAATTCTTCTTCAATATTTCCTATCCATTTCTTTTCAGGTAAAAGGAAAACATCTACAGAAACTTCATCAGGTATAGTACCAATATTAAGCATATATATCGTTCTAACATATTTTCCTCTTTTACCAAACATCATTTCCGATTCATCAAACCATATTTTGCCATAAACTTTTCTATCCTTAAGTTCAACATAATGACCTGCTAAATATTTTAATACCTTTATAAAAGATTCCTTTGGTAAACCTTTATAAGGATATGCCCTTTTAATTAAATTAAAGGCCTCATCTACATTCCATTTTTTGTTTATAGCCATACCTACAATATGCTGTGCCAAAACATCTAAACAATTCTTAGGCATATGGAAACTATCAAGCATCCTTTTCTTTGCATAATATAACATAACAGAGCATTCAACAAGATCGTCCCTGTTCATAACGATTATTCTACCAACTGAAATATCCCCAAATTTATGTCCACTTCTTCCAATTCTTTGAATAGCCCTTGTTATGGATTTTGGAGAGCCAAGCTGAACAACAGTACTTATATAACCTATATCTATTCCCAATTCTAGACTAGTGGAACATACCACTGCTTTCAATAGTCCTTTTTTTAACCTATCTTCCACATCTAATCTTACTATTCTAGAAAGAGATCCGTGATGGGCAGCTACATCTTCATCTGTATAATTAAATTTCTTCTTTAAGTTAAATACTACTCTTTCAGTTCCACTCCTTGTATTTGTAAATATTAAAGTAGTTTTGTTTTCTTCGATAATTTTATGAAGCAGTTCATAAGTTCTTTTTTCTATTTCTTCATCGCTTGTATAAATCAGATCATCTACTGGAGATAAAACTTTTAAATCGTATTGTTTTTCCCATGAAACATCGACTATCCAACAATCCCTAAATTCGCCTTTATCATTTAAACCTACCAAAAATTTTGCAGCCTCTTCAATAGGATATAACGTAGCTCCTAGACCTATTCTTATGAATTCTTTATTACATAAATCCCTTAATCTTTCCAAAGATAATGATAAATGAATACCTCTTTTATTGTTAGCCAATTCATGGATCTCATCTACTACAACATATTCTACGTTTTTAATTTTTTCAGAGAATTTAGGAGAATTTAAAATTATTGCCAAACTTTCAGGAGTTGTAACCAAAATATGCGGGGGTTTTCTCAACTGTCTTTGCTTTTCATAAGGCGTAACGTCACCAGTCCTTACTGCTACACGTATTTCTTTTATTTCCTTCCCTTCTTTTCTAATCATTTCAGAAATTTCCTTCAAAGGTACCTCTAAATTTTTATATATATCGTTGTTTAAAGCCTTCAAAGGTGAAACATATATACAGTAAACTTCATCTTTCAGCTCATTTTTTAAAGCTATATCAAATAATTTACTAATTATAACCAAGAAGGCGCTGAGTGTTTTTCCTGAACCTGTAGGAGCTGTTATTAGTAAATTCTTTCCTTCAGAAATTAACTTAAAGGAATAATATTGAGGAGGAGTTAATTCCTTAAAATTTGATTCAAACCATTTTCTAACGTAAGGATTCAAACATGATAAACTCTCTTCTTTTGTAAAAGGTCTTAAAGGATAATAAAACATTACCAATTATAGTTTTTGAAAAAGATTTTTAAAGTTTTCTGTTGAAAAAACAATTATTCCTATAGAATACATTAAGAAAATAACAGGATGGCCGCAGCCAGGTCATCAACGATAAACTCTAGATCTATATGCTGTTAAACAAGTCATTAAGCATTTTCTTAATCTTCTCAAGTTTTCCTTTTAACTCTTCGTTTTCTTTCTTAACTTTATTTAATTCTTCAGAAATGGGTTCAGGAATCTCAATCTTAAATCCTTCTTTGGAAATCGTTTCATAAGTTTTAATTATAATTTCTCCAGCTTTAGAATCTCCTTTTACATGTCTTCTTACAGTAGCTTCAGTTACACCTAATTCTTCAGCTATTTTAGATATAGATACGCCAGCTTTGCTTCTCGCAAATGATGCAGCAGCTATATACAATGAATCAACCCAAGTTAATCTTTCATGGGGATCTTTAATAATTTGCAATGTTTCAGGTGAAAATAAAGCCATTGTAATTAACGCAGATTCCAATTTTCTTATATCTTCCTTACCTATAGGCTTTAAAGGTATCTCTGACATTACTCTTCAATCTCCGTCCTTGCTACTTTAACATATTCCTTAACTTCTTGTACAGCTTTTTTCATTTCTTCAATTTCTTGGCTAGGCAAACTTTCTATCCTAACATTAAACGTTGAAAGCTTAATATACTTATCCCATTGTATTATAATTCCTGAATCGGTTATTTCCAAAGGATGTCTAACCATTGATATTTTACTATCCCTCATTTTCCAAACGATTATTGATCTATACATTTTACCCTCATATTCATCTAAATCCAATCTAATTATTCCATCTACAGCATGCTCAACTCCAGGTCCTCCGAAACCTCTTTCTCCTACAGATACTTGACTTACAAAAAATGCAGTACTCCCTAAACCTGAAATAACTCTTTTTAAAGACATTATAGTGTGTCTAGCCATGGCTGGCTTAGTTAAGTACAAAGTGCTTACAGAATCTATAGAAATACGTGAAGCATTAATTTCTTTTATAGCTTGTCTTAAAACATCGACTAATTCATGAACGTCATCCACCTGTTTTACTACGTATTTTTCTTTTTGGGCTGAAGCTCCTATTCCTCCTGTAAAGGCATCAATAATAGCGAATCTACCTTCCTTTTCATACTTTGAAACATCCCATCCAAAATGTTTAAAGCTTCTCCTAACCGCTACAGGATGCTCCTCAAGTGCTACAAAAATTGCAGATTCTCCTTTCAAAAGGCCGTTATATAAAAATTGTTTAGCTAAAATAGATTTACCAGTACCAGGTCCTCCTGATAATAACACAATATTTCTTTCAGGAATTCCTCCGTATAATATCTCATCTAAACCAGGCACATATGTTCTTACTCTTGGAACACTCATATAGAAATATTATTCATATTTTTAAATATTTAAATTTCCCTTTTTATCTTAAAATATCTAAAAGATAAACTTTCCTGTATGAAATAGCATATTAGAAACTCGTTATAAATCATGAAGCTATTTTTTTAAGTTAATATAGGCTTTATCTTTTGATAAACATTTTATAAATTCTTTCCATTCTTTTGGTTTCCAATTTAATCAGTTCTTTATAAAAATCGTTATTCTCTTCTTTGAATTTAGAAACAATGTATAATAAATCCTTAAAATCCATGTTTGCCAAAAACGCAAGTAAAACGATTCTACCATGATTTAAGCTTAGTTCAGAAATTCTCTCCCATTTCTTTTTTATTTTATTTATTTTTCTGCTTTTTCTATTCTCAAGGATCATGTTTATTATCTTACTTACTTTATATGAAGGCAATTTAGAAAAGGCTATTCTATTTGAGCCACAGATTTCGCATTTTAAATCCCTTATATTTTTGGCAAGTTTCTCTTCAATATATTCATAACAATTTAAACATATTAAAGTTATTATTTTATTTAAAAGCTTAGTTTTATAAATTTCTATAATTGTTTTGTTTTTATCTTTAAAGGAAAATTCATATAATAAATATCTTATAATTTCATAATTTAATTTAGATATTTTATTTCTAGTTATTATTTTAATCTCATTTAAAGCTATTTTTTTAGTTAATTCTTTGAAACCTTCTATATCAATATCTTTAAATAGAATTTCTTTAATAACTTCTTCAAAAACTACTGTATTTTTATACTGTTTAATTAACTCTTCAAGGAATTTTTTCCCAATATGAATGCCTTTTTTTATTACACCAAATCTTTTAGCTACATGCAAAAATCTATATTTTACGCTGTTATCTTTTTCATCAAATATCTCGTTTATTTTTTCTTCGATATTAAAATAAGGCAAATTAATTAAAATATTTAATAATTCATCTATTTTTACATCTTTTGAAATTATTATTATATGATACGGATCGTTATATATTCTAAAACTTTTATTATATTCTTTTAAAATATAAGAAATAACTTTACTTAAGAATCTATTTATTTTACTTCCATAGCATATATTTATTATAATGATATTTTTATCATTTTCTATAATTATTAAGTTTTCATTAGGTAAAATTTCTTCATTTTTTAAAAGATGAATTTCATCTGAAACTTCACCAAGAATTTCTTTATCTAAATTTAAACCTTTTTTAAACTCATTGATGGTTTTTATAGTTTCAATGCTCGTTTCCTTTGTAACAGGAATTTCTTCACCTATCCATGAAGGAATTGCGCCAAATAAATCATCGCTTCTTTTACAATATACTTTCCTTTCATTTTCATCAATGCTTAGTATTTCCCATATTTCTCCCTTTAAAATGAACTTTAAACCCGTTTCTCCATGTTCAGCAATGAAACTTTCATCAAGTTCGCCTATGAACATTTCATTTTCTTTATCTATTACTATATACTTTGCTTCTTCAGGTATAAGACTTAAATTATCAAAATAGTATTTGAAAGCTTCACTTCTCAAAAATAATTCATCACCTTTTCTTGAAATGAGTCTCAAAAATTCTGCAAGCTTTAAAACTTTTTCTATGTCTTCATAATTTAGGTCTTTAAAAGGAAAAGCTTTGCTTATTATGTTAACGATTTCTTCAATCTTTAATTTTTTATATTCAATTAGTAAACCTACTATCTGATGAAGCAATACATCATAAGGCTTATAAGGTATTTTAACATCTTCATATTTACCCTTTAAGGCATTGTTTATTAAAACATAGGATTCAAAAAATGTAAAAATGTTGGTTGCAATAATAGCACCTTCTGATATACCTTTAATAAAGTGACCGCTTCTACCTATCCTTTGTACTAATCTTGTTGATTGTCTAGGAGAATTATATTGTATTACAAAATCAATTCTTCCTATATCAATGCCCAATTCCAGCGATGAAGTACAAACCAATCCCTTTATTTCCCCGCTTTTAAGCATACTTTCAGACAAAATTCTTGATTCCTTCGATAAAGAACTATGATGCACCAATACTTCTAAACCTATCAATCTTAGCCTACTCCCAAGAATTTCAGCTTCACTCCTTGTATTGGTAAAAATCAAAAAGGCTTTCTTATTCTTAACAAGCTCAGCTATTTTCCTTATCCTTGAAATAACCTCGGGATAAGATAGAAGTTTCTCTGCAACTAAGAAGTCTTCTTGAATTACTTTTGGATAAAATAATTTTATTTTAATCGCTTTATTAACAGGTATATTTACAATTTTACATTCCCTATCTTTACCCACAAGAAAGTTAGCTATTTTTTCAGGATCACCAACGGTCGCAGACAGACCTATTATTTGAAAGTCTTTACATATCAATCTTAATCTTTCCAATCCTAAGGCTAATTGAGAACCTCTCTTATCTTCAGCCAATTCATGAACTTCATCAACTATTACATACTTAACATTTTTTAATCTTTCCCTCATTATTTTACTAACTAACAAAATCTGTAAAGTTTCAGGAGTAGTTATTAATATATCAGGAGGCATAAAGGCTTGTTTTCTCCTTTCACTTATTAACGTATCAGAGTGCCTAACAGAAATCCTCAAATCAAGTTTACTACACCAATAAGAAATCCTATCAAGTAAATCCCTATTTAAAGCTCTTAAAGGAGTTATATACAAAAGCTTTATTCCTTTATTTTTATTCTTAACAATTAAGCTTAAAATAGGTAATAAAGCAGCTTCAGTTTTACCTGTTCCAGTGGGGGAAATTAAAAGTAAATTATGACCTTTTAAAATATAAGGTATTGCTTCTTTTTGAGGTTCTGTAGGTTCATTAAAGCCCAACTCCTTTAATCCTTCTTGTATTCTCTTATCTAATAATTCAAATACCATTTGTGATTTCTTTAATTATATCCTCATCGCTTAAATCGTACCAATATTCATAGGCATCAGCTACAGCAAAGG
>AQYM01000026.1 GCA_000380705.1 Crenarchaeota archaeon SCGC AAA471-B05
AATATGTTTTTTTCAAATTGTGAATTAATCAAAGTAACAAATCCTAAATAAGTTCTTCCTAAATAATTGAATAATCCTATTTCGGTTCCATGACAAGTTATCGCTAAATTTTCTTTTTCTTTCATCATATTAACTATAGGAGAAACATGAACATGCTGGATATCTATTATATCTGGTTTAATTTTATGCTTTATTTCTTCAAATTTTTTGTAGGCTAGTAAGTTAAAGATTGAAACCTGTGGTAAAGGAACAGGTGGTATTTTAAAAATATGCTTTGGAATTTGAACATAATAAGCATTGACTTCATTGCTTACATATTCGTCTTGCTTAGTTATAACATACACTTCATGATCTTTTTTCGCAAGTTCACGAGATAAATAATAGACTCTATTACCTACACCTGAATGCTGATTCGAAGCATAAGATATGAAAAGAATTCTAGACATTATTTTGTAAAAAGAACATTATGATCCATGAATTTGTTTAACTTAAGTCCTTCTTCTTTTATTATTTTATAAGCTTTTAAGAATGTGTCACTATATTCGATAATTACCATTTTTGCTCTTTTTAATAAATTCCTAGCACCTTCTAATACTAAATCTTCAGCCCCTTCAACATCTATTTTAATTAAATCTATGCTTTCTTCATTTATTATTTCATCCAACGCTCTCATTTCTACTTCTACGAATTCTTTAAGTTCAAATTAATTGTAGGTGTTCTATATTTTCCTTGTTCATAATATAGTTTTATCTTACCATCTTTATTTCCTGCTGCTATGTTAAAACTATTTATTTTTACATTATTCAGTTTTTCATTAAACTTTAGTATTTTATAATTTCTAGGTAAAGGTTCTATTGCATATACTTTACAATACTTTGCAGCTCTAATAGCATAACCTCCTATATTAGCTCCAACATCAACAAACACTCTTGCATTTTTAATGTGTTCTTTTATGAAATTAAATGTTTTAGGTTCGTTATATAACCCAGCATGTATGAGGTCTAGAAGATGATTACATAAAAACTTAAAATTATCTGGGAATTCAACGATAATGGATTTTTCTTGTAGCAGATAGTCTAATATTTTACTTTCAAAATTAAATCCACTATGATAAGACACAAAACTTAAAGTGTCAAAATCTTTTTCTTTGATTTTATTTTCTAATTCTAAATATTTATATTTAATATATATCCAATTAAAGGTATAACGTTTCCTCTGATTATTGCTCCGATAACTGGTCTTAACAATCTTACTTGTCTATAAATTTTGCTATTTCTTTTTAATAGATTCATAATAACATGTTAATTATTTAAAGCACATTCAACTGACTCTTAATATTTGCGGAACTAACCAACTTCTTTATTTTGAGGCATCATTGATGTAGGATCCAATATTATTTCTTTTTAAAGTAAGAAATATATAAAATGAAGAAGTACCATTTGCTACTCCTATATACAGCGTAAGGTATCTTATTTAATATTTAAATTTTAGGATAAATCAATAGAATTCATAAACTAGCAGTATAATGTATTATTAGATTTAAATAAATAAAAAATAAAGGAAAAAATAGTAAAAAATTTAAATTTATTTATTTCTTCTTTTAATAAAAATCGCCGTTGCGGCTATCAGTGCTATTATTGTTGCAATTAAAAAGTGTGATATATATATATTGCTATTTTTGTTTTCATTTGGTACTGAAGGCGGATCAAACTTTAACACCATTGCTCTTTCACCGCTAGGAGTATCAAAACTACCGTCAACTAATGGGCTAGTCGGTGTAGTACTTAAAACAGCAGGATTTGCAATATTTAAGTCGCGAGGTTGCGGTGTAATAGGTGGTGTTGATGTGGTTACACTAACTGACTCAAATGAATCAGAAGTAGGATTATCATTGGATACTCCTGCAATGTTTATATAAAATACATCATTTTGTGAGTGAATATTTAAGGCTATATCATAACCTATATCTTTACCAGGCATATTGCTTCTAACCGCATATACTAGGTCTCCATTTTCTTTAATTTTTGCAAAAAACATATCTCCATCAGCATCGAAAGCCCTAGTCTCTCCTGTTATATATATATGATCATATTCAATTATTGCTATTGAGATTGCCCAATCATTTGCATTTAAGGCACCTATATCATATAATTTAAACCATAATAATGTTCCATCAGGAGCAAATTTTGCTACGAAAGTATCATAAGTCCCAGTAGGACTAAAACTATTTGTTGCTCCTGCAACATAAATATTGCCTTGGTTATCATATGCAACACCATATGCATGTTCCCTTTTGCTATCACCAAAAGTTCTGTACCATATAATACTTCCAGCTGGATCGAATCGTGCAACAAATGCATCGTAAGATGGTCCTATTGTTACTGAACCCACAACTATAATATCATTATTCCAAGAAATAATTGCAAGATCTCCAGGGTATGATGGATGTGATCCAGTTATAGTAGGTCTAAAAGCTACTGACCATAAAATGGCTCCACTAGGATTAAATTTTACTAAGAAAGGTATAAAGTTATCGAATGGAGAATTGCCTGAAAGAGTAAAGCCTGTAATAACTGTATTGCCTTGGTTATCAATACCCACAGCAACTGCTTCATCTCTCTGTGTACCACTAAAGACACCTAGTTCAAATTGATTAATAGATGACAGATCAGGGTTTAGCCAATAAACAATAGGATCTCTATTGTCATTAGGTGAGAATCCAACGACTGCTATATAATCGGTTGCAATACCTCTTGTAACTGCGACGTCCAAAAGTTCATTACTGGCTGCAAAATTTGTCTTCTTTACTGCAATAGGTGATCCCAGATTTTCATCGAACATTGCTACATAGCCTTCAGAATGTAAACCACTAAAGCTAATAGAAGAACCTACAACGTAGAGTTTGCCACTTGGAGTTCCGAATTTCCATGCAAGACTATATGCTCTATCAATAAAAGCTCCTCCGAACGTAGAACTAAAAGATAGTACTTGGTTCCCTGCGTTTATTAGAGGGATTACTGATAGTATTGTAATTACTAATAGAAGAAGTCCTAAACTTTTTCTTTTTTGCATATTAAATATCTAGTTTATAAGTATTTAAATTTTTCCAAAAAGTATATAAAAGTGTAAAATTTTTACCCTAACTCCTACATAATTAATCGTTTCCTAAAAATAAACTAATCAATGTTGGTTATGCCAATTAAACTGGCTAATTCCATAATCAAAGTTTACGATGAAGTATTGAAGCTTAAACATCTTCATTGCGTTAGAATAATTATTTGAATAAATTAATTCAATAAATTCATTTATCAGTTTATTTGATCCTCATTAATTGACACAGGATTTAGATGAATAGCAATTGACAGATTAGGCATAAAAAAGTTAAATACCTTAAATATCTAACCAAAGATCTTATATTTTTATCAAAAAGTATTCCACCGATAGCTGGTCTTAACATTTTAAAATGTTTATAAATTTTAGTATTGTTATTCAAAAAATCCATCCAAAATTATTTTTTTAAACAAAATCCTACATTTACTAAATCTATCCAAGATGCTTTTACTTCTTTACAGAAATCTATAAAAGCGTTGTTTAAATCTATGTTATCTGCAATTAATAATCCTCCTTTTATTAATTTTCTCCAAGCAGTTTTGAATTCGAACATCATATGTTCATAAGTATGCAAAGAATCATGGAAGAAAACATCTATATCGTTAACTTCTCTGAGCAATTTTGGCAATTCCACCTTGCTATCTCCTAATATTAGTTCCCATCTATGTTTTAACCTTTTAGGTACAATCATGCCTACTTCTTTTTTCCTTGCAAATTCAAATGGTAAATCTATTGAATAAAGTTGCCCTAAATTATTGTCTTCCATCGCTTGAAGAATGAAAGAAGAAGTTACGCCAAAGCTTACACCTGTTTCAATAACAATCTCAGGTTTAAGAGCTCTAATAATAATATAGAAAACTTCTGGATTTGGATAACCTCCATAACGAGACCTTGGTACTTTACTTTGAACTTCTAAAATATTTTTTATTATATCTTGGCAATTTATTAGGCTTTGTTGATAAAACAAATAAAATTTATTTTTATCAATGCCGAGCTTATTCAATTGTTTAATGAGATATCCAAAATAAAATTTTCTTCTCAACTTTTCAAGTTTTTTTGACCTTAAAAATGTTTCGGGAAAATTATAGTAACCAAAAGTATAATATGGGAAAGTCATGTTTGTTTTCTTATGAAGATTATAAATTAATTTAAACATACTCATTACTATATTTTATAATTATTCATTAGGAGCTATGGTTTTTATCTATTTCATGAATCTTTTTATTATTTTTTCTGTTATTTCCTTGGCTACTACTTCATATAATTTTCGTTTTTAATTTCTAAGTAGCGATGCACAAGAATATTTCTTAGTCCTGTTAGTTTTGTAATTTCTTTGGCTAAGCTTTTTTATTTGCTTTAGCTAGTTTTTGTGGGTATTGGTCATAACTTTCGGCAAATCCTGGTGAGTAAACTGATACTAATCTCTGCATATATCGAGCATTAATGCTATGATTCGATGCATAGCTCTTTCAAGGGCTAGAATATCTTTATAGCTTAATTCTTAGATTTTTTGATAGTATTTCGTTTTTAATAAACATAGCGTTTTTTCTAATTTCTTCAGTTCTTGATATGATGATTGTTTTATCAAGTTTAGGGTCTAATTTTGCCCATTGTTTGAATTCTATTAATGTATCTGGTATTTGTTGTGTTTTTTGTAGTAGTTGTTCAATTGCTTGAGGCGATGCTTTGATTATGACTCCTTTTTTAAAGATTTTCGCTAGCAATATTGGATTTGTTTGATCAAGTGTTATAATGTCTATGCGTTCTTCGTTAATTTCTAGAGTTTTTGAGATCTGAGATATATAATGTATCCAATCTTTATCAAGTTTTCTTTTTTAGTTTTAATGCTATATCAATGTCGTGGTAGCTAAGCTTGTTTTTTGCTATTGATCCAAATAATATAGCTGCTTCAACATTTTCAAACTTATTGAATAATTTTTAATCTAGGTATCGTATATTTCCAACTTAAGTGACTTCTTATTCATTTTTATTTCTTAAATTGATATTAAATCACTTATACTGTTTTAAAAATTGATAAAATAAAAGCTTGTTTATACCTGATTTGAGATTGTCTACTTATCATGTAGAAATAATGCTGTGCTGATGGCTTATCTGTACAATCTCCCTAATTTCATAGCATTATTTCTTTATTTTTGCAGGAACTCCATAAGCTATGGTATTACTCGGAATGTCCTTAGTTACGACTGAGCCTGCTCCGATCAAAGAATTTTCGCCAATAGTTATTCCTGGCAAAATGGTAGTATTAATTCCAATCTTTGCTTTTTTCTTTATTATAGGTCCTTTTATCCTTTCTAACGAAAAAACACCTGTAGGATATTTTTCATTCGCTACCATAACTCCTGGTGCTATGAAGACGTCATCTTCTATTATCGTTAGCTGAGCAATATAGCAATTACAATGTATCTTTACATTATTACCGATTTTACAACCATAATCTACTACAGTATTGCTCCAAATTTTCACATTATTCCCAATGACATTTTCCTCTCTTATTACAACATTATGTCCTGTCTCAAAATTTTCTCCTATTTTTGAACCTAAATAAACAATAGAACCTGATCTAATTACAGCATTATCTCCAATTTCTAAAGTTAAATCACTGATTTTTCTGCTAGGCATATATCCAACGATCGCAGTTTCATCGATTTTGCAGTTTTTTCCAAGCTTTACGAATTCCTTATTCAATATCATAATTTTTCAACTCAACTTTTTTACCTTTTTTTATAGATTCCTCAACTGCTTCTAAGATTGAAATTACCCTAATAGCTTGCGAAGCATTGGTCAAAGGTTCTTTGTTGAATCTGATGCAATTAATGAAGTGCTCGACTTGTTTAATCAAAGGCTCCTCTTTTTCTATTCTTGGCATATACAATTTTCCTTTATAAATTTCACTTTGCTTTTTTATTAGCTCTTCTTTCATAATTTTCTCAACGTTACTTTGGTAAATTGACAATGGCCATTCTTTATTCATATCATCAAACTTTATCAAATATTTAGAAGTTGCAATATACCAGCTTCTAATTTTTTCTGCTGCATACCAGCTCGTGGTTATTGCGAATTGCATTTCAGGATATTCTAAATGAATATAAGCATAGTCATAAATATTTCTATCTCTTTGCAGAAAAGTAGTAGCTGTAGCAGTTACGTAAATTGGCATGTTATTGAACAAATAATCCAAAATAGCTATATCATGTGTTGCAAGATCCCATGTACAACTTGCATCTTGCCTTATTGGGCCTAAGCCTATTCTGATTGCTATTCCATAGAAAACTTTTCCTAATTTTCTGCTTTTAATTAACTTGCGTAAATATTGAATAGCAGGATGGAAGCAGTATATATGACCAACCATTAATATTACTTTATTTTCTTTAGCAATTCTAGCTAAATCAAATGCTTCTTTAACATTCATAGTTAATGGTTTCTCAACGAGTAAGTGTTTACCTTGCTCCAAAAATAGCTTAGCTATTTCGTAATGAGTTGAAGCAGGTGTTACTAAGAAAGCTGCCTTAATATCTTCATCTTTAGCTATTTCTTCATAATCTAAAGTAGTTCTAATATGACTTGGAATATCCTTAAGCGCTTCAGGATTGCTATCACAAACATATTTTAATTCGATCCCTTTGATGTTTTGCAAAACTCTCAAATAATTCTTTCCCCAATAACCTAAACCTATAAGGTCAACGTTTAACATTTATTTAAATAGTTTTTATTGATTGCAATGATATTTAAAAAATCTTCATTTTTCATTTCATTAATTTTCTTATATAATTGGTTTTCTTTGTAGACATTAAAGTTTTCGTCGATAACAATAAGCTTAAAATTATTAAATATTAGCCATTCTATTAAAGAAGAAGGTTCAAAGCCTGCAGCTTTCAAGCCGAAAGGCCAAAACTCGAAAATAAGAACTTTCACTTTTTTAATTAAGTCTTTCATTCCATACAGAACTAATGCCTCTGCACCTTGAACGTCAATTTTAATTAGAGCAAACTCTCCTTTAAAATCGTGAAAATATTCGTCTAAACTTATCATATCGATTTCTATGCATGAAATAATAGATGTGGTGACATCATTATAAATACTTGAACGGCCAGTAAGCTTATCTATATAAAATTTTACTTTTGTTTTCTTATTACCTACCGCTTTTCTTTCTATGATAACATTATTACGTTTTAATTTTCTTATTCTATGCTTTAAAAATAAAAAGTTTCTAGGATCGGGTTCAAAAGCATAAACTTTACCCCTTTGACCAACTAGTTTACTCAGGAATATCGTATATTGACCTCGATTGGCACCGATGTCAACCACCATATCTCCTTCTTTTATTATAGTAGCCATTATTATTGGTAGAGGATATTCGTAAATCATATCCTTTAATGTAAAGAAGAAAATATAATTTGGTTTTATATAACTTATACAATCTTCAAAAAAGCGATTAGCTGTTATACGTCTAGGCAAATATTTATACAACTTAATTTTCTTAAGTAAATATAATATCTTATCAAGACTTAAATATATAAGTGTTATTAACATAAATTATTGAGTTAGTGTACTTATTATCGCTCTTGCTCTAGCCTCAGGACTATGAAATTTCATAACGAATTTTCTAGTTTCTTTACCAATCTTTATTGCATAATCTGGATCTTGTACGAGATATTCAACATGTTGCTTTAATTCTTTAAGGCTATCAAAAAAGAAAGCATGCCTACCTTCTTCAAAATTGTTTGGTATTAATGTCCTAGGTCTTCTAGAGATTAAAACCGAACCTGAATAAGGAATCTCCCAATATCTTACAGTATCAAAACCCATGCCGTAAGTGGAAACTGAGCAAAGCGATTGAGAAATTATTTTGAGATACGTATAATGCGGCAAACCTTTTCTATGCTATGAACCAAGATAAATAAATGAATTCTTGAACTTCTTAAGAGCCTTAGCTACGTTTATTCTCTCTTTTAGTACATTTATAGTGCTTAGTTTATACTTGATATTAAGGATTTTAGGCAAATTGACTATGTAGGAAACGTTAATCGTCTTAGAATCTGAGGGCTTAAAGTTAGGATTTTCAATGTAAGATAAGGGGAGTGGTTTAAGCTTAGAAGAACGATATGCTTTTGCCATCTCAAATAGATTCAAGTAATTTAACATGTTTTTCATAGAAAAGTAACTTAAATAGTATTTATATTGAGCTGTTAGTAAAAATTTATAATTATCGAATAATATGTTATAGAGCTCTCTTTTAAAATAAACTAAAATTTTGGGATGAAAAAACAATCTATGGATCAATGGATCATCGAAAACATCAATAAAAGCAATTTTAGTTCCATGGTTAAGAACATATTTAACATATGAGTGATTAGAAATAACGAAATCTCTAAATATTAAAATTAGATCATAATCATCTAAACATAACTTATCAGGAAAATTTTCGAAAAGATGAACATTACTTTTACCTAATAATGTTATAAAACCATTGTGAAGAATTATTTCTCCGAGTCCACGTGGTTTTGTTATTAGCAAAACTTTCATAAATCAGAAAAGATTTTTTAAATTACAATCAATTTTGCCTTAAAAATCTTTCTTTACTTTCAATATTCTATATGCTTTTGGAAATGATTCACTTTTTTCTATGATAACAACATTTGTTCTTTTCAAACAATTCTTTGCTCCTTCTAATACTAGATCTTCCGCACCTTCAACATCGATCTTTATTAAATCTATTTTTTCTTCATTAATTATTTCATCCAATGGTTTCATCTCAACTTCTATGAATTCGATTTGTTTCCATTTAATTGAAGGCATCCCATAGCGTTTTGGTGTATAGTATAATTTTATTTTGCTATTTTTATTTCCTGCAGCCATGCTAAAGCTATTAACTTTAACATTATTCAGTTTTTCATTGATTTTCAATATTTTATAATTTCTAGGCAAAGGTTCAATTGCATATACTTTGCAATATTTTGCAGCTCTAATGGCATAACCCCCAATGTTAGCACCAACATCAACAAATACCTTTGAATTTCTCAAGTATTTCATGATAAAATCAAAGGTCTTAAGTTCGTTATATAACCCAGCATGAAGGTAATCTAAAAGATCTTTCAAAGCAAACTTTGATTTATCATTAAATTCTACAATCACAAGCTCGTTCAGAGAGGATAAAACTTTCTTTGGTATGTTAAAGCCACAATGATACAGTACGTAGCTTAAAGTTTCAAAATCAACATTGTTTAGCTTATTTTCTAAAGTTAAATATCTTAAATATCCAACCATAGGTCTTATATTACCAAAAAATATTCCACCAATAGCTGGTCTTAACATTTTAAAATGTTTATAAATTTTGGTATTTTATTCAAAAAATTCATTCCAAATTATTTTTTAAACAAAATCCTACATTTGCTAAATTCATCCAAGGCGCTTTTACTTCTTTACAGAAATCTATAAAAGCGTTGTTTAAATCTATGTTATCTGCAATTAATAATCCTCCTTTTATTAATTTTCTCCAAGCTGTTTTGAATTCGAACATCATGTGTTCATAAGTATGCAAAGAATCATGGTAAAAAATATCAATTGCACCAAGTCTATCTAAAAGATCTGGTAACTTTTCTTCAACCTTTCCTAAGATAAGCGTCCATCTTTCTCTTAATATTTGAGGAACTAGCCAACCAACTTCTTTATTTTTAGGTATCATTGCTGTAGGATCCAAATTAGGAAAGTCAATTNAGAAAAGATGACCTTTATTATTCTTTTTTAAAGCAAGTAGTATATATAAAATGAAGAAGCACCGTTCGCTACTCCTGTTTCTACTATGATATTTGGTTTTAAAGCACGGATAATTACATAAATTGAATCCAATGCACCAGCCATTCCAGGAACATTTACTTTTATATGAGATATTTCATTATAATAATCTTTTATTACTCGTTCATCCATATTTAAAAATTTTGAAATAGTATTTACTTTAATATGGTTATATATATAATATTTAATATTATGAAGGAAATAAATGTATGTAGGTGTAAGATATCTTATATAATATTTATTCATAAATTTTATGATATAATTAAATAACATCGTATTAGAAATAACTTGTTGAGTAAATATTCGAGGTTTTATAATATTTGCATCTTTTAAATAAGGCTATTAAGAAATACAGTAGCTTTATTTTTTACTCTCTCAAGTTCGTCTAAGCTAGTATAAGCTGGGGGATTACCTGCGATATGATCGGCGATTGTAGGGTTAGGGCACCACAAAGTATATTTACTTAAACCTAGATAGTATCTTAGAAATTTTAAAGCACCGATTCTGTATCTATAATATGGAAGGTCTATTCTCAGAGGTCTTATACTCTTAGTTAAGATTAAAAATCTATACATGTCTCCTGTTTTGTAATATAGATTTAAGAATTTTCTTGTTTCTAACAATACTTTCTTTTTAGTCATGAAGGTGTTCGTAGAATAAGGAATTTGGATCCATTCAATTTTATCATAAGCGATTCTATTTTTTATGAACTTTTTCCAAGCTGTATTGACTATCCAAGGATGGAGATATGGGGATAGAAAATCTACGTTCTCATCGCTAATAAATTTCTATTTCAAGAACTTATAAGATTAAACTGAACAAAATTATGGTTTTGAATTTAATATTAGTTTTTTCGAAATCTATTAAAATTAAGTTTAACAATCTATTTATAACAATATAAATAATAATCAATCCCGCCATGATNTAATCCTAAATTAATAATTTTAAAACCATGAGAATTTAGTTTTTCAAGTATTTTTGAAAGATTAGGTGACCAAACTTCAATAATAATTCTCCTTGTTATACTTAATGCATTATCAGATAGCACAATACTTCTGCACCCTCCACATCAACTTTCAACAAATCTATTCTATTAATTTTATATTTTTCTATAATTCTATCTAAAGTTGTTGTTTCTACTGTTATGATACGTTCATGAATGTTTGGAAAATCGTACATTTTTTTTTAAAAGCCGTAGCGGTACAAGGGCTAAAATTATTATAGGATAATTTTATCTTGCATTCTTTGTTGTAAATTGCTTTATCCTCAATTAAAACGTTATTTAATTTGTTAAATTTAATGTTGTTTTTCAAAAGGATTAAATTTTCAGGTAGCGNTTCTATAGCTATCACCTTACCGTTCTCTCCAACTATTTTCGCACATCTTACAGTATAGCTACCAATATATGCTCCTACATCTACAACAATGTCACCCTTTCTTAGTTCTTTTATATATTGCATGGCATCCCTTTCCAAATCAAGAAATACAAGAAACTCGTCCGATGCATATGTTCTAAATATAAAATTTAGTTTAAACCAATCAATAAAAGTAATTGCAATTAATTTGACCGACATAATTTTTAATATAAAATTTAAAGATAATGGTAATTTATTTAAAAATTTCCACATCATATTCTTAGAAAAAATTCTTAATACTATTATTAACAATAAATATGTATAATAAATTAATAAAGCAATATTAATTTTAATTAGATCATTAAAATTATTAGTAAAAATAATAGATATCTGCGGAAATTTATATCTACTAATATTTCTAATGTATAACATTTTAAATTGATTTTAAAATGTTTTTTAAAAATTTTGCTCTNNNATNAATAGTATGTTCTTTAGANGCTCTTAAATATGCTTTATTTGCTATTTTAATCCTTTCATTTTCATTATTTAAATAGTAATTCANGCTTTCAATTGTCTCTTCTGGNCTATCAACCATAATTATTTCATCTTTTGGTTTATAACAAAGCTCCATTTTTTCAACGTNATCTGAAATTATAAAAGCNCCTGAGCCAGGTGTTTCAAAATCTCTATAATTAAAAGTACCAGATCTTTTTCTGTTTACATCTACATGGATGTTTATTACAATTTTTGCTCTATTGAATAATTCATTTAACTTAAACCAAGGTACAGGAGGCAAAATTGTTGCTTCGCTGAGCTCCTTATTAGATAAATTCCAGCCTACTAAAGTAACTCTTTTCTTAAATTTTTTTATTGCAGGTATTATAATATTTTTAAATCCTATGCTTCTTCCCTTTGATGTTCCAACGAAAAGAATGTCTATATCTCTTTTAATTTTCATATGATAAAAGAATCTCGGATCATATGCCAAGGGTAAAAATTCAATTTTCGTTATGCCTCTTTCTTTATAATCTTTAATAGAACCAAACGATTGGGTTAAAACAAAATCAGCTTCGCTAGCACCTTCAAACCATTCATCACTGAAGAATCTAGGATCATCTACACTCCAAAATATCAAATTTGAATATTTTTTTATTTCTTTGAAAACTTCTTTTAAAGGATAAATATTAATCGCAAGAACAAAATCAGGTTTAAACTTCTTAATAATTCTATTTATTCCTTTTTTATATAGAAAATAATTTAATTTTTTAAGTTTTCTANTGTAAAATATAAATCTTGATAATTTTAATAAATTTGCCTCTATTAAGCTATAACTAATTCCGTATGAGTTTAAGTATGCAGAATCTTCTAAACCTGTCATACTTGCTTTTATATCTAAGCTTTTAAAAGCATTCAATAAAGCATATGGAAAATGAATTGCATGATTGCCACTTAAAGGCATATTTGAATCACCTGTAAGAATTAATAAATTGCTTTTCATTTATTTTCAATCAGTAGCTTATACAACCCTAGCAGTTTTGATGCAACGTGTTTTGGTGAATAATATCATTAATATATTTAATTGCATTTCTACTCATATTTTTNANTTNNTNNTNNNNTNNNANNANTNNANTNNTTTTTTTGCAAAATTTCCCGCGTTATATTGTTTTACAGAATAACCATTGAACCCATCGATTATATAATCCTCTAATAGCGGATGATACGTTGATATGANAGGAACACCTGCAGACATTGCTTCAAGAATACTCATACCAGAGGGGCGTTTAAATCTAAAGGACTTATAAAAATATCAACATTAGGTAATACTTCTCTTTTTAAAATTTCATTCTCAATTGTTCCAATGTAAATGACGTTATTAAATTTAAATGGCGGTTTACTTTTGGATATGAAAAGCAATTTAGATTTAGGTATTTCTTTATTTATTAATTCAAATGCTTTTAACGCAATATCTCCGCCTTTTGGATAATAATCATATCCTACGAATAGGATTGTTGGTTCTTCGTTGTTAATTTCTTTGTTGCGTTTAATGACTGGTATTGGAGGCGGTACATAATTTATTGTACTCTCAAACCCCAATTTTCTTAATAGATATATGCTTGAAGGTTTCCATGCAACGAGTAAGTTACGCTGATCTTTAAATATATTTCTAAAATAATTATACAAACTCATTAATTTTGGTATAGAAATACCTTCATAAAAATGAAAATATTCGATCGGAGAAATATCCACTTCGTATAAAGTAGGTTTATTATACTTTATCAGCTTTCCTACATGCTGAACTATTGTATGAACAATTTCAATATTATTATCTGTTATTATCTCTCTACCTCCTTATCCGCTATAAAATAAAATTGGCAGACTCGGAGAAATTTTTTCCAGTATCATTTTAGACAAATCTAACGCCTATCAGAAAAGAAAAGCTGATTTCGACTTTTTGACATTTAGATGATATCTTACTTCAGTAAGCCTATATAAAATTCTTAATTTTCGAACTGACGNAAGACCATGTTTCCAATTTAAGGGAGGACCTGGAAAGTAAATATTTAGCATAATCTTAGATTAGTTATATATTGCTAATCTGTATAACTTCTCCATTTCTATCGATATTCTTATCGGATCAAACTTTTCCTCAACAAATTTTCTTGATCTAAAACCCAATAATTTTCTCTCTTTATCATTCTCTATCAAAAAACATAACGCTTCATAAAATGCTTTTTCATCGTTTGCATTACAAAAAATTGAGAATGGCGATATTTCTCTTAAAGGCAATAGGTCACTCACAATTGCAGGTATTCCTAAACTGTTTGCTTCAATTAACGACATNCTGTATGTATCTGCACGCGTAGGCAAAAAGAATATATCCGTTTCTTTATATAATTCGAGTGTATTAATAAAATAATCTATTATCTTAACATTATTAAATTTATTAAAATAACTTTTATAGCGATATGGTATTTTATTACTTTTAATAATTATTTTTATATTTTTATATTTCAAAATTAAATTTTTAAATACACTTGATGCAATAATTCCTCCTTTACGATAAAAGTCATCACCCAAAAAGAGAATGGTTACATGATCTTTATTTAGTTCTTTGTGGATAAATTGTAAAGGTGCTGGTGGCGGTATTACTTGTATTTTATCATAATCTAAATCTGGATAATATTTTAAAAGAAGTGTTTTAGCCCATTTAGTCCATGCAATTATCGCCGCGCTTCTTTTTAAGATTTCTTTTTCCATTCTAAATGTAAATCTTAACTTTTTATAATCGATATTGTACCAATGCTTTAAAATGTATATCGTAGGTCCACTTCTTTCATGAATAGTTTGGTTGTTATAAAAGTGGAAACTGGAATCCATTGAATGTACCAAATCGTATCCTTCTGCTCTTATGTATGTTCCAAATCCCATTGTAATGAGTGTTGAACAATCTGGAAAAATCAAATCCAAACTCCTTCTTGTCAAACCATAGAATATTTTAGGATTAATTATTCCTTTACCACAAGTTGGTAATTTTTCAATGTAAAGCGGATAATATTTCACATTTCTCGGTTTGTATTTAAAACGTAATATTTGTGCTGCAGGTGCACCGCTATGAGGTGAAAGAGGCATTTCGATCAAAACTTTCATTTCAATGATAATTCATCCCATATCTTACTGACATCAACTGTTCATATTATTTCTTTAACGTATTTTTAGAAGTAGCTCAGTATGGTTTCCTCAAGAACTTCATGTCGCATATAAGTATATTACAGTATACCCTAATCTTCAATAACTCATGTAAACGCTTATATAACTCATTCATTTCTTTAACCATCTCATTATATAATAAAGCTGGGTCTGTTTTAATTTGGTGATGATAACGAGTAATGTTTTCAATTAATTTTTTAAAAGAAAAAAAATATTTTCGCCAATAAGGATACCTTCATAATTTAGTCCTTCCACACTACTTGCTCCGTTTCTTGTAGTTATTACTAGCTTTTTATGTAATGAAGCTTCGATTATACGCATAAAAGTCCCAGTTCTAGAAATAGCAGGGCAAAATACCGCTAAACATCTTGAGTAAAGATCGTTTAGATAATAATACGGTAAAGTACCCATTAATTTTAGATTACTAGGAATTTTGATATTACCTAAAATATTTATTAAATCACGCATATTCGTTCCTGTAACAATGAAATTTATTTCGGGAAGTAATAAAGCTAGCTCCTACGTGCATTTTAAAACATTATGTTTATCTCGATGTGCTACAGGTACTAAAATAAACGGTTCATATTTTTCAACATATTCGCAAGATTTTTTGCAATTGAGTAATTTAGGGGAAACGGAGGGCAAAATCGTATTTACATTCCTTAATCCATAGGCTCTTAATAGTCTTTCATCTCGTCTAGAAACTGTTATTACAAAATCTACTTCTCTAAGGTAAGTTAATTCATATGTGAATAATTGCCTTATCGCAAACTTATCGAGCAAAGTATTGTAACCTTCATCCATCATATATAAAGAAAAAATATCATGAAGGTGCACAACTACGGGAATATTTTTCTTTTTCTTAATACGCAAGATTTGTTTATAAGGTGGTATTACACCTACAAATTCTAGCTGGATCGCATCGCAATCTAATCTGTCTAAATAACTATTAAAGAGACTATCATAATAAATGGATTGGTTAATAAGAATATTTGAAATGCCACGCAATTGTTTTATCATGCTAGAAAAATAAAATGGTAGTAACCATGGTCTATGGATAAAACTAAAGTTTGGTTTAGCTTTTATGGCTATAACATGTATTCCTTCAATATTTCCTTCAAATTCTCTTGTGGTATTATAAGTAAATATAAGCACATTATGATTTAGATCAGTTAATGCATGTGCAGTACTCCAAATCAGTGCTTCACCTCCTGTGGTGGGAGGATAGTTAAGTAACCATGGGGTTATTAAATTAATTTTCATAAGTTAGACATTCAAATTAGTTCATTTTATTTTGTTTATAATTAATTTTCCTATAAATCTATTGATATCTTCATCATTTATTATGGTTTTTTCATAATCTAATATCTATAATCGACCAAATTATTTTTAGAAGGGCTAAACAAAAATTTTTTAGAATTATTTAACTTTAATTGTTCTACAGAAAGTTTCGTTCTAGTGCTAATTTTGTAATAATTCATAATAATTTTATCACGTCATATACTTGCTTAGCTCTTTGTTTAAAGGTATGATTCTTTATCACTTTTTCATAACCATTAGCTGCTATTTTATCTCTTTCAATTTCGTTATCTAAATAATACTGGGCAACCTCAATAATTTCCTTTTCATCAACCATAACTAGATCTCTTTTATTTTCAAATAATTTTCCTAATTCATTTCCATAGTCGCTTAGCAAAAAGGTCTTACATGCAAGGGTTTCATAAGTACGAAGGTTTACAACATAAAGCGAGGATCTATGAACATTTAAAGAAATTTTTGAGTATGAATAAATTAAAGGTTGTAAATACCAAATCACAGGTTCATGAACACTACATATATTTCTAAATTTTTCCCAACCAAAACCGAATAGATGTACTCTTTTACCATAATTTTTTATCAAGGGGAATATCATTTTCGAGATTTTATTTTCTCTATCATACAAATTTCTTCCTATAAATACAAAGTCTAATATCTTATTTTTTCTAATAGGCTTGAAGATTTTGTCATCTACTGCATATCTAAGTATCTCAGCCTTTATGCCCTTCTCTTTATGAATTTTAAATCCGTATTCTGAAGCACAAAATACAAAGTCGCTTTCTCGAGCAAAATCGAACCATTCTTTGGAGAAGTCTTCGTCACCACTAAATAAAATTAATTTAATTTTATATTTCTTTAATATTTTTATGATTGGTTTAAAATATTTATGTGTAAAAATCATATCTATCTTATTCCTTAATATGAATTTTTCTAAATTTTTTTCTTCTAATTTGTAAGTTTGGTTAATAAAAAATTTATTATAAAATAAAGGAGTCAAGATTGAAATAGTATTCAAATTTATTTTATTACCTTTATAATCTATATAAAATTTTGAAAATGAGATACCATTATTATTAAGCCATACCAATCTTCTGTAGTCAGAAAAAATTACCTCTAAACCAAAAGTCTTCAGTTCTCTACCCAATGAGAAAAGGTACGGTATGTGATAGAGATGTATACTTGGAAAATCTTGAAGAAATAGAATCTTTAACAAATCCTTTTCATCTCATTATATCGTTCTCGTATTAATCCTTGTATATGAATTGTATCATGATAAAATTTAGAGAACTTAACAATGTTATTTGTGATCTTCTTGCACCGTTGTTGAGTTTTATTTTTAAGCTATATTAGAAATTAAAGTAATCCACTTCTTTGCTATAGAATTTGATGAAAGAAAAAATTCAGCGCTACGTCTTGCATTTACTTGCATCTCTCTTAATAACTTTTCGTTATTTAAAATCACTTTTATGGAATTTAGGAAGTCTTCGGGCTCAGGCTTGCATAAAAATCCATTGAAATTAGGTTTAATTATTTCTTGATTAACTAAGGAATTTAATGTAATTAAAGGTCTCCCACATGCTAATATTTCACTCTCTCCCAAACCGATCCCTTCTTGACAACATACAAAAACATCAGCTTTATTTATATATTCTGGTAACTTATTTCTGGGGACCCAAGATAAAAAAACTACATTTTTCTTATCAACAAATTTATTCCTATATGAACCGTCACCGATTATCATGAACTTTAATTCAGGATATTTTTTCATAGCAAGATCAACTATTTCAAGCAACAAATCAACACCTTTTTCTTTTTCTAGTCTACCTAAAAAACCAACAATATTTTCATTTTTTTTGAATACAGGTTTAAAGAATTCGGTATCAACTGCTACTGGAATCACTTCTATTTCTTTATTTGTATATCTCAACATGCCTCTTTTTATTCGTACATTTTGAGCTACAATCCTATCAGCTAATTTTAAAGCTACCTTTCCTGTAAAAATATTATAACTCCAACTTATTGATGAAACTTTATAATTTCTATAAATATTCCATGGATATTCATTCCCTTCGTAAAAAATAATTTTTTTATTTAAAATTTTAGATATAAGCGCGGGAATTATTAATTCCATTCGATCATAAAAAACAATTATTTTAGATTTACTTTTTATTATAATTAAAGAGACTTGTATTGTATAAAATAATAATGAAGCTATTATAGAAAAAATCTTATTAAATTTATTTATTTTAATAAAATCGTAACAAGGGAAGTAAACTTGATTTATTTTTAAATTTTTATTTATATATATGTATTTATTATATTTGTATCTGAAAGAAGAAATTAATGTCACTTTAAAGATTTCAGATAATTTTCTCGCGACATTTAAGGTATTAGCTTGAGTTCCCCCAAATCTTAATGGCTTGTAGTCGCTTATACTAGGTAGAACAAAAATTACTTCTATCTTCTCGAAGCCAGTTCTATTAAATTTCTCCATTTTTCAGCAACATTTTCTAAAGAGAATTTTTTTGCTCTTTCTAAGCTCATTTTCTTATATTCATTTAGTTTCTCTCTATCTCTTACGAGATATTCCATAGCTTCAGCTAATTTCTCGACATCTTTTTGAGGAACTATGATCCCTGCATTACCTACTAGTTCAGGTAGCGAACCACAATCGGTAACTATCGCAGCTAAGCCATTACTCATTCCTTCCAAAACGCTATAACCAAACTGTTCTTCCCAATTTTTTATCTTTATCGAAGGATATACTATTACGTCGCTAATTTCAAAATACTTCTTTAACTCTTCTTCCTTGACATAACCCTTGAAATCAACGAATTTTTTTAAACCATTTTCTTCAGAGAATTTTTTTAAAGAATTAGTTATTTTACCTTCACCGCATAAAATTAATTTTACTTTATATCCTTTATCGATCAATTTTTTAAAAGCAACTATGAGATGGAATAATCCTTTTTCATAAACGTGTCTTCCTGCATATAAAAAAGTTATCGTGTCATTTTTTTTTATATTATTCTTAATATAATAACCACTTTCAGGAATTATAAAAATCTTATTTTCATTTACTTTTAATTCTTCAATTAATTTTATTTTCATTTTATTAGTTAAGACTACAACAAAATCTGGAATCAAATATAAAATTCTAAGTATAAGCCTTTCAATTCTTTTATATTTTATTGTAGGATTTAATGCAGAAATTACTATAAATCTTTTTCTTGTAATTCTACAATATATACCGACCAATATACCCATTAGTGAATGATATAAATTAAGTACCACTACTTTAGGTTTTATTTTTGAAATGCTAAACAATACTAAGGGATAAAATCGTATCAGTGGTTTATCGTTAAATATTCCTCTATGCCAAATAACGTTAAATTTTACCTCTTTTTCGTTGATCAGCATTTCTTTAGGTGTTCCTTTATATTTCAATTTCTCACTCCAATTAGGAACAAGGGCATATACGAGGTAGTATTTAGCAAGCTCATTCAATAAATAACTTTGTCTTCTTTGAGAAAAGCTATGCCCTATAAACGCTACTTTAATGCTCAAATGCTAGTCTATACCCAGTTCAATAACAATACAATGGAAAACAACCTATTAGTATATTTATCCAAGGGTATTCCAGAACACATTTCATCTCTTGCTTCTCCTGTCAAAGCAACTTTTACCTCCTTCTTTATTTCTCTGCATATTTTAGGAATTGTAGAATATAATAACATTATCAGAATTTAATATAATGTTAAAATTTTCTTTATTTGTAAATTCCTTTATCGTTTCCATTACTTTATTTTTATCGTAAAAACCGTTTCTTTCAATTCCAAATTTGCTAAAACTCCAAACACCCTTCCATGAAGTATTGTTTAATGTATTGTATAATCTTTCTACTCCAATCCATTGCTCATTTATTAAAAAATAATATTTATGAATTACCCATGACATTATCGTATGCTCACCTGTTACATTTTTATCCTTTGGCATTAATTCAAAGATTTCCCTAGCTTTTATCATTGAGTCTGTTGCAAAGCTTGCTCTTGCGAAGGGATTCTTGTATTTATCAAAATAGGGATTATCATCTGTATTTAATATAAAAGTAAAGAAAGCCAAAGTTAAAAATATTAAAAATACACTAATAATTTTTTTCTTTGAACTGTTGGATAAAACGTTAATTGAAGCTCCTCCTATTAAAGCAGCAGAATATGTAATTAACCAAGTTCCTATAACTTGTTCTGAAGTTCTATATGATACAAGAATTAAAAATGGAAATAAAAAGGTAATCATCGCTATTATGGGCAAATAGTAACTTTTGAAATTTTTATTTAAAATAAAATAAGGAATAGCTAATGCTGAAAAGTAAATTATTACTGGGTAATATATATGGGAAAATACGTAATAATCAACAAATTCATTAAAGTTTCTTCCTCCCGCTAAATATTCATAGTAGCCAGGATTAGGTGTAGGTAATGTAAGACTTTTTATTACGAAATCAAAGAAAGGACCTGTTACATATAATAAATAAGAGATTGTTATTATTAAATAAAGATAAGGGAATATTTTATTAAGATTTTTAAACGAGAATAAAATTAAATTTATTGATAAAAATATTATACTTAAAAATAATCCTGAAGATGGATGGTAAAGAAATGAAGAAAATGAAATTAAAACAAGAATTATAAATGTTTTTCTTGATATTTTTAAATTAAATAAAACATTAAAAAGTAAATAAATAACAACTAAATATAGCATAAAGCTAAATGGATGTGGTGTAAAATGTTGGTCAGGTATTATAATTGAAGCTAATAATGAAGAAAATAAACCGTATTTAAAATTGTTAAATATTTTATATATTATATAATAAGAGAATATAATAAATGGAACAACTATTAAAATATCAATATAAATATAATTAATATTTGTTTCATTAAATAATATTTTTAAAATCATTGTATTAAAAGTATGGAAAAGACCGAAGGCTCCCCAGTTTGTTTCACTTGGAGGGAGCTGATTTGTGTTAAATATGCTATAGATAACTGTAGAATGGAAAAAGGTATCCCAGAAAGGTAATTCTTTATTAATGAAATAAATTGAAATTTTATTAAATATTATTATAGTTATTATTTCTATTAAAATTATTTTAACAAATTTTTTCTCATAATTTAAATATAAAATTTGAAATCCTATAATTGAAAATGCCAATGAAACTAGTATAAAGTATGCTAAGTCTCTGTAAGTTATACTGAAATAAGAAATAATTGTTGAAAATGCTAGTAAAACAGAATAAATTACTATGGTAATGTAAAGGATTTTATGGCTATAAAAATTAGGATCATCTTTATTTCTAATTGGCTTTGTTTTTAAATAAGTAAATATTCCCAAAGTAAGTGCTAAGATATTCATTAAAAAGAACAGACCTATTGCAGTTAAGTTGAATAAGTTATAGATGATTAAAATTACTGAAAGTGTTACCAACAGAAGTAGGAAATATTTAATATTTTTATCATTGATTTTTTCTAATGTTTTTGTAATTAATCCTTTCATTTTAAACGATTACGATATTTCGTATAATTTTAAGCGTTTTCTTTATTACATACAATCTCAAATATTTTTCACTTAGCATCCCATAATCACCATTTTTATTATAATTTCTTCGTTACGACTTTTATTTATTTAGTTATACTTAAATTGATAATTAAAGCAATTTACCTCCACTAAGGTGTAATTATATATTTCAAAGTGTCTAGATAATTACGTATTCTTTTTTTTTACAAAAGATTGAAAATCTGCCCCTTTATTCTGACTCGCCATTGGTATTTTTATTATTTCTCTATCAAATTTCAATATATTTATCAATGAGTTTTAAATACCAATTATTCCAGATTTTTTTACTTATTATATGTATTTGAAATATTCCAATCAATCCTAATTCTTTTTCAATTTTTACTTTAAGTTTAGAATCATCAAATTTCTCATCAGTAACTATTGCTATATCAATATCTGATAACATAACATGAAATTCACCTCTCACTACACTTCCGAAAACGTATAACTTAAAATCTTTAATTTCTTTGCTAACAATTTCTTTTATTTTTTTGCGTAATTAATATAATCTTTGAATACTTTTTCTCTTAATTTCCTTTCTTCAATCAGTATTTCTATGATATCCATTTTTTGAATTTATCTATGAATTTCAACAAAAGTTTCATCACCTCTTCAGCTTCTTTTTTGCTATATTCTCTTGGATAATATCTTGAAAGAATGTATGCATCTTCTATCGATTTAATTATAATTTCGTTTTCATCAAAGAAATTCTTGAACTCGTCATCCATTCTCATTAATTCACTAAATAATCTTGAAATTGAATGTGTTCTTGGAAAATAACCTAATGTATTGAAAAGTATATATTTTAGGTAGAATTGTAAAGATTGTTCAATAAAGAAAGCAGCGAGGTTATAATTTCCTTCATTAAACATTCTTTCTGCAAGTATTTGGAATTCTTTTCCTCTTTTTATTAAAATTTCCTTCTCTTCTTTACTCATGTTAACAAAAGTTTTGGAGTAATATGTTAATTGTTAAAGATATCTCATACTAATTCTTCATATAATTTGATGTAATCATTAACCATTCTATCTACATTAAAATTCAAAGACCTTTGGTAGTTATGTTCTCCCATTTCCTTTAGTATTTTTTGATTTTCGCAAATTTCTAAGATCTTTTCACTCAACAGCTTGTAATTTTCATGGTCAACTATAAAGCCTCCTTTATCTTCAATTATTTCTTCAGCTATACCTACAGGTGTGCTTATTATAGGTAGCTTGAAATATGCAGCTTCAACTAAAGCATGTGCAAAATTATCATATCTTGAAGTCCAGATGAAAATATCAGAATTAATATAAGCTTTCCATAGCTCTTCTCCAGTTAACCATCCTTTGAATAAGACCTTATCTTCGATGCCTAGATCCTTGCAAAGCTTTAGTAATTTATTTTTATAATTACTTTCTTCAGATCCATATCTGCTAGGCTTTTCATCCCCCACTATTATATATCTTAGTTTATTATTTTTTTTATAAGCTTCATAGAATCCTTTTATTGCCATTTCTAGATTATTTTTAAAAGTTAAGCGTGAAACTGTTAACAAATTTATCGTACCTTTATTCTCTCTCTTAACATTTATTTTAGGAAATTCTATTCCATTTGGTATTATTCTAATTTTATTTGAAGGTATTCCAAAACTTAATAATTCGAGATATTCTTTTTTTGAAGTAGCAACAATCCTATCTGCAAATTTTAATGCTGATTTCATCGTTAATGAATCATATACTATGTTAGGGAGCTTTGAGCTTAAGCGCAAATTTAAAAATTCGTATCCTTTAACTGTTCCATGAGTAGTTATAACCAAAGGAGTTTTATTCAAAAAAGAAGCTAAAACACCAGCATCTGTTTGAAAATTTCTGTATCCATGAACATGAATAATTGAACAATCTTCATTAATTGCTCTTAATAACATTCTTATTGAAAGCTTGTAATGACTGAATCGAAGTATAGGTTTATATTCGATTATATTAGCACATTTGAGATTAACTTCACCTTTTTTATATGTAAGTATTGTAGATCTGATACCTTTTTCTTCGAGTCCTTTTGTTAATAAATAAGCTTGTTTAGATGGCCCAGCTGGTATATCATAACCAAATTCTCCTATCAAACGTAAAATTATCAATTTATCATCCTTAAAATTTAACGCTTCAATAACATTATTTCCTTAAAACAAGCAAATTAGAGAATAGCTCAAATTTTTCTGTTTTAATTTCTTGATTAATTTTCCTTATCCAATTAACATTTATATCATCTATAATTAAAAATCCTCCTTTCGGTATGTAAGTATAAGACTCTTTTAACTCGAAAAGTATATGTTCTAGTGTATGTAATGAGTCGTGAAGAAATATATCCACATGTCTTAACTCAGCTAGTAATTTTGGTAAAATAATTCTTGAGTCGCCAATGATCAGTTTCCATCTATGCCTTAAATAATTCGGAACTAACCATCCCACTTCTCCCTTTAATAAAAGGTTTTTGTCTGGTAAATCTATGCTATAAAGTTTACCTAAGTTATTCTTTTCAAGAGCGCTTAGTATTAAAGTCGAAGAAGCGCCATTTGCTACACCTGTTTCAACTACTATTCTAGGTTTTAAATATCTGATTATTGTATAAATTATTGGTCCTTCTAGAGGAGAAACCATGGCTCCATGGGAAGCACGAAATTCTGAAAGTTTATCAAAGATATATTTTCTTATATTTTCACCTTCATTCAAAAATCTTTTAATTTTATCTTTTTCTTCGCCTGTTAATTTAACCAATTTGCTCTCTCTCCTTAAATAATGAATTATGGATCTGAGAACAGATGGATTTTTTATAAAATATTTAAAATTTTGTTCATTTAGAATATACTCGATTAATGCTATTTTTCAAAATTATCAATTCAGTTTCAAATCGAATTCTTTAAGATCTTTAGCTTTACCTTCAACTATCGCTTCCATAACTTTGAAATCTTGATTAATTATATTTTTCCAATCTAATTTCTTAGCTATGTTTCGCATAAAGCTGAAATCTTTATTTTTGACTTCTTTCAAAGCAAGATCTAAGTCTTCAGCAATCATATCTATATTAGAAGAATCTCTGAAATACATCACTGCATTGCCTAAAGACCTAAAAATACCTTCGGTTCTCGTGACCAAAAAAGGCTTGCATATGCTCAAATATTCTCTTATTCTTGTAGGAAGACCGGCTTGATTAACCTTTGTTCTTGGCAATAAAGGTAATGCACATAAAGTTGCGGTAGCTATATAATTCGGTAATTCTTCGTATTCTATCCATCCTGTCAGCTTAACTTCTTTATCTAAATTATTTTCCTTTATTAGAGATCTTAGATAATTCATATAAGAAACCTTACCTTCTCCTACAATCAATAATGAAGGTTTTTCTTTTAGCTTATTCAAAGCCTTTATTAATAAATGGACTCCATCATAAGGTCCCATGTCTCCATGGTAAAAAATCACTTCATCCTTTAACTCTAGTTTACTTTTTATAATATTAGGATTTGTCTTATAAGGGTTGAAATGCTCTGTATCGACACCATTAGGTATTACAGTTACCTTTTCTTCATCAAGACCATATTCATGCCAGAATTCCCTACCTAGCTCGGTTTCAACGTTTGCATAATCAACATTTCTAGCTATTTTCTTTTCCATTCTTTTTAGAAAAGGCACAACTAAATTTTTAAAAGGCATATCGAATTGAATGTAAAGATCACTAATAAAATCAGTTAGCTCTGCATAAATTGGTGTTTTTATTTCTTTTTTGTTTGATATCGCTGCATAAGTTGGCAAAATATTTATTGTTCTAATTATATCAAACTTTTCTTTTTTCACAACCTCTTTAATTTTCTTTTTCATTTCTCTCATAAGTTTTATTCGAGTAATTACATCGAATTGTTTAAATTCTAAATTTATGTATTCATAATTTGCTAAATCGTCTTTTGGATATTCTGATTTTGGACATATAACTGTTAAATCGCATGAAAGTTCAGATAAGTATTTTACACTATAATTAGGCCTTCCCGCTCTTTTCTTTGACGGTAATGGTTGTTCACATAACAATAAAATTCTAAACTTGCCCATTTTCTTAGAACAAGTAAATCATAAACAGTTCTTTTTTTCTCGAAATTTAAAGCTAAAGCTTAATTTATAAATAATGATCAAACATTTAATTCAATATGATCGAATAACTGACAATCATCTCTCAAAATCACTTTATAATCCATTATTTCCTTTATTATTGGATCTTTTCTTTTTTTAAGTCTTTCGAATTCTTCGAAATTTAACGCTATAATTTCATATCCAGGCAGTAAATCAAAGTTTTTCAATCTTTCTAAAGGATTTCCTTTGAAATCTGATATGACTACTAAATCTACATCGCTCCATCTATTAAAATCGCCTCTTGCATAAGATCCAATCATCGCAACACTATATTTGCCCTTTAATTTCAATGCCCATTCCTTTGCTTCTTTTATTACCTCTTCTCTTATTCTCCTTCTTTTTTCAATGATTTCCATATTTCTTCAATTTTTTTAATTAAAGAATCTGCTATTTCAATTGCTTGTCTTGATTCTCTATTTGTATAATATTCTTTAGGTATTCCTTCACTCCAAGCATTAACGTATCTGGTAGGAATATAATACTTATCTAAAATTGCAGCAGAATCAATCATTTCCTCATCGATGTATATCGAAACTTCTTTAATTTTTTTAAGCAATCTAGTTATACTGTGCCCCAATGCTTCTAAACCAAGACCATAAAATAATCCTTTTACAACAAATTCGCATGCTTGATGACATTTAAAGCAAGACCAATTATAATCTCCTCTTTCATGATCTCCTTTAGCGGAGTCTAAAGTAAATTTAGCCATTCTTAACCATCTTTCAAATTCTTTTTCATCTAATCATATTTATCAACGAATTCAATATCAATCCAATTTTTATGTATTTGAATATTCTTTAATACTAATTTTTTATTTTTACTTTAAGTTTAGAATCTTCTTTGATATTTTTAATTATTTGTTTAAACTTGAATATGTTAAACCGAGCCAAAATATATAATTAGGATCTTTAATCCATTCTTTAATTTTAGGTACAATCACACATATTTTGTTATCAACTAATCTTTCAGCGATTTCTTTACCTTTATTCATTATTTTTTCTTTAAATGAGCTTATTTTTTTCATTATTGAAGTTAATGTTTCTATGACATCTTTGTTTACTATTTTTTTAATTTTTGATAATTTCATGCAAGCAATGTAAAATGATTTATCTATATTTGAAAGTCTATTCCATAATCCTTTTCTTAAGCATAATTTATAAAATCTTAGTAAATCATGAAATGATAAATAAACCATTTTAATAACTAATTTTTTTCTACCTTAAAAATTTTATCGCAAGTAGTCTAGCTTTTGTAACTGAAAGAAGATACGTTAAGTTCATTTTTTAATCAAATAGTTACCAATGGCTAAGTATTTTAATCCTGAATTTTTGAAAGTCCAAATTGCAAGTTCAGGTGTTCCTACAATTGGATAGCCATGTAAATTGAAACTTGTATTTAAAATTCCTCCTACACCTGTAATTTTTTCAAAAGTCTTTAATATTTTTCTATAAGAAGGATTCCATTCATTTAAAGTTTGTGGTCTTGCTGTAAAATCCTGAGGATGTATTGCAGCTATTATTTCATCTCTTTTTTCTGTTGTATCAAAGGCAAGAATCATATATCTTGCAGGTCTAGCATTTACTAAATATTCTTCCATTCTTTCTTCAAGTATAGTTGGAGCAAAGGGCATCCAGAAATCCCTTTGCTTTATTGCACTATTCAATTTTCTTACTATTCTAAAATCCCTTGGATCTGCTAAAATACTTCTATTACCTAATGCTCTTGGACCCCATTCAACTCTACCATTAAATCTTGCAACTATTTCACCTTTAGCTAAAAGCTCACCGACAATTTCTTCTATTCCGTCATATTTTTCAGCTTTATTTTCCAACCCTTCTTTTTTTATTACTTCCTTTATATAATCATCATCAAATTCGCATCCATAATAAAGATCTTCCAATGGATGAAATTCTGGTTTTTTTCCATCCCTTTTGCAAAGCTCATAGTAAATTTGTAAAGCAGCTCCCACAGGTGTTCCATCATCTCCTGCTGCAGGATAAAAGAAAGCATCATCAACTTCTTCCAATTCCAAAACCCTTTTATTGGCTTTAACGTTTAAAATGTTTCCTCCAGCAAAAACTACCTTATTTATTCCTGTTGCATTTATTGCATTTCTTACCCATTGTAAAAATAATTCCTCATAGTAAGCTTGGCATGCAGCAGCTATGTTATCGAATCTTTCTCCTTCTAATAATTTCCTTAATTTTTTTTGCATAGACTTTAAATAACTTTTAAATATGTTTTCAAACTCCAAGTTATTTTTTGGATTTATTCTTATTATTTTTTTCATTTTTTCTATACAATAATCTGGTTTTCCATAAGGAGCGAGACCCATTACTTTATATTCATGGTCCCAAGGTTTCATTCCTAAGTATCTTGTTATTTCACTATAGAAAGCATTTCCAAGTGAATCATAGAAAGTAGACCATGCAATCCTTTTAATTTCTCCCTTTTCACCTATTGAAACAGTTGAAGAAACACCATCTCCTGCACCATCTGCTGTCATTATTAAAACTTTTTCATCATAACCAAATGGAGAACATCTATAGGCACATGAAGCATGGGCTAAATGATGTTCAACGAAAAAAACTTCCTTATTTTCAATACCCAATTCTTCAAATATTTTCTTCAATTCCTTTATATTTCTGAATTTATGTAATATTTTAACGTAAAGTTTTACGAAAGTTTTTGAATGAAAATATGGAGAAATTTTTTCAAATATCTTTAATTTTAAAGGATATTCTTCCAAAGGAGAGTAAACTCTATTTAAACTTACTATGGCTATTGCATCAGTTTCAGAGGGATCGATTTTTGCTATTTTATAAACTTCCTTTATTGATAATTTAGGTACTCCGCTATGATGTTTTATATTTGTTAATCTTTCTTCTTGTATTGCAGCCAAAACTTTTCCGTCCCTTATTAATGCTGCTCCGCAGTCATGTCCATCATTTATACCAAGTACAGTTATTGGTCTATGGGNCATTAACTTTTTCTTTCAAAAAGTAAATAATCAAGTTTCATTTTTATTTTTTCAGGATTTTTTGTAGAAAAATACCAATCGATCGTTTTCATTAATCCTTCTCTATAGCTTACCTTAGGTTCCCACCCCAGTAATTTTCTGGCTAAAGTTAAATCTGCAGCTCTAGACATTACACCTACAGGTTTTGTTAAATCATAAACAATTTTACTAGGTCTCCAATTAATTGTCTCAAAAATCATTTCAGCTAATTCATTGATAGTTATGCTATCCTCTCTTCCAGCGTTTACTGCAGTGCCATCTTCAATTTTTTCACAGGCTAAAATTAAAGCATCTATTATATCGTCTATATATGTATAATTCCTTTTTTGTTTACCGTTGCCCCAAATTACAAATGGGTCCATTCTTATGAAAGCTTTAGCTATTAAAGCTATAACAGAGTGTGTTTCATTTTCTCTGGGCCCATAAGCTGTAAATATTCTAACAGAAGATGTTTTCATCCCATATTGTTTATGATAAGCTTTTAAAGCCATTTCTCCCATTAGCTTGCTCCAGCCGTATTCCAAATCTGCATTGGCTTTACCGTAGGTAAACGGGTCAGCATCTTCTTCTTTTAACCTATAATTTCCTTCAGGATCTTCTTGTAAATGAACTGGATAAACACAAGCAGAACTTGCATAGCATATTCTTTCTACATTATTTTTACATGCTTGTTCAAAAACAAGCTGGTCTATTATCATTCCAGTACAAACATCTGCAGGATGTGTAGCTATATATCCTCTTCCTCCATGAACTGCAGCTAAATGGAATACGATATCCACGTCTTTTACTACCTTTTTTACAAATCTAATGTCCTTTAAATCTCCCACGTAAACTTTCAAATTTGCTTCTTTACTTATATATTCTCCTTTAGATATTTTCAAAAATTTATATTGTAAATTTTCCCATTTACCGCTTGAAAAATTATCAGCTACTATTACTTCAGATCCTTCTCTTATTAACCTATCTACTAAATGACTTCCTATAAAAGATGCCCCTCCTGTAACAAGAACTTTTTTATTTTTATACATTGTTTAATTTTTTATAAGCCCAATCAATTGTTCTTTTCAACCCTTCTTCTAGTTTGGTTTTAGGCATCCAGTTAAGTTTTTCCTTCATTTTTGTTATATCTGCACAGTATCCTTTAACTCCTACAATTCCTGTAAGATCGTATTCTATTTTTATTTCCTTTCCTAATATTTTAATGATTTTTAATGCAACTTCGTTTATTGTTACAACTTCATTACTTCCTAGATTTATAGGTTCAGCATCATTAGCTTTAATCATACATCTAAGAAGACCTTCTACGCAATCTTGAACATATAGGAATGCTCTTTGTTGACTTCCATCTCCTAAAATTATAAATCTTTCCTTTGGATACATTATTGCCTTTCTTATAAGTGAAGGTATAACATGGGCCCATCTTAAATCTAAATTTTCATTTTCTCCGTATGCATTAAATATTCTAGGAACTGAACATTTTAATCCGTAATCTTTATAATAAGATTTACATGCTATTTCTCCCAATATTTTTGCCCAACCATACGTTGTTGGAGGGTTTGCAGGATAAGCATCTTCTTCTTTAAATATATTCAATCCGTTTGTTTTATTTCTGTAAACGCAAGCCGAGCTTGTGAACAAAAATCCTTTAACATCATTTTTCCTTGATGCTTCAAGCATATTCAATGTCATAATAACAGAAGGAGTTAACTGTTCAACGTTTACCTTTGAAATATAATGAATTCCACCCACAGATGAAGCTAAATGGAATACGTAATCCACTCCTTGACTAACTTTTATACAGTTATTTAAATCTGTTAAATCTAATTTGTAAAATTTTATATCATCAATTATATCGCTTAAATTTTCCATACTCCCTCTGGAAAGATTATCAGCTACTATAACGTTTGCTCCTATTTCTACCAATTTTTTAGCTAAATTTGAACCTATAAATCCAGCTCCTCCCGTAACTAAAACATTGGCTTCCCTAAATTCCTTAAAATCCATTTTAATTATCTTATCTTATTAGCTTAAATGCTTTTATTTAAAGACCTCTTTTATACTTTCTTTAAGTATTTTTTCTGAAAAGTATTCATCCAAAATCGTAAGATTCCTTTGTCTATATTGCTTTAATATCTCTTTCTTGTTAAGTAGTTCAATTAAAAATGAAGCTATTTCTTCGTATTTAACTTCTTCAAATACAAAACCCACTTCCTTTTCCTTTGCAAATTTTGCCAAGTATCCCTTTGCTATTATTAACAAAGGTTTTCCAAATCTTAAATATTCAACAAATTTTATCGGAAATGATGCATCTGGAAAAATGGAATCTCTTAATGGTAAAACAAGCACAGTTGAACGACACATTTCCTTTAAATATTCTTTATAAGGTAGTTGTTCGTTTATTATTTTTACATTTTTTAAATTATTTCTTTTTACCAAATATTCCAAAATTTCGTACATTTCTCCTTGACCTCTTATTACAAACTCGATTTTATCATTATTGATTAGTTTGGCGATCTTTATGATAGAAATTAAATCGTAATTTTTACCTAAATTTCCTGAATAAATAATACTTAATTTATCATCGTCAATTTCATCGCAATTGTATTTCTCAGTTATGTTGGGCAAAATTTTTATTTTATCTGGATTTATCTCGTATTTTTCTACTATAAAATTTTTCATCGCATCAGTTAGTACAGTTATTTTATCGCTTATCAAATAAACAGTTTTAGCCAAGAGTTTCCCAATTTTAAAAATTAAACTGTTATATTTTGTATAACCTGTGTTAACCAGAGCCTCAGGCCAAAGATCTGTAATATCGCTTATTAATTTAGCTCTGTAAAAAATTTTGTATACAAATCCTGATAACGAAGAAAATATCCTTTGACTAAAGGCCCAGATATAATCTACTTTACTTAAAAGAAATAAAGGAAAAAGGGAAGTTAAAGTAAATGAAATATATAATATTAATCTTCTGTGCAATCCTTCATGTTTCAAAGAAGGAATATAAACTCTTATTATTTTAATTCTCTTACCTTTTTCTATTGTTATTGGCTTTAACTTATAACCCTTTCTATTTCCGTATGGGTAATGGGGTAAAGTTGTAATTAAAATTACTTCGTATCCTAGATTTATTAAAGTCTTTATGCAATTCTTTAATCTAATTACATCCCCGTTTAAATCTGGAAGCCAATATTGTGAAATTATGCATATTTTTTTCATTTATAAATTTCTTCCCTTATCAATGAAACGAGGATAAATATTAGCAATCCAGTTGTAGCTAAAATTACGGAAATAATTAAGCTTATTCCAGATATTATAAGTAAATTTGTAGGTAATTGTCTTGTGCTATTAAAGTAGTCTATTACTAATATTGCAAAAATTATGGAAATTAACAAAAATATAAAAGAAGGTATTCCGAATAAAATTAGAGGATGTCTTATTGAATGTCTTTTTAAAATAGTAAATAAAACGTCTAAGCCATGAAAAATAGGATTAGTTTTTGAAGGTTTTGGAACGTTGTAGTGAACATTTATAGGTATCTCTATAACTTTTAAATTTTTATCCAAAGCTTTCATTAAAATCTCTGAATCGACTCCATATCCCATTTCTGAAGGAATTAAGTCCTTTAAAACTTCTTTTCTATAAGCTCTAAAACCGCATTGTGAATCGGTATATTTTTTATTTGTAATAACGTTTAATATTTTATTACCAAATTTTCTATATCCTGGCATTTCCTTTGTTGTTAAGTTTAAAAATCTCGAACCAATAACTACATCAGCGTTATGTTCAATTAGTGTATTTATAAAAACAGGTATCAAATCTGGGTCATGTTGCATATCAGCATCTAAAGTTATTACAATATCAGCATCTTCATTTAAAGCCTTTTTAAATAGCTCCGATAAGCAATATCCTTTACCATAATTTTTTTCATTTTTTATAATTTCTACTCCTAAACTTTTGGCTATATCATAGGTCATATCTTTTGATCCATCATCGCAAACGATTATTTTATCAACATACTTCCTGGTTTTCAATATAACTTTAGCTATTGTAGCTTCTTCATTATAAGCAGGAATTAAAGCGATTACTTTCATTCAAAAAATAAGTTTATTAAAAAAATATAAACTTAGCTGGCAAAAAATATAGCTATTAAATATAAAGTTACGTTACCAGAAAAGTGTGCAGATATAGGAGTAACAAGACTGTCATGAAAATAAGCAAACAGACCAAATACTAATCCTGCTCCATAAGCTAAAATTACTTCCCAAGGATTTAGCCAACCTGAGTGCATTAAACCAAATATTAAAGAAGCTAAAAATATTGCATGAGGCTTAGGTATAATTTTTTCAAGATATGTTTGAAACATACCACGGAAAAGAATTTCTTCTGCAAATCCTACTAAAATCATAACAAAAATAACGTAAAGAATGACCTGTAATAAATTTTCGAATAATGTAATCTTTAATTTTAAAACGTAATATTCAGTAATACCAATAAAAATTCCTACAATTAGCCCTATTATTATTTGTAATAATAGGCTTGAATTTCCTTTATACAATCTTATATCTTCATTGGGTATTTTTCTTATGTATAAATAAATTACTATTGTTATTAATAAAAAGGAGTATAATATTATCATTGAATAAGCTGAAATTAAAAATTGACTTGGAAAGGCTACAAGTACTGTTCTGCTAATCAAAATTAAAGCCACGGATTCAAAAAGAATTTTAAGATTTTTATTCCTTGAAAAGTTAGTAAATAAAGGTAAAAATATTATAAGCAATATATTAAGTATAAGTCCATACATGACGTATAACGATATTAAAAGTAATTCTTCAATTAATATTATTATTGTAATAAAAGATATCAATAAATATATTTTTATTTTATCTTTTATTACAATAAATATAAAAAAAAGACTTAATAATGTAAAAGAGATTATAGATATAAAATGTAAGAATAAGGAATATGGAATAAATAAAATTAAAATATAATAATAAAATGAAAAAAATATTAGGGAAAATAAAAAAAGATTTACTGTACTTCTTATTATACTTAAACTATCTTCCATAAAGTTATGTTCCGGTTACTATTACTATAGCTTTTAACGTAATTATTGTAAAGAAAATTAAAGCAAGTATTATACCCATTGGTAATAATGTATTTCTTATTTCAAAATATTTCCTTTTAACATTTCCATAACTTTGGTGGGTAATTTCTAGATAAATTAATAAACCTATTGTAGTGATACTTAATAATATTTGAGCTATGTATAATGCATTAAGCAAAGTATTATAATAAGTTTCAGCATATACGGTAGTTAAAGTTATGCTGCCTAAAACTGTACTTCCCAGTATTGTAGACCCTAAAACTGTACTTCCCAGTATTGTAGACCCTAAAACTGTACTTCCCAGTATTGTAGACCCCAAAATAGTTGATAAACCTACAAGTTGTGCTGGAGGAATAAATATGGAAATTATTATAGCAATAATTGAAATTACTATCAATCCTAGTCTTATTTTATCCATGACAGTAAGAATATTATAACTTAAGGCTATATAAATCTTACGGTATTTATATTTTTCTATTTTTTTAGCTTCTCCGAGATTCTCAATTGTTCCTATTGTATTTTTAATTAGAAAACTATAGCCTTTATAAGCTAGTATTATAAAAATTTGATTTCGCATTGAACTAATTCTAAATAAAAGCCCTATTAGAAAACCTAGTCCTACAGATATTGCGTATCCCACCAAGATGCTTAATAAAAATAAATATAACAATAAAGAGATATAGCTACAAATCGATAAGGAAAATCTAGCTATTTATGATGAGAGAATGTCAGTTGCAATTTTCATTTGGGCTGATTAGTTATAAAATATTTTAAAAACATTTAAATTCATCACTGCTTAGATAGTTAGGCTTTAGTTTATTGTCAAAACACTCTTAAAACAACGGTTTTCTTTCTAATTTTAGGATAAATTATTCAATGAAGAAGATTATTAAATAAAAAACTAAAGTTGTACTTCTGAAATTTTAGGTTTTACAACGTAATTTTTTCTAATTTTTTCAAGAGTGTAAAGGATAATTTGGTTTTTTACTTCATAGAAATTTACTTCATCTCTTGAATATTCTACGTTTGCATTTCCTACTATATTATTTTTACAGGATAAGGATTCTAGTTTATATAATAAATGGATCTACGTTTATTTCGATTTCACTAACATTCCTTTGGTTTATAGCCTAAATTGTTAATAAATAAAGCTCCTTTCACCTTTATTTCGAATATATCTGGAAGTAAAAGCTTATATTTTAAGTTACGGATAGCTTAATTAATAAAAAATACGCTGGGATAACCAAAAACAAACGGGCGACTCTTATGAAGAGAATTGAAAATTGCTCATTTTAAAGTACGGTTACCGATTTTGCCAAATTCCTTGGTTTATCAGGATCAAGTCCTTTTAGTACTGAAGAATAGTAAGCTAATAGTTGTAAAGGTAAAATATAAAGAATTGGTGTTATTATGCTATTCATTTTCGGCATACCTATGAAAATATTACTTAAAGATTTAATTTCCTCATCATCTTCCTCTGCTAAAGTAATTATTTCAGCTCCTCTTGTCTTCATTTCCATCATGTTTCCTATTATTTGTTTCCTTGTTTCATCCTTTGGAGCTATAAAAATAATGGGTACTCCTTCTTCTATTAAGCTTATTGGGCCATGTTTTGATTCTCCTGCAGGATAGGCTGTTGAAGGGATATATGCTATTTCCAAAAGTTTTAATCTTCCTTCCAAAGCTGTGCCATAATTTAAACCTCTAGCCAAAAAGAATACGTGATTTTTATTTATTATCCTTTTTGCAACTTCCTTTATTTCTTTGCTTTTTTCCCTTAAAATTTTACCTGCTAAAAAAGGTATTTCGTTAAGAGCTTCTTTAATTTCATCCATTTCATATTGTGAAATTTTTCCTCTTTTTTTAGCCAAATTTAATGCTAAAAGTAAATGGATAATTAACTGTGATGTATAAGTTTTAGTAGCTGCAACCCCTATTTCAGGTCCTGATTGTTGTAAAACGTAAGCTCTGGCAACCCTTGTTAATGTAGAACCTATTACGTTACAAATTGCCAATATAGTACATGCTCTTTTTCTAGCAAAATCTACTGCATTTAAAACGTCAGCTGTTTCTCCTGATTGTGAAACAAATAAAATAGTCGTGTTAATATCTATCGATGAACCATAATTCTCTATAAATTCAGAAGCTATAACAGGAATAGTTGTCACAGTAGCCAATTTTGAATAGTAATATGAGCCTACTACACATGAATGATACGATGTTCCTGCACCTACTAAAAAAACTTTATCAGCTTTATCCATATAATCTGAAATTAGCTCTAAGTAAATTTTTTGTGCATTTAAAGACCATCTCATGGAAGTTTCTTGTTCCATTATTTCCTTTAACATATAATGATCGTAACCTTCCTTACTGGCTTGTTCCAAATTCCAATTTAAAAATATAGGTTTTCTGTTTACCTTCGTTCCACTTCCCAGTTTATATATTTCATATCCTTCAAGTGAAATTATAGCTATTTCATTATCTTCTAAAGGAATACACTCCTTAGTTTTATCTATAAATGCTATTGCATCAGAAGAAGCAAAATTAAAATCTTTTCCTTTTCCCAATAATAAAGGAGCACCGTTTTTTGCAAGAAAAATTTTATCTGGTTCATAGGTAGAAATTACAGAAATTGCATAGGAGCCTTGTAATCTTTTGATAGCTTCTATAAAAGCTTCTTTAAAATTTTTAAATACTTTGTAATATTCTTCAATTAAATGTGCAATTACTTCTGTATCTGTTTTTGAAACAAATTTATGATTAAGCTGTTCAAGTTCTTGTTTAAGCTCTAAAAAATTCTCAATTATTCCATTATGTACTATTGCTATATTTCCATTACAATCCAAATGTGGATGGGCGTTTATTTTTGAAGGAGCTCCATGTGTAGCCCATCTTGTATGTGCTATTCCTATATTTCCCTTTAGTTCATCGAGGTTTAATTTTTGATGAATTTCATCTATTTTACCTTTGTCCTTTTTAACATGTATTTTTCCTTCATATATAGTAGCTATTCCAGCTGAATCATAACCACCATATTCCAATCTTTTTAAACCAATCCTTAATATAGGAGCAATATCTCCTTCTTTAATAATACCTGCAAAAATTCTACACATGGTTTTTAATTTTATTTAATGGTATAAAAATTTTAGAAATTTCTTAAATAAACTAAAGCTGTTAAAACAGTTTCAGAATAGACTTATTTAAATAAATAGACATTATTCATAATTAATGTTATTGGAGGAGTTTTTTACAATGAACTAAAGTCTCACCCTTTATAGTGAGGATGAACTTTAAACATTTTAAAGAAAATTTTTAGATGAGGAACAATCATTCAATCAGAACAAGCATTGCTATGAAGATTACTTTCTCTGAATAAAACAGCAATATATAGCAAATAAAATAAAATTCCAACAAATAAGTGGTTTTATGAACTTCTTGGTTGTTTTAACGTGAGATATGTAGCTACGAATTTATTAGAGGTCTTCACTTTAAGGCGGAAAGAAGTCAGTGGGCTGGCCCGGATTTGAACCGGGGAACTCCTGCGTGTGAGGCAGGCATCCTGCCAGGCTAGACCACCAGCCCCAATAGATATATTTTTTTCTGAAAATTTTTCTTTTAAGGAATCAACCTATCTACGTCTCTAGGGAATAGTACGACCTCCTTTATATTTTTACTATTGGTAAGGATCAACAATAATCTTGATATTCCTAACCCAAAACCGGCATGAGGTGGCATTCCTGAATCTAAAGCTTTTATAAATAAAGAGAAATTTTCGGGATTCAGATTCATTTTTTTAAGTTTTTGAACGAGTTTATCTCCGTTATAAATTCTTTCTCCTCCAGACGCTATTTCTAAAAATCCATAGTTAAAATCAAAGGATTTTGTTATTTTAGGATTATCTTCATGTTCATGAGTATAAAAAGGCTTTAATTCCGTTGGCCAGTCTATTATAAAAAAGAATTTTTTACCTATTTTTCCTTCAAGTAATTTTAAAGTATGTTGGGTTAAATCGTCCCCCCATTTTATACCGTAAGGTTCAAGGATTGAAATTACTTCATCGTATTTTATTCTTTCAAACTTATAATCTACGTTTATTTTTTCGCATTTTAATATATTAAATTCTTTTTCGTTTTTTTCATATAATTTATTAATTACGAATTTCATCAAAGATTCCAGCAAATCCATTATATCATGGTAACTATAAAATGCGCATTCAACGTCAAAGGATAAAAATTCAGTTAAATGATATGGGGTTCTGGATTTTTCTGCTCTATAATACGAGGCTATTTCAAATACTTTTTCAAAAGCTCCTGAACATATTTCCTTATATATTTGAGGACTTTGTGCAAGATAGGAAATTTCATCGAAGTATTTTACTTGAAAAAGTTCAGCTCCTCCTTCTGTAGCAAACTTTATTATTTTTGGAGTAAATATTTCAATAAATCCTCTTTCATATAAAAATTCACGTATGTATCTTACTAACGCTGATTGAATTTTAAATATTGCATTGTAATCATCCCTTCTTAATGATAAATATCTTGCATCTAGTATTGTGTTTAATTCTGCATTTATTTTTCCTGTCACATCTAAGGCTAATGGATGCTTTGCTTTTGACAATATTTTTATCTCATTTGGGATTATTTCATAACCAAGTCTAGCTATTTCTGATTTTTTTACAATTCCTTTAACATATATAACATCTTCGTGATGTAATTCCTTCGCTACATTATATATTTCAGTTTTTTCTTTGTTTATCAGTATTTGAGCTTTACCTGCTGAATCTCTTAAAATTATAAATAGGAATTTTGCGGTATCTCTTATCTCATGTACCCATCCATATACTTCTATTTCCTTATCTACTAAATTGGGAATTTCGTTTAAGTAAGTTTTTTTCATATGCTATTTTTTAATATTTAAAAGGATTTATTAACTTAGAACGTTTTCTTTTTTTCTAAAAGATTGAAAATCTTGCCTTTTAGAGCAATGAAAGATTTAATTTTTTGATAAAAAAGATCAGAATTTCAATGTAGAGCGCTATAATGGGGTTTATCTGAACCTTATACTGCTCTCATATGATAGATATAGCTACTAATAAATGGAGGAACCTACACTAAAATGCTGGATGAAATCAGTGTACCAAAGAACAAGAATTTCATCCTTTCTGACATTCTCTCCCCTTTAAGGTGAGACTTCCGATATTTTGTAAATGCAAATTTTTTTTATTGGATTTTTCTTGGTTTGAGAACTAATGTTAACTTTTAGTAAATTATTTTAACATGTTGAATTTATAAAGATATTGATGGAATGAAAGCAAAAATATGCAAGGTGTGTGCTTTGAGTAATATTTTTTGCAGTCAATGTCTTGAGAAGTTTGAAAAAGGAATATTAAATCCTATGGAAGTAGAAATCGCAAAATATCTTTACGAAGTTGAAGAGAAATATAAAGAAATCAAAAACATAAGTTTGGAAGAGGTAAGCGGTGTAGCTAATGATAATTTAATAGTTGTTGTTACTTCTCCTCAGACTTTGAATCCTCTCTTGGTAGCTACACTTTCAAAATATTTAAGCAACAAATCGGGTAAAAATGTAAAAATTGTTGAAAAAACTAAAGATATAAAGAGGTTTATTTCACAAATTTTTTATCCTGCAAAAATTTCTAGTTTAAACCAAGTCTGGTTACCTGAAGGTTCGTATGAATACAATATAAGAATAAATAAAGAAGAAGTATTGAAACTTAATATTGATATAAAGGAAATTGAAAAAGTAATATCAAAATTCTTGTCTACCAACGTAAGAATAACTATAGATTAAAATTACAATAAACTGAATAGTCATTAAGTGTAGAGATTAACCCAAAAAATTTTTAAATCCCATATGAAATTTTTAACATATGCCTTTACCCTCACCTGAAAAAATTCAATTAGCTCAAAAATATTTATTATTTGTAAAAATTTGCAGGGAATGTGGAGCAAGGAACTCAATTAAAGCTGAAAAATGCAGAAAATGCAAAAGGAAAAATTTAAGGTTAAAAAGGAGGGAAATAATAAAGAAATAAACTTCTATTATTGCATAGTTCCAATTTATTTCACTTTTAAGTATTTTAAACTTCCTTAAACGATATTTTTACTTTAGATTTAATAATTTACTCATTCAAATTACAAAAGATTGAAAACTTGCCCTTTATGACAGAGATGGATCAGAGTAATTTAAGTTTTAAAGTTATTTCATCTATTTTATTACTTTCAGCAGGTCCTATACCTAAACAGGTTATAGTTCCTTCAGGTAATTGAGTTAACCCCTTATCTTCTATTATCACTGCTACTAATCCTTTTTCTATTGCCTTTTTATGTAAATTTAAAAGCTCCTCCAAGCTTTCTGCTTTTAAAACAACTTTCTTTTGCCCAGAATTTAGCCATTCCTCTGCTAATTTTTTATTTAATTTTAAAGTTTCAACAAATGCGGTAACGGATGCATGAGCAACTTGAGCTGCAATTTTACCCTTTCCCATTTTAATATCTGTTCTTACTACAATAACTTGCTTTAATTCATTCATATTTAAAAATAAAATAATAAATTTATACAATATATGCATGATTTAATTGTAATTGGTGGTGGTCCTGCAGGATTATCTTCTGCAATAGAAGCTTCTAACCATAACATAGATATTTTAATAATTGAAGAAGATAAAAAAGTTGGAATTCCTAGGCATTGTACAGGTATAATAAGTTATGAAGCGTTGAGATTGATAGGTGAGCCTGCTATAAAAAGTGTAAAAAATAAAATTAGGAGGGCTGAATTTATATCTCCTTCAGGAATAAGGGTTAACATTACGTTGCCTAATTATAGAGTTTTTGTTCTAGAAAGAGTTTTCTTTGAGGAATTATTGCTGGAAAATGTGATTAAAAAAGGAATAAATGTAAATCTTGATGAAAGAGCAAAAAAGGTATTGATGGGAAAAGAAAAAGTAAAGGTGATAACGAATAAAAACGAATATGAAGCCAAAGGAATAATATACGCTGCTTCTACAAAATATAAGTTAATAAACATGAAAATTCCCAAAACAATTCCAGCAATTCAGTATGAATTTGAAGGAGAAGTCGAAGATGAAGAATGTGTTAAAATTTTTCTTTGTAAGGAAGCTGAAGGATTTTTTGCATGGTATGCACCTTCTTCCGATTCTACCTTTTTAATAGGTTTGGCTAACAAATTCCTTTCACCAAAACTTATGCTGGATAAATTTATTTCTAAAAACAATATTAAAGGAAAAATATGCGGAATTTATAGTGGGAGAATAGTTTTCAATAGTCCATTTAACAAAACTGTTTTTAATAATGTATCTTTAGTAGGAGATGCAGCTTCACATGTAAAATCTACCACGGGAGGAGGGCTATATTATGGAATTTTAGGATCAAAGATAACCGGTAAATTTTTCCCAAAGTATATAATGGAAAAAAACGTGAACTATAAAAAATTGATAGAGAAATACAACTCAAACTTTATAGTTAAACCTCTTAAAAAAATGTATAAATTTTCTAAGATATTTTTTTCATTACCTTACAATTTTTACGATAAATTTTTTCTCTCAATTAATTCATCTGGTACATTAAATAAGCTGCAAGAAAACTTCATAGATTATCATGATAATATCATAAAAACTTTCATAACAGACAGTAAATTAATTTACAATTTAGGCGTAGAATTTATAAAGGATTTCATAGACAATATATTAAGATAAAGAATGCAATATTCAATAAAATTACCCAGGTGTTCATCTTGCAATAGAATAATTCCTCCATATGAAAGAGCAATAAAATTCCCATGTCCTAACTGTGGCGGTAGTATTATAATAAGATGTCAAAAGTGCAGAAAATTGGTTAATACCTATACTTGTGTAAAATGCGGTTTTCAGGGTCCATAAGATGGGTAAAGTATTAGTAGTAGTTAAAGTTTTACCAAAGGATATTAACGTTAATTTAGATGAACTATATCAAAGAATTAAGTCAAATTTGCCTGAAAATATAACCTTGAAGGGTTATAAAATAGAGGAAATCGCCTTTGGATTAAAAAATTTAAAACTTTACTTTTCTATGCCTGATAACATTGAAGGGGGAACAACTATTATAGAAGATTATTTATCTAAGTTTGAAGCTATAGAGCAAGTTGAAGTAGAATTTATATCTTTATTAAGGTAATAATTCTTTGTATGCATAAATCTGATTCTTCATTTAAGGAAAAAAAGGAAGTAGTTTTAAGGGTAGCAGAAGCTAAACAAAAGGACGTAGGAAAAGGTAGGGTAAGAATAGATAGTGAAATATTAATTAAATTTGGGGCTTCAAAATATTTAATAGTAGAAATAGAAGGTAAATCTAAAACAGTAGCAATCGCTTTACCTTCCTATCCTGAGGATGAAGGGTTACAAATGATAAGAATGGATGGTTTATTAAGGAAAAATGCAGGAGTTTCATTAGGGGAAAAAGTTATAATAAGACCTGTTTCATGTAAACCTGCTGAAATAGTAAAAATTGCTCCTCAGGATCATACCATAAGCATAGATTCTTCCTCTTTGAATTATATTAAGAGCAAACTAATAGACAGACCAGTTCTTGAAAATGATTTAATTCAAGTACCAGGATTGGAATACAATTTAATTTTTAAAGTAATATACACAAAACCTTCAGGGCCTGTGTTAATAACAAACGATACATCTTTAATAATCTTGGAAAAACCTGTTTCAGAAATAGTAAAAGTAAAAGTAACCTACGAAGATATAGGAGGTTTGAAAAAAGTAATAGATAAAGTGAGAGAAATGATAGAATTACCTTTGAAATATCCCCAACTTTTTAAAAAATTAGGCATAGACCCTCCCAAAGGCATTTTATTATACGGTCCACCCGGTACAGGTAAAACATTATTAGCTAAAGCTGTAGCCAACGAAACTGCAGCCTATTTCATATCTGTAAATGGTCCTGAAATTATGAATAAATACTACGGCGAATCTGAAGCAAGGTTAAGGGAAATATTTGAAGAAGCAAGACAACACGCCCCTTCAATAATATTTATAGATGAAATAGATGCAATAGCTCCTAGAAGAGAAGAAGTTCATGGTGAAGTTGAAAAAAGGGTTGTAGCTCAGTTACTAGCATTAATGGACGGTTTAGAACCTAGGGAAAATGTAATTGTAATAGGCGCCACAAATGTTCCAAATTTATTGGACCCAGCATTGAGAAGACCAGGAAGGTTTGATAGAGAAATTGAATTCCCGGTTCCTGATGAAGAAGGAAGGTATGAAATATTGCAAATTCATACCAGGAATATGCCTTTGGATAGTAACGTTGATCTTAGAAAACTTGCAGAAATTACCCACGGATTTGTAGGAGCAGATTTAGCAGCATTGACAAAAGAAGCTGCTATGAAAGCGATTCGAAGATATTTACCAAATTTGGATCTAAGTAAACCTATACCTCTTGAAGTAATAGATAACATTAAAGTAACTTTTGAAGATTTTCTTGCCGCCTTTAAAGAAATAACACCCAGTGCAATGAGGGAAGTCTACTTCGAAAAACCCAATGTTAAACTTAGTGATATCGGAGGGATGGAAGAAGTGAAAAAAGAATTGGAAGAAGCAATAATATTACCAATAAGAAGAAAGGATATTTATGAAAGGATGGGAATAGAGCCTGTTAAAGGAGTATTGCTGGTAGGTCCTCCTGGTACAGGTAAAACTATGATAGCAAAAGCTATAGCAAATGAAAGTGGAATTAATTTCATCTGTGTAAATGGACCTGAGATATTTAGTAAATGGGTAGGTGAATCTGAAAAGGCAATAAGAGAAATATTCAGAAAGGCTAGACTTTCTTCACCTACATTAATTTTCTTCGATGAAATAGAAGCAATAGCTTCAATTAGAGGAAATATTTCAGGAAGCGAAGTATATAATTCTGTTTTAAGTCAATTTTTAACAGAATTTGATGGTTTCAAAAACAACGAAAACATATTTGTATTAGGTGCTACAAATAGACCCGATCTTTTGGATCCTGCTTTATTAAGAAGCGGAAGGTTTGATAAAATTATTCTTATTTTACCACCAAATGAAATTGAAAGACAGGCAATCTTTAGGATATATCTTAAAAATATGCCCATCGCTGATGATGTGGATGTTTACGAATTGGCTAAATTGACTAACTGGTATACCGGTGCTGATATTAAAAATGTTTGTAGAGAAGCAGCTTTAATAGCTTTAAGAGAAAATATTAATGCAGATAAAGTATATAGAAGGCATTTCTTAGAAGCGATCAAAAAAGTAAGTCCATCAGCTAATGAAGCGATGGTTAATTATTATATCTCATGGTATAATAGGGCTAAGCAAATGGTTCAAACAAAACCTTCTCCAATAGCATTTTTATGAATTATTATAGTTTACCTTTAGAAAATATCATTTTTGAAATTATTTCTAGAAAACAAAAATTGGATGAAAAAGAATTAACTGAAGAATTAAATAAAATGAATATTTTTGCATCAAAATCTGAAATTTATAATGCTTTAATGAAGCTTGAATTTTATGAAAAAATAACAGTTTTTTCCCAAAGAGATACAAAAATAATAATGATAAGACAATAAAATATTGATGGGAGTAGATTTAGGTGATTTAATAGAAAGAAAAAATATTAAGGTTGAAGATTTATCTGGTAAAATAATCGCAATAGATGCTTATAATGCCCTTTATCAATATTTATCAGCTATAAGGCAACCCGATGGCAAACCTTTGATGAATAGACGTGGAGAAATTACCAGTCATTTATCTGGATTATTTTATAGGACAATTAATTTAATAGAAATTGGTATCAAACCTGTTTATGTTTTTGACGGAAAACCTCCAAGTTTAAAACAAAAGGAAATAGAAAAAAGGAAGCAAATTAGGGAGGAAGCTGAAAGAAAGTATATTGAAAGTTTAGAAGCAGGGGAAATTAAAGAAGCAAGGATCTATGCTCAACAAGCAATTAGGTTAACAGATAAAATGGTTGAGGATGCTATGAAACTTCTTCAATTCATGGGTATACCTTATGTTATTAGCAAGTCTGAAGGAGAAGCCCAAGCTGCATATTTAGCTATGAAAAATGATGCATGGGCAGCTGCAAGCCAAGATTATGATTCCTTATTATTCGGTGCACCTAGACTTGTTAGGAATTTAACTATTAGTGGTAAAAGAAAATTGCCTAGGAGTGAAGCATATGTAGAAATACAGCCTGAACTGATTATTCTAGATGAAGTATTAAAGAAGCTTAAAATAACGCGTGAACAATTGATAGATATAGCGATATTAATAGGTACAGATTACAATCCTGAAGGATTTCCAGGAATAGGTCCCAAAAGAGCTTTATCTTTGATATCAATTTATGGTAATTTAAAGAAGGTTTTAAGTTCTCTTAAAATTCCTTACAAGGATTATTATGATGAAATAAGGAATATTTTTCTTAATCCACAGGTAGAAACAAGTTATAAGCTAGAATGGAATCCTCCAGATACTGATAGAATAATAGATTTTCTATGCAACAAAAATGATTTTTCACAAGAAAGAATATTGAATGCATTAAATAGGATTAAAAATTCAACAATATATTCCAAAGGTCAAAAAGGTTTGGAAGCTTGGTTTAGTTAATTTTCGTTTTCATATACTTTATTTGTTCCTTTTAAAGGTACGAAAGCACAATCGCATATTTTAGTCGAAGAAATTTTCCCTTCCTTTTTTCTTACCAAAATAAGTTCTTGTTCGAATTCATATAAACCAATGGGTATTATTAATCTTCCTTCCTTCTCTAAATGGTTAATATATTCCAGAGGAATTTGCTTAGAACATGCTGTAACTATAATTACATCAAAACTTTTTCTAAAAGGTAAAGAATAGGTTGCATCTGCATTTATTACATGAATAAAATGATCCAAATTTAATTTTCTTAAGTTTTTTTTGGCAAATTTAGCTAAATCTTTTATAACTTCTATGGTGATCACTTCTGATTTAGTTATGTACTGATAAATTGAAGCCATGTAACCTGAACCTGTACCTATCTCTAACACAAAATCCCCCTTTTTTAATTCTGCATTCTCACATAACATAGCAACCATATGTATTGCAGAAGTTGTTTGACCGTAACCTATAGGAATAGGTGTATCTACATATGCAAATTTTTTATATTCTTCTGGTAAGAATTCTTCTCTTGGAATTTTTCTTATAGCTTCTTCAACTTCCTTTCTTCTTATTATCCCCAGTAATTTTAATGTATTAATTGTTTTTTCCATCAAATCATAAATTTATGAATAAACTAATAAACAAAATTTAAAATTTTATCCATAAATGGGAAAGAAAGAAAAAATTGTGATGGTTGCTGGAACATTTGAAATAATACATCCAGGCCATATTTATTTATTAAGAAAGGCTAGAAAATTGGGTAAGGTTATTGTAGTTGTTGCACGTGATGAAAATGTTAAAAGATTTAAAAAAAGAAATCCCATAATAGATGAAAAACAGAGATTAAAGGTTATTAGAAGTATAAAATATGTAAATAAAGCTATTTTAGGAAATCCTGGACCAGATATATTTCAAATAGTAATAAAAATTAAACCAGATATAATTCTCCTTGGGCCAGATCAAAAAATAGATGAAAATAAACTTCAAAATTATTTAAAGGAACATGGGTTAAATGTGGAAATAAGGAGATTAAAGAAGAAATTGGGAGGCAAATTAAATAGTACAACTAAAATAATAAATAAAATAATAAACGAGTATTTAAATAGGAGTGGGCCCGTAGCTTAGCCAGGTTGAGCACCCGGCTCTTAACCGGGGGGTCGTGGGTTCAAATCCCACCGGGCCCGTGTATAATTAAGTTTAAATTCCTATATAGTTTACGAATATCGAAAGTTTCGCGCTTTAGGACAGGAAGGAGATCGGTATTTAAAAAGCGATGGAATTTCAATAAAGGTAGCTGTAAATTAAATGGAATTTCTCTTAGTTTCTCGAATACTCTCATGTGAGAAATGTAGCTACAAATAAATGATATTCTTCCTTTAGGGCGGGATTCAGCCTAAGGAGACAAGTATACTTTCTGACGAACTTCCTAAAGAGCTAAGTTTCCAATCTTTGTAAAAAGGTATTATTTTGTAAATACATCTTTTTTAAATTTTATTTTTAGTAATTATTTTTATGGGTTTAAAAGAAATATTGATCCCCCAAGACAAGATTTTCTTTGGTTTATTAAATAAAGAAATTAGCATTATAGAAAAAGCAGCCTTGATCTTTAAAAATGAATATTTAAATAATTTACAAGATTCAGAAAAATATTCAAAAGAAATAAAAAATCTGGAAAGGTAATGCGATGAAATAGTTCATGAAATATATATTCGAGTAGGCAAAACCTTTATAACTCCCTTTGATCCTGAAGATTTGATTAAGTTAGCTTCAATAATGGATGATATATTGGATTTTTTAGAAGCTTCTTCTGCAAGAATACATTTTTATATAATATAAAACAAAAAGATCCTTATTTTGAAAAATTAGCAGATGTTATATTAAATTCTATTGTTAACTTAAAAAATGCGATAAATTTATTGGATAAAAAAAGAAATCATCTCTTATTTGCATGAAGTAGATAGATTGGAAAACGTAGCTGATGAAATTCTTCACGAAACTTTATCAAAAATATTTTTATTAGATGATGTTAAAATGATATTAAAACTTAAAGAATGTTATGATTACTTAGAAACTGCAACAGATAAATGTGAAACAGCTGCCCATGTAATTGAGGATATTTTAATCAAGCATTTTAAAATACAATATTAAGATTAAGAAATGGTTGTGAGTTAACATTATCAGTAATACTAATTATTGCTTTGGCTTACCTTTTTGATTTAGTAAATGGATGGAACGATGCTGCTAATTCTATTGCTACAGTGGTTTTAACTAGGGTATTAAGGCCTGTTCAAGCAGTTATATTAGNTGCATTAATGAATTTTGTAGCTTTTTTTATCCTCATGCTGTTGCTCTTACCATAGGTAAAAGATTGGTGGATGTTAAGGTAATTAGTCCTGAGATGATTTTGGCTGGAATAATAGCGGCTATATTTTGGGGTACTACTGCCACATTATTAGGTCTTCCTATATCTATGAGTCATACTTTAATTGGAGGGTTTATTGGTGCTGCAATAGCTAAAGCAGGCTTTTTTTCTTTAATTTTTTCAGGAATATCTACCGTTTTGATTTTTTTAGTATTAGCTCAGTTTTAGGATTTATATTAGCTTTAGTTATAACCGTTATTACATTTAGATTACTTAGAAATAAAAATCCCTATTTTATTAATAAAATATTTGGTAGATTACAACTTATCTCAGTAAGTTTTTATTCAATGGGTCATGGAAGCAATGATGCCTTAAAAACTGCAGGGATTTTATTAGCATTGTTAATTTCAATTGGTTATTTAAATCCTGGCTCCGATATTCCTCTTTGGGTAGTCTTTTATTCATATCTATTCATGGCTTTGGGTACTTTAGTAGGTGGTTGGCGTGTTGTTAGAACTATGGGAAAAAGGCTAACCAATCTAAGACCTATAGATGGATTTTGTGCAGAAACTGCAGGGGGATCGTTTTTATTAATTTCAGCTATTTTTGGAATTCCTGTTAGTACTACGCATACCATTGTTGGTTCTATAACCGGTGTAGGTGCAATAAAAAAAAATAAAAGGAGTAAGATAGGGTGTTACAAGAAACATAATTTATGCATGGCTTTTAACCATTCCATTAACTGGCTTTATAGCGTTTATAATATATAATATTTTTATTTTTATAGGATTTAAAATTATATAAAAATTTTATTTTAAATTATAACCCAATCTTTTTACCTTATGTAAAGTATACTTCTTAGGTTTTAATTGTTCTACTATGTATTTAAATGCTTTAAGAGGTTGGCTTTTGTAACCGCATGTATATACGTCAAGCGAAGCGTAATTGTATTCTGTCCATGTATGAATTGCAATATGACTTTCTTTTATTAACGCTATAACAGATACACCTCCCTTCTCTCCTTCCAATTTCCATGAATGTATATCAACAAGGTTCATTTTAGCTATTTTAACTGCCTCTTTTACAATTTTCAGTAATTTTTCTTCGGAAGATATTATTTCTTTATCGCATTCATACAGATTTCCATAGACATGCTTTCCAATAATTTTTTTTGCTTTCTTATCTAATTTAATTAGGTGTTGGCCCACTTCAGTTTTTCTAATGGATTTTTATACAGAAAGATATTTAAGCTTTTTTGTTGAAGAATTATAAAAACATCTGGAAATGAAAAGATCATCTAATTCAAAAAATTACAGATATGAGGATTTAATTATAAGGTTAAATTCTGTTAGACTTCTTAGAAGTCTAAAGAATTTTTTAAAATATGGGGACATGGAAAAAATATTAGACATACCTAAGTCTATTCTTTCAAGATACATAAATGGATCAATTTTACCAAGTAAAGATAGAGCAGAAATGATATATGAAAGATGTATAAACGAAGGATTTCTAAGGGAAATAATTAAAAAAAATATTTTGGAAGGCGATGAAGTTCATGATCCTTATTTATCATATCTTTTTTCTTCATTAGTTTTAAAATATTGTTCCAATGTAGAAGCAAATAAAGTTGCAGTTTTCTTCCCAAATGATATTTTTTTAGGTTTTTTAGTAGCGATGGAATTAAATGCACAGTTAGTATTTGCTTATAGTGAAAATTTTTTTCTCCCTGAAAAAAGAATAGAATTTACTTATAGCTTAAAAGTAAACCAACCCTTTGAATGTGAAGTAAAAAGAACCGTTGCAATTTCTAAAAATTCGTTTAAAAAATTTGATAAAGTATTGATAACAGGCTTAAGTTTATCTTCTATTATAGATTATCTGGCTTTGATTTCCTTAATTAAAAAAATTAAATACGTAGAAATTAGTGGAATTATAATAGTTTTTTCAGATAATAAGAAATTAGTCAAAGAATTTCAAGAAAAATTAAATCAAATTTCTCCTAACATTTATTTTAAAACTATTCTATAATTTTGCGTTATGAGAAAGAGCGAGAATTTTTTGTAAATTAACGTTAACAGGTCTAAAAGCTATACCTTTATCTGTAATAATTGCATCTATTAATTCAGGTTCTGTTATATCAAATGCTAAATTTAATGCATCTGCATCCTTTGGTGCTATGTAAAATCTTTTTATTTTTATTACTTCCTCTTTATCTCTTTCTTCAATTTTTACATTTTCAATCGTATTTTTTACATCTATAGTTGAGATAGGTGCAGCTACATAAAAAGGTATTTTGTAATAATTTGCAATCAATGCTATAGTTAACGTACCAATCTTATTTATTACATGACCGTCGAGAAGAATTCTATCTGCTCCCACAAAAACCTTGTTTACCATACGTTTCTTCATTACTATACCAACTGCTGAATCAGGAATTATTTTATAAGGGATTCCTAACTTTTTTAACTCCCATGCGGTTAATCTTGAGCCTTGTAACTTGGGTCTTGTTTCAGTTACATATACCTTTATTTTTTTATTTTCAGCTGCTTTTGCTATTATTCCTAAAGCTGTACCTATACCTATTGTTGCTAATGCTCCTGTGTTACAATGCGTTAATATTACATCGTTGTCTTCTATCAATTTTTCTCCAAAAATTGCTATTTTTTTGTTTGCTTCGATATCTTCTTCGCAAATTTTTAATGCTTCTTCAACTATTTTTGCTTTTATTTTCTCCAAATTTTCTTCATTATTTAATACATTTTTAATTCTATCTATGGCAAAATACATATTATAAGCCGTAGGTCTTGCGTTTATCAATTTATTAGAATATTCTTCTATAAGTTTTCTAATTTCTTCCTTTGTTGAATATTTTTTATAAAGAGCAACCAATGCCAAACATAAGGCAGACGCTCCGCCTATTGCAGGTGCCCCTCGTATTTTCATTTCTTTTATTGCTTTAACTATTTCATCAGGATCTGTGGTTTCTACTATTTTAAATCTGTTAGGTAAAGAATTTGTATCTATAAACCTTACCTTCCCATCTTTAAATTCAATATTTATTATCATTAAAATTATTCACTATTTTATTATTATTAAATATGATGAAGTATAACGTTACCTTGAATGAAAAAGAAAAGTTATATTTACCTTTAGAATTATCTCGTAATTTATATGAAGCCGGGTATGGATTTGTGGGAGATAATTATCTTTATTTAGAACCTTACGAAGCTCTTTATTTATTATATAAAAATAAAGCTAGTATAATAAAGGATGGAAAACCTTTAAGTTTTGAAGAAGCTTTTAAAATTTTATCCAAAAACACTAGTAAATTATGGGAACGCTTTGTAGTCTATATGCATCTAAGAGAAAAAAACTACATAGTAAGAAAAGGTTATGGTGAAGATTATGATTTCTTGTTATATGATAAAGGAAGCAATTACAAAGAAGCCTATGCAAAATATATAGTAACGATATTGCGTGAAGGATTAAGTATTTCGATAGGGAAATTAGATGAAATGCTGGATTTTGCTAGAAGAATGAGAAAGGAATTAATTATAGCAATAATAGATGGCAACGGAGATGTATCATTTTATAAGGCATCAAAAGTTAAAATAATATGAAGATATTTCCATTTATAAAGCTCACAAGACCCTTTAACTCTTTCATGATGGGTCTAGCTGTAATAATTGGATTGCAAATAGCCAATCCACATTGGACAAATTTAGAATACGAATTTATTTTCGGAAAATTTTCCTATCATTTTTTAATAGTCATTTCTTTCATTACAGCTTTTTTTATTACTGCATCTTCGATGGTATTAAATGATTATGCGGATTACTTTATAGATAAAATTAATTCCCCTAACAAACCTTTACCTTCTGGTTTAATAAAAAGGAATGTAGCACTATATTACGGAATTATATTGGCATTAATAGGTTTGACTTCTTCCTTTTTTATAAAAAATCTCATATCTATTATTTTAGCTATAACAGGGTTTCTTGTAGCCTTGATATATAATTTTTATTTTAAAAAGAAAGGTTTTATAGGTAATTCACTTGTAGCTTATACTACAGCTTTACCCTTCATATATGGAGCAAGTTTAGTTTATTTTAAAAATTTCCTTTTCATTTTTATTTTATCCTTAATGGCTTTTTTATCTAACTTAAGTAGGGAAATAATAAAAGGTATCGTAGATATTGAAGGTGATTCAAGAATGAATGTAAAAACTTTAGCTATCACAAAAGGGCCTTTATTTGCAGCTAAAATAGCTTCCATATTTATAATTGTAGCTATCATAATTAGCTTATTTCCGTTCTTTTTTTCATTTTCGCTATATTATATTTTATTCATATTGGTATCAGATTCAATATTTTTATTATACACCGTAAAGTTGTTAAAAAACCCATCGAAGGATATTTCTTATAAAACCAAAAAAATGTATTTAATAGCAATGTTTATTGCTCTGTTAGGCTTTTTATTCTTATAGAATGACCAAGGAAAAAATACAGTTAGTAAGGGGAATGAGGGATTTAATTTTTGATGAAGCAGAAAAAATAGTTAAAATAATTAACATTGCTAGGGAAATAAGTAATTCTTACGGATACAGAGAAGTAATTCCTCCAACGATAGAATATTATAATCTGTTTGCAGAAAAATCAGGTTATGAAATACAAAAAAGAATGTATGCATTTGAAGATCTATCTGGAAGAAAAGTAGCCTTAAGACCTGAAGGAACTCCTTCTATTGCAAGAATTTTTATAAATGAGCTTCAAGCTTTACCAAAACCCGTTCGTCTTTCTTATTTTATAAACGTGTTTAGGTATGATGAACCTCAAAAGGCAAGGTATAGAGAGTTTTGGCAAGCTGGTTTTGAACATTTAGGCTCAAGTAGTATATTAGCAGATATAGAAATTATTAAATTATGTTATGATATATTTGAAAGACTAAACTTAAAGGACGTAAAAATAAAACTTGGTAATATGGATCTTATTAAACGGTTACTTATGAAATCATCCATTGAAGAAAAGGATTTGCCCTATTATTTACATTTAATAGATAAAAAAAATTTTGAAGAGATTAAAAATAATTTAAAAACATCAAATAAAGGAAAAGATTTATATGAAATTTTATTACAGTTATCACAGTTAAAGGGTAACATCGAAGAGAAATTTTCTGAAGCTTCAAAAATATTAAGTAAACATGAAGATTTGATTAATTTATTAAATAGTTTTAAAGATGAAGTTATAATAATTTCTTCACTTTTCAATGTTGAACTTGATTTTTCTTTTGCTCGTGGTATTGAATATTATACAGGAATAATATACGAATATTATCATGAGGGGCTAGAAGTTGCCATAGGAGGGGGAGGAAGATATGATATGTTAATTGAATATTACGGAGGACCAAGAACACCTGCCACAGGTTGTGCTTTAGGAATAGATAGAATAGCTCTTATATTCAAAAACGAAGAACAAATTAAGCAAAAAAAGTGCTTAGTTTATTTAACAGAAGTGAACAAAGAAACGATGAATTACGCTTTAAGTTTCCTAAATGAAATAAGAAAATTTAAACTTATAGTAAATTTTGATACTTCAAACAGGAATCTATCTGAATCTCTTAAATACGCTTTAAAAGAAAAATACGATTTTTTTATCATAATTGGTTTAAAGGAGATAAAAAATCAAACAATCACTATAAGAAATTTACATAAAAAAGAACAAAATGAAATAAGTTTAAATAACCTAGCAGAGTGGTTTTCTAAAAATGTCTGAGTTAGAGAAATTAAGGAAATACATTAAAGAGAAAAAATTAAAGGCACGATTATATTTTGAAGGTATCAAGTATATTATCATTTTAAATAATCAAACTTTAGTCGAAGAGAAGACAACTGGTATGCATATTAAATGGTTCCAAGCTTTTGGAAATAAATCCTTAAACGATGTTTTAAAATATTTTACGCTTTCTAAAATTATAATAACAGATGGTAATGAAGAAAAAGAATTTAAAACTTTAACTGAAGCAATTAATTATTTATTATTTTAAAATATTTTTCAATAACCATTCCTTATCCATTTCGATTAAATCTTCATAATTACTACCTGTTCCTAAATATAGTATAGGTTTTTTAGTTGCATATATAAGAGATAGAGGCACTCCTCCTTTTTCATCTGCATCAACTTTAGTAACAATATAACCATTGATCGGTATTTCTTTCTCAAACATTTCTGCTTGATAATAAGCATCATTTCCTGTTAAGCTATCTACTACAAGTATTACAAAATCAGGTTCAATTACTTTTATTAACTTTTTCATTTCATCTACTAAATTTTTATCTGTTTGCATTCTTCCTGCAGTATCTATCAATACAACATCTATTTTTTTATTATAAGCGTATTCAACTGCACTATATGCTACTGCTGTAGGAGAAGAGCCATATTTATGTTTTATATATTCCACATTTAATTTTCTCGCATGCATTTCAAGTTGCTCTATTGCTCCAGCTCTAAATGTATCTGCGCAAGCCAATAAACATTTCAAATTGTACTGATTTTTCAATTTGTAACATAATTTAGCTATGGAAGTTGTTTTTCCATTACCGTTTATACCTAGAAAAACTATGACAAAAGGTTTCTCCTGTTTCTCTTTAATCATTTTAACGAGATCATACTTGGGTAATTGTTGAAATACTTCCTCAATTAAATTTTTGAAAGTATCATCTATAATTTCATCTATTTTTGTAAATCTTGGTATCTTTTTGTTTATTAGTTCATTTTTTATTTTATCTATTAATTTTCTTACAACTTCTTCAGATACGTTATTTTCTATTAAATTAATTTCAAATTCCCATAACGCGTCATCCAAATCTTTTTCATTTAAAGTAGTTGTAGCTAACTTTTCTTTAACTTTACTTATAGCTCTTTTAAGCCCCCCAAACATTAACTTTTCTCTGATAATTTAGCTATTTCCCCTTCAACTCTTGCAATTATATTACTCAATTCTTGAATTATTTTATTTAAATTATCTATGTTTTCGATAACTTTTTTCTTTCTTCTATTTAAAAAATCGATTGCTTCTTCCAAAGTATATTCTACATATATCTTACTTCCTATATGAACAAGAAGTTTTGTATTAGGTTTATAATTTATTAGAATATAAGAACCACTTCCTATCGATGCAAACATTTCAACGTTTTCTTCCTTAAGTTTTTTTAACTCTTCAAAACAATTTGAAGTATTTTCCATTTCGTTATATATTGTTAACATTAGTGTCAATTGGCTTTGATAATTTTCTAATAATTGTTTATAGTATTCATATTCAATTAATTTCCTGTTTAATAACGCTTCTTTACTGTTCATTTTTAATCTCTCTTATTTCTTCAATATTAATATGCTCTCTTTTTACTTTATAATTACTTCCCAAATTTGAAAGTAATATATCGAGTGCATGCTTTAACGAATAAGCCTTAATTGTTTTTTTAAAGTTTAAAAAGAAGTCAGTTCCTTTTCTAATGTATCCTTTTGCTTCGAATTCTTTAACTACTTTTCCCGAAGAAGATTTGGTCGATCTTCCCAATTTCAACACCCGTTGTTATTCCTCCTACTATTCCTCCTTTATTATTACATATTAAACCTAATTTAATAATTTTACTTCCTCTATTAACACTTCCATAATCTCCGTTTACGTTAAAAGTTTTCCTAAAAATTTCCAAGGTTTTTTCACTGAAATAGTTAGATGCAAGAAATCCCTTATCATTAACATACAAGAAGGATGCCAAGTATTGTTCTCCTTTAGGTAGAAAAGAAATATTTTTAACCTTTAAAACATCCTTAATTAAGTTTATTTCCTCTTCATTAAAATTAATATGTATAACCGCACCATTGGAATTTGCACTTATTAAATTACCCAAAGCGTTAAACTTAGATTTAAAAACTTCAACATTTTCAAAGTAGGGAGTCATTTTGTCCCTTTCTTCCTTTGTTGAATTCCACGGTAGCAATATACCCTTTTCGTTAAAGGCTACAAAAATTCCTATTAGACTACTTTCAGCTATTGTTGTTTCCTCAATTTCCACTTCTAAAATTTCCTTAAAAAATTCCTTAGTTTTTTGTGTCACTCCTTTTGGTAAAAAACAAACCTTATTTGTAGCTATGGAATATGCTCCTATGATTTCCATGTTAAATATAAAAGCTCTATCTATACCTCCCATAAATTTAAGCTGAAAAAACTAAAGCTCTTTCTTTGTTGGTTATTATAACTTTCACCTTTATTTTGCTGGGAGGTTTCTTAATTCCTCTTTTCCATATCTTTTCATTAACTTCTTGACTAACCCAAACTTCTTTTTGTTTGGTAAATCTTTTAACAAGTTCCTTAAGAAGTTTTATAGCCTTTTTACTTCTTTTATACAAAGGAGCCTTTTTGGCATTTCTTAGATTTATTGTCATTATTCTTTCTTCTTTTATTGTTTCATCTTCTTCAAGTAAATCTTCAATTTTTACTGTTTTTTCTTCTTCAATTTTTTCTTTTTTTAACTCTTTTTCTTCACTCATGGTTTAATTGAAGAAGTACGCCAAGTTCTTCTTCTATTGTGTCTTCTTAATCTTTTTCCTCCAACCTTCGTCTTAGCTGTAACCCATATAGGAACAGGTTCTGCCAGTTTACTTTCCCTTGCTAATTTTTTCTTTCTATAAGAAGTTTTATTCCTGGCCATTATTCTTTTTTATAAATCTTAAACTTTAATTCTTTTGTTGTTTGAATGGATCTTAATAATTCCTTTATTTGTTCATCAGTTAAAGGTTCCTTAATTCTTCCTGCCAATGCTAGTTGAACCAATTGCAATTCCAGTTGATTTATTAATTCAGGCTTAACAAGCTTAACTGTATTAATTCTATTTCTTGCTTCAGGCGTCAATATTCTTCGTAATATTTCTTCTTTCTTAATTTCAAATTCTTTTCTCCTTCTTTCTTCTTCATAGGCTTCTTCAATTCTCCTTTTATACTCTTCAAGTTTTCTCCTTCTAATTTCCTCAAGTTCAATATCTTCCTCCATTTTTACTTATACTTTACCAATGCGGGTATTTCCTTTACTAACTCATTATATAATTTATCAGCTATTTTATATAATAACGATTGTCCTTCGCTGGTTAACACTCTTCCTTTAGGAGTTTTAGTAACATATCCCGCACTTTCCAGTTGTTGCAATATTTTTCTTATTATTGCTCCACTGGCTTTTACATGATGTTCTCTCCTTTTGCTAAACTTTTTCCTTCCTCCAAAAAGGACTCTTAAAGTTTTAACACTTACTGGTTGTAATAAATATACTTTTCTTAATATTGCAGCAGCTCTAATATACCACCAATCATTTTGTATAGGCAATCTTTCTCTTGAAGGGGAAGTTTTTACAAATATAGACCATGGTGGAGGTTGAATTTCTTTAACATTTTCCTTTAAATATTTAGCCAATTCAGCTATGAATTTATCAGCAGGAATTATTTTAGGGTCTGTCATATGAGTAAAAATTTAAATATTATTACTAATATATTTTTCTTTCTACTTCTTTTCTAATAATTTTACCACAATCCAAGCAAGTAGTTATTATTTTAATTTTTTTTCCTTTTCCTTCGATTCGAATTCTTGCACCTTCAGGAGGTAATAATAAATTAAAACATCTTTTGCAGTATAGATTTCGGAAATTTTTAGGGAATTTTAAATTGAATCTTGTTTTAATTTTAAAAGCATGATAAACACAGTTTTTAGAGAACTGTTTATTGATCTTATAATATTTTATAGCGTAATTTAACAAAATTTTAATCCTCTGCTTAGCCATATCTATTTGCTTAAATTTCTTCACAATAAAATTTTTTTAAAAATGTCTATTAAATAATTATTTTGAGAATGGCCCGGATTGAGTAGCCTGGTAGCTCGTAGGCCTGTGGAGCCTATTGCATGGGTTCAAATCCCATTCCGGGCCTATCGTTTTTATTTTACTTATTAAATTAATTTTATTGTAGGGCCGGTAGTTCAGTGGTAGAATGTCCGCTTCGCACGCGGAAGGTCGAGGGTTCGAATCCCTCCCGGTCCATAAAAATGAGAACTTTTTGTAAAGTGATAAATTTTTAAAGTTTTTCTTTAAAATATATCACGTTTGATAGGGCGATAATTCATGAAAGAGGATAATACAAATGAGATAATAAAATTAAGGAGATTATTAAAGGAATTGAAGAGGAAGGAAGGTAAAGGAACAGAGTTAATTTCTTTATATATTCCTTCAGAAAGGCAAATGAGCGACGTATTAAATGTCCTAAAAAACGAATATTCTCAAGCAGGTAATATAAAAGATCGAAATACGAGACATAATGTACAAGAGGCATTAACATCCATCATTCAAAGATTAAAATTATTTAATAAGGCTCCTCCAAATGGTTTAGTTGTATTTGCTGGATACGTAGATAAAGGAATACCTGGTGCTGAAGAATTTGAAATTTACCTAATAGAACCTCCATATCCTATTTATGTTTATTTATACCGTTGTGATTCACGTTTTCATACTGAAATATTAGAAGAAAGTATTAAGATAGGTAAAAAATACGGTTTATTAGTAATGGATAAAGAAGAAGCATCCTTTGCAATAATTTATGGTAACAATATAGAAATACTTGAAACGATTACATCAGGAATACCCGGTAAACATAGAGCAGGAGGACAGTCTGCAAGAAGGTTTGAAAGAGTTATTGAAGTGATGACCAACGAATTTTATCATAGGATCGCTGAAAGGGCTGTAAAATATTTCCTTAAAGAAAATGTTATTGAAGGTTTGCTGGTAGGTGGACCGGGACCTACAAAAAATGAATTTCTTGATAAAGATTATTTACCTACTGATTTAAAGAAGAAGGTAATTGATGTTATAGATCTGGGTTATTCAGGCGAAGAAGGGATTTATGAATTGTTGGAAAGAGGTAAGGAAAGTTTACAAAAAGTTGAAATAGTAAAACAAAAGGATGAAATTTCTAATTTTTTGAGATATTTATCCGAGAATCCTAAACAAGTAAGCATAGGATTAAACGAGACTTTAGCAGCTTTGGATAAAAATATGCTTATAAAAATTTTGATACCTGAAGATTTGGAGATAATAAGAATTAAATATGAATGTTTAAATTGCGGAAACAAAGATGAAATTCTTACTCATTCAGAGGAAATATTAAAAATAAAATCAGAATTAAAATGTAGTAAATGCAACTCTGTTAATTTACGTACTGAAGAAATAAACGAAACTGATAATATTTTAGAAAAAGCGTTTGAAACAAAAACTGAGTTAATATTTTTAAGTAAAAATCTAAACGAAGCTTCCTCAATTAAAAAAAGCTTCGGAGGTATTGTAGGTATACTGAAATACTAATGAGAAAGATTGTCTTAAAAATAGGTGGGCATTTATTGGAAAGGCAATCATTTAAAAAATATTCGGAAATTTTAAATGAAGCAATTAAAATAAAAAAAGATTTGATAATTGTAGTAGGAGGAGGAGATAAAGCAAGAGAATTTATAAAAATTGGAAGAACTCTTGGTTTAAGTGAATCTTTTCTAGATTACTTAGGAATTTTAGTAAGTCATATTAACGCTTTAATTTTTCATCAATACCTTTCCAAATATAATGAAATATATTTTGTCAAAGATCTGGATAGGCTAATAGAATTGGCTAATTTAAATAAAGCCATAATCTGTGGTGGCTTTTATCCTACGATTTCAACAACTACAGTTGCATGTATGATTTCAGAGCTTGTTAACGGTGAATTATTGTACGCCACTAACGTTGAAGGTATATATGATAAGGATCCAAAAAAATTTAAAGATGCGAAACTTTATGCTAGAATTCATATCGATGAACTTATTAAGATTTTTGAAAAAAATCAAGAATTTTATGCTGGTGGTTACAAATTATTCGATTTACAATCATTACAAATAATAAAAAGATCAAAAATTCCTGTTAGAGTATTTAACGGAGAAAATGCAGAAAATATTTTAAAAGCCATAAAAAATGAAAATATAGGGACAATAATATATTATTAATTAGGAGCAGGGGTTCCCGAGCCAGGTCTAAGGGGCGGGACTCAAGATCCCGTGGCTTAAAGGCCAGCGTGGGTTCAAATCCCACCCCCTGCATTTTTTATTAAAAATTCTTTAATTATTTCTTCTGTACATTTCCCTTTTATTCTTTCGCATAACCTTTTATATGTTCTCTTTATCTTCCTTAGATCTTTATTATAAATTAAAGCGATATCTTTTAGTGATAAATTCTTAAATCTTTTTTGTCCGATTATTTTAAATATTAATGCTTTCTTAAAATTTAATTTGGTATAAATATTTATTTTCCTTTCAAATTCTTTATATCTTCTAAAGAGATTATTTTTGGAGATCCCTAAAAACTTAGCAACTTTTTCAAAAGATATAGGAATATTATTTTTTCGACAGTAATAAATTATAGATATGCCTAAAAAAATTTCTTCTATTCCACTATAATTTAAAAATACTTTACAGATATTAATATATTCTTTTGCTTTATTTATTATTCTTTGACTTATTAAATGGTTTTCTCTATTTTCTTCTCTTATAATTTTTATTATTTCTTTAGTATTCTTTATTTCTTCATATTTTATTTTGTATAAGATTTTATTATTTATTTTATTTTTAAATTTTTGAGGTATTTTTAATTCTAAAAATATTTTAGAAAAATTTTTATCTTTTCTTTTTATAGTTTTCTTTTTTATCTCTTCGTTCGTAAAACTTGTGGTTGAAAAAATTATATTATCACTAACCAGTCCGCATTGAATACATACCAAGTATTTTGAATTTATAGTTCTCTTTAATTCCGAACCGCAATTATCACATTTAAGCATTACTTCCTTCTAAAAAATATATCGTTTTATAGGAGAGTCTTTTATATTTAACTCCTGGCATTTTAATTAAGTATTGACTAATTTTTTGCGGAGTAGCTTCGATACCTTTAGCTAAAAGATAAGCTGCTATATCTTCTGCTGTAGCCTTTTTTAGCTCAAGTAACGATTTGTAAAGCGCTGCTTTAAAGTATAGGCTATCCATCAAAAAATATTATTAAAAATATATAAAAGCCCTCTAAGGATTTTCTTCTATAATAATTAAATTGTTTCTTAAATCGTATCTTAAATATAGTTTATTAATTTGCTTGTTTATCTCTTTATATTTAAAATTCACGTAATACTCTATTTTATTCTTACTCATTCCTTTTATTATTTTATTAGGATCGTATAAAACAATACTAATGTTTTTACTGCACTCTACTGTATTATTATAGACTTTAATCCATGTAAAAGGAGGTAACTTAATTATTAAAATTGTAGAAGAAGATGGATTTCCGTAAATTTCTTGGATTGAATTGTTTAACTCAATTAAAGCAATTTCCAAGGTTTTTTCTGAAGTAATATTATTGTATAAATATATTACTTGGGATCCAAAGATAAACGTTATTCCTATTATTATAAGTAAACTTAAAGTAACTAAAAAACTATTTATTATCTCACTATTCATGCCAAAAGCCAGAATATTATTCCAAAATTGTTAGATATTTTAATTAGTAGTTTATTGCTATATTTATTTTCGGTTATTATTATAAATTTATTATGTGATACTAAAACTAATGAATTAATTTTATAACCATTATAATAAGTTTCTATATAATAGTTGTTAAAGAAATTTTTCTTAAAATATGTTAAAATTATAATCTCGACTTTATAATAAACATTTTCACTCTCATTAGCTATAAATGTTTCATTAGCTATTATTGTTAAAGTAACATTAAACAAAATTTGGTTATCATATAAACAATAAACAGAGAAAAAAGAAGTTTGTCCTTTATTATCGTTGTTGTTGATGAATATTTCTGCTCTTTCTTTATTTTTTGTTATTTTTTCTGCTTTATTAAAAGAATTATTTAAATATTCGTTAGCTTTCGTTTCTGCAATTTTGGCTAAATATTTGGTATTATTTTCATTTATATTGGGATCAAAAGTGATTTGTGTACCGTATGCAGCTGCTTGGATGCAAAAATAAGATATATTTATTTCTTTAAGGAATATTTCTTCTTTATTTATAGTTTTTATGTTTAACGTTGTAAAATAAAAGGAAGAAAGAATAATTATTACACTTATGATAGCTGAAATAGGAATTAATACTTGACCTCTTTTACTCATTTGCTTATGCATAATACAATAATTAACATATTAACATACTCAGTTCCGTTTTTACCATTTAATATAACATATGCTGAATCACATTTTTTTGGATCAAAGTTATCTCTTTGATGGTACCATATCAAATTTAAGTCTTCATCGTAAATTTCAATTTTATATCCATATTCTAGCGGTATAGTTTTTTCTAAGAAATTAATTAACCTATTATATTTCATTTCATAAACGTCTCCTATTATATTGGTCTGAATTAAAAAAGAGAGTATACCTGAAGCTATTTCTTTATTATCGGTCTTTTTATCCAAATTAATTGAGTTAATTTGGAGATAGTTAGAACTGACAATTAAAGAACTAAATATTATAAAACTTGCTAAAATAGCCTCTATTATTCTCGCTTGAGCTTCCCTACTCATAAACTATTACTCTAACAATTATTAAAGTGTTATTTATATAAGCCCCTACATACTCTCCTTTGTTTAACGAAGGCTTTTTAGAACTTTCAAATAATATTTTATCTATTATTTCTCCATTTTTGTACTCTATCTCCTTTATTTGTATGTATATTTTCACGTTTACATCTAATTCATAATCTCTTGGATTTTCAGAAGGATTTTTGAAATCTTTTTTAGATATTATTTGTTGACAAACAATTTGGGCATAGTTATTCAATATGTTTTCCATTTCTTTTTCTGATGAAGAACTATGGTATATTAAGAGGTTGTTAACAGTCCATGAAAAAACTATTAAAATAATTAAAATACCAAAAATAGTTTCGCTTAAGTTTTCCATGGGTTAGAAAAAATTTAATAACAAACTTAGGTTTATAGCTATAAAGTTCAGAGTTAAGCAAATTAGTGCATTTTTACTTCCCAATTTGATATCTTCACCTATAGAACCACTAAACAATCCCAATAAAATTGAGTTTATAAAACTTGAAACATGAAGCATGTTTGTTAATAAAGCTACATCTGCTATAGGCAAAGTCATTATAAATGAAGGTGCATAATTCATATTAATTTCTCTAAAAACTTTACTTAGACTAAATAATACATTAGAAATAATACCCATCGCAAATCCAAGCAATAGGCTTAAAAGAAACGATGAATAACCAAAGAAATTACTTCTCAATTTAATTATTCTCCTGTTATTTTCAAGTTTATTTATAAAATCTGCAATATCTTCAAAAGTAGCTGAGTCTACTCCTATCCTATCGCTTTCATCTAGTATGGTAAACATTTGTTTAAATATTAAAGGTATTTTCTCCTTTTCAAGCATTTCATCAATGTTCAATCCCAATTTTTTGGAAAAGATTATTTTCTTAATTAAAACCTTAGTTTCTTCATCATATCTATCGTAGATCTTTTCCATTGCCTGGTATACACCGTTACCTTTTTTAATTTCCTCAGCTATATCCCTAATTACAACAGGTAAATTCTTTAAAAGTCTTTCCTTTTTTCTTCTTTCTTCAAAAATTAATAAATATAATATTAATAGGTTAAAAAATAAAATTAAAAAGATAAATAATATCAAAGATATTAATTGAATCATAAATAAAAATAATAAAACAAAATTAATAAATGGAAAAGCAAATATTTTTTTATTAAATTTTAATTCTAGTGGAATAAAAAAGAAATTTGGGATATTTGTTTTTAAAATAATAGAGAATAATAAAGAAAATATTAAAGGTAAGATATATAAAAAGAATATAAGTTGAATAATATTTGCAAAACCTATGAATATTGTAGTAATCGCTACCGTTATAGGTAAGAGTATGAAAATTATTATTTGAGAAGCTGTTATTATATTAAATTTTTCTGTGATATTGCTTATTTTCCCTTCAACATACTTAAATATATCCCTAAGTTTTTCTTTAAACAATAAATAAAGATTGGAACCTAAGGAAATTGAAGTAGCTGTTAAAAGTAGTCTTTTTACTTCTTGATTAGAGAATTTCTTAGAATATATTGAGATGGCTTGGATAGGATTTAAATTTAATAGTATTCTTAATTTTTCTATTTGTAAAAATATTTTAGCAAATCCTTTAAAATATCTGTTTTTTGCTAAATAAGATAAAGCATAATATGGATTCATATTGGAAGCGCTGAAAATTGTTAATACCATTGAAGCAAAAGGAAGCTCTTTATCAAGGTCTGAGTTTATTTTCCTCTCTTTCAAGATCGGTGATAGGAATAACCAAAGAAGTAAAATGTAAGGATATACTAATAATAATATTCCTATTAATAAAATTATCAAATTATATCTTATTATATCAAAGAAAAGTATAAAAAGAATAATTATTAAAACATTTGAAATTAAAGAAGAAATTAATATTTTTAAAGTATTTTTTACAAAATCATAAGGGACCTCTTTAATTTCAGAATAATATAATTTTGTTTCGTAAAAATTAATTAAATTATCAACAAATTTTGTTTTTTTCTCAATAATAATTAATAAAATTTTATTTATTATATTTATTAAAAAAATTGTTAATATTCCATAAATAATAAGATAAAGAGATATTATAAAATTATTTGTAAATATTATTAATATAATGGTAAATAAAAATACACTAATATCTATTTTTATTATATCTTTTATTTTAAATGATTCTATAATTTTTTGTAAAAATCTTTTGGGATGTTTTACTTCTTCCTTTTCTTCTATTATTATTTCATCAGACATTTTCTATCTCACCCATTCCTTCTTCTTCTATCTCAATTTCCTTTTCTTCCTTTTCCTCTTCCTTGATTTCCTCAAGATTAAACTGTTTTGGATTTTCATAAAATTTCCAAATGAGCTGGGTTACGAATCTATAATCAAGGAACTTTTCTTCAATTAAACTTTTTTCTTTTAATTTTATAAGAAATTTGTGTTTTGTTATTAAATCATTTATAAACATTTTTTCATCCCATCCCTTTTCTTCCATTATTAGCTTTGCTGTAGGTAATTTTACTATTGTTTCAATCTTTGGTACATTAAAGCTATCCTTTAAGCTATCATATGAAAAGATTTTATAAAATTTGACTTTTTTCTTTTCCAGCTGTACTTCTAAATCATAAATACTCGCTACCCTTCTAACAAATACTTTTCTAGGAACACCCCTTTCATCTTCCTTTATTAAAACGTACTTTTTTAAGCTTACTATTGAGTGCAAAGAAGCCAAACTGCCAATATCAACGTTTATAGGCTCATTTATTAATCTTTCTATTGCTACACTATGTGTTTCTGCATGAAAACTTGTAATTCCTCCATGGCCTGTCATTATAGCTTGAGCCCATATCCTTCCTTCTTCTCCTCTAACTTCTCCTACAATTAAATAATCACCGCTCATTCTTAATGCATGCTTAACTAAAGTAAACATATCTATAGAGCCTTTTTCATCCAAAGTTAAACTTTCTCTTGTTACCAAAGGTATCCAGTAGGGATGCGCAAGTCTTAATTCTGGTGTATCTTCAACTGTTATTATCGTTGATCTTTCATTTATACAATTACAAAGACCGTTTATTAAGCTTGTTTTACCGCATCCCATTCCACCTATTACTAAAATAGCTTTCTTGTTTTCTATTAGTTGCATTAACCAAGCAGCCATCATTGGATCCAAAGTATTTTTAATAATCAACCTTGTAATACTCCAAGGATTTTCAGGAAACTTTCTTATAGTTATACTGCTTCCTTTATGACCTATTTCTTTTTTATAAGTTACTGTTACTCTTGTAGTATCGCTGCTTCTTATTGATAATAACGGTCTAAAGGAGCTTATGTTTTTACCGCTTCTGTAAACTATTTTTTCAACATAATTATTAAGTTCATTTTCATCAAGGATAATATTTGAGATTAATTTATCGTAATCTGAATGAACTATTCTTGCAGGAACATTTGGAGCCGGTATTTGTATATCTTCAACTTTACTATCCTTTATTGCAGGATCAAGAACACCAAATCCAAAGATTTCACGTTTTAAAAAATAAATTAATTTTCCATCCTTTATTCCCATTTTTTTAATCGATTCTTCAAATTTATTTTCATCGGTAATTTCTACTGAAGGTAATTTATACAATAAGTATTCAAGGATGTTATTTAATGCATGAATTTCACTTTGAGTTATTGGAGGATCTTCTACTATATATCTACCATCTGAAGTTATGTAAATATAGCAATATCCTACTTTATACTGGTCTATTATAGTAGAATTGGAAATTGAAGCTCTATTTATTTTGAAAAGAAAAGGATTAAAAGAAAAAAAATTATTTTTCATAAAATTTATTGTGATATTGCACTAAACGGAATAATACCGGCGGAAGTGATTAGTAAGCCATTGACTTGCGGAGGTAATGGGGTAGTAGAAGTGAATGTAACTGTAAGGGAAACTGTTGAGCCAGTATCAATTGTATTTGTAGGATTTATTGATGTGGTTTGAATAACAGATGTTGCTGATACTTTTATTTGGATAGAGTTTATTGTAACTGCTACGTTTCCAGCGTTTTTCAAAGTTATGTATAATGTGTAAGAATTACTACCGGTAGCTTGTATTACAGGATTACCTAGAATTACCAAATTCCCTTGTTTGCTTACTGTGCTTCCCATTCCATACATCCAAGCTATTACTATTGTAGCTATTGCTATAGATGCTATTATTAGTAATACTGTTATTATTGGTGCAGATATATCTCCTTTCTTGGATTTTATTATTTTTCTCATCTTCATTAATTATGGGTATATATAAATGGGTGATAACGGGGAAATTATAATTGTAGAATTCTTGATAGTAAATTCAAAATGATTTGAATACCCTTCCCCTGTTGCATTTATTGGGGTAAAAACATAGGAAGATTTGGAACCGATTTGTATGTAAATCGTATTATTTAGACCCTTTATGAAAACCATTTTGTTAACCATTAAGAATAAGCTTTTAGAATACCTAAATTCATTAAAATCTCTGTATAATTTGTAAACTATTTTTTTGATCTCACTTTCCAAAACCTTTATTTCTATTTCATTCATGGAAGAATAAATCATGTTAATTATTGAAGCGGTGGCTAAAAGCATTGAAATAGAGAATAAAAGAAGACCTTTTGTAACTAATGCTTCAATTATTGCTCTATCCATACCTTACCAATAAAAAGTTTAAGTTAATTTTTGAAAGATATAACGTAAAAATATCTCCTCGATTTAACTGAATTTTTTCTATTTCATAACCATTAATAAGAATTTTTATTTCCGTATTATATGGTATTGCTCTGACAATCTTTTCATAAACTTTATCCACAACAATTTTTAATTCAAAACTTCCTGTAAGGAAAATCTCTTTGTTTAAATTTAGAAAGTATAAATAAACATGATAATTCATTCTTCCATTTATTCTAGTAAAATTATTTTTAATGGTTAATTTTGGAAGAATTTCCCAGCTTTGCCAGTCAAAATATTCATTTATTATTTCGTCATCCTTTGTATAAAACTGTTCCAAACTATAATTATTGTTTGTTTTTTTGTTAAATTTTATTAAAAAATATTTTATTTCAAAATTAAAAGTTTCATTCAAAAGAATTATAGTTAAATTCATTTTTTTATATAATGAAATATTTATAAAATTGTTTCCAATATTTAATACTTTTATGTAATTTATTTCTGTTGAAAAATATAATTGTTTTATTATTGTTTCAAAAATTTCTTTTATACTTTTTATATCATAATTTTCTATAATTCTTTCTTTATAATAAAATATATTATATGAAAAAAATGAAGTAAAAATTATAGAACTTATTATCAAAGTTGAAATAAATAGAAGAACCTTGTTTATAGGAATGTTTAGACTCATATTTTTATATCAATTATTATATTTGATAATTCAGAAGTAATTAAAATAACACTGGAGTAACTTGGACTCAACTTAATATATATCCTTTTATAATTTTCTCGATTTTGGACATTAAAGATTGTTTCTCCATTTATATCGGTTAAATTGTACGCTATTAATTTATCATCAGCAAAAAGCATAACCAATACATCCTTTATTTCTGTAAAATTTTCAAACTCTATTACTTTAATTTTTAATCTAATTCTTTCGTTAATGCTTTTTTCCTTTACTATCGTAGCCAATTTAACCCATTTAACTAAGAACTCATAACTTTTGAATAATGTGCCATTTCCTTTAAATTGTATTTCTACTTTAATATTGCCTGCAATTCTTTCCAGGTTGTTTATTTCTTTATAACCAAAGGTTGCATTAATCTTACCTTCATTATCGGATATTCCTAAACTTTTACCTAGCTCGATAAAATTTAAAGAAAATATGCTTTTCTTAAATAATACTTGAGTTAAATCGTCAGACCAAATTAGTTGAAAATATGTTGTAATGTTTTCTTGGTCATGACTTACTTCTAATAATCTAAGAAGAACGTTGGATATTGTAAATGCTGTAACGTTAATTCCGTATAAATTTTTAATTTTTTCTCTATATACATATCCTTCACTTGAAAGTTCATACCAGCTCCATTCTATTCTTACTTGAGTAATGGAAGCTATCAATGAATTCCCCAAATAATCTGACATTCCTAAGCCGTAATTTTTTTCAGGATAAACTATTGTATAATTTTTTCTTACATCTATTAATTTATTATATTGTTCTGAAAAATTATAATTTAAAAAATTTATTTTAAATATTTTTGTTTCTTCTCTTTTTATTAAAGTATTATTAACGATAATTGTATTATTTATAAATATTTTTGTTTCTTCATTATAAGTAGGATTATTTGTATAAGGTTTTGATTCATTTATTTCAATATAATTATTAATTTTTATACTTTCATATGGTACAAATTTTATATTAGGATTTTCGTTTATTTTATTAATTATTTTTAAATAGTTCTTAGTTAAATTCCCAAAGTAAATAGGAAAGGATGGTTGAATATTTGGAATAGATGGTATAATATTGTCAGTTACTATCATGGTAATTTCCGAATAAATTTCCACAAAAGAAACTGCAGGTAAAATGTTATATGAAGGGGGTAAAAGTAAAGCATAAGTATTTGGTTCAAATCTATTTTCTATTATTATGTTTTCCGATGAATACCATGTTATAAATCTATAATCTTGACTTAGAATAGCTCCCAAGGGATATCTTCCCTGTTTATATTTTATTTGTTCTCCACTAGAATATTCTATTCCGTTAAAAATTATTTTTCCTTTATCAAAATAGTTTTGAATGTAGATAAACGGAGGAGAGAAATGAATATAAATAATTTTAAAGATTAAATAATGCTTTATTCCATTTTCAACGTATTCTTCATTTTGGTAGGCTTGTTGAATATTTCCAACTAAAAAATAAGCTATTAATATGCAAAACAAGAAATAAGCAGAACCCTTCATAAAACTATTTTATGATGAAATATAAAAAGAACAACAAAACTTTTTATCTTGACCGTTAAATAATAAATATTTGGAAGCGGGGGTTCCCGAGCCAGGTCAAAGGGGCAAGCCTGAGGCGCTTGTGCGCTAAGCGCTGCGTGGGTTCAAATCCCACCCCCCGCATAATTATCTTAGAATCACAAGAATACTTTATTCTTAAGGCAAATGTTTATGGTAAGAATTATGGCTTTCAAATCTCTTCATAAGAGTCAAGAGGATAAAAGCCCCGGGAGGGATTTGAACCCTCGACCTTCCGCTTACAAGGCGGATGCTCTACCAGGCTAAGCCACCGGGGCTAAATTATCATATAATAAATTAAACAAAAGTATTTAATATTTATTAAAGTGGTTACGGAAATTCAGCCAATTCAAATCTTGGTTGATTTTTTCATAATGTTAGTGATAGGAAGTTCTGTTATTTTATTATCAAAAAGGTTTAATTTCCCAATTTCTATTTTGTTATTATTATCTGGAATCCTGATCAGTCCCAATACTTTTGGATTAAACATTATGGGAAATTCAGGAATATTATACTTTTTTCTTTACCTAAGTATTTTCTTTGTAATATTAAGTTCAGTGCTTGACTTTCCTCTATTAAAGATCCGTGATTTCGCTTTTTTAATTTTCATTGTAACCACAATTGAAATTTTCTTTATGACGTCTATATTATATTACTTCGGTTTAATTTTACTTAAATTAAGTTCGGTGGATTCATTTTTTCTTTCTTTTTCGATAACGATTTCAAGTCAAAGTATATTTTTCAGCATTTTTAGCTATAGGTTTAAAACAAGGTCTTTGATAACGATTATCCAAGGAATAATATTTTTGGAAAATTTAACAGCCATATTTTTTCTTTCGTTATTTAACGTTATTTTCCCTTCACATGAATTAAATAGGTTTGAATTTTTATTCCAGATTTTTTTATTAACAGCATTTACTGGTTCCTTAATAATTATAGGAGGATATTTGATACCTAAATTTATTAACAAAATTTATCTCTCAAGGGACTTATTATTGGCTTTTGTTTTTATCTTGATAGGTTTGATAGCTATTGGAGGAATTTTAATCGGTGTAAATCCCTACACATTGATTTTTATTCTGGGTATGATTATTGGTATAACTAAAGCAAGGGAGACAATTTCGGAAATTATTTATCCTTTTAAAGAAATTTTTTCAATTTTCTTTTACATTACATTCGGTTTTTTAATAAATATTTTTTACTTTCCATCGATTTATCATATAATTTTTTCTGTTATTATTTTAAGTGTTACTGTAAAGTATCTTTCGATTACATTTACTCTTATAAGCTTTGGATATATTTCTAAAAAAAGTTTACCAATAATATCATTTACCCAGCCTGGTGAAATAACATTAATTATCGCTTTAATTTCATACTTATCAAATATTATTAGTTCTTTAACCTTTAACTCAATTATATTTGTTGTTATATTTATTACAATAATTAATTTTTTATTATTACATTTTATTAAAAGATTTCAAATTTCTATTAAACAGAAATAACAAAACTAATCTTTGAGGTTTCTAGCATAAAGCTTTTATTATTTTAATTAATTTTTCATTATGCAAAGAATAATCATAAGCGTACTTCTAATATTAATAGCAAGTTTTTCATTATTTACTAGCATAGAGTCTTCAAGCTACATTTTAAACTGGAAAAAATCTTACAACAATCCAATATCTCATATTTCTTTATCAGGAAGTGGGAAGGAATTATTAGTGGCATGGAATAATAAAACAGAAGTGCTAAACAATTTTAGCGAAGTAATTTTTACCTACGAATTTCCCGCTAAAATATCTGTTGCGAAAATATCGAACAATTCCAACTATATAATAACTTGTATTACTTCTTCATGCTTTTTATTTAAAAAATCCTTAAATACTTATAATTTTATAAAACGTGTTAATTTTACCGCTTCTATAGTAGACATGGATATTTCATATGATGGAAGCGTCATTGNAATAGCTACAAATGATAATAAACTTCATTTATTAAATTCTTCAGGCTTTTACATAACTTCGCCAAAAATATTAAGCAGCTCGCCAATAAAACTAGTTATATCAGGTAACTCTAAATTTATTTTAGTAGGGATGAATAACAATAAATTAGCTCTCTATGATTCAAAGGGAAATTTGCAATGGGAAAAGACATTAAATTCTTTAGTTAAGGATATGGATATTTCATATAAAGGGGATTTTATCGTATTGGCTACAACGGATTTCAAGATTCATTTTTTGTATTACGATGGGACTATTATATGGAGTAAGAATGTTATAGGTCTTCCCTATGTAATATCTATGGATGATTACTCAAATTATATAGTTGTGGGAACTTTGTCTAATTACGTTTATTTATATAATAACACAGGCTTTTTAAAGCATTATGAAGTTTTATTCAATCCGATAAATTCCTTAAAAATTTCTTCAAATGGCAAATATTTTTCAGTTTTAGATAACGGGGGAGGTTTATACTTTTACGAATTAGGAAAAAAATTATGGAGTTATCAACTAAGCGATTTAGGTAAAAAGTTGGATCTATCTTACGATGGAAGTATAGTTGCAGCTTTTTCTCAAGATAATAAAATATTTTTCTTTTCAGTAATTTTTGAAAATACTGTGACGCAAACTTTAACCAAGACTTATACTTCAACTACTTCGTTTTATTATACAGTATATAACACAACTACTGAATATACAACTTTTTTAATTTATACTACGGTAACTTCACCTATTACAAGCACAAGAACGGTTAGTTATAATACTACTATAACGGTTAGTTATAATACTACTATTACAAATACGGTTACACAACCTCTTTATGAAAACTTAGCTTTAGTAATCGTTTTAATATCCGTAGGAGTAATCTTTGGCTTAGGTTTAGGATATGCTATTGGAAGAGTGAGAGGGGAAGTGTAGTGTACTAGAAATGTTAGCAGATATAGGAATTTTTGGTTTAGGTACGATGGGAGAAAATATATGTTTAAATTTAATCGAAAAAGGTTTCAGCGTAACAGTATATAATAGAACTGAAGAAAAAACAAGAGCATTTTATGAAAAAAATAAATCCTCTCTTATCATTCCTACTTATAATCTAAGGGATTTTGTAATATCCATTAAGAAACCCAGAAAAATCTTTCTTTTAATAAAAGCTGGTAAACCAGTTGATGAAGCTATAAATTATTTATTAAATTATGTTGAAAAAAACGACATAATAATAGATGCGGGAAATTCACATTTCAAGGATTCCGATAGAAGGTATAATGAACTGAAAAATCTAGGTTTAAATTTTTTTGGTTTAGGAATTAGCGGAGGTATAGAAGGAGCAAGAAAGGGATTAAGCATAATGGTAGGTGGTAGTAAAGAAGCATATGAAGAAATAAAGGATATTATCGAAAAAATTTCTGCAAAATATGAATCTCAACCTTGTTATGCTTACTTTGGAGAAGGTGGAGCTGGGCATTTCGTTAAAATAGTTCATAATGGAATTGAATATGCCTTGATAGAAAGTATAGCAGAAATTTTCTTTTTGCTTTCAAAGTTTTTTGATTATGAAAAAATTTCTGAAATATTTGAAGAATGGAATAAAGGAATACTTTCTTCTTTCCTTTTAAGTGCTACTATTAATATCTTAAGGAAAAAGGAAAACGGAAAATTTTTATTGGATTACATACTTGATAAGGCTGAACAAAAAGGAACAGGTAAATGGAGTGTGGAAATTTCTTTGGAAACAGNAATTCCATGTCCCGCTATAGCAGCTGCAGTTTTTTCAAGATATGTTTCTATGCTAAAAGAAGATAGAGTAAAATATTCGAAATTATATAATTTATTTAATAAAATTAAAAATAATTTAAATTTAGAAGATTTAAAAAATGCTTTAATACTTTCCATTTTACTTTCTTATATACAAGGAATCTATTTATTAAAAGGTTCAATTTTTTATAATTATCATATTAATATTAGTGAAGCATTAAGAATTTGGAGAGGTGGAAGTATAATTAGAGGAGA
>AQYM01000027.1 GCA_000380705.1 Crenarchaeota archaeon SCGC AAA471-B05
CATAATTTAAAAGTTATTATTAAAGGAAAAGCTTTGAATAAGAAGTATTCCGAGTTATATAACTCTATAATTTTAGAAGCTGAAGCCTTTTTAGGTAGAAGGGATATAATTATTAAAGTTTTGGAAGAAGCGAGTTTAGAAGAAGCAATATCTACTTTAAGCAAATATATATTTGGAAAAGAAATTCAAGAAGCTTATAATTTATATAAAGAAAAAAGAAATTTAAATGTATTTGATATTTATTTCGATAAATTATTAATAAACAACATAATTTCTTCTTTAAGTAAAATTAAATTAGAAGATGCTAAAGCATGCNGAGATATTGTAGGAACAGAGGTAGATTTCTATAATATTTTAGCAATTTTGAGATCAAAATATTTAGGTTTAGATGTTACATTTCAAAGAGAAATTATTATTCCTAAAACATACTTTATTTCGCAAGAAATGCTGAATAGTCTCATTGCAAGCGAAGAAATTGAAAGTTGCTTCCAAATTTTAAAAAATTCCAAATACGCTCAATTAATCACAGAAGAGATTAGAACCAGAGAGGATTTGCCCAAGTTAGAGAGACAATTTGAAGTTTATTTATACAAAATTGCTTATATTAAATTTTTGGCAGGTTCAAATAATTTAGATTTAGTGTTAGCCTTTATCAAACTTAAGGAAGTAGAAATTCAAAATTTAATAACCATTATGTTTGGAATAAAAAATGGAATAAAATCAAATGAAATATATAAGATGTTAATTTTATAAATAATAAAATTTATTTAAAAATTATAAATGTATAATTACCTTCTTTTAATAATTTTCTAAATTCCTTTCCATCACCATAATAAAATTTAGTAAACCATTCATAGAGATGCAACCTCAGAGCTTGTATAAAGACTATGAAACCTTCCATAACTATTATGCCTATATTACCAAGTATTAATACGATTGCAATAACGATAGTAGTAATAATTGGATTTCCAAGATATAAATTGGTTACAAGGTTCAAATTTAATAGTAATGCAGTATGAACTATGACAAGTATTGCCAATCGTACATAACTTATTGTGTTTGAAAGTAATCTCGTTATTGAATCAAATACTTCTATAGCTCCTTCGCCTATATAATTTTTAAATTTAACTTCATGTCCATGTTCAAATCTATGTGCTAAATATTTAAATAAGAAAATTAACGTTAAGCCTGCAAGAGACGTAAAGCCGAAAACTCTAGAATATATATATGCAGGTATGCCTAAAATTGGATCTGATCCGTATGAAAAACTATTAAAATTAAAACCTAACGTTAGTAAGCCATATATTAAGAAAACGCTGGAAATGTAAAAAATAAGGTATGCTATTCCTCCTAGTACATCTTCGTAGTTCTTTCCAATAAGACCATTTACTAATCTCAGAATCATCCCCAAGGAAATATGTATTATGCCTATTACTAAACTTAGCTGAATTACAAATAAAATTGTATGAGGATTTATCTCCCTTGTTTTATGATCGAGCAATTCTACCAAAGGTTCATATTTAACAAAAGGAAGACCAAAACCGAAAAACTCTCCATAAATTAACCCAAAAATCATGCTTGAAATTCCTAGCCATATAATTAAAATTCCCCATTTCTTCAAACTTCCTAAAGTTTTAAAGTATAAAAGAAGACCTAAAATAAATAGAATTAAACCTCCTCCAAAATCTGCAAACATGTAACCATAGAAGACCTGGAAAAAGAAGAAAATAAATGGTGTGGGATCAATTTCGTTGTATCTTGCCTTACCATGCATGTAAGTTATTAGTTCAAATGCATTCACTATAGGCTTATTTAATATTAAAGAAGGAGCATTATTGGCTTCGTCTTTACTCAATTCTTTATACTCTACGTAAGCTAAATCTTTTAAATAGTTAGAAAGTTTTGTTCTCATTTTTTCAGGAACGTAACCTTCAACTATTACGAAATATTTTGTAACTTTAGAGAATTTTAGGCTCAATGAATTTAAATATTGAAGATAGATTAATTCATATATTTCTAATAATTCGTTATATTTTTCTTTTACTGTTTTATCTAAAATAGTAGTTATCTCTTCTATCTTTTTTCTTAATTCGTTTATTTCCGTGTTTAATTTATTCAAATATTCTTCGATGTTCAAGTTATAAAATTGTTTTATAGGAATAGGCTTTAAATCTAAACTGCCTAGTATTCTACTTAATTTTTCTTGGAATAAAGGTTTGGTTATTAATAAAGTTACATATTTATCTTCGGTTACTTTTTCACTTAAAATAAAAATCTCAGGAGGAATACTTTTTTGCAACTCAGATAAAGATTTTTCAGTAGTTATTACCAAGTTAACAATAAAATTCCTTATACCGAATAACTTAATTATAGGTATTTTTAATTTTTGTAAGTATGTTAAATAATTACGTATGTATTCCTTTTCACCAATTTCCTTTGTTATTTTCCTTTTCTCCTCAAGATAAGGCAGAAAAATATTTTTAAAATTATTAATTTTTTGTTTTGAAAAATTTAAAAAATCTTCAATTGAAGAAAACTCGTAGGTATTTTTACTATATTTTTCTTTAGATAATAAATAATCCAATACCCCGTATTCTTTCTTAATATTTAGTTCACTTAGCAAATTATCTACTTCAGAAGTGAACTTACTTAAATTTTGTATTAAATAAGAACTATATTCTGTTTTTTCTTCTTTGCTTTCATCAATATGGAAATACTCAAAATCTATCAATTTACTGATAAGTTTATCTAAATTTGCCTTAGAAGTTAGGATATAAGCCTTACTTAGCTTAGCTATACCCATTCTTTATCTTTTTTTTTAATTTCTAGTTATATTAATTTTTTCCCAATCTAACGTGTTAAAGTTCGATATTTTAGTTTATTGTAATTCCCTATTTCTCAAGGAGAAAATTTTTACTTAGAAACTAAAAAAGTAAAAAAGTTCTTCTGTGTGGAAATTTAGCTCTTCTTTAATTAATTTAAATATTTGACAAGAATGAATATTGTATTATGAAAATAGTTGCTATAGGAGATGAGGTATTCATAAGTGGTTTTGCTCTTACAGGGATAGAGGGAATAATATCTGAAGATCCTAA